>JBEIIG010000034.1:0-38874 GCA_040380855.1 Acidimicrobiaceae bacterium | reverse complement strand
CGGTGGCCCGGCGGCCCGACCGGAGCAGGATGGTGCGCCGCAGGCTCGGGTCGTGGCTCACCTGGCGAATGGCCCCCACCGGATTGGCGAGCAACCACTCGTCGCCCAGCACATCGTCTTCGATCATGGCCAGCACGATGGCCGTGGCACCCACCTTCACGAAGGTGGCCGTCTCGCTCATGTTCGCGTCGCCGACGATGACGTGCAGGCGCCGGTACTTGGTGGCGTCGCAGTGCGGCTCGTCGCGGGTGTTCACGATCGGTCGCTTCAGCGTGGTCTCGAGGCCCACCTCTTCTTCGAAGAAGTCGGCGCGCTGGCTGAGCTGGTAGGGCACCTGGTCGGCGCCCACGCCGGGCAGCTCGCAGCCCACCTTGCCCGCGCCCACCACCACCTGGCGGGTGACGAAGTGGGGGGTGATCTGCGCCACCAGCCGGCCGAAGGGCACGTCGCGCGAGAGCAGGTAGTTCTCGTGGCAGCCGTAGCTGTTGCCCTTGCCGTCGGAGTTGTTCTTGTGGCACAGCACCTCGGCCCCCGCGGGCAGCATCGCCCGGGCCGCCTCCATGCTGGCCGCGATGATCGCCTCGGCAGCCCGGTCGAAGCGCACCACCTCGAGCGCGTCGCGGCACTCGGGTGTGGAGATCTCGGGATGGGCATGGTCGACGTAGTAGCGGGCGCCGTTGGTGAGCACGGCGTTCACGAGGTGGCTCTCGATCTCGGGGGCGAACATGTCGTCGAGGCTGAAGCCACGCGCGTCGCGGCCCGGGTGCTCGTCTTCGTAGTCCCACCCGGCACGCTGGGCCACCGCCGCGGCGTCGGCACCGCGGCGCGACAACGTGGCCAGATAGGCGTTGATCAGCAGCGACGAGGCGAGCACCGGGTTGTTGTCGGCGCCGCGCACCATGATCCCGTACTCGGTCTCGATGCCGCAGACCTTCGGGATCGCCATGCGGGCACCTTATCGGCCGAGGTCGGCGCTGCTCACAGGTATTGCCCGGTTCCGACGCGCTCGATCGCACGACCACCTGCGCGGTCGGTTTCGGCCCGGCCCGACACCAGCGTGCGGATGAAGACGATCCGCTCGCCCTTCTTGCCCGAGATCTTCGCCCAGTCGTCGGGGTTGGTGGTGTTCGGCAGATCTTCGTGCTCTTTGTACTCCTGCTTGATCGAGTCGATCAGGTCTTGGGTGCACACGCCACGCGGGCCGCCGGCGATGACACGCTTGATCGCCAGCTTCTTGGCCCGCCGCACGATGTTCTCGATCATCGCGCCCGACGAGAAGTCCTTGTAGTAGAGGATCTCCTTGTCGCCGTTCTGGTAGGTGACCTCGAGGAACTGGTTGGCCTCGTCGTCGCGGTACATCTCGGCCACCGTGGCGTCGATCATCGAGGCGATCTGCTCACCTGCTGCGATGGGGATCTCGTCGGTGAGATAGCGGGCGAAGATCTGCCGGGCCGCACCGGCATCGGGGCGCTCGATCTTGATCTTCACGTCGAGCCGGCCGGGCCGCAGAATGGCAGGGTCGATGAGGTCTTCGCGGTTGGTGGCACCGATGACGATGACGTTGCGCAAGCCCTCGACCCCGTCGATCTCGGCGAGCAGCTGGGGCACGATGGTGCTCTCCATGTCGGAGCTGATACCCGAGCCGCGGGTGCGGAACATCGAGTCCATCTCGTCGAAGAACACGATGACCGGCCACCCCTCCTCGCTCTTCTCCCGTGCCCGCTGGAACACCAGGCGGATCTGCCGCTCGGTCTCACCCACGTACTTGTTCAGCAGTTCGGGGCCCTTGATGTTGATGAAGTAGCTGCGGCCCTTCTCGCCACCGGTCTTCTCGGCCACCTTGGTGGCCAGCGAGTTGGCGACCGCTTTGGCGATGAGCGTCTTGCCACAGCCCGGGGGCCCGTAGAGCAGGATGCCCTTCGGTGCCGGCAACTGGTGTTCGGCGAACAGTTCGGCGTACAGGAAGGGCAATTCGACGGCGTCGGCGATCTGCTCGATCTGGGTGTCGAGACCACCGATGTCGGCGTAACCGATATCGGGCACCTCCTCGAGCAGGAGGTCTTCCACCTCGGGTCGCGGCAGGCGTTCGAGCAGCAGGTTGGTGCGGGTGTCGAGCCGCATCGTGTCGCCGGCTCGCAGGTGCATACCGCGCACGCTGTCGGCCAGTTCGCACACCCGTTCCTCGTCGGCGCGGCCCACCACCAGGGCGCGCACCCCGTCGTCCATCAGTTCGCGGATGGTCACCACTTCACCGGTGGCCTCGGGACTGCGGGCCAGCACGACGTTGAAACTCTCGTTCAGCACCACTTCGGCGCCCCGGTCGAGCGACTCGTGGTCGATCTCGGGATGCAGGCTGACGCGCATCTTGCGGCCGCTGGTGAGTACGTCGACCGTGCCGTCGTCGTTCTTGCCCACCACGACCCCGTACGCCGATGGCGGCTGGCTGAGCTTGTCGACCTCGTCGCGCAGCGTGGCGATGTGCTCGCGGGCCTCGCGCAGGGTGTAGCTGAGCTTTTCGTTCTGCGACACCGCCTGGGCGAGTTGGCCCTTGGTCTCGAGCAGACGCTCTTCGAGCACGCGCATGCGCTTGGGTGCGTCGCCGAGACGACGGCGCAGATCGGCGATCTCCTGTTCGAGCACGAGTAGCTGGGTGCGCAGCGACTCGGCGCTCTCGTCATCGGCTGGGGCCATGGTGGGAACCTACACGCCAGCCCGAACGACTGGGTAGCGCTAGGTGAGCGGCGGTTCGTCCCGTTACACTCGTCCCGACCGCCCTGGCCTGATGGCCTACCGCACGAGGAGACTGCAACCGCAATGAAGGTCTGGATCGACCAGGATCTGTGCACCGGCGACGGCCTGTGCGAGGAGATCGCCCCCGATGTCTTCACCCTGCTCGACGATGGCCTCGCCTACGTCAGAGAGGGCGACAAGATCTTCGCCACGGCGAAGGGCAACCCGCAGGGCGCCGAGGGCATGGCCAACATCCCCGACAACAAGCTCGACGGTGTGATCGAGAGCGCCGAGGAGTGCCCCGGCGAGTGCATCTTCATCGAGCCCTGAGTTCGGCTTCACGAACGCCAGTCGACGGGGCGCCTCCGGGCGCCCCGTTGCGCGTCCCGGCTCGGCTCGCTGGTTCAGCCGAGGAAGCGGCCGACGGTGAGGAAGCCGGTGTGCGCCACCATGCGATGATCGGGGCGCACGGCAGCACCCTCGACGTGCCAGCCACGGTGCAGTACCTCGAGCGAACGCAGCCCCGTCCATGCCTTGCCCACCATGGCCTCACGCAACTGCGACACCTGGATGATCGACGGGCAGTAGGCCACGAAGATGCCGCCAGGCCGCAGCGCCTCCATTGCGTGCGGCACCACCTGCCAGGGTTCGGGTAGGTCGAGCACCACCCGGTCGACATCGCGTTCGTCGATCCCGGCGTAGCAGTCGCGCAGCTCCACCCGGTAGTTCGCCAGCGCTTCCTCGCCGAGGAACGACCGCACGTTTGCCACCGCCCGATTGGCGAAGTCCTCACGCAACTCGTAGCCGACGATCGAGGCCCCCCAGCGCAGCATCGTCATGCTGAGCGCTCCCGAGCCCACCCCGCTCTCGAGCACGCGCACCCCGGGACCGATGTCGGCCAACATGCAGATGGGCGCCAGATCCTTCGGGTAGATCACCTGTGCGCCACGGGGCATCTCGATGACGAAGTCTTCGAGTGTGGGACGCAGGGCGATGTACACCGAGTTCTTCGTGGTGCGCGCCACGAGACCCTCGGCCCGGTCGACGATGTCGGCGTGCGGGATGAACCCGTGGTGGCTGTGGAACTCGCCGCCCTCGGCCAGGGTGATGAGGTAGCGACGCTGTTTGGTGTCGAGCAGCAGGACCTTGTCGCCGTATCGGAACGGACGGTTCATCGTCGGCCCTTCGTGATCAGTTCGATCGGCACCGGTTCGTGCGCGGCCGAGGTGGCGACGAGGCGACAGAACGCGCACACCTCGCCACTGGTGGGTGCCCCGCACTCGGCGCAGGCCCCGAGGGTCTCGCGCTCGTCGTGCAGGTGGTCGGCCAGGAGCGGCGCCATGTGCTCGATGAAGTTCAGGTAGAACGCTGCTTTCGAGCCGGGCGATTCGGCCTCGATGCCGTTGAGCATGTTCTTGTACCCGAGGTGCTTGTTGCCCACGGCCATCGGGCACTCGTCGACCAGGTAGTCGATCCCGCGCACCACGCACCACGCCGCGGTTTCGCGTTCGGTGAGCCGCACGAGCGGTTTCACCTTCTTCGGGAACCCGTCGCGGGCGGGCAGCACGGGCAGCTGGCGGGCCAGGTAGCCGACGTCCCAGCGCAGGGTGTTGCCCAGCAGCACGGCGGCCTCGTCGTCGAGGTTGTGGCCGGTGACCAGTGCGGTGTAGCCCCCGTCGAGCGCCGCCTTGTCGAACAGGTGCCGCTTGCTGAGCCCGCACGCCGAGCACGGCACCCGGCGGGTGGCCCGGGCGGCAGTCGGGATGTCGTAGCCGTACTCGCCGCGCAGCGACACCTCGATGAGGTGCAGTCCCCGTGCTGCAGCGAAGTCGCGGGCGTACTGGCCCGACACGTCGCTGTACTCGCCGATGCCGAGACCGATGTACAGCCCGTCGGCCTGGTAGCCCAGTTCGTACAGCAGGTCCCACACGGCCAGGCTGTCCTTGCCGCCCGATACGGCCACCAGGATGCGGTCGTCGCGCGTGAGCATGTCGAACTGCTCGATCGCTTTGGTCACCTGCCGTCGGCAGAGTTCGAGGAAGTGCTCGGCACAGAACTTGGCGTTGTGCCGCGGCAGGTCGATGATCGCCGGCTCGCCGCACGTGCGGCACTTCGAGGGCACCCGCATCTCAGGCACCTCCGGAGATGACCGGACGGATCTCCACCACGTCGTCGACGGTGAGTTCGCCGTCGCCCGGCACGAGTGTGCCATTGCGGATCACCAGGTGCGACTCGCGGTTGAGACCGAGTTCGTCGAGCAGCGCGATGACGGTTCGACGGCCGTCGATGGTGACCTCGCGTGACGGATTGCGCAACAGCACTTTCATCAGGGCATCAGTATGCGTCAGCGCGCACGCCGAACGGCACGGCGCTCGCGCCGGCTGAGCGGCCGACGCGGGGTGACCATCAGCGTCTCGCCGGGGCGGAGCCGGGGCAGCACCACCGATTCGGGTTGGCGCGACACGGCCCTGCGCAGGCGACTGCCCGCCCACAGCACGCCACCCACCATCAGCCAGCCGCGTCGCCCCTTCATGCCCTGATAGGTCGCATAGCGACGCAGCAGGCCGACCGGCGAGAACACCCGCACCCGCCGGGGGTCGAACAGCATCGGCACGCTCAGACCCTGCGGATCTCGACGAACGTCGACTTCTTGCGACCGCTGCGCTTGCCGAGCAGGAACACGATGAGGACGAGCACCACACCACCGACGGCTGCCGCCGAGGCCAGGCTCTGCTTCTTGTTGCTGACCTTCGTGTTCACGTCGTCTTGGAGGGCCTTGAAGCGGGCCTCGAGATCGTTCCGGGTGATCTTTGCCTGTGCCATGGGTCGATTCCTCCGACTCAGTCCTGGTGCAGCGACTTCTTGGCGATCCGCGAGGCAGCCAACGCGATGACCGCGAAGCAGATGACGAGCGCGATGACGTAGGGCACCAGGCTCATCCACCGCCCCGAGAACGTGGGGCCGAACTCGGTCTGCACGAGGCGCAACACCCCGAGCACCAGCAGCGATGCTGCGGCACCGAGCAACAGCGAACCGGCGAGCCCGAACGCGATCCAGCGACCGGCGCCGCGCAGCGGACCGAGCGTCTCCTGCCGCGCGTAGGTCTTCACCATGTCGACGACATCGTTCAGGTCGGTCGACGACGAGGTGGCGCGCGAACCGCTGCTGGTGGCGTTCTGGTCGCTCATCACGCCCTATGTTGGCACATCGAACGCTGGCGCCACAGTGCTGACCGGCCCGCACCGGTCACAGGTCGGGCATCTCGTCGTCGCTCAGCCGGAACTGCAGCAGTGCCTCGACGTCGTCGAGCATCTCGCCGATGAGGCCGACCCGCTCGACCGGGCCCGCCGCGGCGAGCAGCCGGTACGTATCGGCCGAGCCGACGGGCAGCAGTGCTGCGAGTTGGTACGACACCAGCACCGGGTCGTCGCTCATCTCGGTCGACGCGTCGCCGGCCCGGTCGCCGAGCTCGACGGCGAGCGCAGCGGCCCGGCGCACCCGGCCGGTGATCGTGGCGAGTGCTTCGTGCCAGCTCGCATCGGTGCCTGCCTCGGCACCGGCGTCGGGCCAGTCGTCGACATCGGCGAGCGGATAGGGGTCGTCGGGCAACCAGGCGTTCACCCGGATGCGCCGCGTGCCCACGCACACCACCAGCAGCCGGCCGTCGCCGAGTTCGCCCAACTGCACCATGCGGGCCACGGTGCCCACCCGGCTGCGCTGGTCGCCACCGCCCACCTCGCTGCCCCGCTCGATGAGCGCCACCCCGAACTCGTAGTCGTGCTCGGCGGCGCAGTCGCCCATCATGGTCAGGTAGCGCGGCTCGAACACGTGCAACGGCAGCACCGTGCCGGGCAGCAGCACACTGCCCAGCGGGAACATCGGCAGAACGGCCATCAGCCCACCCGCGGTCGTGGGGCGAGGTCGGCTTCGCTCGGCCCGCTCGGATAGGTGGCGAGGGCGGGCGCGAGGATCTGTTCCCACACCACCCGGTACGGCCCGTCGTCGATCCCGGGCGAGTTCTGCAACAACGAGAACTGCACGACGCTGCCGTCGGCGGCGACGACGTATCCCGAGAGCGTCTTGACATCGCTGAGGGTGCCCGTCTTGCCCTGCAGTCGGCCGGCCATCGGCGTGTCGATGAACAGATCGGTGAGCGTGCCCGAGGTGGCGGCGACCGGCAGACCCACCCCCAGGGCGTCGGCCGGGCTGCCATGGTCGAGCACGCCGAGCAGCAGCGAACAGGTGACCACATTGCTGCGCGACAGGCCCGAACCGTCGACGACGGCCGCACCCGTGGCCGGCACCCCCCAGGTGGCGAGACGGTCGAAGACCGCGGCGACACCACCTGCCGTGGTGCCCGCCCCCGAGAACTCGAGGCCGATCTCCTTCAGCAGCATCTCGGCGGTGTTGTCGTCGCTGGTCTGCAGCATCTCGGCAACGATCGCCGACAGTGGCTGCGACGTGATCGTCGCCACCTCGGTGGCGAATGCCGCCACACCCACGTCGGCTCCCTGGCCCACCGTGACGCCTCGGTCGCGCAGCAACTGCGTGAACGTGGTGGCTGCGTGGCGAGCCGGGTCGAGGTCGGCGCGCAGTTCGGCGTCGTCGACGAGCAGCGCGTCGTAGGGGCCGGCCTCGGCACCACGCAGATCGGGCGACCACGACGGGATGAACCATTCGTCGTCGTAGCGACTGGCGTCGCCGATCACCTTGCCGTCGACACGGGTGACCCCTGCCGCCACCACCTTGTCGGCAAGGTCGTCGAGCCGGGTGACGTTGATGGGCGGGTAGGTCTGCGCACCCTGCTGCAGCCACGCGTCGGTGGTGAGCACCGGGTCGCCACCACCGATGAGCGCCAGGTCGCCCGCCACCACGCCGTCGGGCCCCACCTCACCGGCGACCGTGGTGGTGAACGTGTAGTTGGGCCCCAGCACGTCGAGTGCCACGGCAGCCGTGACGATCTTCAGGTTCGAGGCCGGGATGACCGGCTGGGCCGGGTTGACGGTGGTGACGGGGCGACCGTCGACCGACACCGACAGACACGACGTGGCATCGATCTGGGCAGCGACGGGCTGCAGCGCAGTGGCGAACGAGGTGGCGTTCACCTGCCAAGCCAGCACCCCCGGCGCCCGGCGGTACGACATGATCGGTGTGCCGAGCGACCATTCGGCGGGTGGTGCCGAGGCGGCCACCACCGGTTCGGGGTCGCGCACCTGACCGGCTACGAGCCATTGCCACAGCACGAGCAGCACCATGGCACCGGTGACGGCGATGCAACTGAGCACCACCACCGGGCTGCTCGGCCGACGCTCCATTCAGCCGATCCCGTGCTGCTGGCGGAAGCGGGCGTAGCGATAGAGGTGGCCGAGCGCCACCACGGCACGGTTGCCGCTGGCATAGCAGAGCCGACCGGTGGCGCGAACGGCCGCCGGACCCGCGTTGGCCGGGTCGGCCACGGCCAGTTCGGTGGCGGTGAGGATGGGCTTGCCGTACTGCCGCGACAGCGCGTCGGCCGCCTGGGCGAAGCGCTCGTCCTGGCGCTCGTGGTAGGCGACGATCCGTTCGAGGCCGTGATCGGGGTAGAACCGGCCCTCGCGCATCAGCCGGGCCTGGTTGCTCTGGATGCCGAGGCCGAGATACACCACGCTGTGCACGTCGGGGTGCGCGGCGATGAGTTCCATCACCTCGGGAATGGTGTCGCGCACCTCTCCCCCGGCGCAGTCGACCGGGTTGTTGCGGCTCCAGCGGGGCGGCAACTTGGTGTCGATCTGGGCGCGCAGGTCGTCGGGCAGCGGCATCAGCCGCAGCGTGCCGTCGCGGTGTACGGCGTCGCTGGTGACCACGCCCCACCCGCCCGCCGTGGTGAGCACCACCACATTGGGCCCGGCGGGCAGCGGCTGGGTGGCGAACGTGGCTGCGGCCTCGAACGCTTCTTCCACCGTGGCGGCGCGGGTGACACCGGTCTGGCGGCACACCCCGTCGAAGATGGTGTCGTTGGCGGCGAGGGCGCCCGTGTGGCTGGCGGCGGCCCGTGCACCTGCCTCGGTGGCACCACCTTTCACCACCACGAGCGGTTTGCGGCGGGCCACGCTGGCGAACCCGTCGAGCAGCGCCCGGCCGTCGACGATGCCCTCCACATAGGCCAGCGACACCGCCGTCGCTGGGTCGTCGGCGTACCAGTCGAGATAATCGGCAGGGGTGACGGCGGCTGCATTGCCCGCCGACACGGCACGGCTGATGCCCACACCCGTCTGGCGGGCGTAGTTCAGGAAGCTGCTCACGAAGTTGCCACTCTGGCTGGCCACACCGATGCGACCCGCCGGCGGATACGGGGCGACGATCTGGGCGCACAGCGAGGCCGGGGTGCTGACCACGCCCTGGCCGTTCGGGCCGGCCAGCAGGATGCCGAGCGAGTCGGCGAGCGCCACCAGCTCGGCTTCGGCACGACGGCCCTCGTCGCCCGCCTCGCCGTAGCCGGCGCTGGTGAGGAACGCGGCGCCGATGCCCTTGCGCGCACAGGCGCGCAGCAGGTCGGGGTTGGCCGATGCGGGCGTGCAGACGAACACCAGGTCGATGGCGCCGTCGGGCAGGGCGTCGACATCGGCGACGGTCTGGATGCCCAGCACCGTTTCGCCCTGCAGGTTGGTGCCGTACACGGCGCCCTGGTAGCCGCTGGCGAGGATGTTGTGCAGGCTGACGAACCCGAACTTGCCCGGGTGCGACGAGGCGCCGGCCACCAGCACCCCACGGGGCTCGAACAGGGCACGGAACTGCTCGTCGGTGGGGCGCGGCCGCGGTGCTGCGGCGTCGCCGGCCGATGCCGGTTCGGGATCGACCTCGACGAGGGCGTCGACGGCCACCGGTGTTCCGTCGCGCCGCACGATGAGCGGGTTCACGTCGATGCTCGCGATGTCGGGACGCGCCTCGGCTGCCGCCGACAGCCCCAGCAGCACAGCGGCGAGGCGTTCGCGGTCGACCGCAGCCTCACCACGGAACGCACCCAGCAGCTTCTGGGTGGCCAGCGAGTCGATCATGTCGTCGGCGTCGACCGCCGTGATGGGCACTGGTCGGAACGCCACGTCGGCGACCGCTTCGGCCAGCACACCGCCCACGCCCAGCATCACCGTGGGGCCGAACTGTGGGTCGCGCACGACACCGGCGATCAGTTCGCGGTTCCCTGCGATCATCGGCGCCACCAGCAGGGTGACCGCGCCGTCGTCGGGTGTGGCTGCTGCGAGCAGGTCGGTGGCGGCGGCCTCGACCGCTGCGTCGTCGCTCAGCCGCAGCCGCACCAGGCCGCGCTCGGTCTTGTGCGCGATGGCGTCGCCGCAGAGCTTCACCACCACCGGGAACCCGAGGGCCCGTGCCGCCTCGACCGCCTCGGCGGCGGTGCCGACCTCGCGCTCGTCGGCCAGCGGCACGCCGTACCCGCGCAGCAGCGCCTTCGACGCCGATTCCGACAGTGTGTGTCCTGTTCCAGCCATTTCGTCAACGCTACTCAGCAACGTCGCGCCGCGACGATCAACCCCACCTCAGCGCGGCAGGCTGACGGCGTAGGTGAGGATGCTGCGGGCGATGAGCGCACCCGAGTTCGCGCCGACGCACTCGGCCTCGACGAACACGGTGCGCTTGCCGCGCTTCACCACCCACCCCTCAGCGACGGCGTCTTCGCCGACGAGTGCCGACAGGTACTGCACGTGCATGTCGACGGTGGAGAACCGTGAGCCCGGCTCGATCCCCGAGCCCACCACCGGCACCACCACCGAGTCGAGCAGTCCGGCGATCGCTCCGCCGTGCACCACACCCGCCGCCTGGTTCAGCACGGCGCGGAACGGCATCCGCATCCGGCAGTAGTCGGTGCGGATCTCCTCCACCACGAGGCCCAACAGGTTCACGTACAGCTCGTCGTCGCCGCGACCGAACTTCGACCATCGCGCCGCGATGTCGTCGGGCAGCGGTGGATGCTGGTCGGCGCGGCTCATGCCGATGCGGCAGCGAGGTGGGCGTGCAACAGTTCGGCCACCGCGGCGGCACCCTCCTGGATCACCAGGTGGCCGAAGGGCAGCACCTCGAGCCGCGAACCGGCGACGGCCTCCGCCACGGCGCGGCTGTGCGAGATGTCGACCCATCGATCCTCGGCACCGCCGATCACCAGCGTCGGGGCGGTGATCGTGGCCAGGCGGTCGCTGATGTCGATGCGCTCGTCGAGCTCGAGGTGGGCGTCGCTGCCGGGTGCGATCGACGCCGCCCCCTGGGCCACCACTCCCTCGAGCATCGGTTCGAGCATGGCGATCATCGACGCGGTGAAGCCGTCGGCCACCGCGTAGCGCATGAACAGCTCGGGACTGGTGGCGATGAGCTGGCGCCACAGGCCGAACGTGAACCGCATACGGGCATCGGTGGTGGCCCACCCGCACAGCGAGGTGACCGACACGACCCGGTCGGCAGCGGCCGCTGCGGTGGCGAGCGCCACCACTGCACCGAGCGAGTACCCGGCCACGTGGAAGCGTCGGTGCCCGAGGTGGTCCATCACCGCCAGCGCCTGGGCGACCAGATCGTCGAGCTCGATCGGGGCCGTGGGCATCGACGACTCGCCCGAGCCAGGGAACTCGATCATCACGAACTGGTGCTCACCAGGCATCGCCGCACGCACCATGTCCCAGGCCGTGCGGCTCATCGTCGTGCCGTGGAACAGCAGCACCGGCGTGCCCGAGCCCTCCACCGCGTATCCAACCGTCGTCGCTGCCAGCCCCAGTGTCGCCATGGGAGCCGACGGTAGCGCCCGTCAGGGCAACAGGGCCATGCGGTAGAACGCGACGATGTGGTCGCGGCGGCGGCGCAGCGCCTCGGGGCTCAGCGGGTCGACGTCGAGCAGGCCACCCAGGAACGGGGCGTCGGAGAAGTAGCTGAGGATCGCCCCGTAGCCGGTGAGCAGCAGCTGCTCGGTGTCGTGACGGCGGAACGTGCCGTCGTCCATCTCGCGTTCGAAGAACCGCACGCTGCGATCCCAGTAGGGCCGCAGCACGGCCGCCAGGTCGATGCCCAGGTGCGCGCCACCCGCGAGGGCCTCGCGGCGCACCAGACGGATGTAGTCGGGGTTGTCGGCGAAGAAGTCGAAGCTCACCGACAGCACGTACTCGACCTTGCGCAGGCCGCGCTCGTTGTTGTTGATCGCATCCTCGAGACGCACGAACCAGTCGCTGAGCATCCGCTCGAACACTTCCCGGTAGAGGCCGTCTTTCGAGCCGAAGTAGTGCAGCAGGCTCTGCCGCTTGATGCCGACACCGGCCGCGATGTCGTTCAGTGAGGTGCCGTCGTAGCCGTCGTCGGCGAAACAACGGATTGCTTCGGCCAACACGAGGTCACGGGTCGACAGTTGCTCGTCGCCGTGATCCACCATGGGGCGAGCCTATCCAGGGCCTGCCGTGCCGGGGTGCGGTGGTACCGTCGCCCCGCGATGCCCGTCTCCAGCACGTCCGTCATCGTCGCCGACCGGGTGCTCACCCCGACGGGCTGGGTCGAACACGCTGCCGTGCACCTCGACGGAACCGCGATCGCAGCGATCGAACCAGCCAGTGGGCCCGCCGACGTTTCCCTGCTCGCGCCGGGTCTGATCGATCTGCAGGTGAACGGGATCGACGACGTCGACGTGACCCGCGCCCGTGGCGACGACTGGGACCGCCTCGACCGACTGCTCCTCGCCCAGGGCGTGACCACGTGGTGCCCCACCCTGGTGACCATGCGACCCGAGTCGTACGGCGAACCCCTCGCACGCATCGCCGCAGCGATGCAACGCCCCGGTTCCGGCCGGCCGGCCATCGCCGGCGCACATCTCGAGGGCCCGTTCCTGGGGCGGCTCACCGGCGCCCACCGGCCCGACCTGGTGGCCGACATCGACCTCGACTGGCTGGCGGCCCTTCCGCCACACGTGGCGATGGTGACCCTCGGTGCCGAGCAGCGGGCCGCGGCCGAGGCCGTGGCCATGCTGCGCAGCCGGGGCGTGATGGTGTCGCTCGGGCACACCGCTGCCGACGACGACGAACTCGATCGGGCCTGGGCGGCGGGTGCATCGATGGTGACCCACCTGTTCAACGCGATGACGGGATTGCACCATCGCACGCCCGGTGTGGCCGCCTGGGTGCTCACCCACGAGCGCATCGCCGCCGGGCTGATCGCCGACGGGGTGCACGTGCACCCGCGCATGCTTGCCCTGGCGTTCCGCGTGCTGGGCCCGGCGCGCATCGCCCTCGTCACCGACGCGGTCGCGTGGCGCTCGGGTTCGGCCGGGCCGGTGGGACTCGCCCTGCGCGACGGGGCACCGCGTCTGGCCGACGGCACCCTGGCGGGCAGCGCCCTCACCCTCGACGGTGCCGTGCGCACCTGTGTCGCCGCTGGCATACCCCTCCAGCACGCCCTCGAGGCTGCCTCGGCCACACCGGCACGACTGCTCGGTCTCGCCGACCGCGGCGCCATCGCACCAGGGCGTCGGGCCGACCTCGTCGCTCTCGACGAGCACCTCCACGTCACCGCCGTATGGGTCGAGGGCCACGAGCGCTCGCCCGGCCAGCCCTAGTTCGCGTCGGGCCGGTACCCTCGCCCCATGCACATCGTGTCCGCGCTCTTCGTCGAGAACTTCGCCATGCGCCAGGCGCCGGGCCCGTCGACCCGCATCGACCTCACCGGGGCGATGTTCTCGATGGCAGCCCCGCAGCCCGTGCCCGTCACCGTGTCGCCACATCTGGTCGCCCTCATCTACTGCCCGCCCGACGAGGCCGGCAGCGGCAACTTCGAGGTGGTGTTCCGCAACGGCGCGGCCGAGACCGACGAACAGGTGGCGCGCAACGTCAGCCCGTTCACGGTCGATCCGGGCAAGTTCACCTACCGCCTCGTGAAGGGCGACATCGACTTCACCGAGTACCGCCAGATCTTCGCCCACTGCCGTATCGACCGCGGTCCGTGGCATCTGGTGCCGTTCACCCTGTTGCCGCCTGCCGTCTGACCGACTCGCGCCGCTCGCAGCGCCACCGATCGACGGGCCCGTAGCGGCCCGCGGGTACAGTCGCAGCGTGCCCTCGCTGACACCCGAACAAGACGCACTCGCCATCTCGCTCATCCGCGGCTTCGCCATGGACGCCCCGTTGCAGGCGAAGAGCGGACACCAGGGAACGGCGATGTCGCTGGCTCCCCTCGCCCATGTGCTGTACAGCCGGGTGATGCGTCACGACCCGGCGCAGCCACACTGGCCCGACCGCGACCGGTTCATCCTGTCGAACGGTCACGCCTCGATCCTGCAGTACTCGCTGCTGTACCTGGCGGGCTACGGCCTCGAACTCGACGACATCCGCCAGTTCCGCCAGTGGGGCTCGGCCACACCCGGGCACCCCGAGGTGCACCACACCGCCGGTGTCGAGGTGACCACCGGCCCGCTGGGCCAGGGGTTCGCCAATGCCGTGGGCATGGCCATCGCCGAGCGACAGCTCGCCGCCGAGTTCGGCACGGGCGTGATGCAGCACCACGTGTTCGTGGTTGCCGGCGACGGCTGCCTGATGGAGGGTGTCAGCCACGAGGCGGCGTCGCTGGCCGGCCACCTCGGCCTCGGGTCGCTGGTGTGCGTCTACGACGACAACAAGATCACCATCGACGGCACCACCGACCTCACCTACAGCGACGACGTGCCGCAGCGATTCGCTGCGTACGGCTGGCACGTCGAGAACCTGGGCGAGGTGGCCGACGACCTCGACGCGATCGAAGCCGGGCTGCGTCGGGCGATGGCGGTGACCGACCGACCCAGCCTGGTGGTGCTGCGCAGTCACATCGGCCACCCCAGCCCCGACCTCACCGACAACCCGCACGCCCACGGCAACCCGTTCACGGCCGAGCACATCACCCGCACGAAGGCCGTGATGGGCATTCCCGACGAGCCGTTCTGGGCCCCCGCCGACCTGGTCGAGGCGTACCGCGCCCACTGTGCCGAGCGTGGCGCCGCGGCCAGCGGCGCGTGGAGCCAGCGCCTGCACGACAGCGGCATAGACCACGCCGTCTGGGACGCCCGCTGGGCCGCTACCGGCCTCGCCGGTTGGGTCGACGCCCTGCCCCGGTTCGAGCAGGGCGAGTCGATCGCCACACGCGTGGCCATCGAGAAGGCCATCAACGCCACCCTCGCCCAGGTGCCCGGGGTGATGGCCGGTGCCGCCGATCTCACCGGCAACACCGGCACCAAGCTGTCGGGCCAACTCGCCCAGTCGGCCGCACAGCCGGCGGGCCGCCAGGTGTACTACGGCGTGCGCGAGCACGCGATGGGCGCTGCCATGGTGGGCATGGCCCTGCACGGCGGCGTGCTGCCGGTGGGCGGCACGTTCTTCGTGTTCCTCGACTACATGCGCCCAGCGGTGCGCCTCGCTGCGCTCAGCCGGGCCAAGGTGGTGTTCGTGTTCACCCACGACTCGGTGGGCGTGGGTGAAGACGGCCCCACCCACCAGCCGGTCGAGCAGCTCGCCACGCTGCGCGCCATCCCCGACCTGCAGGTCATCCGCCCCGCCGACGCGAACGAGACGACTGCCGCCTGGCGGGCGTGCGTCGAGCACGACGGGCCCACGGCGCTGGTGCTGTCGCGCCAGAACGTCACCGTGTGCACCGACGGATCGGCCGTCGAGCGCGGTGCCGGCGTGGTGCGCGATGTCGCCGGCACCCGACCCGACCTGGTGATCGCGGCCACCGGCAGTGAGGTGGCCCTGGCGGTGGCCGCTGCCGAGCGGCTCGCCGAACAGGGTGTGCACGCCCGAGTGGTGAGCATGCCGTCGTGGGACCGCTTCGAGCGCCAGGACGACCACTACCGCGACACCGTGTTGCCGCCCGGGGTGCCGGTGCTCTCGGTCGAGGCCGCCACTACGTTCGGCTGGGCGCGTTGGGCCCAGCGCTCGGTGGGCATCGACCGCTTCGGTGCCAGCGCGCCCGGTGCGGTGGCGCTCAACAATCTCGGTATCAACGTCGACAACGTCGTCGCACAGGCACACCACCTCACCGGCCGGACCGGCTGAAAGGACCTCCGATGGAACGCCTCGTCCTCCTGTACGACGACTTCGGGCAGAGCCCGTGGCTCGACAACCTGAAGCGCAGCTACCTCACCGACGGCACGCTGGCGCGTCTGGTCGAGCGGGGTGTGCGTGGCCTCACGAGCAACCCGACCATCTTCCAGAAGGCGATCCAGGGGTCGGCCGACTACGACGAGCAGTTCCGCGACCTGGCCGCCTCCGACCGTGCCGTCATCGACATCTACTGGGAACTCGTGCTCGCCGACATCCACGGCGCCCTCGACGTGCTCGCCCCTGTGCACGCCGACAGCCGCGGCCGCGACGGCTTCGTGAGCGTCGAGGTCGACCCCGGCCTGGCCCACGACGGCCCGCGCACCGAAGTGGCCGCCCGTACGCTGAACCAGCGGATCGACCGGCCCAACCTGATGGTGAAGATCCCCGCCACCCGCGAAGGTCTGCCTGCCATCCAGCAGATGATCGCCGAGGGCCGCAGCATCAACGTCACGCTGATCTTCAGCCTCGATCGCTACCAGAGGGTGATGGAGGCCTATCTCGCCGGCCTCGAGGAGTACGCCCAGCACCCCGACGCCGACCTGTCGAAGGTGGCCAGTGTGGCCAGCTTCTTCATCAGCCGGGTCGACACCGAGGTCGACAAGCGCCTCGAGGCGATCGGTACCCCCGACGCCCTGGCGCTGCGCGGTACGGCCGCCGTGGCCCAGGGCAAGCTCGCCTACCGCGCCTTCCAGAACACGTTCAGTGGCCCGCGGTGGGATGCCCTTGCGGCCCGCGGGGCGCGGGTGCAGCGGCCGCTGTGGGCGAGCACCTCCACCAAGAACCCGGCGTACCCCGACACGCTCTACGTCGACGAGCTCATCGGGCCGCTCACCGTGAACACCCTGCCCGACGCCACGCTCGAGGCATTCGCCGACCACGGCAACCTGGCCCGTCGGGTCGATGCCGACGTCGATGCCGCCGAGGCCGCCTGGGAGGGCATCTCGGCAGCGGGTGTCGACCTCGACGACGTCGCCGCCACCCTCGAACGAGAAGGCGTGCTGAGCTTCCAGCAGAGCTTCGACGAGCTGATCGCTGCGCTCGAGGCCAAGGCTGCCGAGTTGCGCGGCTGAGCAGCGTCATGGAGCCCGAGGGCCACCTCCCCGCAGTCGCCGATCTCGAGGCGCTCGTCGCCGCACTGCCGCGCCAGCGCGACCGCGAACTGGCCGAACGCCTGCTGGGTTCGCTGGTGACACTGCTCGAACAACGCCCTGCCACGATCGATCTGAAGATCGTCACCGCAGCACTGGCCGAGATGGGTGCAGCGTTCGAGATGTTCCGGCCCTATCGGCTCGCCCCGAAGGTGACGATCTTCGGCTCGGCCCGCACCGAGCCCGACGACCCGTTGTTCCATCAGGCCCGCCGTGCCGCCGCCGCACTCGCCACCCGCGGGTGGATGGTCATCACCGGAGCCGGGCCGGGCATCATGCAGGCCGCGATGGAAGGCGCCGGCCGGGCCCAGTCGATGGGCGTGTCGATCGAGTTGCCGCGCGAACAGCGACCGAACCCGGTCATCGCCGGCGACTCGAAGAACGTGACGATGAAGTACTTCTTCACCCGCAAGCTGATGCTCGTGAAGGAGAGCAAGGCATTCATCTGCCTGCCCGGCGGCTTCGGCACGCTCGACGAGGTGTTCGAGGTGCTCACCCTCACCCAGACCGGCAAGGGGGTGCCGGTGCCGATCGTGTTCCTCGACACACCGGGCGACCCGTACTGGGAGACGGTCCACGAGTTCATCGATCGCCAGCTCGTCGCCCGCGGGCTGGTGTCGCCCGCCGACACCCAGCTCTACACCATCACCGAATCGTGCGATGTGGCAGTCGACGAGATCCTCCGCTTCTACGCCAACTTCGACTCGATCCGCTACATCGGCGAACAACTCGTCGTGCGACTGCGCCACGCTCCCACGGAGGCCCAGCTCGACCTGCTCAACGAGCGGTTCGGGCACGTGTGCCGCGCCGGGCGCATCGAACGAGTGGCACCCGACGAACGCGAGATCGCCGAGCACGACGTGCCCGAGCTGCCGCGGCTGGGCCTGCGTTTCGCCCACCACGGCTACGGCGATCTGCGGGCCATGATCGACCTCATCAACAGCTTCGTCCCCGACCCTGCCACCGCACAGGAGTGACCATGCACCTCGCCCAACTGTGGCAGTACCCGGTGAAGTCGATGATCGGCAGCGAGGTGTCCGCCGCCCGCCTCGGCCCCGACGGGATGGAGGGCGACCGCACCTGGGCCACACGCGACGAAGAACGCGGCGGCATCCGCGGCGCGAAGAAGATCGGCGGCCTGATGCGCCTCGCCGCCCGTTACGTCGACACCGA
Source organism: Acidimicrobiaceae bacterium (assembly GCA_040380855.1). GTDB lineage: Bacteria > Actinomycetota > Acidimicrobiia > Acidimicrobiales > Ilumatobacteraceae > VFMC01. The sequence goes on along the minus strand of JBEIIG010000034.1, from coordinate 20,738 downwards.
TCCGGCGCCGGGCAGCACCGTCGTCATCACGCTGCCCGACGGCACGACCGTGCGCACCGACGAACCCGGGGTGAACGACCGGGTGTCGGCTGCGTTGGGGCACCGGGTGAGCCTGTGGCCGCTGCAACCCCGCACCGATCTCGACCACTACCGCCGTGGCGCCCCCGATAGCACCGACATGCTGACCGAACTCCGCGCCGTGTTCGGCCGCGAGGCCGACGAGCCACTGCCCGACCTCGGCATCTTCCCGCCCGTGATCATGGAGTTCGAGTCGCCTCCCGGCACCTATCTCGACGCCTTTCCGCTGCTCGTGATGAGCACCTCGGCGCTTCGGTCGTTGGCCGCCGCGCTGCCCGACAGCGCCGTCGACGTCCGACGCTTCCGTCCCAACCTGGTGATCGACACCGGCGACGCACCCGGCCACCCCGAGTTCGGGTGGGTGGGGCGTCGGCTGCGCATCGGCGAGGTCGAGTTGCGCATCATCGACGCGTGCCCGCGCTGCGTGATGGTGACCCGCGAGGTGTCGGCCGACCTGCCCGAAGACCGTGCCGTGCTGCGCCATGTCGTACGCGACCTCGACCAGAACGTGGGTGTCTACGCCGAGGTGATCACCCCCGGTGTGGTGCGCGCCGGCGACACCGTCACCCTGGTCGGCCCCGACGGCGCAGCGTGACGTCATCGCTCGCTGAGGCGGTCGAGCAGTTCGCGGCGGCGCTGCGCAGGGGCGACGACTGGGTGTGCGAACCCGGGCTCGACGAGGCCGAGTTGCAACGGGCCGAACGGCACTTCGGACTGGCGATGGCGCCCCTGTGGCGAGCGGTGCTGCGCCTGGTGCACCCGGTGCAGTTGCCCGAGCCACCACGCGACACCGACGGCATCCTGCGCTGGACCCGTGTACCCGACTGGCGGCTACGCGACCTCGACGGTACGGCGTTCCTGGTCGACGGCCCCGTCGAGGGCGCCCTGTTCGACGTCGAGTACAACGACATGTGGATACCCGACTGGGGTGCCCGACCAGTCTCGCTCGACGACGCGCTCCACATCGCCCGCCGCGAACTGGGCCGTTCGCCGCTGCTCACCCCGCTGTGGAACCACCTCTACGTCGGGCCCAGCGACGACTCACCGGTGGTGAGCATCGTCCAGACCGACATCCTCGTGGTGGCCGACACGCTCACCGAGTTCATCGCCCGAGGCGGACACGACGACCCGACGGGGCCTCAGTCGTCGCCCGACTGACCGCGCAGCAGATGCGCCGCCTTCTCGACCGCGCGGCGCGCCTGGACGAGCCGCTTGTCGTCGGCAGGCCGACCGCTCCGCTCGGCCGCCGCCTCGCGCAGCATCTCGAAGGCCCGCTCGTCGAGCTCGGCGGCAATGGCCTCGAGCTGCTCGGCCAGGTCGTCGTAGGGCCCGCTCACGAGCGGCCCCGGTCGAGCGCCTCGTCGAGCACCAGCATCGGATGGCGCACCCGCACACCCACGGCCGCGAGGTGCATCGAGCAACCCGGGTTGGCGCTCGCCACCTCGTGTCCGCCGGCCCGGTCGATCGAGGCCACCTTGCGCGTGCGCACCTGACCGGCCAGTTCGGGCTGCAGCGCCGAGTAGGCACCGCCGGCACCGCAGCACAGGCCGTCGTCGTCGAGTTCGACCAGCGGCGCGACCGCCCCCAGCACGGTGCGCACGGCAGCGTGGGTGCGCTGCACGTGACGGAGATGGCAGGGGTCTTGCACGATGAGTGGTTCGCTGCGCCGACGCAGCGACAGCCGGTCGATCATCGGGGCGACGAACTCGTGCACGTCGCGGACCCGGGCGCTGAACGCTGCCGCCTCGGCCGTGCCGAGCAGATGGCCGTAGTCCTTCAGGGCGGCCCCGCACCCTGCCGAGTTCACCACCACGGGCGCGTCGCCCGGCATCGACGCCATCACGGCCGCCGCCAGCCGCTCGGTGGCCGCCGTGAGCCCTGCGTGCACGTGCAGTGCGCCACAGCAGGCGCCACCGCTGCCCGGGATGGCGTAGCGCACCCCCGCGGCGTCGAGCACCCGGGCGGTGGCGTGGTGCACGTCGCGCTGCCAGGCATCCATCACACAGCCGGTGAACAACCAGGCATCGGTACCGGTGGGCCGCACCGCAGGGCCACGGCGCAGCGCGAGCTGCGGCAACCCGAGCCGGCGCGGCACGAGCCGGAGGCGCTGGGCGACGGCCAGCAGGGTCGAACCGGCCAGCAGCAGCCGATGCCGTCGGAGTACCGAGAAGCCCAGCCGTTGCCACCGCGGGGTGATGCGGTGCTGGGCGGCGAGGGTCGAGCGGGTGGCTTCCATGAGATGCCCGAACGGCACACCGCTGGGACATGCCGGCTCGCAGCCGCGGCACTGCACACAGGTCTCCATGAAGCCCACGAACTCGTCGGTGACCGGTGCGTCGTCGTTCTGTACGGAACGCATCGCAGCGATCCGGCCCCGCGGCGACAGCGCCTCTTCACCGGTGGCGCGGAACGTCGGGCAGTGCGGCAGGCAGAGCCCACAGCCGACGCAGGTGGCGAGTTCCTCGGGGTCGATCGACAGGTGCACGGCAGGTGTCACGGTAGTCCGCGGCGACGCGAACCACTGCCACCACTACCCTGCCCGCCCATGCCCGAGGGCCACACGATCCACCGCATCGCCAAGGACCACGGCGCGCTCCTCACCGGCCGCTACGTCGCCGTCAGCTCACCCCAGGGCCGCTTCACCGACGCCGTGATGGTCGACGGCCAGCGGCTCGACCGGCTCGAGGCGATGGGCAAGCACCTCTGGTACCACTGGTCGAACGGGCTGATCGGCCATGTGCACCTCGGCCTGTTCGGCAAGTTCCGGGTGCACCGCGGCGCCGAGGCACCCCCTCCGGCCGGCGCGGTGCGGATGCGTCTGCAGACCGACGAGTGCACCATCGACCTGGCCGGGCCCACCGACTGCTCGATCGGCGACGAGGCCGACCGCGCCACCATCGTGGCGCGGCTCGGGCCCGACCCGTTACGGCGCGATGCCCGGCCGACGATGGCCATCGAGCGGATGCAGCGCAGCCGCCAGGCGATGGGGGCGCTCCTGCTCGACCAGTCGGTGATGTGCGGGGTGGGCAACGTCTACCGCGCCGAGGCACTGTTCGTGAACGGCATCCACCCCAGCCGCCCGGGGCAGGCCTGCGACACTGCCGAACTCGACGCGCTGTGGTCGACCATCACGGCCATGCTCCGCCAGGGCGTGCGCGACAACCGCATCATCACCGTCGACCGGAGCGAGCTCGACCTGCCCAAGGGCCGCCGCATCCGTCGCGGCGAGGCCACCTACGTCTACCACCGCGACCGCTGCCTGCGGTGTGGCACGGCCGTGGCCACCGTCGACCTCGCCGGTCGCCCCTGCTACTACTGCCCCACCTGCCAGCCGAACTGAGCGGCTGGCCGGCTACTGCGCCTGCCAGGCCGGTGCATCGGGGTCGCCTCGCCACCACCGCAGCCGCCGCTCGGCCTCGGCCCGTGCCACGGTGTCGTGCCGTCCGGCGCGCAGGCGCATCAGCGTCGCGGCCACCAGGCGCAGTTCGGCCAGTGCTTCGGCGACGTCGTCGCCGCGCATCGACCGGCCGTAGCCGGCGGCGAACCGTTCGTAGACACCCGGTTCCCCACCCCATCGCTCGGTCCAGGTCATCAGCGGCCCGTGGTCCCAGGCGGCGGGCGCGGTGCACAGCAGGTCCCAGTCGAGCAGCACCGCTCCCTGAGCGGTGGCGATCACGTTGCCCGGGTGCACGTCGCCGTGGCACAGCACCAGTGCTGCGCCGCGGCGGGCCCAGTCGCCGTGACGCGCGATCGACGCGGTGATGCCCTGCCGGGCCGGTGGGTCGAGCAGATCGTCGACCTCGGCGAGCAGGCGGTCGAACCGCCACCACGGGAACGAGCTCGCCGCCGGTACCGGGTGGTGACCGCGGATGCTGCCCGGGTCGATGCGGTGGACACGCGCCACCAACTCGCCCACCTCTGCCCAGTCGACCTCGCCCACCGCATCCTCGCGGCGTACTGCCCAGGCGGCCATGCCTTCGCGCTCGATCGGCTCGAGGTCGAGGTGGTGCGGTACACGGATGCCCGCCGTCGCGAGCACCTCGGCGAGCCGCGGCGCAGCCCCGGCCGGGCACGTCGGACGACCCACGCGCACCACCACATCGTCGCCTGCAGCGAACAGCGCGTTCATTCCCACTCGCATCAGCACGGGTGAGGCGAGCCCCCACTGGGCGGCCGCCTGCTCGGCCAGCCGCGTGGCTGCTTCGACGTCGGCCACCGGCGCAGCGACGAACGGGAGGTCGTCGGTCATGGCCTCGAGGTGCCGGCGAGCACGACGCCGGGGCTCAGCCGTCCGGCCGGATCGAACAACGCCTTCACCCGCTGCTGCACTGCGGAGACCTCCGCAGCGATGGTCGGTGCAGCCACGGTGGTGCCGACCTGCAGGTGCACCACGCCGATGCCCACTTCGGCCAGCGCCGACCCTGCCGGAAGCGAGGTAAGGGTGGCAGCGACGGCGCTCGGGGCCACGACGACACGTCGGCCGTTCGGCACCGCGGGGGCCGCGCACGCCTCGAGATGTTGCCGCGCTGCCGTCTGCTCCACATCGCGCGGATGACCCTCCAGCAGCACCCACACCCGCTGGCCGTCCCAGAGCACCGAGGCGGGGCGGTAGAGGGCGGTGAACAACGGGTACGGGTCGTCGGTCGCAATGGTGAACCACTGCGACGCGAGCGGTAGCGGCCGGGTGCGCACGATGACGTCGCCCAGGAAGCCGAGCGTGCCCCGACTGCCCACCAGTAGGCGGCACAGGTCGAAGCCGCTCACGTTCTTCACCGTCGGCCCTCCGGCCTTCACCACCTCACCCGCGGCCGACACGTACCGTGTCTGCAGCAACGCATCGCGCACCGGTCCGTCACCCAGGCGGCGCACGCTGCTCACCCCCACGGCCAGCGCGCCCCCCACGGTGCCACCATCGGGCAGCACGGTGCGCTGGCCCACCTCGGCGAGCGCCGCGGCGAGGTGCGCCACCGGCGTGCCCGCACCGCAGCACACGGTCATCTCGTCGGCCTGGATCCAGTCGATGCCATCGGGCGCCTGCACAGTGCGCGCTCCGGGCATCGCACCGCCCCGTGTGCTCGCACCGCAGATGGTGACCGGCCCTTCGGCGCCCACCGCCTCAGCGAACTCGTCGAGGTCGATCACGTCAGACCCACAACCCCTCGGGCACCTCGTGCGCATCGCCGCACGACGATGGGCTGGGCAGCACCTTCGTGGGGTTCGCCAACCCGGTCGTGTCGAACGCGGCACGCAGCGCAGCCTGTGCCGCCAGATCGGCGGGGGCGAACATCAACGGCATCAGATCGCGCTTTTCGAGGCCGATCCCGTGTTCTCCACTCAACACACCACCGGCAGCCACCGAGGCCTTCACGATCTCCTCGCCGGCGGCGTGCACCCGGTCCATCACCCCCGGCTCGCGCTTGTCGAACACCAACAGCGGATGCAGGTTGCCGTCGCCGGCGTGGAACACGTTCAGCACCAGCAGGTCGTGGCGTGCCGCGATCTCGTACACCTGGGCGAGCACCCCGGGCAGCGTCCGGCGGGGCACGACGGTGTCGTGCAGGTAGTAGTTGGGCTTGATGCGCGCCACGGCACCGAAGGCCGTCTTGCGCCCCTTCCACAGCAGTGCCCGCTCGGCCTCGTCGGCGGCTATGCGCACCGTGCGGCAACCGTGCGCTCGTGCGATCGACACCACCCGCTCCTCGTCGTGCACCAGCGCGTGCTCGGCACCGGTCACCTCGACGAGCAGCACCGCGGCGGCATCGGTGGGCAGCCCGGCGTGGATGTAGGCCTCGACCGCCTCGATGCACAACTGGTCCATCATCTCCAGCGCCGCAGGAACCATGCCCGCCGCGATGATCGCGCTCACGGTCTGGGCGCCTGCCTCGACGGTGTCGAAGTCGAACAACATCGTGCGTACACCGGGCGGGTTCTGCGTCAGCCTCACGCAGATCCGCGTGGCGATCCCGCACATCCCCTCGCTCCCCACGAACGCACCACGCAGGTCGTAGCCCTCGGACTCGCCCGATTCGCTGCCGAGCACCACCAGGGTTCCGTCGGGCAGCACCACCTCGGCCGCCAGGATGTGAGCCGACGTGACACCGTCGGCCAGGCAGTGCGGCCCGCCGGAGTTGTTGGCCAGGTTCCCGCCGATCGAACAGCTCTGCTGGCTGCTCGGATCGGGGGCGAAGTGCAGGCCGTGCACCGCGACAGCACGGGTGAGATCGAGGTTCAGCACACCCGGCTCGACCCACGCCAGTCGGTTCACCGGATCGACCGACAGCACCCGGTTCATCTTCGTGAGCGTGATCACCAGGGCCCCGTCGAGCGGCACCGCGCCGCCTGCCAAGCCGGTACCGGCGCCGCGCGCCACGAACGGCACGCCGTGGCGAACCGCCGCCTGCACCACGGCACGCACCTCGGCGGTGCTGGTGGGGAAGCACACCGCGCCCGCCTTTCCGTCGAGACTCGACGCATCACGCCGGTACAGGCCCAGTTCGGTGCTGCCCACGCGTACGGCGTGGTCGCCGAGGAGGGCGCGCAGGTCGTCGATCAGGGCCGGTGTCATCGCGAGTCGGTCAGGCGCGTCGGCGCGAACGCTGCCCGTCGGCCTTCACCTGCTTGAGCACGATCACCTGACCGGGCTCGACCGGACGACCGTCGACCAGCACGGTGTCGACATCGTCGAGTTCGTCGGCGAGCGAGGTGGCGCGGCCGTCGAGCCGAGCCCGCAGCTCGCGTTCCTTGGCACGCATCGCCACGCGGCCTTCGGTCAGCGCGTCGGTCACCCACCGACCCCGCTCGCGTGCGGAATCGCCGGCCCGCTTCACCACCTGTGCCGGCGCCAGTTCGCCCGCCACGGTCTTCACCTTCTTCTTCGCCGCGCCCATCCCCAGCGCACCGGCCACCAGCCCACCGGTGAACCACAGCAACCGCTTGATCACGCCGACCTCCGCGAACTGCTGCGCCGCTCGATCTGGCTCTGGTCCTTGCGCCGCAGGCGCCGCCAGGCCCGTTGGGTGCCGGTGGCGATGGCCGCGGTCTTGATGACCGGCGTGCTGAGCGCGGCGCGAGCGATGGCGCCGCTGCCCTGCACCGCGCTGCTGATGGCCTCGGCCGAACCCAGCACCCGGTCGAACCGGTCGAGGTCGTCGCGAGCTTCGTCGATCATCGCGGCGGCCGACTCGGTGGAACTGCGCAACTCGGCCAGCAGTGGGCCGGTCTCGGCACGCAGATGGGCCACTTCCTCGCGCAGCGACTTCAACGAGTCGAGCACCCGCATCAGCACCACCACGAGGGCGGCGAAGCCGATACAGCACAAGACGGCGGCAAGCAGTACTGCCAGTTCGCCTGCGGTCATGGTTGCCTCCGTTCCATCAGCTCGCCGATCTCGCGTTCGTGGCCGTGCCGACTGGGTTCGTAGTAGTGCTTGTCGGCCTGTTCGGCCGGTAGGTACTGCTGGTCCACCCAGCCGTCGGCATGGTCATGAGGGTACTCGTAGCCCACCCCGTGACCGAGTGTCTTGGCCCCCTGATAGTGCCCGTCGCGCAGGTGCGCGGGCACCTCGCCCACCGCTCCGGCCTGCACATCGCTGCGGGCGTTCCAGATGGCGAGCGCGGCCCGGTTGCTCTTCGGTGCGGTGGCCAGGTGGATGACCGCCTGGCTGAGGTTCAGTTGCGCTTCGGGCAGACCCACATGGTCGAGCGCCTGCGCCGCGGCCACCGCGGTCAGCAGTGCCGTGGGGTCGGCCAGGCCGACGTCTTCGCTGGCGAAGATGATCATCCGACGGGCGATGAACCGGGCATCCTCACCGGCTTCGAGCATGCGCGCCAGGTAGTAGACCGCTGCCTGCGGATCGCTGCCGCGCATCGACTTGATGAACGCGCTGATCACGTCGTAGTGGTCGTCGCGTCCGTAGCGCAGCGCACTGGTGCCGAGCGCGGCTTCCACATGCTCGATCGTCACCGCGCCCGGGCGTGCCAGGGCGCAGGCCACCTCGAGGGCCGTCAGCACCTGCCTGCCGTCGCCCCCTGCCCGGTCGGCGAGGTGGGTGACCGCGTCGGGTTCGGCGCGCAGCCCCTCGGCCTGCAGGCCACGGCCGATGAGCGTCTCGATCGCATCGCGACCGAGCGGCTCGAGGCGGAACAGCGTCGAGCGGCTGCGCAGCGGTGCGTTCACCTCGAAGAACGGGTTCTCGGTGGTGGCGCCGATCAGCGTCAGCGTGCCGTCCTCGACGGCCGGCAGCAGTGCATCCTGCTGGCTCTTCGAGAACCGGTGGATCTCGTCGAGGAACAGGATCGTGCCGCGGCCGTGCTGGCCCAGCCGGTCGCGTGCGCGCTCGATCACCTCACGGACGTCTTTCACCCCGGCGGTGACGGCGCTGAGCTGCTCGAACGCACGCTTGGTGCTGCCCGCCACGGCGAGGGCCAAGGTGGTCTTGCCCGTGCCCGGCGGGCCCCAGAAGATGGCGCTCGTCAGCCGGTCGTGCTCCACCAGGCGGCGCAACGCCTTGCCCGGGCCCACCAGGTGCTCCTGGCCCACCACGTCGTCGAGGGTGCGCGGGCGCAGACGTGCGGCCAAGGGTGCCTGATCGCGCAGACGCTCCTCGGCGGCGGCGCTGAACAGGTCGGTCACCTGCCCGACGCTACCGCTTCGGCCCCGTCGCGCCGGGACGCTGTTCAGGTGCGGTGTCGGCGGCGATAGCCACCGAGGAAGCGTTCGATCCGGGTGATCGCCTCGGTGAGATCGTCGACGTTCGGCAGGAACACGACGCGGAAGTGGTCGGGTGTCGGCCAGTTGAACCCGGTTCCCTGCACGATCAGCAACTTCTCCTCGGCCAACAGTTCGTAGGCGAAGTCCTGGTCGTTCTCGATCGGGTACATGGTGGGGTCGAGGCGCGGGAACATGTACAGCGCAGCCTTCGGCTTCACACAGGTGACGCCCGGGATCTGGGTGAGCAGTTCGTGGGCGACGTTGCGCTGTCGGCACAGCCGACCCGACGGCGCCACCAGGTCGTCGATGCTCTGATAGCCGCCCAGTGCGGTCTGGATGGCCAACTGCCCGGGCGTGTTCGAGCACAACCGCATCGACGACAGCATGTCGAGGCCCTCGATGTAGTCGCGGGCGTGGCGCTTCTCGCCGCTCAGGATCATCCATCCGGCGCGGTAGCCGCACGAGCGGTAGTTCTTCGACAGCCCGTTGAAGGTGACGAACAGCACGTCGTCGGCCAGCGAGGCGATGCTGGTGTGGGTGTTGCCGTCGTAGAGCGTCTTGTCGTAGATCTCGTCGGCCATCACGATGAGCTGGTGCTGGCGGGCGATCTCGACGATCTCCTGCAGCAACTCGGGCGGGTACAGCGCGCCGGTGGGGTTGTTGGGGTTGATCACGACGATCGCTTTGGTGTTGGGCGTCACCTTGCGGCGGATGTCGTCGAGATCGGGGAACCAGTCGCTCTGCTCGTCGCAGAGGTAGTGCACGGGCCGACCGCCACTCAACGACACCGACGCCGTCCACAGCGGGTAGTCGGGAGCAGGGACGAGCACCTCGTCGCCGTCGTCGAGCAACGCGTTGAGGCTCATCGTGATCAGCTCCGACGCCCCGTTGCCGAGGTACACGTCGTCGACGCTCACCCCGGCGATGCGCTTCTGCTGGGTGTAGTGCACGATCGACTTGCGCGGTGCGAACAGGCCCTTGCTGTCGGTGTAGCCCGCCGAACTGGCGAGGTTGCGGATCATGTCCTGCACGATCTCGTCGGGCGGGTCGAGGCCGAACACGGCGAGGTTGCCGATGTTCAGCTTGAGGATCTTCTGCCCCTCTTCTTCCATCTCGCGGGCGCGGTCGAGCACAGGTCCGCGGATGTCGTAACCGACGTTGGCGAGCTTGGCTGACTTCGAGACGGGCTTCACAGAACGATCATGCTAGGCAGATCGTCCGCCGCAGCGTCGGGCAATTGGCCGACGTCACCCGTCAAGCCGCTGCCGCTCGGCTGACACCGCGCATGCCCACCGCGCCACGCAGGCCCACGCAGCCGATGCAACCCACGCAGTCGACGCAGTCGACGCACCCGATGCAGCCGACGCACCGTGTGCACCGGATACAGGCGAGCGTGGCCACACAGGCACGGATCTGCGAACCGAAGAAGGTGAGTGCGCTCCAGCGCACATCGACGCTCCCCGCCGTGGCCGCACTCGCCACCACGGCCACGCTGCCGGCGGTCGCCACGCTGCCTGCCACCGCCACACTCCCCGCGGTCGCCGCACTGCCGGCCACCGCCACACTGCCCGCGGTGGCCGCACTGCCGGCCACCGCCACACTGCCCGCGGTGGCCATGCTGCCTGCCACCGCCACACTCCCCGCCGTTGCCGCACTTCCCGCCACAGCGATGCTGCCCGTGGTCGCTGTACTCGCGGCCACCGTTGCCCGGGTGCGGAACCGTGCCGATCCGTTCCACCGTCCCGGTGACCGTCGGCGTGGTCGTGGCGCGGTGTTGGGGTCGGTCTGCTGCTGCACGGGGGCAGTGTGCCACACGGGCCACGGTGTGCTCCCGGGCACTTGGTCACGACCGCCCGTTCGCTCAGTGCGACGCGACCGACGAGCACGCCCGGCCCGGCGACTCCGGTTCAGAGGGTGAACAGCACCCGTTCGTAGGCGCCGCGGCGCCACTCGGGAACCTGCGCCACCAACCAGGCCGGCTCGACCCACTGCCACGACACGAACTCGGTGCCGTCGGGCGTGGGCTCGATGCCGGGGTGGTGGGCGTCGAACAGGAACCACTTCTGGATCTGCCCGCGCCGACGGCCGTCGCGGCCGTGCACCTGCATCACCTCGACCGGCCATTCGTAGGCCACCCAGTCGGGGAACTCGGCACGCGCCATCACGTGGTCGGGCCCGAGGCCGGTCTCTTCCATCAGTTCCCGCCAGGCACCCTCGATCGGTTCCTCACCCTGGTCGAGGCCGCCCTGGGGCAACTGCCAGCTGCCGGCGGCATCGGCACGCTCGAATGCCAGCACCCGACGACCATCGGGATGCCGCACCACGATCACCACCCCGGCCCGGAAATGCTGCCCCGCCATGCCCGCACCCTACCCACCCCACCCCTCCCCACCCCACCCGACCCCCTCCCCCCCCAGAGCGTTTGTGAGCAGAACCATGTCCATCAGCGCCCCACTTACAAACGCCTGCGGTGCCTGCACCCTCTCCGCAGCGTTTGTGAGCGAAATCGTGTCCATCAGCGCCCCACTCACAAACGGTCGAGGGGCGAGGAGGCTCGGGGGGCGAGGGTGCGTGCGGGCGCCCGTCGCGGGCGAGGGTGCTTGGGGGCGCTGACGGGCTCGGCTCAGGTGAGCAGTCGACGGATCGACTGGCCGATCTCGCGGTCGCTCATGCCCCAGGTGATCTCGATCGGCCGCCACCCGTCAGCGACGAGGTCGTTCTGGCGTCGGGCGTCGTCTTCGAGGTCGGAGGCCATCGAATGGAACCCGAATCCGAGGCCTTCGAGGTAGACACGCTGATCCGGCCAGGCGAAGTCGAACCGGTAGCGGTGCCCGTCGACCGACCACCTCAGTTGTTGCACCGGCGGCGGCAACTGCTCGGCGATGATCACCTGCGCGATCCGTGCCTCGAGCGGGCTCTCGCCAGGGTGGTAGCGCCCTGGTCGTCGACTCAGCACTGCGCGCAACGTCGCCACCGATCGTCCTGGGGCCGGACGAAGCTCGTCGACACGCCGGCGGAGTTCCGACAGGTCGAGCATCGACCGCCGCATGAACTCGTCGACGAGGAGGCCGAGTCGCTTCGCCGACCACGAGCCGCTGAGGTCGATCACGGTGCGCAACGGTGAGGTGCAGGTCAACTCGCCACGACACACGATGTCGCCCGGCTCGATCAGCCCGGAACGGTGACACCGAACACCGTCGAGCACCACCTGATGCCCCAGTGCCACGAGGACATGGATCTGCTCCTCGTCGCCGATCCAACCGAGGAGCACACGCACAGCTGTCTCGTGCGACAGCGCCGCACACACGCCTGCACCGAGCAACACGGCACGAACGGCCTGTCGCCAGGTGGGAGGCGTTCCGTTGATGGCCACGACACCGCGACGGATCGGTCGCAACCTGCCCGTCGAGCGGTGGTAGTCGATCGCTGCATCGGTCCAACCGGCGCGACGCAACACCGCAACAGTGAGCAGCCCGTCGTGCCGCTCGGCCCAGCGATACATCTCCATGAGATGTACCCCCCTTCCCCATCAGCGTCTGTGAGCGCATCCCGGTGGAGCCGGGTTCACCTCACACACGCATGTCGTGATGTCGGGCGTTTGTGAGCGCAACCCTGACAGACCGGGGTGGGCTCACAAACGCCGATGAGGGGGAAGCGGGGGCGGGTCAGGCCTTGGGGGGAAGGACGCGGACGCCGAGTTCGTCGAGTTGCTTGGTGTCGACCGGTGTGGGCGCGTTCGTCATCGGGTCGGCGCCCGACTGGGTCTTCGGGAAGGCGATGACCTCGCGGATGTTCTCCTCGCCCGCCAAGATGGCCACCAGGCGGTCGATGCCGAAGGCGAAGCCACCGTGGGGCGGCGCGCCATAGCGGAACGGGTTGAGGAAGAACCCGAAGCGGCGATCGGCCTCCTCGGGCGTGATGCCGAGCAGGCCGAAGATGCGCGCCTGCAGCTCGGGCTGATGGATACGGATGGAACCCGAACCCAGCTCCCAGCCGTTCAGCACGAGGTCGTACGCCTGGCTGCGCACCCGCAACGGTTCGGTTTCGAGCAGGTGGAGGTCGTCGGGGTGCGGCTGGGTGAACGGGTGGTGGCCCGGGCGGGGCCGACCGCTCGCCTCGTCGACACCGACGAACAGCGGGAAGTCGACCACCCACAGATAGCGGTACGGGCCCTCGTGCACCGGCGGGCGGGCGATGTCGTTGCGCAGTGTGCCGAGCACCTCGCACGACGTGCTCCACGCGTCGGCGACGATGAGCAGCAGGTCGCCGGTCTTGGCGTCGAGCCGGGCGCGCAACTCGGCCTGCTCACCCTCGCTGAGGAACTTGCTGACCGGCGACTCGAGCTCGCCGTCGGGGCCGACCTTGATCCAGACGAGGCCCTTCGCGCCCATCTTCTTGGCCTTGTCGGTCATCGCATCGAGCTTGTTGCGGCCGAACTCGTCGGCCTTGCCGGCGGCATTGATGCCCTTGATACAGGCAGCACCGGCGAACGCCTTGAAGCCAGTGGAGGCGAACGCGTCGGTGAGTTCGACCAACTCCATACCGAAGCGCAGGTCGGGCTTGTCGCTGCCGAACCGGCTCATCGCGTCGTGCCAGGTGAGCGTGACGATCTCGCCGGGCTCCTGGCCGGCAGCCCGCGCCGCGGCGAGCACGGCGTTGCCGATAGCCGTGTGCACGTCGTGCTGGGTGGCGAAGCTCATCTCGATGTCGAGCTGCATGAACTCGTACTGCCGGTCGGCGCGCAGGTCTTCGTCGCGCAGGCAGCGGGCCACCTGGTAGTAGCGGTCGATCCCGGCCACCATGAGCAACTGCTTGAACAACTGCGGACTCTGCGGGAGCGCGTAGAACGAACCGGGCTGCTGGCGGCTGGGCACGATGAACTCGCGGGCACCCTCGGGCGTGCTGGGCACCAGCATCGGCGTCTCGACCTCGACGAAGTCCTGCGCCTCCATGGCGTGGCGGATGGCCGAGTTCACGGCAGCACGTAGGCGCAGGTTGCGCTGCATGCGCTCGCGGCGGATGTCGAGGAAGCGGTACTGCAGGCGAGTGTTCTCTGCCACCTGGTCGGCGCGCTCGTTGATGGGGAACGGCGGCGCATCGGCCGCATTGAGCACCTCGACGACGCAGTCCTGCAGTTCGATGCCACCGGTGGGGATACGCGGGTTGACGTTCTCGGCCGGACGAGCGGCGACGGTGCCGGTGACCCGGATGACGTACTCGGGGCGCACATCGACCGAGTTGTCGACGACGCACTGGGTGACGCCGGAGTGATCGCGCAGGTCGACGAATGCGAGCTTCTCACCGTGCTCGCGGCGGGTGGCCACCCAGCCGCACAGGCTGACCGTGGTGCCGATCTGTTCGGGACGGAGTTCGCCGCACTGATGGGTGCGCATGGACGTGCTGCTCATGAGAGTGCTTTCGTGAGGTGGTCGATGAGATCGTGCCGGGCGACGTCGTACTGGCCCGACATCGCCGGGGCGTCGCCCTGCCCGGTCGGTCGTTCCGCTCGCAGCGGTCGCACCACGACGGTGCCGGCCTCGAGCTCGTTGGTGCCGACGATGACTGCATAGGCGGCCCCGCTGCGGTCGGCCACCTTCATCTGGCTCTTCATGCTGCGGTTCTCGTAGGCGCGGTCGCACCGGATACCCACCGCACGCAACGCAGCAGTGATGCCGAGCGCCTCGAGGCCGCCGGTGGTGTCGACGACGAACACGTCGACCCCGCTCGAGGGGGCGGCGAACACGCCTTCGTCGTCGCACGCCAGCAACGTGCGATCGAGGCCGAGGGCGAAGCCCACGCCCGGCGTGGCCGGACCGCCCAACGACTCGACGAGCCCGTCGTAGCGGCCACCGCCGCCGAGGGCGTTCTGTGCCGAGTCGAGCGTGCCGCCCTGGTACTCGAAGGTGGTGTAGCGGTAGTAGTCGAGGCCGCGCACCAGTTTCGCCTCGACACGGAACGGGATGCCGAGCGCGATCAGACCCTGCTGCACCGCGGCGAAATGGGCACCGGCCTCGTCGCTGTAGAAGTCGGCGATCTGAGGTGCCCCGGCCACGACCGGCGCGTCCTGTGCCCGTTTCGAGTCGAGGACGCGCAGCGGGTTCCGGGCGAGTGTGGCCTGGCTCTCGGCGCTCAGGTCGCCGAGATGGGCCTGGAAGTAGGCCTCGAGCGCGGCGACGTAGCGCGCCCGGTCGTCGGGTTCGCCGAGCGAGTTCAGCAACAGGTCGACCCGACTGAGGCCGAGGCGACGGAAGAACTCCCACCCGAGGGCGATGATCTCGACATCGAGATAGGGGTCGTTCGCGCCGAGCACCTCGATACCCACCTGGTCGAACTGGCGGTACCGGCCGCGCTGGGGCTTTTCGTAGCGGAACTGCGACCCGGTGTACCAGACCTTCCACGGCGTGACGGGGTGGTGCTGCACGAACGCCCGACACACCGACGCGGTGAGTTCGGGGCGCAGCGCCACATGCCGGCCGCCTTTGTCGACGAAGTCGTACATCTCCTTGCTCACCACGTCGGTGGCAGCGCCGATGCGCTGGAACACCCCGAGGTCTTCCAGCAACGGCGAGATGACCTGCCCGTAACCGGCCCCGTCGGCCACCTCGGCGAACACCTCGACGAAGCGTCGCCAGCGCGCCGAATCGGGCGGCAGGATGTCGCGCATCCCTGGGCTGGTCTGGAACTCGGGCACGGTCCACGATCCTACCGGGCCACCTCTGCGCTGGCCGGGAGGGTTTCGATGCACCCGCCGCCGATCAGCCCAGCAGGCGCAGCACGGTGAACACGCCCATTCCCACCGCCATCATCGCCAGCATGTTGCGCGTGCGTGCGAACACAGCGGTCGCGGCCACCAGCGCCCAGAGCTGCTGGTTGTCCCAGCTGATCACCACCTGCCGGTCGTGGGCCAGCACACCGGGCGCGATGATGGCCGCCAGCGCGCACGCCGGCGCGTACCGCAACGCTCGTTCGAGCCACAGCGGCAATTCGATGCGCGCCGGCAGCACGAAGAAGCTCGCGCGGGCGATCACGGTGACCACCACCAGGCCGGCGATGGCACCCAGCATGTACGGCCAGTCGTCGAGACCCATCGCTACCGCACCTCCTCCCCCGCTGCCCGCGCACGCACCGCGACGCTGGTGCGCACACGCTCGACGGCGAGAGCGACGGCGACACCGGCCACGACCGACACGATGAGGCCCAGCCGCAACGGCATCCGCACGGTGGCGAGCGACACCACCACCGCCACCGCAACTCCGGCCACTGCGGGCGAGGTGACGGTCATCGGCACCAGCACGGCCACCAGCGCCAGATAGGCCGCCAGTTCGAGCCCCCAGCTGGACGGGGCCAACCCGCCGAGCAGGAGTCCGGCGATCGACGATGCCTGCCAGACCGTCCAGTTCACGACCGCTCCACCGTAGAAGTAGCCCCACTGCGTGGGGTTGCCACGTTCGGGGTCGTCGGCGAAGCGCAGCGAGAACAGGGCGAAGCCGAGGTCGCCGTTCAGGTAGCCGGCCAGTGCCCGCTGGCGCAGCGGCAGGTGCACGAACGCGGGCCGACTGCTGGCCGAGAAGATGACGAAGCGCAGGTTGACGATGAGCGCCGTCACCCACACCAGCGGCAACGGCGCGCCCACGGCCAGCAACGGCAGCACCGCCAACTGGGCCGAACCGGCGAACACCGTGAGCGTCATCACCAGCCCGATCGACACCGGCATCCCGGTGTTCACCATCGCCACCCCGGTGACGAAGCCCCACACCGCGATCGCCACGCCGAACGGTGCCATCGCCCGCACACCCTCGCGGAACGCGGCGGTCTCGACCGGCGCGAACCAGCGGTCGCGGAACGAGACCCGGCGAGTCATCGCTCGCTCAGAGATGGTAGGTCTCGGTGTGTCCGTCGACGCCGATGGCCTGGCCGCTCACCATCGACGCCGCGGGCGACGAGAGGAACAGGCACATGTCGGCGATCTCGGACGGTTCGACGAACCGCTTGATCGACTGCCCGGCGACGTATTCGTCGGCGACCACCTGCGGGTCGACGCCCCGCTGGGCGGCCTCGGCCGCGATCACCCGGTCGATCCGGTCGCCGCGCACCGAGCCGGGGCAGATGGCGTTGCAGGTGACCCCGTACGGTCCGAGTTCGATGGCGAGCGACTTGGTGAGCCCGATGAGGGCCCACTTGGCGGCGGCATACGGGGTGCGCATGCCGTAGCCGTACAGGCCGGCCATCGACGAGATCTCGATGATGGTGCCGCTGCGCTGAGCCTTCAGCAGCGGTGCCACCCGGCGGGCGCAGCGGAAGTGCGAGTCGAGCGACACGGCGAGGCAGGCACTCCACTCGTCGGGGTCGACATCTTCCACGTACGCGGTCGGCCCTTTGGTACCCGCATTGTTCACCAGCACGTCGACACCGCCGAGGTCGACGATCGCTTGTTCGAGCCAGCGGTCGATGGCGTCGCCGTCGGCGAGATCGACCGTGCTGGCCGTCGCTGCGGGATTGGCGGCGCGGAACGCCTCGACGGCGCTGCGATCGATGTCGCACACATGCACCCGGTCGCCGCGCCGGATGAAGGCCTCGGCGACCACACGACCGATACCGCCCGCTGCCGCGGTGAGAACCACCCGTTGCGCCACGGCTCAGTCGCCCTTGCCCGGCACGATGCGATAGGCGTCGTACACCGCGTCGATGGTCTTGATGGTGCGCAGCACCGACTCGAGGTGCGACGGGTCGGCCATCTCGAACTCGAACCGCATCCGGGCCACGCGGTCGCTGCCCGTGTGGGTGGAACAGGCGACGATGTTGACGTGCTGCTCGCTCAGCGAGTTGGCCACGTCGCGCAACAGCTTCGAACGGTCGAAGGCGATCACCTCCACCGCGGCACGGAACAGAGCCCCCGCCTGATCGCCGTCCCATTCGACCTCGATGAGGCGAGGCGCCTGCTCCGACATGAGGCTCTCGGCGTTGGCGCAGTCGGCCCGGTGCACCGACACACCGCGGCCGCGGGTGACGAAGCCGATGATCTCGTCGCCGGGCACCGGGGTGCAGCACTTCGACAGGCGGATGAGCACGTCGTCGAGGCCTTCGACGATCACCCCCGGGTTCTTGCGGCTGCGCCGTGCCCGCTGCGGATGCAGCACGCTCGACGAGATCTGGTCGTCGTCGCTGTCGTGATAGGCGCGCGCCACCTTCTGGGCGAGCGAAGGCGCCGACACATGGCCCTCGCCCACCGCGGCGAGCAGGCTGTCGAGGTCGGTGTAGCCCGCCGCATCGGTCTCGCTGGCCAGCGCATCGCTCTTCCACACCCGCTGCAGCGGCACCTCTGCCCGCCGGAACTCGCGGGTGAGTTCTTCCCGACCGGCCTCGATCATGTCGACGCGCCGCTCACGCGAGAACCACTGACGGATCTTGTTGCGCGCTCGAGGTGAGACGGAGAACTGCAGCCAGTCGCGCGACGGTGCCGCGGTGTCGAGTTTCGACGTGAAGATCTCGCAGGTGTCGCCGCTGCGCAACACGCTGTCGAGCGACACGAGCCTGCCGTTGATCTTCGACCCGATGCAGGTGTGGCCGATCTCGGTGTGGACGGCGTAGGCGAAATCGACCGGCGTCGATCCCTTGGGCAGGGTGACCACCCTCCCTTTCGGGGTGAACACGAACACCTCGTCCTGCTCGAGGTCGGTCTTCAGGTTCTCCATGAAGGCGGCCGGATCGGCGAGATCGGCCTGCCAGTCGATGATGCGGTTCAGCCAGTCGAAGTCGGGTGCAGCAGCATCGTCTTTGTACGCCCAGTGCGCAGCAACACCCCACTCGGCGCGCTGATGCATCTCGCGTGAGCGGATCTGCACCTCGATCACCTTGCCGCCCGGACCGATGACCGTGGTGTGCAAGCTCTGGTAGAGGTTGAACTTCGGCATGGCGATGTAGTCCTTGAAGCGACCCACCACCGGCGTGTAACTGCCGTGGATGCTGCCCAGCGCCGCGTAACAGTCCTTCACCGACTCGACGATCACGCGTACGGCGACGAGGTCGAAGATCTCGTCGAACTCCTTGCCCTTCTGCACCATCTTTTCGTAGATGCTCCAGAGGTGCTTGCCGCGCCCCGTCACATCGGCCGTGATGCCGACGGCGCCCAACTTGTTGCGCACCTCGGCGATCGACTTGGCGAGATAGACGTCGCGCTCGGGGGTGCGGGTGCTCACCAGGTGGTCGAGTTCGGCGTAGCGCTTCGGGTAGAGCGAGGCGAACGCCAGGTCTTCGAGCTGTTGGCGCACCTCTTGGATGCCGAGGCGGTGCGCGAGCGGGGCGTAGATGTCGAGCGTCTCCTGCGCGATGCGGCGCTGCTTCTCGCTCGGCATCGCGGCGATGGTGCGCATGTTGTGCAGCCGATCGGCGAGCTTGATGATGAGCACCCGCAGGTCGCGGGCCATCGCCACCAGCATCTTGCGCATCGTGGCGGCCTGCTGGGCCTCTTTCGAGTCGAACCGGATGCGCTCGAGCTTGGTGACACCGTCGACGATCGACGCCACCTCGGCGCCGAACTCGCGGTCGACGTCGGCGAGGCTGATCTCGGTGTCTTCCACCGCGTCGTGCAGCAGCGCTGCCGCCAGCGATACATCGTCGAGCCCGATGTCGGCCACGATCTGCGCGACGGCCAGCGGATGGTTGATGTAGCTCTCGCCGCTCGAGCGGGTCTGGTGGCGGTGTGCCTCGGACGCCATCTCGTAGGCCCGGCTGATCATCGTCACCGGCGCCTTGGGCCGGCGCCGTCGGTACACCGTGAGCAGCGGGGTGAGCTCTTCGGCGGGTGTGGGCTGATGACGCCGCCAGGGAAGCACCCGATCGACCGTTGCCATGGCGCCGCCTAGTACCTGCTGAGGGCGCTCACCCGGCGCTGGCCCAGCCGACCGCGCCCACCGAGGCCGTCGATCTCGATGAGGAAGCCGAGGCCCACCACCACACCTCCGAGTTCCTCGATGAGCCGACACGTCGCCGCAGCGGTGCCGCCGGTGGCGAGCACGTCGTCGATCACCAGCACCCGCTCGCCGGGACGGATTGCGTCGCGGTGCATTTCGAGCACGTCGGCGCCGTACTCGAGCGAGTACTCCTCGCGCACCACGGCCCAGGGCAGCTTGCCCGCCTTGCGGACCGGCACGAACCCGGCACCGAGGCGGTAGGCGACGGGTGCGGCGAGGATGAACCCGCGGGCCTCCATGCCGATCACCAGGTCGATGTCGAGATCGGTGAACGCTGCCACCAACTCATCGATCGCCGTGGCAAAGCCCTCGCCGTCGGCGAGCAGGGGCGTGATGTCGCGGAACGTCACCCCCGGCTGGGGGTAGTCGGCGATCTCGCGCACGAGACGGGTGAGCCACTCGGGATTGCCCGACATGCCCTCAGGGTACCGTTCGCGTGGAGCGCCGACCGATGATCAGCGCCGCTTCTTCTTGCGCGGCCGCGGCGGATGGGTGAGCACGCTCTCGGGTGTCGACGATGCAGCGATGGTGCCCGGATCGACACCTTCGGCAGCGCGCGACCGTGCCCGGGCCAGTTCGCGACGGTGGCCTTCGGGCGACCCGCCGAGCACCAGACGCTCGAGTTCGGCGCCCACCACGTGCTCGCCCTGTGTGCTGCGGTTGCGCGTGTCGCGCTGTTTGAAGATGACGAACAGCGGCGCAGCCACGAAGATCGACGAGTACGAACCGATGAGCAGGCCGATGAGCAGCGCCAGCGCGAACTCGCGCAGCGCCACGGCGCCGAACGCCACCGAGCCCACCAGCAGCAACGACAGCACCGGTAGCACGGCGGCGAGGCTGGTGTTGATCGAGCGCATCAGCACCTGGTTCATCGACACGTTCATGATGTCGGGCTGACCGAGACGCGTGCCTGCGTAGCGCTCGGTGTTCTCGTTGATCTTGTCGAACACGACGATGGTGTCGTACAGCGAGAACCCGAGG
>JBEIIG010000033.1:0-40973 GCA_040380855.1 Acidimicrobiaceae bacterium | reverse complement strand
TGAGGTAGCAGTAGTCGGCCTCGGCGCCGAAGCTCGTCCAGATCTTCTGGCCGTTGATCACCCAGTGGTCGCCGTCGCGCACGGCCGAGGTCTTCAGGCTGGCCAGGTCGCTACCGGCGTTGGGTTCGCTCATGCCGATGCACCAGGTGGTCTCGCCCGCCAACATCGCGGGCAGGAACTCGGCCTGCTGGTCGGGGCGGCCGTAGGTGATGAGGGTCGGCCCCATCTGGCGGTTGGCGAACCACATCGCCGCGATCGGGGCACCGGCGGCGATCATCTCCTCGCCGACGATCAACCGGTCGATGGCAGGCCGGCCGCCGCCACCGAACTCGACGGGCCAGGTCATGCCGATCCATCCCTGTGCGGCCATCTCCTTGGCGAACTCCTTCGAGTAGCCGTTCATCCACGAGTCGTTCGATCGGCCGAAGCGGGCGACGGCATCGAGCGCCACCTCGCGTGCACGGGCGCGCAGGGCGATCTGTTCGGGGGTCCACGAGAAGTCCATCGGCGGCGATGCTACGCAACTCCTCCGCCCGACGAGATGCCCGCCGGTGCGACGTCGGTCATGTCGTCTGACCCCGGAGCTAAACCCGACCAATGCGATCAAGAATTGGGTAGAGTGCCGGGCATGTCGTCGGTCGTCGGTCCTGATTCGCCCCGTGTGGCGTTGGTGGGTGCGGGCCCGGGCGACCCCGAACTGCTCACGCTGAAAGCGGTCCGTCTGCTGGCAGCCGCCGAGGTGGTGCTGTTCGACCGACTCGTGTCGCCCGACATCCTGGCGATGGCGGCGCCGGGGGCCGAGCTCATCGATGTCGGCAAGCGGCCCGGTGCCAGCCACACCCAAGAGCTCATCAACGACCTGCTCGTCGGTGTGGCGCAGTCGGGCCGACGGGTGGTGCGCCTGAAGGGTGGCGATCCGTTCGTGTTCGGTCGTGGCGGCGAAGAGGTCGAGGCGCTCGCCCGGCACGGCATCGCCTGTGAGGTGGTGCCTGGCGTGTCGTCGGCGCTTGCGGCGCCCACGGCGGCCGGCATCCCCATCACCCATCGCACGGTGTCGCGTGCGTTCACGGTGGTCACGGGTCACGAGGCGCTGCACAGCAGCCCGGTCGACTGGGGCGCGGCGGCCCGCCTGGGTGGCACGCTCGTGGTGCTGATGGGCGTCGAGCGACGCGCCGAGCTGGCGGACAGGATGATCGCCGAGGGCATGGCGGCCGACACTCCGGTGGCCGTGGTCATCGATGCCACCACACCCGAGCAGCGGGTGTGGCGAGGTCGGCTCGATGCGCTCGGCGGCGCCGATGTGGTGTCGCCTGCCGTCATGGTCATCGGTGCCGTTGCGGCATTGCCGCTCGGCGAGATGGCCGACGAACTCGCCGCCGCTGCACCGCTCGGGGTGCCGCGTGGCTGAGCGCATCGACGACGGCTATCCCATCGTCGTCCGGTTGCGCGGCCGATCGGTGCTGGTGGTGGGCGGGGGCGTGATCGGCTACCGCAAAGCCGCTGCGCTGCACGCCATGGGGGCGGTCATCACCGCGGTGTCGCCCGAGTTCGTGCCCGAGTGGGACACCCTCGACGGTGTCACCCGCATCGTGCGACGGTACGAGTCGGCCGATATCGAGGGGCGCTGGCTGGTGGTCACCGCCACCAACGACCCCGTGGCGCAGCAGCAGGTGTACGACGACGGCGAACGCCTGGGCATCTGGGTGAACGCTGCCGACGATCCCGATCGGTGCGCGTTCATCCTCCCTGCGGTCGTCCGACGTGGGCCGGTGATCGTCGCCGTGTCGACCCAGGGCCGTAGCCCGGTGCTGGCGTCACGCTTGCGCGACAAGCTGGCTGCAGCCCTGCCCGCCGACCTCGAAGATCGTGTCGAGCGACTGTCGGCCGAACGCGACCGCATCCACGCCGAGGGCGGCTCGACCGAAGTGGTCGACTGGTCGGCCTTCGTCGACGACCTCTGACCCTGCCTGCTCCACCGCCCGCACACGCCGCTCCAGCGTTTGTGAGCAACCCGCCGTAGGGCAGGGTTCTGCTCACAAACGCCGCATCACCCGGAGAGCGTTTGTGAGCAGCGCCCCGACCAACAGGGTTTCACTCACAAACGCTGTGGGGCGTTGGGCATGCCGCCCCGGGGTCACTTGACGGCGTAGACCTCGTAGGTCACCGAGCCGCCACCACTGCTGCCGCGGGCGACCGCGACGGTGCTGTTCAGCCAGGCGTACTGCTCGGCGCCGGTCTGGAACATCGGTGCCGTGGTGATGTGGGTGGCGCCGTCGAGACCGATGCCCTTGTACTCCATCAGGATGTCGGCACCGTCGTCGGTCTTCAGCAGGATGCGCACGTCGAGCAGCATCGAGCCGTCGGCGCGGACGGTCACCCAGTCGCCGCCGGGGCCGCTGATGGTGCCGCGCATCTTCGGTCCTTCGAAGGTGCCGGTGCTGGCGTCGACGATCACGCGGGTACCCGCCGGACCGTTGGCGATCATGCCGGTGAGCGACGTGTTCGCCGTGATGGTGAAGAGGTGTTCGAGTTCAGGAGCAGCCATGGCGGAACCGTACCGCGCCTGCTCCACCGGGAACGGCTCGTGCGGGCCGGGCCGAAACCTGCACAGTGAACGTGCAGCGCGCTGATGAGCAGGGCTAGGGTGTACAAGTCTGATACAAGTGCGCCGCGATGGATCGGCGCCTGCGAAGGGTGAGTAGCGATGACCAAGATCAAGGTGGCCAATCCGATCGTCGAGATGGACGGCGACGAGATGACCCGCATCATCTGGCAGTTCATCAAGGACAAGCTCATCCTCCCGTATCTCGACGTCGAGCTCGACTACTACGACCTCGGTATCGAGCACCGCGATGCCACCGACGACCAGGTCACCATCGACTCGGCCATGGCCACCAAGCGCCACGGCGTCGCCGTGAAGTGCGCCACCATCACCCCCGACGAGGCCCGGGTGGAGGAGTTCGGGCTGAAGAAGATGTGGAAGAGCCCCAACGGCACCATCCGCAACATCCTCGGTGGCGTGATCTTCCGCGAGCCCATCGTCATCTCGAACATCCCGCGGCTCGTGCCCGGCTGGACCAAGCCCATCGTCATCGGCCGCCACGCCCACGGCGACCAGTACAAGGCCACCGACTTCAAGGTGCCGGGCGCCGGCACGGTCACGATGACCTACACCCCGGCCGACGGCAGTGCCCCGGTGGAGATGAAGATCGCCGACTTCGGTGCCGACGGCGGCGTCACCATGGGCATGTACAACTTCAACGACTCGATCCGCGACTTCGCCCGCGCCTCGCTGCGCTACGGCTTGAACCGCAACTACCCGGTCTACATGTCGACCAAGAACACGATCCTGAAGGCCTACGACGGCCAGTTCAAGGACATCTTCCAAGAGGTGTACGAGACCGAGTTCAAAGCCGAGATGGACGCAGCCGGACTCACCTACGAGCACCGCCTCATCGACGACATGGTGGCCTGCGCCATGAAGTGGGAGGGCGGTTACGTGTGGGCCTGCAAGAACTACGACGGCGACGTGCAGAGCGACACCGTGGCCCAGGGATACGGCTCGCTCGGGTTGATGACCAGCGTGCTGATGACGCCCGACGGCAAGACCGTCGAGGCCGAGGCAGCGCACGGCACCGTCACCCGCCACTACCGCGAGCACCAGAAGGGCAACAAGACCTCCACGAACCCGATCGCCTCGATCTACGCGTGGACCCAGGGCCTTGCCTACCGCGGCAAGATGGACGACACCCCGGCGGTCACCGAGTTCGCCGAGACCCTCGAGCGGGTGTGCATCGAGGCGGTCGAGCAGGGCGAGATGACCAAAGATCTGGCGCTGCTCATCAGCAAGGACACGCCGTGGCTCACCACGGAAGACTTCCTCGACGCGCTCGACCGTCGTCTCCAGGCGAAGATGGCGTGATCGGCCGGGGCTGAATGCGTCAGCGTTCGGCGGCGAGGTCCTCGACGTAGCTCTCGTCGAGCCACACGCGCAGCTGGTCGGGTGTTCCCTCGGCAACCACCTGGCAACTCAGGATCGCCGCGCCGTCCGGGGTGTCGGCCAGCGACGCCCACACGTCGGGATCCCACACCCCGCCGCGATGGAATGCCTTGGCGCAGTGCACGTAGGTGGTCTCCACCTCGACGACGACCGCCGACTTCGGCACGCGTGGCAGGGTGAACCCGGCGAGCAACTCGGGATCGACGCTCACCCACGCGCGACCGTTCACGCGCACGGTCTCGCTCTGACCTGGCACCACGAACACGAAGGCGGCGCGACCCGTGTCGACCACGTTCTGCAGGGTGTCGAGGCGGTTGTTGCCACCCAGGTCGGCCATGGCGAGATGTGTGGGATCGAGCACGCGTACGTAGCCGCTGTCGCCGCCGCGGGGCGACACGTCGGGGTTGCCGGCTGCGTCGAACGTGCCCACCACGGCGAACCGGCTGCGTTCGATGAACTGTCGGCTGGCCTCGTCGATGGCTGGCCGCTCCTTGTTCGCCGTGAGGGCGGCGGGTTGCCGGTAGTGCTCGCGGAGCTGGTCGAGGGTGCGAATGCGATGGGCGTCGTCCATGACCCGAGCGTAGGGTGTCCGGCCGATGGAGATCCGCCGAATCGCCCCCACCGACGACGCTGCAGCCGCAGGTCGCATTGTGCAGGACGCCTACTTCCGCCTGCCCGACTATCCGCGCGATGACGAGTACGACGCACTGTTGGGCGACATCGACGGCCGCGGCGACGAGGCAGAGGTGATCGTCGCCGTCGACGAGGGGCGCATCGTCGCATGCCTCACCTACCTACCGTTGATGGTCGGCGAACACGCCGAGTTCGACGACGCCGACGCGGCCAGCTTCCGGTTCTTCGGCGTCGATCCATCGGTGCAGGGGCGAGGCGTCGGCGATGCCATGGTGCAGTGGGTGATCGACGAGTCGCGTCGGCGGGGACGTCGACGGATTCGCATCCACACCCTCGAGTCGATGCCCGGCGCGCAACGTCTGTACGAGCGGATCGGATTCGTGCGCACGCCCGAGCACGACGAGAACTGGGACGGCATCATCGGGCTCGCCTTCGCCTACGACCTCTGACGGCACACCAGGCCGATCCTGCCTGTGTGAGAATCAGCACCATGCGCGCTGTCGTCCTGCACTCCTACGGTGGACCCGAGGTCCTCACCATCGAAGATGTCGCCGATCCGGTGCCCGGGCCCGACGAGGTGCTCGTCGAGGTGGCGGCGACGGCGCTCAACCGCGCCGATCTGCTGCAGCGGATGGGGCTGTACCCCGACCCGCGGCGGGTGAAGCCGGAGATCCCGGGTCTCGAGTTCGCCGGCACCGTCGTCGCCCTCGGCGCGCGGGTGGCGATGTGGCGGGTGGGCGACCGGGTGATGGGCATCGAGGCCGGCGGTGCCTACGCCGAGCGGATCGCCACCCACGAACGGCAACTGCTCGCCGTACCCGCCGGCATGGCGCTCGCCCATGCGGCGGCGATCCCCGAAGTGTTCCTCACCGCATGGGATGCGCTGGTGCTGCAGGGCGGGCTGTCGAGTGGACGCTGGGCGCTGGTGCATGCCGGCGCCAGCGGTGTGGGCACGGCGTCGATCCAGATCGCCAAGGCCATCGGGGCGCGTATCGCGGTCACCTGCTCGGCGGGCAAGGCCGATGCGTGCCGAGACCTGGGCGCCGACCTCGTGCTCGAGCGGTCGCCGCACGACTGGCTGGCCGATGCACAGGCAGCGGTACCGCAGGGGTTCGACACGATCCTCGACGTGGTGGGCGGCGACGAAATCGACCGCAACCTGCAGGCAGTCGCGCTGCGCGGCACCATCGTGCAGGTGGGCCTGATGGGCGGTGGCACCGTGCCGGTGAACGTCGGTCTGCTGATGGGCAAGCGCGCCACCTGGGTGGGCACCACACTGCGGGCCCGGCCGATCGAGGAGAAGGTGGCTGTCACTCGCCGGTTCGCCGCCGAGATGCTGCCGCTGTTCGACACCGGGGCCATGCTGCCCGTCATCGACAGCGTCTACCCGTTCGATCGCATCGCCGAGGCGCACCAGCACATGGCCGCCAACGCCAACACCGGCAAGATCGTCGTCACCATCGCCGCCGACTGAGCCCGGCGTCAGCCGTCGACCACCACGGTGCGGGTGTGATAGCCGGTGGCGCCGTCGGGGTCGGGGCGGGCCACCACGTCGGTCTGCGTCTCGCCGGTGCCGTCGGTGGCCCGCACGCGCACCGTGTGCTCACCCGGCGTGGCATCCCATTCGTACGCCCACTGTCGCCAGGTGTCGATGCTCACGTCGCTGCCCAGTCGGGCCTCGACCCACTCGCCGTCGTCGATGCTCACTTCCACCTTCACCACGCCGCGTTGCTGCGCCCAGGCCACACCGGCGATCGCGGTTCGCCCGGCGGGCACCGTCTCGCCGCGACGGGGCACGTCGATGCGCGACTGGGTCTTCACCGGCGCCTCCACCGCCCAGCCCCTGGGTATCCAGTAACCGACGTGTTCGCTCCAGCGGGTCAGTTGCAGGCGGGCCAACCACTTCGTGGCGCTCACGTAGCCGTACAGGCCGGGCACGATGACGCGGGCGGGAAAGCCGTGGCGGAGGGGGAGTGGCTCGCCGTTCATGCCCACGGCGATCATCGCGTCGCGCCCGTCGAACGCGGCAGCGACCGGGAACCCGCACGTCCATCCGTCGACCGATGTGCCGAACACCTGCTCGGCGTCGGGCTGCACTCCGGCCTCGTTCAGCAGATCTGCCAACAGCACCCCCTGCCAGCGGGCGGTGCCGATGAGGTTGCCGCCCACCTCGTTCGACACGCAGGCGATGGTGACGATGCGCTCCACCTGCGGGCGGGCGAGCAGATCGTCGTAGGTGAGCCGCAGCGGGCGGTCGACCATGCCATCGATGTCGACCGCCCAGCGGTCGAGGCGGACCCGTGGCACCGACAGGGCGGTGTCGATGAGATAGAAGTCGTCGTTGGGTGTGATGAACGGGGTGACGGGCGACAGGGTGGCCTCGGCTGGCACCTCGGGTGCGGCCGAGGTGATCTCGGCATCGTCGATCGACGGCGGCGCCAGCGCAGGCAGCGTGTCGGGCGCAGCGGCGCGCAGGTCGTCGATCCGGCGGTTCTCGATCGCACGCGCGCCCACACCGGCCACGACGGCGACACCGGCAGCGCCACCGGTGGTCGCCATGAAGCGGCGGCGGTCCCACCCCGCCGGCGCCACCGATTCACCGGGGCGTTCACTCACCGGGTCGCCACGGCGGATCCAGGTGCCCAGCCGCCACAGCAGTGCGGCACCGACGACCGCGGCCACGAGTGCCGGCACCGCAGCAGTCGCCGACTCGCCCGGTCGGCCAGCGGCGACGATGGCACCGGCGAGGCCGGCAGCGGCGATGACCGCTGCACCCGAGGCCGGTCGCTTGCGGGCCAGCGCACCGGCCAGGCAGGCGAGAGCAGCGATGGTGACGACCATGCCCACCCGCAGGGCGAGCTTGTCGTTCGTGCCGAACAGGTCGATGGCCAGGTTCTTCAACCAGCGCGGTGTGTGATCGATGAACTCGCTGCCCACGGCGTCGAGTGGCGACACCACGTCGACGACTGCAGCGGTGAGCCAGCCGACGCATACGGCGGTGGCAGCGGCGACGAGCCCGGCCACCGGTCCTGCCCAGCGCGGTGCCGGATCGGAGTCGCGGCGCGGCGCAGCCGGATCGGTCTCGGGCAACGCATCGTCGATGGTCATACCAACCTCCCTACGGAGCGATGGCCGAGCCTGGATGAACGGCGGGGTTCAGCGATCGGTCAGCGGGGTGTAGTCGCGGGCGTCGGAGCCCGTGTACCACTGGCGCGGCCGGCTGATCTTCTGGTCCTTGTCGCCCAGCAGTTCCTGCCAGTGAGCCAGCCAGCCCACCGTGCGCGGGATGGCGAACAGCACGGTGAACATGGCCACCGGGAAGCCGAGCGCCTGGTAGATGAGGCCCGAGTAGAAGTCGACGTTGGGGTAGAGCTTGCGGTCGACGAAGTACGGGTCGCTGAGCGCGGTCTCTTCCAGCTTCAGGGCGATGTCGAGCAGCGGGTTCTTGCCCGTCACCTCGAACACGTCGTAGGCGGTCTTCTTGATGATGGTGGCCCGCGGGTCGTAGTTCTTGTACACCCGGTGGCCGAAGCCCATCAGACGACTGCCCTTGCCGCTCTTCACCTCGTCGATGAAGGCGGGCACATTGTCGATCGAGCCGATGTCGGTGAGCATCCGCACGACGGCCTCGTTGGCGCCACCGTGCAGTGGGCCGTAGAGGGCCGAGGCCGCGGCAGCGGCTGCGGAATAGGGATCGGCGTGGCTCGAGCCGACAATGCGCATGGCGGTGGTGCCGCAGTTCTGCTCGTGGTCGGCGTGCAGGATGAACAGCACGTCCATCGCCCGCTCGAGGCGTGGGTCGATCGGGTAGTCGTCGCCCACGCGCCACATCATGTTGAGGAAGTTGGCGGGGAAGCTGAGGCTGTTGTTCGGGTAGACGAACGGCAGGCCGACCGAGAAGCGGTAGGCCATGGCGGCGAGCGTGGGGGTCTTGGCGATGAGCCGCAGGATCTGCTTGTCGCGGCTGGCCTTGTCGTCGATGTCCTTGGCGTCGCTGTAGAACGTGCCGAGTGCGGCCAGCGAGCTGACGAGCATGCCCATCGGGTGGGCGTCGTAGTGGAAGCCGTCGACGAACCGCTTGCGCATGTTCTCGTGGATGAAGGTGTGGTGGGTGACGTCGTGCGTCCACTGGGCCAACTGTGTGGCGTCGGGAAGCTCGCCGTTCAGCAGCAGGTAGGCCACTTCGAGATAGGTGCTGTGCTCGGCCAGCTGCTCGATCGGGTAGCCCCGGTAGCGCAAGATGCCCGCATCGCCGTCGAGGTAGGTGATCGAGCTCTTGCAGGCGGCGGTCTGCATGTAGGCCGGGTCGTAGATGTACAACGACGGGTCGAGCTCACGGACGGCCGAGGCCGGGAAGACACCGCCCTGGATGGGTACGGTCACGGTCTTTCCCGTGCGGTCGTCGGTGATGGTGATGGTGTCGGGCACGTTGCTCCCTCGGGTGACACGGATGATGTGGTGGGGCTTTCTCCCCAGCGGCCGAGACTAGCGGCACCCCTTGGTATCGGGCCCAACCGTGTCGAACTGGAGCAGCGCTGGCCCGACACGGCACGGAGCGGCGCGGCTCAGAGCGGTGTGTTGTCGTGCGGCCGGGCCTGCAGGCGCTCGCGCTTGTCGATGAGGGTGGCCAGCGCATGCCCGATGACGGCGCGGGTCTCGGCCGGTTCCACGACGGCGTCGACGAACCCGCGCTCGGCGGCGATGTACGGGTTGAGCAGGCGTTCGGTGTAGTCGGCCTCGAACGCGGCGCGTTCGTCGGGCGTGGCCCGTCACTGGAGGATCGCTGCGGCCTGGCCGGCACCCATCACGGCGAGTTCGGCCCAGGGCCAGGCGATGCACAGGTCGTTGCCCATCGTCTTGGAGTCCATCACGATGTAGGCGCCGCCGTAGCTCTTGCGCAGGATCACGCAGATGCGCGGCACCGTGGCGCGGCCGTAGGCGAACACCAGCTGTGCGCCGTGACGGATCATGCCGCGCCACTCGAGGTCTTTGCCGGGATAGAAGCCGGGCGTGTCGACCAACGTGACGAGGGGCAGGTTGAACGCATCGCAGAACGCCACGAACCGCGCCGCCTTCTGCGAGGCGGGGATGTCGAGGGTGCCGGCGAGCGAGATGGGCTGGTTGGCCACGATGCCCACGGGCAGCCCGCCGATGGTGGCGAAGGCCGTCACCACGTTGGCGGCCCAGCGGCCACGGAGTTCGAGCATCTCGCCGTCGTCGACCAGTTCGCGGATGACACTGCGGACGTCGTAACTGCCCGTCGACGAGTTGGGGACGAGGGCGCCGGCGGCGGTGGTGTCGCGGTCGATCGGGTCGTCGCTCGGCCACACCGGTGGCTCGTCGTCGTTGTGGGCCGGCAGGTAGGCCAACAGCTGGGCCACCATCTCCTCGGCGGCCGTGAGGTCGGCGGCGACCAGGGTGGTGGCACCGGTGTAGCGGGCATGCGCAGCAGCGCCGCCGAGTTCGTCGTGGTCGACCACCACCCCGGTGAACTCGGCCACCATCGTGGGGCCGCTCACGAAGGCGTACGACGCATCGGTCATCACCACGAGGTCGGCGAGGCCCAACAACAGCGCCGGCCCGCTGACAGCAGGACCGTCGACCACCATCACCGTCGGCACGATGCCCGAGCAGTCGGCGAGGGCTCGTGCAGCGAGGCCCCAACCGTGCAGCGCAGCGATGCCTTCGTTGATGTCGGCCCCGCTCGAGCGCACCACGAGCACGAGCGGGATCCGTTGGTGTAGGGCGAATGCGGCAGCGGCCGCTATCTGTTCCGACGATGTCGACGACAGCGCGCCCTGGCGTTCGCTCGCCTCCACATCGGCCCACACCACCGGTCGGCCGTCGATCTCGCGGGTGGCCACCCGCACGATGCTGGGGACACCGGCCCGCAGGGCGATCGACGACATGGCGGTCACACTAGTGGTGGCCCGACCACGGTGCTCAGGCTGACCGACTGGTACCGAACGGGAAGGCGTCGGCGCCGACGTGAACGCCCGGCTGCTTGGGACCCTGTTTGTCGATCACGTCGCGCAGCACCTCGGCCAGTGCGCGCGTGGGAGCGCTGGGGGTGGGCCGCTTGCGCTGCACCCATCCCACGACACGTCGGGGCAGTTCGGGCACGGTGACCCGCTTGAAGTCGGCCTTCAGCCAACGCGGGATGGCCGTGGCGGGCACGATGGCTGCGCCGTAGCCCTCGAATGCGAGCGATGCGAGCAGGCGCACCCCGTCGATCTCGGCCTGTGCCACGAGCGTGGCGTCGACCGCACCTGCGGCGCGGTCGATGACGCGCCGCAGCGCAGTGCCGGTCGGCGGAAGGAGCAACGGCGTATGAGCCAATGCCGGTAAGCGGATGCTGTCGTGTTCGGCCAGCGGATGGCGGGTGTGCACCAGCAGCACGAGGTCTTCGGCGAACAGGGGGGTGACGGTGACGTCGGTGTCGTCGATGGGCAGGTGCACCACGGCCGCATCGAGCAGGCCCGAGGCGACCCGGGGCACGAGTGCAGTCGTGTTGCCCTCGTGGATGGTGACGTGCACGCCGGGGTGGGCGCGCTCGACCTGGGTGAGCAACTGGGGGAGCAGCCACCGGGCAGTGGTGCCGATCGAGCCGAGCCGGGTCTCGCCCGTCACCTCGTCGCCCCGTGAAGCCATGTCGGCGGCGATGTCCTCGAGCTCGTGCATCACTCGACGTGCCCGCTCGACCACCATCAGTCCCTCATCGGTGAGGCCACCGCGCTGGCGGTCGACGAGGACGACACCCAACTCCTTCTCCAACCGGGCGATGTGGCCGCTGACGTTGGACTGCACCGTGTAGAGCGCTCGGGCGGCCGCCGAGAACGAGCCATGGTCGGCGATCGCCACGAGGGCGGTGAGTTGGCGGAGATCCATCTCGAAAAAAGATACCGACTATCCGGGATTACAACTTGAAAGATCACTCGTTCACGTGCATACTTTCACATGTCGATCGCAGCGAGTTGTCCCCCAACGACTTGCTCGACAGAACCCCGCAGATGGTTCCCCCAAACCATCGGGTTCAGGTTGAGAGACCCCGCTTCCCCCAAGGCGGGGTCTTTCCCGTTTTCGGCAGCAGTACGAGCGCCTAGTCTGTCGCACGCATGACTGCTGATGCGCCGCGTGGTGCGGCCTTCTTCGATCTCGACCGCACACTGCTCGCCGGCGCGTCGGGCGAGGTGTTCTCGGATGCGATGAAGGCGGCCGGGTTGATGACCCGCTCGATCCCCGGCGAGTCGCTGATGTTCAAGGTGTTCAACGCCGTCGGCGAGACACTTCCGGCCATGGCAGCCGCTCGGCAGGCCGCCGTGCTCGCCAAGGGTCGGCCTCAGGCCGCGGTCGAGCGAGCGGCCGCCGACGCAGCGGTGCGGCTGCGGGCGATGGTGCAGCCCATGGCCGAACCGCTGTTCGCCGAACACCGGGCCGCGGGGCGGCCGGTGGTGATGGCCACCACGACGCCCTACGACATGGTGAAGCCGCTGGCCGACCTGCTGGGGCTCGACGCCGTCGTGGCCACGCGCTACGGGGTGAACGCCGACGGCAGCTACGACGGAACGATCGTAGGTCCGTTCGTGTGGAGCGCCGGCAAGCTCGCCGCAGTGCGCGAGTGGGCCGAGGCGAACGGGGTGTCGCTCGCCGACAGCTACGCCTACAGCGACAGCGTCTACGACACGCCGTTGTTGTCGGCCGTCGGGCATCCGTTCGTGGTGAACCCCGATCCGCGGATGGCGGTGATGGCGGCGGCACGACGGTGGCCGATGCTCGACCTGTCGAAGCCTGCGGCCGATGGGCAGGGATCAGGAGGTTCCGGTATGGCCAGGATTCCGGTGGTCAACCTCGAACTGCAGCGGTTGGCGCTCAGCGTCACCCATCCGTTGCTGTTCCCCTATGCCCGCTTCGACATCAGCGGCGTCGAGCACATCCCGGCCGAGGGGCCGGTCATCGTCGTCGCCAACCACCGCAGTTACTTCGATGTCGCCGCGATGGCGGTCACGATCGCTCGCACCGGCCGCACCGTGCGGTTCCTCGGCAAGAAAGAGGTGTTCGACGCGCCGGTGATCGGTCAGATCGCGGCGGCCATGGGTGGTATCAGGGTCGACCGGGGCACCGGCAGCGACGAACCGCTCCAGGCCGCAGCCGAGGCGCTGGCAGCCGGCGACATGGTGGCCCTCATGCCCCAGGGCACGATCCCGCGCGGCAAGGCGTTCTTCGAGCCCAAACTGAAGGGGCGTTGGGGTGCGGCCCGCCTGGCGGCGATGACCGGCGCCACGGTCGTGCCGGTGGGCCTGTGGGGCACCGAGCGGATCTGGCCGCGTTCGGCCCGGATCCCCAACGTGTTGAACGTGCTCGACCCGCCGCTGGTGACCGTTCGGGTCGGTGCCCCCGTCGCCCTGAAGCACGAGGATCCCGACGCCGACACCAAACGCATCATGAAAGCGATCATGGCGCTGCTCCCGCCCGAGAGCCGGGTGAAGCGCAAGCCCCCCGCCGAGGAGTTGGCTGCCGCGATGCCGCCTGGCCGCAGCCCGGCAGCAGCGGCAACGCCCGAGTCGAAGCGTCGTCCGGGCACCGACTGATCGCGATCAGCCGGGCGTGCGCTTGGGCGGTCGGGGGATGAACGCCGAGGTGCGCTCGACGTACTCGGTGTAGCCCGCGCGGCGCTTGACGAGCGACTTCTCGAGCAGCGTCACGCCCGACACGCGGCGCAGCAACACCGTCATCACCGCGGCGCCGATCAGCCCCCATGCGCCGGTACCGGTCTCGGCTGCCACCAACGCGATACCCCACCACACGCATGCATCGCCGAAGTAGTTGGGATGCCGGGTGTAGCGCCACAGGCCGCGGTCCATCACCGTGCCGGCGTTGGCCGGGTCGGCCTTGAAGCGGGCCAGTTGTGCGTCGCCGACGACCTCGAAGAACAACCCGATCAGCCACACGATCACGCCGAGCACTGCCACCACACCGAGGTCGGGGGTGGTGTCGGCCTGGCCGAGCTGCACTGGCAGCGACACGATCCACATCAAGACACCCTGCAGGCCGAACACGGTGCCGAGGCTGATCAACCAGAACCGTGGTCCCCAGCGTTTGCGCATGGCGCGGTAGCGGAAGTCCTCGCCCTTGCCGTGGTTGCGCCAGGCGAGGTAGAGCCCGAGGCGAAGGCCCCAGACGGTGGTCATCGCGACGAGCAGCCACTGCCGTGCGTCGAGGCCGTCGGTGCTGAACCGCACCGTCCAGGCGACCAGCACGAACCCGAGGCCCCACACGATGTCGACGATCGATGCGTTCTTCAGTGCCACGCTGAGGGCCCAGGAGGCGACCATCACGATCGCGATCGCCGCGGCAGCAGAGGTCATCGCAGTGGACACATCGGTCATCGGGTCAGTCCTTTTCGAGCGCAATGGCGTAGAGGTGTTCGTCGACGAAGCGGTCGAGTCCGAGCCAGTGTCCATCGAGCCACGCCGTGAACGCATCACCGGACGGAACATCGGCGCGGGGGATCCGTTCGGCGGCGAAGACCACGGGCCTGATCGGTCGGGCCAGGTGGCGCAGGATGCCGCCGAACGTGTCGAGGCCGTCGAAGCCGGTGTGCCAGGCCACCACGATGTCGGCGTCGGGGCAGCCCTCGATCAGCGCCTGCGAGCCGGCGGGCCGCGGCGGGATGAGGTGCTGGAGGCGTGCCAACTCCCTGGCCCGATCGGGATCGCGCTCGCCGATCCGCTGCAGGGCGCGGATCCGCTTGGTGGGCGAGGCGCGGGTGCCCTCGGGGAAGATGACCGCCACGTCGGTGGGTCCCATGCCCGCGCTGAGGGAGCGGAGCGCATCGAGTTCGACCACCGAATCGCTGGCGTTGCGGTCGAGGAAGTAGTTGGGCAGGCGGTTGCCCACCAGGTCGAGGCAGGGGTCGGCGAGGAGTTCGCGCTTGAGCACGTACCGCGGAGTCGCCCCGACGAGGTCGGTCAGCACCCAGGCGCTCACCAGTGAGTCGGCCAGGCTGGCATGGCGGCACAGCAGCACCGTCGGACCGGGGGTGAATGCGTCGAGGCCGCGGGCCTCGACGCGGATTCCGGTGGTGATGCGCAACCACGTCATCAGGTTTCGTGCCCACCAGCGCTGGAGCGCGTAGTGGCGGGCGACGTCGCGGCGCCGACGGGTCAGCCACAGCCAGGCGGCACCGGCCACTCCGGCCGTCTCGAGCCAGGTCCAGCCGAGCCCGAACAGGAGCAGCCGAACGACGGGGAGCCGGAAACGGAGGCGGATCACGTCGGCGAGCACGCCGAGGACGAGCCACACCGGCAACAGCACCACCAGCAGAACCGCTGCCAGCACGACGCCGGGGATGGTGATCAGGCGCCGCCTCACCGAGTGCACGGCAGTGACTTTACGCCATCTGCGCCACCGTGCGTGGTGGGCGACCACAGAACTGGGGGAGCACCTCGCTGCCCGCCAGTTCGATCGCCGCGAAGAGTTCGGCATCGGGGATGCCGCCCATGTCGAACATGAGGATGTGTGTGTCGAGTCGGAGTGCCTCGCGTGCCTCACCCATGCGGTCGACCACTTCGGCGGGCGAGCCGCAGATGGCGATGGTGCGGTTCATCGTGTCGAAGTCGTGCAACGGGAACCGTCCCACAGTGGCGCCGGCACGCTGAGCGCTGGCCTGCTGCCAGCGGATGACCGACTCGAGATAGTGCAGATAGCGCGGTGCCCAGCGGCGCTTTGCGTCGGCGCTGTCGGCGGCGACGAAGAAATGACTGCAGCAGCCGATCCGCCGGTCGGCCGGGTCGTGGCCGTTGGCCTCCCATCGCTCGATGTAGCGGTCGACCATCGGTCGGAACATCGGCCAGGTGCCGAACACGGTGGGCAGCATCAGCCAGCATCCGAGCCGTGCGGCGAGGTCGACCGACTCGACCGAGAGTCCGGCGCCGATCCAGATGGGTGGTCGTGGCTGCTGGGCGGGTCGGGGGTGAACGGTGACGTCGGTGAGCGGGGCTCGGAAGGTGCCCGTCCAGGTGACGTGTTCGTCGGTCCAGAGGCGGTGGATCAGTTCGACGTGTTCGGCGAAGCGTTGCTTGGCGGTGTCTTCGTCCTGGCCGAAGCCGGTGTACACATCGGGGAAGAGCGTGCCGCGGCCGAACACCGGCTCGACCCGACCGTTGCTCAGGGCGTCGACGGTGGCGTAGTCCTCGGCCACGCGTACCGGGTCGAGGTTGGCTGCCAGTGCCACACCGGTCGACAGCCGCAGGGTGCTGGTCCGCGCCGCGATGGCGCCGAGCACCACCGGAGGCGACGACATGATGTACTCGCTGAAGTGGTGCTCGCCGAGGTGCACCGACTCGAACCCGCACGCTTCGGCGATGACGGCCTGTTCGACGATCTGACGGTGGCGTTCCGATGGGCTCGGTCGGTGCCCGGTGATCGGATCGGTGCAGAGATCGCCGAGGGTGAGCAGCCCGTAGTGCATGACCGGACCGTAGTGGGCCGCTCACCGCGATGCGCGCGCCGACGGCGTCGGAGGGTCAAGATTCTCGCAGGTGACGTGACTGCCTACCTACCGGTAGGTAGAGTTGTCGGTATGACCAGTGTCGCCGGCCTGATGGATGAGCTCACCCCCGTGGCCGAGCGCCTCACCGAACGTCATTACGACACCTGCAAGCCCTGGTACCCGCACGAGCACGTCCCGTGGAGCCTCGGGCGCGATTTCGTTCCCGGCGAGGCCTGGGACGCCGCCGAGGTGCCCCTGCCCGATCCGGTGCGCAGTGCACTGTTCGTCAACCTGCTCACCGAGGACAACCTGCCGTACTACTTCCAGACGATCGACGCCACGTTCGGCAACGCCGGGGTATGGCGCGAGTGGTCGCATCGCTGGACCGCCGAGGAGGCACGTCACTCGATCGCGCTCCGCGACTTCATGACGGTCACCCGGGCACTCGATCCTCGCGAACTCGAAGACGGCCGGATGGCACAGATGTCGAGCGGCCAGGTGCCCCAGCCCGCCACACCGGTCGATGCATTCGTGTACGTGGCCCTGCAGGAGTTGGCCACCCGCATCGCGCATCGCAACACCGGCAAGGCGCTCACCGATTCGCTGGGCGAGCACCCGGCGGCCCAGGCCGGCTACGACGTGCTCAGCCGGGTGGCGGCCGACGAGAACTTCCACTTCCTCTTCTACC
Organism: Acidimicrobiaceae bacterium; assembly: GCA_040380855.1. GTDB lineage: Bacteria > Actinomycetota > Acidimicrobiia > Acidimicrobiales > Ilumatobacteraceae > VFMC01. The sequence continues at coordinate 24,161 of JBEIIG010000033.1, read as the reverse complement.
GCGACCTCACCTCGGCGGCACTCGAGATCGCTCCGTCGATCGTGCTGCCGGCCATCGAGCGTCAGGTGCGCGAGTTCGAGATGCCCGGCACGGGTATCCCCGGGTTCAAGCAGCATGCTGAGGCCATCGCCCGTGGTGGGCTGTACAACCTGCAGCAGCACCACGACCAGATCCTGCAGCCCGTCGTGGTGAAGTGGTGGAAGATCGAGTCGCTACAGGGGCTCACCAGCGAGGCCGAGATCGCTCGCGACGCAGTGCTCGACCGGGTGCAGCGCATCGGCAAAGCGGCCCGCCGACTGGCCGACCGGGCGCGCGAAGCCGCCGAGCGGGCGAAGACGGCACTGGCCGAACGCCGACCCGGAGCGCTCGGCTCCTGACCCGGCGCCAGCCGTGCGGAGTCAGTCGTGCAGCGTCAGTCGCCGACGGAACCGTCGATGGCTTCGCGGATGAGATCGGCGTGGCCGACGTGGCGCGCGTACTCCTCGATCATGTGCACGAGGATCCAGCGCAACGAGATGTCGCCGCGTGTCGTGGTGCGCTGCGCGGCGAGCATGTCGAGCGAGGTGGCTCCGTCGACGATCTGACGGGCGCGTGCCACCTCGTCGTGCCAGACAGCGAGGGCCTCGGCCAGTGTGTCGTCAGCAGTGTGGTGCCACTCGATGTCGGGGTCGTCGTCACCGAAGATGCCGGTGTCGACCTCGGCAGTGAAGACGCAGCGGAACCACCATCGCTCGACCTCGGCGAGGTGACGCACGAGCCCGAGCAGGTCGATCGAACTGGCGGCCACGCGGGTGCGCACCTGCTGCTCGTCGAGCCCGTACACCTTGCGTTCGAGCACGGTGCGGAAGTAGTCGAGGAACTCGACGAGCGTCGTGCGCTCGTCGCTCGTGGTGCCCGGATCGTCGGGCTCGGCAGGCTCAGGTGCGGGGATCATCGAGTGGCTCACCGTCGAAACGGTCGACGGTGGCGAAACTCGACACCGGCTTGCGCTTCAGCTTGGTGTTCTGATGCGTCGGCACACCGAGGAAGATCGTGGCCACCAGTGCGTGGTCGGCGGGCAGGCCGAGCACCGGCGCGGCAGCTGCCTCGGCACGCGCCAGGAACGTGGTGAGCACGCCGCCGAGGCCGCGAGCACGTGCGGCCAGCAGCACGCTCCAGCAGAACGGGTAGATACTGGCGCCACCGACGACGGCCGGTCGGTGTTCGGCGTTGCCGTCCATGATGGCGATCTTGCGCAGGTCGGCGGCGATGGCGAGCACCACGGGCACGGTGTCGATGTGGTCGAGGAGTGCGTTCGGCGCGGCAACGGGCGGATCACCGGTGGACAGGCCGAATGCGAACGCTCGCTTCCCCGCAGCCTGCGCGCCCGCGTACTCCTCCCACACCGGGCGCATGAGCGCAGCCATGTCGCGCCGCACCGCGGTGTCGCGCACCACGGCGACACGCCACGGCTGTTGATTGCCGCCGCTCGGCGCGAACCGTGCGTCGTCGAGGACGGCCGCGACGACGTCGTCGCCCACTGGGTCGTCGGTGAAGCCGCGAACGGCACCGGTGGTTCGAAGGGCGTCGACGATGTCCATGGACGGCAGGTGGCGGTCGGGCAAGCCGTCGGCGACGGTCAGGCTGCGCCTTCGGCGACTTTGCGGCGCACCACGTTCAGGGCCGAGCCGGCCTTGAACCACTCGACCTGCTCGTCGCTGAACGTGTGCACACCCTCGAAGTCGATCGTCGAGCCGTCGGGCCGCACGATCTGGCAACGCACGTTCTGCCCCGGCTTCGGGGGCAGGTCGAGCACGTTGATGCGGTCGTCCTCACCGATCTGGTCGTAGGTGGAGGGGTCGGCGAACGTGAGCGGCACGAGGCCCTGCTTCTTCAGGTTGGTCTCGTGGATGCGGGCGAAGCTGCGGGCGAAGATCACCACGCCCCCGCGGAAGCGGGGCTCCATGGCGGCGTGCTCGCGTGACGAACCCTCGCCGTAGTTGCGGTCGCCGATGGCGCACCAGCGGATACCGGCCTCGCTGTACTTCTTGGCGAGGTTCGGATAGGTGTCGACGCTGCCGTCGCGCACGTCCTTACCCTCGCCGACGGCGTCGTTGAACGCGTTGACGGCACCGAGGAACAGGTTGCCCGAGATGTTCTCGAGATGGCCGCGATAGGTGAGCCACTTGCCGGCCGCCGAGATGTGGTCGGTGGTGCACTTGCCCTTGGCCTTCATCAGCACCGGCAGGCCGAGGTAGTCGTTGCCGTCCCAGGCCGGGAACGGGTCGAGCAGCTGCAGGCGATCGCTGGTGGGCGACACCTCCACCACCACGCCCGAGCCGTCGGCCGGGGGAGGGGTGAACGTGTTCTGACCCGGGTCGTAGCCGCGGTCGGGCAGCACTTCACCAACGGGTGCGTCGAGGCGCACCTCGCTGCCGTCGGGTGCGGTGATGGTGTCGGTGGTGGGGTCGAAGTCGAGGCGGCCCGCGAGAGCGAGGGCCACCACCGTGTCGGGCGAGGTGACGAAACTGAGCGTGTTGGCCGAGCCGTCGTTGCGCTTCGGGAAGTTGCGGTTGAACGAGTTGACGATGGTGTTCGGTACGCCGTTGGCGCTGGCGGGGCGGTCCCACTGGCCGATGCACGGACCGCAGGCGTTCGCGAGCACGGTGGCGCCGATGGCCTCGAGGTCGGCGATCAGGCCGTCGCGCTCGATGGTGGCGCGGGTCTGCTCGGAGCCGGGGGTGACCAGCAGTTCGGTCTTCACCTTCAGCCCACGGGCAGCGGCCTGGCGGGCGATGCTGGCGGCGCGGGTGATGTCTTCGTACGAGCTGTTGGTGCAGCTGCCGATGAGCGCCGACGAGATGTCGAGCGGCCAGCCGTTGGCGACGGCCTCGGCGCCGACGGCGTCGCCGACGCGGTTGGCGCGGTCGGGCGAGTGCGGGCCGTTGATGAGCGGCTTCAGCTGGTCGAGGTCGATCTCGATGAGCTGGTCGTAGAGGGCGCCGTCGTCGGGGCGGAGGTGCTCGGCCACGTGGTCGGCGGCGTCGGCGATGGCCTCGCGACCGGTGGCCTTCAGGTACTGCGCCATGTTGTGGTCGTAGGGGAACACGCTGCAGGTGGCGCCGATCTCGGCACCCATGTTGCAGATGGTGGCCTTGCCGGTGGCCGAGATGCTGTCGGCGCCGGGGCCGAAGTACTCGACGATCGCGCCGGTGCCGCCTTCGACGGTGAGTACCCGGGCCACCTCGAGGATGACGTCCTTCGGCGAACTCCACCCCGACAGCGAGCCGGTGAGCTTCACACCGATCACCTTCGGCCAACGGACGTTGAACGGGAAACCGGTCATCACGTCGACGGCGTCGGCGCCGCCCACACCGATGGCAACCATGCCGAGACCGCCGGCGTTGGGGGTGTGACTGTCGGTGCCGATCATCATGCCGCCGGGGAAGGCGTAGTTCTCGAGCACCACCTGGTGGATGATGCCGCTGCCGGGGCCCCAGAAGCCGATGCCGTACTTGGCGCTGACCGAGCGCAGGAAGTCGTACACCTCGCGGTTGGTGTCGATGGCGACGCCGAGGTCGATCTTGGCGCCCACCTTGGCCGAGATGAGGTGGTCGCAGTGCACCGTGCTGGGCACCGCAGTGGTGGGCAGGCCGGCAGTCATGAACTGCAGCAGTGCCATCTGCGCGGTGGCGTCCTGCATGGCCACCCGGTCGGGGTGGAAGTCGTTGTAGGTGCCGCCCCGCTCGATGGGTTCGTTCGCGTCGCCGAGGTGGTTGAGGAGGATCTTCTCGGTGAGCGTGAGCGGGCGGCCGAAGCGGGCCCGGCCGGCGGCGACACGCCCCGGCAATTGGGCGTAGACGCCCTCGACGAGTTCGATCGGTGTGCCGGCGGTGACGGTCATGGGGGATCCTCCTGCAGCGGTGGGTCGGCGGTGGCCCGGACCGGGCTTGCAATCCGACGAGATGTAGACAAGCATAATACAAGTGACCGGGGATGCCACAGCCAGCGCCGACGAGTCGTTCGTGGTGCACGCCAGCGCCCCCGTGCGTACGGCCGATGTGGGCGGGTGGACCGACACCTGGTTCGCAGGAACGGGCCTGGTGTGCAACATCGCCATCGAACACCGTGCCGAGGTGTGGGTACGGGTCGAGCCGGTCGGCGATCGTCAGGTGCGGCTCGGCCTCGACATGACGGGCGAGGACTACACGTTCCCGCCCGATGCGGCGCCCGGCCGGCATCCGATCATCGAGGGGGCGATCGTGGCCCTGGCCCCACGTGGAGCCTGCACGGTTCACATCGCCGACAGCATCGAGGCGGGGTCGGGGCTCGGCACCTCGGCCACCGTGATGGTGGCACTCGTCGCCGCGCTCACCGTCGCAGGGGGCGGCTCGGCCGAGCCGGGTGCGGTGGCAGCGGCGGCGCACCGGTTCGAGACGGCCACGGGCAAGCAGTCGGGAGTGCAAGACCACTGGGCCGCCGCGTTCGGAGGCGTGAACCTGCTGCGGGTCGACTATCCGCGAGTCGAGCGAGCGACGGTCGGTCTGCAGCCGACCGTCGTCGAACACCTCGACCGTCGGCTGCACACGGTGTGGTTCGGTCAGCCGCACGCGTCGTCGGCGCTGCACGAGGAAGTGATCGCCCGGCTCGAGACCGTCGGCGCGCCGATCGCCCTCGAACAGATCTGCGCTGCGGCTCCCGCTGCTGCCGAGTCGCTGCGGCGTGGCGATCTCGCCGGCTACGGGGCCGCGCTCACCGCCAACCACGAGGCGATCCGCCTGCTGCACGCCGGGCTCGTCAGCGCCGACTCCGACGAGTTGTCGGCGCTCGCCGAGGCGCACGGTGCCCTCGGCTGGAAGGTGAACGGTGCGGGTGGCAGCGGGGGGTCGATGGCGGTGCTCGGCCCCGACGACCCGGCTGCCGACGAGGCGCTCAGGGCAGCGATCGATGCCCGCCGGGGATGGGCGCGCATCGTGGCACCGGTCGCCGGCACGGGTGTGATCGCCCGCCGCGTCGGGTCGTTCGAGGCGAGCCGACCATGAGGACGATCCTCTACCAGCAGATCGCCGACGAACTCCGCGAGCGCCTTGCTGCTGTGGGTGTGGGGCGTGTCCTGCCCAGCGAGGCCGAGTTGTCGACCGAGTTCGGTGTGAGCAGGGTGACGATCCGCAGGGCGCTCGAGATCCTGCGCGATGCCGGACTGGTCGACGCCCGGCAGGGCTTCGGCTGGTACGTCGCCGGCGAACCGCTGCGCCAGCACCTCGACGAACTCGGCACGATCGAGGGGCAACTCGAGGCGCGCGGAATGCGCACCGAGCGGCGGGTGCTCGAGTTCGCGTTCGGTGCCGCACCGGCCGCAGTCGCCGCCGTCCTCGGCACCGATCAGGTGCTGCGCGTGAAGCGCGTGAACCTCGCCGACGGCACGCCGTTCGCTGTGGTGACGGTGTGGTGCCCTGCCGATCTGGGCCAGCACCTGAGCCGGCGCGACGTCGAGCGCCAGCCGTTCTACGAACTGCTCGGCGTCGAACTGCGTGGGGCGACCCAGACCATCGGTGCCGACTCGGTCGGTGCGACCGACGCGGCGCTGCTCGGCGTTCCTCCGACGAGCCCGGTGCTGCGCTGCCAGCGAATCACCACCGACACGCAGGGCAGACCGGTGCTGATGAGCGAGTACGTGTTCCCGGCGCATCGCACCGAGTTCGTGGTCGAGCTGCCGAATGCCGAGCCGAGCAGCGCCCCGAGCGGTCTCCGCCTCGTCGAGTGACGCTCTGTCACAATGTGGCGATGAGGGTGATCGCCGCAGCCGTCGACGAGGTGGTCGACGAAGGGTTCTGGTCGAAGGTGGGCGACTGGCTGCTGCAACGCGGCCTGTCGATCCTGCTCATCTGCGTCGGTGCGTTCGTGCTCACCCGGATCGTGTCGTTCGTGGCGCGCCGGCGGCTGCGGAAGTTCGCGGCGGAACGCCAGGCGCGCGGCCAGCTGGTCGATGTCGGGTCGCATCAGGAGGCGCTGATCGGTGCGATCCGCTGGGCGATCAACTTCACCGTTGCCTTTGTTGCGTCGCTGTGGGTGCTGTTCCAGTTGAACCTCCCGGCGGCGACGCTGGTGCCGCTCGCCTCGGTCATCGGCGCAGGCTTGGGTTTCGGTGCCCAGCAGATCGTCGGCGACGTGCTGGCCGGCATCTTCATCCTGTCCGAGCGGCAGTTCGGGGTCGGCGACCTGGTGCGTGTGGGTCCGTTGATGGGCGTGGGCTGGGTGGAGGGGCGTGTCGAGGAGATGACGCTGCGTGTCACCAAATTGCGCACGTTCGACGGCGACATGGTGACGATCGCCAACGGCGAACTGCGCCAGAGCGTGAACGCCTCACGCGACTGGGCGCGCGTCCTGGTCACCGTCCCGATGGCCCGCGACGTCGACCTCGAGGCCGTCACGGCACGGCTGAACCGCGAGGGTGAGGCGTTGGCAGCCGACCCGGCGTGGACGCAGGTGGTGCTCGAGGCCCCGAGTGTGGCGGGCCTCGACGATCTCGGTGCAGAGACGATCCAGGTGCGGGTGGTGGGGCGCAGCCTGCCGGCGCAGCAGTGGAAGGTGGCCCGCGAATTGCGTCGACGGATCGCGATCGCCCTGCGCGAGCTGGACGTCGCCCCGCAGGCGACGACAGTGCCCGAGCCCGCATCGGGTGCCGACGCCGACTGATGTCGTGGCGGTCGGTCGCTCAGGCAGCGACGAACGAGTCGTCGAACATCACGGCTGCGCGCGGTGCGACGTCGAGCGCAGCGCAGGCGACGAGGTCGTCGATCGCTCCGCGCGCCACGAGTTCGCGTCCGCTGGCACAGTCGGCCAGCGTCTCGTAGAGCCGGGGGCGGGCGGCGATGAAGGCTGCCCGGGCGGCGGCGGCCTCGGGCGAGCAACAGGGTGCCGACACCGCAGCCGAGGGGTCGAGTGCTGCGAGGACGGCGCCGGCGCCGATGAGGTCTTCCACCGACGGGCGCAGGGCTCCGGCCTCGTCGTGCCAGCGCTCGCCCGCACCGATGACGCCGATCGTGCCATTGCGGCGCGCCAGGGTTCGGGCCACGGTCGCGGTGACGGTTGCGTTGCGCAGGCAGCCGGCGAGCACGTTACGGGCACCGAGTTCGCGTGCGACCAGCGCCAGCGCCGCACCATTGGGCGACGGCAGCACCAACCGGGTGCCCGGCCGGGCGGCGAGCAGATCGGTGGGCGACAGCGACAGTTCACCGCGTTCGCGTCGACCGGCCACCTGCGCCCCGCGGGATCGGGCGAACTCGTCGGCCTGCGCGTCGTTCCACTTGCACGGGAACACCGTCACTCCCGCCTCGACCGCAGCGCTGACCGCCGAGGTGAAGCGCAGCACGTCGACGACCACGATCACGTCGACGACCGGAGCGAGGGCACGCACACCATTGGCGCCCCACTCGAAGCGATACGCGAAGCCTTGCTGCGAGGTCGACGGCATCGATGCCGCCGGCCCCGTGTGATGCAACTCAGCAACCATGTGCGACACCCGTCATCGGACGACGACGAACCACTGCATCACCACTGGTCCCAGTGCAGCACGGGGTCGAGCGGCAGGCGCTTGGCCTGCTTGAAGTCGGTGCCCAGGGTGTACGCGATGGGGAACATGCCGGCCTGGGTGATCTGGTCGTAGGGGATACCGAGCAGATCGGCGGCACGCTGCTCGCCGTCGAACATGAGGTGGATGGTGGTCCACGCCGTGCCGAGGCCGCGCTCGCGGGCGGCGAGCATGAAGCTCCACACGGCCGGCAGCAACGAACCCCACGCCGAGGCGGCGCGGAACGTGGGCGCCTTGTCGAGCTTGCCGCTGATGCAGGGCACCATGATCACGGGCACCCGATGGAAGTTGTCGACCAGGTAGGTGGCCGACTCGGTGATCTTGTCGCGCTGCGCGTGGCGCAGATCGCCTTCCTGGTACGAGTTCGACTGGGCGACCTTCGCGTACTCCTGGAAGTTCTCCTTGTAGATGTCGGCGAGGCCCTTCTTCTTGGCCGGGTCGGTGACCATCACCCAGTGCCAGCCCTGGCTGTTCGAGCCGCTCGGCGCCTGCAGCGCGATGTCGAGGCACTCCTCGATCACCTCGCGCGACACCGGGGTGTCGAAGTCGAGCCGCTTGCGCACGGCGCGGGTGGTGGTGAGGACTTCGTCGGCGGAGAGGTTCAGTTTCACAGCGGCGAGTCTCGCAGGCGGGGCACGTCGATGTCGTATGGAGCAACCCGGTGCCCCGCCCGCTTCCGGTCGTCGACGACGCGCCTGGCACACTGGGGTGATGAGCGACCGCGTCCACATCACCATCTCCCACGGCATCGCCGACGTCCGCATGACCCGCGTCGACAAGCGCAACGCGCTCGACGGGGCGATGTTCACCGCCCTGGCCGAGGCCGGCGAGCGGTTGAAGACCGAGCCGGGTGTGCGGGTGGTGGTGCTCAGCGGCGACGGCCCCTCGTTCTGCGCCGGCCTCGACTTCGGCTCGTTCCAGGGCATGGCCTCGGGTTCGGCCAACGCGAACTCGGCCAATTCCGGTGGTGGGGGCGACGGCAATCCGGGCACGATGCAGTCGGGTCGGATCACTCATCTCGGCCAGCAGGTGGCGTGGGTGTGGCAGGAGATCCCGGTGCCGGTGATCGCCGCAGTTCACGGCCATGCCCTCGGCGGCGGTATCCAGATCGCGCTGGGGGCCGACATCCGCATCGTGCACCCCGACACCCAGATGAGCGTGCGTGAGGTGCACTGGGGGCTGGTGCCCGATATGACCGGTTCGCTGATGCTGTCGCAGTTGGTGCGTGCCGACATCGCCAAGGAGCTGGTGTTCACGGCTCGCGTGTTCGACGGTCGTGAGGCACACGCCATCGGCCTGGCCACCCGACTGTCCGACACGCCGCACGCCGACGCCATGGAGATGGCCGCCGAGATCGCCGGCCGCAGCCCCGACGCCGTGCAGGGGGCCAAGCGCCTCATCAACGGTCTGCTGCACCAGCAGGCCGAGGCCCAGTTCGCTGCCGAGCGCAGCATCATCGGCGGCCTCATCGGCAGGCCCAACCAGGTGGAGGCCGTGATGTCGAACTTCGAAAAGCGCGCCCCGCAGTTCGCCGACCGCTGACGGCGCCTCGGGTTCGACGGCCTAGATGCCGTTGCGCAGGCCGATCCAGGCGATGAGCCAGAGCGCAGCGAGCAGGAGTTGCAGCGCCAAGACGCCGGTGCCGATGATGCCGCACAGCCGTGCTGCGGTGACCGTGCCCCGGTTGGAGTAGTCGACGTCGGGCTGCGTGGCCATGTCGATCAGCACATCGTTCGACATCTTCCATGCGACCGGCCCGAGCAACCCGCACACCACGATGCTGAGGATGCCGATCACGAGCGAGGTCGTGGCCTGGGGATGGGCGACCTGTATCGCAGCCCCGCTCGCCGGCGGCTGGCTGCCGGATCCGGTTGACGGGGGAGGCAAGGTCGACACAGCGTCATCATTGCACGGTTTTCGCCACGCTCGGTGAGCCTGGTGGCAGCGACACCACCCCCGCCGGGGTGCCCGCCCGGTATCCGGCTGGCCGCTCCGGCGCACCGGCGCGTAACATGGCCGACATCGGGCCAATGTCGTCCCGGTTCCAGCCACCGCAGCCGACCCTCGTCGGCCGACACCGTGGAGACGACGCCCATGATCACCGAGCCCAACCCGTTCCTGCCTGCGCGCAGCGGCCTGTACGACCCCCGTTTCGAGCACGATGCATGCGGCGTGTCGTTCGTCGCCAACGTGAAGGGTGTGCGCAGCCACGACATCGTGCGGTTCGGCATCGGTGCACTGTGCAACATGGAACACCGCGGTGCCACGGGCGCCGAGGCCGACACCGGCGACGGTGCGGGCATCCTCATCCAGGTGCCCGACCGGTTCCTGCGTGCCGTGGCCGGGTTCGATCTCCCTCAGGCCGGCGCGTACGCAGTGGGCATCGGCTTCCTGCCCGCCGATCCGGGTGACGCCGAAAAGGCCCAGGCCGCGATCGAGGGTGTGGTTGCCGAGGAGGGCCTGGTGGTGCTCGGCTGGCGCACGGTGCCGGTCGACCCCACCTGTCTCGGTCGCAGCGCCCGCGCCGTGATGCCCAGCTTCAAGCAGCTCTTCGTGGCCGATCCGGCCGGTACCACCGGGCTCGACCTCGACCGCACGCTCTTCGTCGTCCGCAAGCGCATCGAGCACGACCTGCCGGCCGAGCAGCGCACCTACTTCCCGTCGTTCAGCAGTCGCACCCTCGTCTACAAGGGCATGTTCACCACGCCGCAGTTGGCGGCGTTCTATCCCGATCTGGCCGACGAGCGGATGGAGAGCGCGCTCGCCCTGGTGCACAGCCGCTTCAGCACCAACACGTTCCCCAGTTGGCCGCTGGCCCACCCGTACCGCTTCATCGCCCACAACGGCGAGATCAACACCGTGCAGGGCAACCGCAACTGGATGCGCACCCGCGAGTCGTTGCTGGCGAGCGATCTGCTGCCCGGCCTCGAGCGGGCGTTCCCCATCTGTACCCCGGGTGGCAGCGACTCGATGAGTTTCGACGAGGTGCTCGAACTGCTGCACCTCGGTGGTCGCAGCCTGCCCCACGCCGTGTTGATGATGATCCCCGAGGCGTGGGAGAACCACGACACGATGGACGCCGACAAGCGCGCGTTCTACCGGTTCCACTCGTCGCTGATGGAGCCGTGGGACGGCCCGGCGAGCGTGGCGTTCACCGACGGCACCGTCATCGGTGCTGTGCTCGACCGCAACGGCCTGCGTCCCAGCCGCTACTGGGTGACCGACGACGACCTGGTGGTGATGGCGAGCGAGGTGGGGGTGATCGACCTCGACCAGCGCACCGTCGTGCGCAAGGGTCGCCTGCAGCCGGGCCGCATGTTCCTGATCGACACGGCCGAGGGCCGCATCGTCGACGACGAAGAGATCAAGCGGCAGCTGGCCACGGCTCAGCCCTACCGGCAGTGGCTCGACGACGGCATGACCGAACTCGACGAACTGCCCGAGCGTGAGCACATCGTGTTCAGCCACGACAGCGTGCTGCGCCGCCAGCAGATGTTCGGCTACACCCACGAGGAGCTGAAGCTCATCGTGGCGCCGATGGCGAAGTTGGCCGCCGAGCCGATCGGCTCGATGGGCACCGATACACCCATCGCCGTGCTCAGCGAGCGTCCGCGTCTGCTGTTCGACTACTTCCAGCAGTTGTTCGCCCAGGTCACCAACCCGCCCCTCGACGCCATCCGCGAAGAGGTGGTCACCGCGGTCAGTTCCTCGGTCGGGCCCGAGGCGAACCTGCTCGCCCCGGGGCCCGAGAGCTGCCGGCAGCTGGCACTGCCGTTCCCGATCATCGACAACGACGACCTCGCCAAGATCATCCACATCGACGACGACGGCACGTTCCCCGAACTGCGCGCCGTGGTGGTGAGCGGCCTCTACCGCGTGGCCGGCGGCGGCCTCGCCATGAAGCGCGGGCTCGACGCCGTGCGGGCGAAGGTGAGCAAGGCGATCGACGAGGGCGCTCGGGTGATCGTGCTCAGCGACCGCAACAGCGACGAGGTGGAAGCCCCCATTCCGTCGCTGCTGCTCACGGCTGCCGTGCACCATCACCTCATCCGCGAAAAGCAGCGCACCAAGGTGGGCCTCATCGTGGAATGCGGCGACGCCCGCGAGGTGCACCACATGGCGCTGCTCGTGGGCTACGGGGCAGGGGCGATCAACCCCTACCTGGCGTTCGAGAGCATCGAGGACATGATCAGCCACGATCTGAACGGCCTGGGTGGCATGGACCCGAAGAAGGCCGTGAAGCAGTACATCAAGGCCGCCGGCAAGGGTGTGCTGAAGGTGATGAGCAAGATGGGCGTGAGCACCGTGGCCAGTTACACGGGTGCGCAGATCTTCGAAGCCATCGGCCTCGGGCAGGATCTGGTCGACGAGTACTTCACCGGCACGGTGAGCCGGATCGGCGGTATCGGCCTCGACGAGGTGGCCGCCGAGGTGGCCGCCCGGCACCTGACGGCGCACCCGAAACGGCCGAGCGAGCGCGCGCACCGCCAGCTCGAACTCGGAGGCGAATACCAGTGGCGCCGCGAGGGCGAGGTGCACCTGTTAAACCCCGAGACCGTCTACAAGTTGCAGCACGCCACGCGTGCGGGCCGCTACGACATCTTCAAGCAGTACACCGCGCTCGTCGACGACCAGGCCAAGCACCTCGCCACCCTGCGCGGCCTGTTCGAGTTCGATCTCGAGGGCCGCACCCCGGTGCCGCTCGCCGAGGTCGAGCCCGTGAGCGAGATCGTGAAGCGGTTCTCGACGGGCGCGATGAGCTATGGCTCGATCAGTGCCGAGGCCCACGAGACGCTGGCCATCGCGATGAACTCGATCGGGGCGAAGAGCAACACCGGTGAGGGCGGCGAGGACAGCGAGCGGCTGTACGACCCGCAGCGCCGCAGCGCCATCAAGCAGGTGGCCAGCGGCCGGTTCGGCGTGACGAGCGAGTACCTCACCCATGCCGACGACCTGCAGATCAAGATGGCCCAGGGCGCCAAGCCCGGCGAGGGCGGTCAGCTGCCCGGTCACAAGGTGTATCCGTGGGTGGCCAAGACCCGGCACAGCACGCCGGGTGTGGGCCTCATCAGTCCGCCGCCGCACCACGACATCTATTCGATCGAAGACCTCAAGCAGCTCATCCACGACCTGAAGAACGCCAACCCGTCGGCACGTGTGCACGTGAAGCTGGTGGCCGAGGTGGGCGTGGGTACCGTGGCCGCAGGTGTGAGCAAGGCCAAGGCCGACGTGGTGCTGATCAGCGGCCACGACGGCGGCACCGGCGCCTCGCCGCTCACCTCGCTGAAGCACGCCGGTGCACCGTGGGAGCTGGGCCTGGCCGAGGCGCAACAGACGCTGCTGCTGAACGGCTTGCGCGACCGCATCGTGGTGCAGGCCGACGGCCAGATGAAGACCGGCCGCGACGTGGTGATCGCCGCGTTGCTGGGCGCCGAGGAGTTCGGCTTCGCCACGGCACCACTGGTGGTGAGCGGCTGCATCATGATGCGCGTCTGCCATCTCGACACCTGCCCGGTGGGTGTGGCCACCCAGAACCCCGAGCTGCGCAAGCGGTTCAGCGGCAAGCCCGAGTTCGTCGTGAACTTCATGGAGTACATCGCCGAGGAGGTGCGCGAATGGATGGCGCACCTCGGCTTCCGCACCCTCGACGAGATGATCGGCCAGGTGGAGGTGCTCGACACCCGCAAGGCCGTGGCCCACTGGAAGGCCAAGGGCCTCGACATCTCGCCCATCCTGGCCGTGCCGCAGAACCCGTATGCGCAGACCCTGTACCGCAGCGTGGCCCAGGACCACGGCCTCGACGAGGCGCTCGACAACACGCTCATCGAGTTGGCCGCGCCTGCACTGGCCACCGGTGAGCGGGTGACGATCGATCTGCCCATCCGCAACGTGCACCGCACGGTCGGCACGATGCTCGGCCATCAGGTGACCCGTCGCTACGGCGGCGCCGGACTACCCGACGACACCATCCACGTGCACCTGCGCGGCTCGGCCGGGCAGAGCCTCGGGGCGTTCGTCCCGAAGGGCATCACCCTCGATCTGGAAGGCGATGCCAACGACTACGTGGGCAAGGGCCTGTCGGGTGGCCGGGTGATCGTCAGGCCCGATCGCCATGCGGTGCTGTTCGCGGCCGACAACGTGATCGCCGGCAACGTGATCGGCTACGGCGCCACGGGTGGCGAGATCTACCTCAGCGGCATGGTGGGCGAGCGGTTCTGTGTGCGCAACTCGGGCGCCACGGCCGTGGTCGAGGGCGTGGGCGACCACGGCTGCGAGTACATGACCGGTGGGCGAGTGGTGGTGCTCGGCCCCACGGGCCGCAACTTCGGCGCCGGTATGAGCGGCGGTGTGGCGTACGTGTACGACCCGCACGATGTGTTCGCCACCAAGTTGAACTACGAGATGGTCGACCTGCAGGCGCTCGACGCCGACGACGAGGCGTTCCTGGCCGACACCGTGGCGGCACATGCCCGCTACACCGGGTCGGTGCTGGCCACCGATCTGCTGGGCGACTGGACCCAGGCGGTGGCGGCGTTCAAGCGGGTGATGCCACGCGATTACGCCCGGGTACTGGCCGTGATGAAGCAGGCGGAAGCAGACGGACTCGACGAGGCGACGACCCTCGACAAGGTGATGGAGGCAAGCCGTGGGTGAGGTGACCGGATTCCTGAAGTGGCAGCGCGAGACGCCCACGCGGCGTGCCGTGCCGGTGCGGTTGCGCGACTGGAAGGAGGTCTACGAGGACTTCCCGGTCGACAAGGTGCGCACACAGGCAGGCCGGTGCATGGACTGCGGTATCCCGTTCTGCAACAACGGCTGCCCACTCGGCAACCTCATCCCCGACTGGAACGACCTCGTCTACCGCGACCACTGGCACGACGCCATCGACCGTCTGCACGCCACGAACAACTTCCCCGAGTTCACCGGTCGGCTGTGCCCGGCGCCGTGTGAGTCGGCGTGTGTGCTGGGCATCAACCAGGACGCAGTGGCCATCAAGCAGGTCGAGGTCGAGATCATCGACCGCGCCTGGGACGAAGGATGGGTCACCCCGCAGTTGCCGTCGGTGCGCACCGGCAAGCGCGTCGCCGTGATCGGTTCGGGCCCGGCCGGCTTGGCCGTGGCTCAGCAGCTCACCCGGGCTGGACACGACGTGGTGGTGCTCGAGCGTGCCGACCGCATCGGCGGCCTGCTGCGCTACGGCATCCCCGAGTTCAAGATGGAAAAGCGCCACCTCGACCGGCGCATCGCCCAGATGGAGGCCGAGGGCACCGAGTTCCGCACCAATGCCACCGTGGGCGAGAACGTCGACATCGAGGTGCTGCTGGCGTCGTACGACGCAGTGGTGCTGGCCGCCGGGGCCACCGCCTGGCGCGAGCTGTCGGTGCCCGGGCGCGAGCTGGCAGGCATCCATCAGGCGATGGAGTACCTGCCGCTGGCCAACAAGGTGCAAGAGGGCGACCTCTCGGCCAGCCCGATCGACGTGGCCGGCAAGCACGTGGTGATCATCGGTGGTGGCGACACGGGCGCCGACTGCCTGGGCACTGCGCACCGTCAGGGAGCCGCCAGCGTCACCCAGCTGGAGATCATGCCCCGGCCGCCCGAGGAGCGTGCAGCGAGCAACCCATGGCCCACCTACAGCATGGTGTACCGCGTGGCCTCGGCCCACGAGGAGGGTGGCGAGCGCGTGTACAGCGTGAACACCGAGCGCTTCGTCGACGACGGCAACGGCCGGGTGAAGGCGTTGCTGGTGCACGAGGTGGAGATGGTGAACGGTCGCTTCGAGAAGGTGTCGGGCACCGAACGCGAACTGCCGGCCGACTTCGTGTTCCTGGCGATGGGTTTCGTGGGTCCCGAGAAGGGCTCGTGGCTCGACCAGCTCGGCGTGTCGTTCGACGATCGCGGCAACGTGGCGCGCGACGACCGGTTCATGACCACCGTGCCGGGTGTGTTCGCCGCGGGCGACATGGGCCGCGGTCAGAGCCTCATCGTGTGGGCCATCGCCGAGGGCCGGGCCTGCGCAGCAGGGGTCGACGCATGGCTGATGGGCAGCACAGCGCTGCCGGCTCCGATCGCACCGACCGCGCGGCCGTTGGCGTAGCGCGGCCACATCGACGAGCATTCGCTCTACGCTGGGAGATCATGAATCGGTTCACGGTGTTTGCAGGTGTCGGACTGGTGCTGGGTGCAACCGCGCTCGGTCTGGCCTCGTGTGGCGGTGATGCGGCGACGAGTTCGTCGACGCCCATCACCATCAGCGCCACCAACTACGTCACCATCCCTCCCGCTCCGTCGACCGCTGCCGTGGTGACGACCGCCCCCGACACGCCCGGTGCCATCCTCCAGTACGAGAGCACCTACGTCATCCAGGCCAACGACTACCCGTCGACCGTGGCGTCGAAGTTCAAGGTGAAGTTCGAAGACCTGATGACGTTGAACGGCTGGACGCTCGATGACAGCGGCATCGTGCCCGAATGGCCGGGCGTGGGCGCCACCATCAAGATCCCCGCGGGTGCCACGGTGCCGGGCCTCACCCCGCCCACGCTCACGACGCTTACGCCCGATCCGGCCACCGCCACGCTGCCGGCCCTCACGGTGGCGCCCACCACCACGATCGGTGTGTGTGCGAAGGGCACCTACGTCATCCAGGCCGGCGATCTGCCGGGCAAGGTTGCCGCGAACTTCAACGTCAGCCTCGATGCGCTCAACGCTGCCAACGTGAACACCAAGGGTTACGACGCGTTCATCGTCGGCGTCACCATCGTCATCCCCGGCAAGGAAGGCGAGTGCTGAGCGCCCGTCAGGGCGTCACACCAACCTGATCGTCAACTGTCCGAGGCGGCGGACCTCGCCGGCGCGGGCCCGGTCGGCTGCCACCAGTTCCAGCTCGTCGATGCCCTCGGTGCCCTCGCCGACGGCTTCGAACCGCACCGCATGGTCGACACCCAGATCGTGCCAGCGGGCGCGCATGGCGTGCGGGTCGTGGGCGCGCACGGTGACCCCGGCGATCGCGGTGACCACCGAGGTGTCGCGGTGGACCTGCCAGTCGGTGCCCGCCCACATCCACGATGCGGGCGGTGTGGGTTCGTCGATGCTGACGATTGCGCCGCCCACATCGGCGGGGTGGAGGTGGCGGCCGCGGATGGAGGGGAAGTCGCCGCGCCACACGATGCGCACCCGGTGGTCGGCGAGGTGCTGCTCGCGGCGGTCGAGATCGTCGACCTGGTAGATGGCCATGTACCCGGTCACGGCCGACGGGTCGCCGGGGCAGCGCTTGTCGAGCAGCCTCCCGGCGGTGGTGCCCTCCTGCGCCGGTGCCACCACCTCGAGGAACTGGTCGCCCACGGTCATCAACGCGTTCACCAACCCGAACGTGGCCACGCCGGGGTCGCGGTAACAGACGGTGAGGCCGAACTCGCTGCACAGCGCGTCGACCGCGCGGTCGAGGTGGCGGGCGACGAGGGCGACCTGGCGCAGGCGGATCATGGAGCGATCTTCGCGCGTGTCGACGTCAGCCGAGGTCGGGCCAGCGGCGCCTTTGGCGGCGGCGCTTGGCTGCGGCGCCCAACTTGCGCTGTTCGGCGATGGCCCACTGACGGCGCCAGCCGTTGTACTCGGGGCCGGTGAGCTTCGGGCTCGATCCGCGGGCGGCTCGCTGCCGGGCGGTCCAGAAGTCGGTGAGGGCCTCGTCGCCCAGCGCCGTGACGGCGGCCTCGATTCGGGCGTTGTAGCGACGGGTGTTCTCGCCCTCCGCGGGCCGCAGGGCTGCGCCGAACACCACCTTGGTGTGGCCGGGCTTGGGCCGCTTCATGCCCTTGCCGTAGATGGCGCCGCTGCCGTCGATGAACACCGGCACCACGGGTGCACCGGTGCGTGCCGACAGGTAGGCGGCGCCCCCCTTGAACTCCTGGCCCCAACCGTCGGGCGAGCGCCCGCCCTCGGGGTAGATGACGAGGCTCCAGCCGTCGTCGATCAGGTCGCGGATCATGTCGCTGCTCTTGCGGCCGGTGACCTCGCGGTCGATGGGCAGTGCGTTCAGCGTGAGTGCTGCAGCGGCACTCTTGGTGCGGGTGGTGAAGAAGTAGTCGGCGGCGGCGGCGATGATGAGCTTCGAGCGCCACGGCTCGGGGACCGCCTCGACCATCAGCAGCGTGTCGAGGTGGCTGTGGTGGTTGGGGGTGAAGATCACCGGCGGGGCGTCGTCGCCGCGGGCGATGAGGTCGTCGAGACGGTCGACGCCCAGCACCTCGGGCCGCGCCACCAGGCGGGTGAACACGCGCAGCGGGCCACGGGTGATGACCGTGCGCGCCGCCCGGGCGGGTGCCTTGCGGGCCCAGGTGGTGTCGTAGTCGGCGCCCAGTTTCGCCGGGGCGGGCGGTACCTCCACACCCTTGGGCACGGTGGGCTTGCGGTAGGGAAAGCCGAGGTTGCGCGCGGGCTTGGCGATGCGCGTGACGACGCGTTCGGCCGACCCGCCGAGGCGAGCAGCGCGGCGCACCATGCTGCGCGAGACCGAACCGCCGCTGCTCATGTGACGTCGGCGACCAACAGGGCGGGCACGTGCAGATGGGTGATGGTGGGTGCGCGGCCCACCACGTCGGAGGCGATCTCGAACGCGTCGTCCATCGTGCTGGCGGGCGTGAAGCCGAGGCGGCGCACGGTGGGCGGGTCGCCGCCGACGATGATGATCTTGCCGGCGTGCTGCTGGCCGTGGGCACCCCAGTACCAGGCGTAGAACGGGTGCACGCCGTGGTAGGCGTTGCCGGTGCGGTAGAGGTGGCGGTACCACTCGTCCTCGGCGTACTGCTTCTCCCACTTGTGGCCCATCACCACGGGGTCGGTGGTGTCGGGCAGCACCTGCTCGAAGAAGTCGATGTAGCTGGGGTGGTGCACCGGGTGGAACTCGCGGTAGGTGGGGTGGGTCATGATGATGACACCCCCCTCACGCACCAGCGGCTTGTTGCGGTACATGTTGAACAGGTACCCGAGGCCCATGCACATCACGAGGATCGGGTTCATGATGCCGTCGGGGTTGTAGGGGCACACGAACGGGATGCCCAGCGTGAGGATGTCGGTCTGGCCCTCCACCGGCACGAGCTGCTGGCGGTACACGTGCTCGAGTGTGCGCTCGTGCACGGCACTGGTCTCGCCCGCCTGGATGCTCGTCATCTGGTGCGGGCTCTCGATGGAGTGGAAGATCTTGCGGGCGGCACGCACCGGCATGCGGTTCAGCGACTTGGTGGTGGCCAGGTAGGTGGCCCGGTCCTTCGCGTTCCACTCCCACTCGCGCTTGGAGATGAAGTCGAACGGCTTCGGGAACATGTCGGTGTTCAGCGTGGTCTCGATCTGGAACAGCTTCGGACCGTGGTCGCGCAGCACCTGGCCGAGGCGCCAGATGCTGGTGTGCAGCGCGCTGTGCTTGCGGTGGCCCATCAGGCTGCGGGTGTTCTGCAGCGTCTCGCCGTTGTGGTGCACACTCAGGCAGCGGTAGCTTGCGAGGCCGGTGGTGATGCTCTTCCAGCCACCGTCCATGGGCACCGAGTTGATGTTCACGTACACGACGAGGTCGCTGTCGGCGGCGCGTTTGTTGATCTCGAGCACTTCACCGTGGTCGGTGGTGCCGATGACGGCCAGGTTGTCGTGGTCTTCGGCGTCGTGCTGGTACAGCATGCCGCGCGGGTGGAACGCGTCGTAGATGCGGTCGCCGAGGGCGTGGCGCAGCTCGTACTCGTGCATCCGGCGGTGCAGGCCGAGCGCGGCGATGATGTGCACGTCGTCGACCCCGGCGGCCGCAGCCATGTCGAGCACAGCTTCGATCACGCGCTGGCGTGTGTCGGGCGACTGCATCTTCGGCAGCGGCAGGCTCACGTCGTCGAACGCGATGGTCAGCTTCATGCCGGGGAACAGCTGCGCGGGCAGCGGGTCGCTGTCGATGGGGTTCAGCAGCGCGTGCACGATGGCGCCGTCGATGTCGTCGATGGCGGGCAGCGGCTCGGGCGGGTAGATCACCCGGCTGCGGCCGGCGGGCAGCTTCTCGAGGCTGAAGTTCTCGCCGCGCCAGAACAGCAGCGGCGGGGTGGAGCGGTCGACCTCGAGGACGAATCCGGGGCGGGGCATCAGCTGCTCGCTTTCTCGGTGCGCGTGCGGGCGCGGGGACGCAGATCGAAGGCGACCTTCACGGCGCCGCGGCGGCCTGCGGCAGCAGCGTGGGCGATGGCGTCGTGGTAGTCGTCGAGGGGGTAGGTGGCCGACAGCAGGCGTTCGAAGCCCAGGCTGTGCGCAGTGTCGATGGCCAGGTCGAAGGTGCGCACCCGGCTGCCGTCGGGCATGGTCTCGGTGCCGTAGGTGTAGGCGCCCACCAGTTGGGTCTCGCGGTGCCACAGGCCGGTGAGGTCGACGGTCACCTCGGCGGGCATGCCCATCAGCACCACGCGGCCGCGGGGGCGGGTGATGCGCAGGCAGTCGGTGATCGACGCCGAGGTGCCCACCGCGTCGATGGTGGCGTCGGCACCACCCGACAGGTGGTCGCCCACCATGTGGCTGCTCGTGGCGCGGCGCACGGCGCGGGCCAGTTCGTCGCTGCGCACCACCTCGTCGGCGCCGAGCAGCTTCGCGATAGCCATCTGGTGCGGATAGCGGGCGCCCACCACGATGTGCACGCCCGGCACATAGCGGCGCAGCCCGGCGATCGCGCACAGGCCCATCGTGCCGGCGCCCAGCACGGCCACCACCGGGCGCTCGATGCCCTGCAGTACCGGCCACGTGAGCAGCGCGGCGTGGATGCCGCCGGCGGTGGGTTCCACCATCACGGCCTGCTCGTCGGTCATCGCGTCGGGGATGTCGTGGATCTGGCTCTCGTGGGCGATGAACTCCGGCGCCCAGGCGCCGCACGTCGAGTTGCAGAAGCCGATCTGGATACCGGGCTCGAGGCGGCCGGTGGCGAGGTGGGCGTAGTCGTTGCCGTCGCCGGGGGCGGCGCCCTCGAAGGGCAGCGGGAAGCCGCGTGCGGCATGGCCGAGCACGGGTTCGATCACCACGCGGCGGGGCCCGTCGGGGGTGTCGATGTGGCCCACCACCTCGTGGCCGGGCACGAACGGGAAGCTCACCCAGTCGTCGAAGTAGGGCGACACGTGGCCCTCGACGGTGGCGAGGTCGCTGCCGCAGATACCGGCCAGGTGGGTGTGCACCCGGTGCCAGCCTGGCGCAGGTAGCGCCGGCGGGTCGATGGTGACCATCTCGAGCGGACCGACGCGGGCGGCGGCACCGGGGGACAGCACCGACATGGCGCGGGCGAGGCCGAGGCGGCCCAGTTTGCGGTCGACCTGCAGCGCCTTCACGAGAACACCCTCCGTCGCTCGCGGTCGCCCAGCATCGGGCCGATGGGCAGCAGCGGCCGTGGCCCACCCTCGGCCTTGTGCCAGTCCTCCACCAGCCAGCCGCGCTTGCGGGCGATGGCGGCCAGGCGGGTCTCGGGGTTCACGGCCACGGGGAAGCCGACGCACTCGAGCAGCGGCAGGTCGCTGGTGGAGTCGGCGTAGGCGATGCTCTCCTCCAACCGCAGGCCCTCGGCCTTGCAGTAGTCGGCCAGCACCTGGGCGCGGGTCTCGCCCGTGGGTGGCACGGTGCGCAACTCGCCGCTGTAGGTGCCGTCGGGACGCACGCTCATCTCGGCAGCGACGATCTCGTCGAACAGCGGCTTCAGGCCGGCGACGACGAAGTCGAGCGCACCGGTGATGAGCACCGTGCGGTGGCCGAGCGCGCGGTGCTCGCGCACCCGGCGCAGGCCGGCGGGGAAGCTCTTGGTGAGGATCAGCTGGTGCAGCAGGTCCTTCGAGTCCTCGTCGATCTGGCTCAGCGGGGCGCCCTCGTAGCGGCGGTAGAAGTAGCGCAGGAAGTCGCCGCGGTCCTTGCGGTCGAGGCTCTGCAGGCTGGGTGCCTCGGCCAGCGTGCGCAGCACGTAGCGCATCCGCTCGGGCATGTTCAGCCGCCGTGTGGCGAGCCACGAGTAGCTCTCGACCACGTTGCTGGCGATGAGCGTGTTCTCGAGATCGAACGCCGCCACGTGCCGTTCGGGCGACAGGATGCTGCGGCGCAGGCGGTCGGCGCGGTCGTTGCGGTTCTTGCCCGGTGTGGTCTTGGCGCGGGCGTGCTGCACCACCGACGGCAGGTGGATGGTGCCCACGTAGGTGGGCCAGTCGACGCTGCGCGGATCGAAGTTGAACGCTGCCTGGTCGGTGGCATCGAGGCCGTTCCACAGGTGCATCAGGTTGTCGACCTGGTAGATGGCTTCGCACTCGGTGTACAGGCCGTACAGCTGCACGTATTCGTAGGCGCGGTCGATGTCGTTCTTGCGCTCTTCCAGCTTCGCGGCCCAGGCCGCCTGGCGGCCGCGTAGGGGCAGCATCTGCAGTGCCCGTTCGCTGCGCTCGGCCAGTGCCTTGGCGGTGCGCAACTGTTGCTGCACCTTGCCGCGGGCGGGGAACTGCCACTCGGGCACCACGATGGGCTGGCCCTCGGGGTCGTACAGCGGGTGTTCGGTGAACCACGCACGCACGTTGTCGACGAGCAGTTTGTAGCGCAGTGGGTTGATGCCGCCGCTGGCCACCTGGGTGATGCGCGGGGCGGTGGGGCCGGTGGCGGCGACGGCGATGATGGCGGCCACCACGATGTCGACCGGGATGACGTCGACGGTGCCCTCGGGCACGCCGGGGAACTGCTTCAGCAGGCCGCGGGCGTAGCTGATGATGACCGGCTCGGCCATACGGAAGCCGCGGATCCAGCCGGGGAAGGGCTCGGCGAGCGACGACTCGATGATCGACGGGCGCACGATGCTGACCGGGACGTTGCCCTTGGTCTCGGTGAGGGCCTGTTCGCCGAGGGCCTTGGTGTAGGCGTAGGCGTCGGGCCAGCCGACGCTGGCGGCACGGGCACGGCCGGCCTCGACCAACTGGTCGCTCACCCAGCGCTCGCGCAGCTGCTCGGTCTTGCCGGCCAGCGCGGGTGCGCCCGCGGCGCCCAGTTCCTTGCGGGCCTCGGCGCGAAAGCCGCGCAGGCGCTCGGGGTCGCGGCTGGCGGCCTCGGTGTCGCTGCGCAGGCGGCGGGCGGCGGCCACCTCCTTGCGCCAGTTCAGGCCGAGGTCGAACGGGCCTTCGCTCACCAGTTCCTCGGGGGCGTTGCCGCGGCGGTTACCGGCCACGTAGCAGGTGCTCACGGCCACCAGGTGGGGCGTGACACCGAGGGCGTTCAGCGTCTCGGCGATGCGCACCGGGCCGAGCAGGTTGATCTCGACAGCCGAGTCGAGCGGCGAGTCGAAGGCCACGGCGGCGGCCGAGTGGATGACGGTGTCGCAGCTGGCGAACAGGGCGCGGTCGGCGTCGTTCAGGCCGAGGCCGTCGGTGCTCACGTCGCCGCCGATGGCGCGCACCCGCCGGGCGACCATCGCCTCGAAGGGTTCGGCGGTGTCTTTCAGTTCAGCTTTCAGGCGATCGAAGGCGTTGTTCTTGAAGATCTCGCGACGCACACGCTCGGTTGCGTCGTGGCGCTTGCTGGGCCGCACGAGCAGGACGAGTTCGCAACCCGGTGCACCGCGCAGCAGGCGTTCGATGAGCGCAGTGCCCACGAACCCGGTGCCGCCGGTGATGGCGATGCGTTTGCCGGCGAGCTGTTCGCTGATCATCGGGGGCAATGTCTACCATGTGGTAGAGAACCGCCGCCACCCCGGCCGACCGACTTCGTATGCGCACCTCCACCCGTCAACGCATCCTCACCGCCGCCACCGACCTGTTCGGCCAGCGTGGGGTCGATGCCGTGTCGCTCGACCTCATCGCCGCCGAGGTGGGGGTGGCCAAACAGACGTTGCTGTACTGGTTCCCCAGCAAGGACGAGTTGCTGCAGGCCGTGCTCGCCGAGGCGGCCGCCGAGCTGACCCTGGCCATCGAGGCGGCGGTGCGCGCCGCGACCGACGACCCGCTCGACCGCATCGAGGCCGTGGTGCGCGCCGTGTTCCGCCCGGCGGTGCGGCGCCCGGCCTTGCTGGGCCTGGTGCGCGAGGTGAGCCGCCTCGACCGCTCGGTCACCGACGGCCTCACCGGTTCGTTGCGTCCGATGGCCGATCGGGCCAAGGCCTATCTGAGCGCCGAGATGGATGCCGGCCGCCTGCGCCGCGCCGACCCAGGCCTGATCGCCGCCCTCTGTTACGCCACGGTCACAGGTATCGCCACCGAGCCCGAAGCGCTACGCGTCACCGGCTGGGAGGCGTCGCCCGCCGGCCTGCGCCGCCTGCGCACCGAGTTGCTCGCCTTCCTCCGCGCCGCCCTCACGCCCTGACTCGGTTTCTCTGCCGTGAGTCGCAGCGCATTCGCTATCGGATCACCGAGGCACGGGCTCGCCGGAGTCTTTGTGTCGGGTGGGCCCACCACGGTGCCCGGTGCGCCGGTCTGGCAGGAAGTGCTCGACATTCGCAGGCGGTCGACAGGCAAGGTCGTCGCCACCGTGAAGAATGCACCCGGGTCGGTGTTCGACAATGTGAGCGCTGCCGAACGCGAGTTCGCGGAGTTGACCGCCGACGAGTTCCGCACCCGCTGGGTCGCCGACG
>JBEIIG010000032.1:0-41184 GCA_040380855.1 Acidimicrobiaceae bacterium | reverse complement strand
GAGAAGAACTCGACCGCCTCGCTGATGGGCATGTCGAGCACCTCGGCGATGTTCTTGTCCTTGAACGTGATGTCGAGCGTGTCGCGGTTGTAGCGCGCGCCCTTGCACACCTCGCACGGCACGTACACATCGGGCAGGAAGTGCATCTCGATCTTGATCGTGCCGTCGCCCGAACACGCCTCACAGCGCCCACCCGACACGTTGAAGCTGAACCGGCCCGGCAGGTAGCCACGCACCTTGGCCTCGGCCGTGGTGGCGAACAGTTTGCGGATGTTGTCGAACACACCCGTGTAGGTGGCCGGGTTCGAACGCGGTGTACGGCCGATCGGCGACTGGTCCATGTCGATGACCTTGTCGAGTTTCTCAACTCCGGCGATCGTCTTGTGCCGACCGGCGGCAACCTTGCTCTTGTAGATGCGCTGCATCAACACCGGCAGCACGATGTCGCGCACCAACGTGCTCTTGCCGCTGCCGCTCACGCCGGTGACGGCGACGAAGCAGCCGAGCGGGATCTTCACGTCGAGGTTGCGCAGGTTGTGCTCGCGTGCACCCTTCACCACCAGATGGTCGGCGCCCGGTTTGCGGCGCTGCTGGGGAACCGGGATGCTGCGCTTGCCCGCCAGGTACTGGCCGGTCACCGAGTCGGCGCTCTTCAAGATGCCCTTCACCGGCCCGCTGTACACCACGCTGCCGCCGTGCTCGCCGGCACCCGGACCGATGTCGACGATCCAGTCGCTCTCGCGGATCGTGTCTTCGTCGTGCTCGACCACCAGCACCGTGTTGCCCAGGTCGCGCAGTCGCAGCAGCGTGTCGATGAGGCGGCGGTTGTCGCGCTGGTGCAACCCGATCGACGGTTCGTCGAGCACGTACAGCGTGCCCACCAGGCCCGAGCCGATCTGGCTCGCCAACCGGATGCGCTGCGCCTCGCCACCAGCCAATGTGGCAGCAGCACGGTCGAGCGACAGGTAGTCGAGGCCTACGTCGAGCAGGAACCCGAGCCGGGCGTTGATCTCCTTGGTGACCCGCTCGGCGATCATGCGGTCGCGCTCGCTCAGCTCGAGCTTCGCCAGGAACGCCGCCGATTCGCCGATGCTGAGCCGGCACACATCGGCGATGTGCTTGCCGTTCACCGTCACCGCCAACGTGGTGGGCTTCAACCGGGCGCCTTCGCACGCGGGGCAGGGCACCTCGCGCATGTAGCCCTCGTACTGCTCGCGGCTCCAGTCGCTCTCGGCGCCCTCGTGGCGGCGCTTGATCCACGGGATGACGCCCTCGTACTCGGTCGAGTACTGGCGGGTGCGTCCGTAGCGGTTGCGGTACTTCACCGTCAGGTTGCCCGACACACCGTGCATGATGATCTTCTGCTGCTTGACGGTGAGGGTGCGATAGGGCGCGGCGAGGTCGATCTCGTACTCGTCGGCCACCGCTTCGAGCATGCGGTTGAAGTACTGGGTGTGTGCCGACCGCCACGGGGCGATGGCCCCCTCGCTGATGCTCAGGTCGGTGTCGGGTACCACCAGTTCGGGGTCGACCTCGAACGTGGTGCCCAGGCCGTCGCAGGCCTCGCAGGCGCCATAGGGCGAGTTGAACGAGAAGTTGCGCGGGGCCAACTCTTCGTAACTGGTGCCGCACGACGGGCAGACGAGGTGCTGGCTGAAGGTGAGGGTCTCGTCGTCGAGCCCGTCGCGGTTCACCAACTCCACCTGGGCCACACCTTCGGCGAGCTTCAGCGCGGTCTCGAGCGAGTCGGTGAGGCGCCGTTCGATGCCGTCGCGACGAACCAGACGGTCGATGATCACCTCGATGTGGTGCTGCTCGTAGCGGGCCAACCGGTCGGTGCGCTTCAAGAACTCGGCGATGTCGATGACCTCGCCGTCGATCCGGGCCCTGACGAAGCCCTGCGCAGCAAGGTCCTGCAACAGGGTGTCGTACTCGCCCTTGCGGCCGCGCACCACCGGGGCGAGCACCTGGAAGCGGGTGCCCTCGGGCAGTTCGAGGATGCGGTCGACGATCTGCTGCGGTGTCTGTCGGGCCAGCCGGGTGCCGTCGTTCGGGCAGTGCTGCACACCGATGCGGGCATAGAGCAGACGCAGGTAGTCGTAGACCTCGGTGATGGTGCCGACGGTGGAGCGCGGGTTACGGCTCGCCGACTTCTGGTCGATGGAGATGGCGGGCGAGAGGCCCTCGATCACATCGACGTCGGGCTTGTCCATCTGCCCCAGGAACTGGCGGGCGTAGGCACTGAGGCTCTCGACATAGCGGCGCTGCCCCTCGGCGTAGATGGTGTCGAAGGCCAGGCTGCTCTTACCCGAACCCGACAGGCCGGTGAACACGATCAGCCGGTCGCGGGGCAGTTCGACGCTGATGTTCTTCAGGTTGTGTTCGCGCGCGCCACGAACGATCAGCTTGCCGGTGTCGACCTGGGAGGGCATCGGGGCGAGGCTACACACGACCACCACAACACCCTCAAGGCGGCTTGACGATCTGCCGATACAAGACCGATGAACCCCGTAGCCCAGGTCCCCACGAGTCGGGCCGGCCGTCACCTGCTCCAGTACCTCCACGAGGTCACGTCGGGCCGATGGTCGATCGAACAACGTCCCCGCGGGGTGGCGTTCCCCATCTCCGACCCCGAGGGCTCGGTGCTCGCCTATCTCTGCCTGGCCGAGGTCTCCGAGGCCGACCGGTACCGCCGCATCGGCGGAACGGTGGCCGCCGCACTGTCGATGCTGATCACGGCCGAACCGGCCGACGCCGACCTGGCGCCCCTCGCACCCGCTGCAGCACCCGAGTCGAGCCTGTTCGAAGGCCGACTGCTCGCCCACTTCCAGCCGATCATCGACTTCGCCTCGGGTACGGCGGTGGCCGTCGAAGCACTCGCCCGACTCAGCACCGGCACCACCATCTTGGGACCCGAGGCGTTCCTGCACGCCATCGACACCCCGGCAGCGATGCTGATGCTGTTCGACCGCATGCTCGACGACTCGCTCGCGTTCATCGCTGCACAGCGAGTCGTCGTACCCCACCTCAGCGCCGCGGTGAAGCTCGAGTTCGCCGCCGTCCCTGCCACCGGGTTCGCCGAACGCATCGCCGGGCGGCTGAAGACCTTCGGCATCCCTCCCGAGCACCTCACCCTCGAACTCCAGGAGCGAGGCACGTTCACGTTGGGCGCGCACACGGGGCGGGCACTCCAGGAGTTGGCCGACCTCGGCGTGCAGTTGGTGATCGCCGATATCGAGCAGTGCCACGCGTTGATGGACGCGATGCCCGGGCTGCCGATCGCGGGCACCAAGCTCGGCCGCCGTTACGTGAGCCGACTCTCCGACGGCGAGGCCGAGGTGGAGCGGGCGCGAGCGCTGCTGGCACGCGCCACTGCCCGCGGCCTCGACGTGATCGCCGACGGTGTGGAGACACCCGCCCAGGTCGAGCATCTGCTCGGGCTCGGGTGTCGCTTCGGGCTGGGCTACCTGTTCGCCGTTCCGCAACCGGGCGCGTCGCTGGCCGACGTGATCGACATGCCGTTGATGGCTGCGCGCCAGCCTGCCTGGCGCTAGTCAGCCCGCGTCGCGTAGTTCGCGGCGGAGTTCGTTCACCTCGTCGCGCAGGCGCGCTGCGTACTCGAACTTCAACTCGGCCGCCGCCTCGTGCATCTCTTCTTCGAGGGTCTGGATGAGCCGGGCCAGTTCTTCCTGCGGCAGGGTCTGGAGTTCGCGCTTCACCTTGTCGCGTTCGCTCTCGCGCTGACGGCGACGGTCTTTGCCGGGAACGGGCGCCGTACCGTCGCTGAGGCCGAGCATCGACAAGATGTCGCCCACCGCCTTGCGGATGGTCTGCGGGTTGATGCCGTGTTCGGTGTTGTAGGCGATCTGCCGGGCCCGGCGCCGTTGGGTCTCGTCGATGGCCCGCTGCATCGAGGCCGTGATGGTGTCGGCGTACATCACCACCTGACCGTCGACGTTGCGAGCGGCGCGGCCCATCGTCTGGATGAGCGAGGTCTCGCTGCGCAGAAAGCCTTCTTTGTCGGCGTCGAGGATGCACACGAGGCTCACCTCGGGCAGGTCGAGACCCTCGCGCAGCAGGTTGATGCCCACCAGCACGTCGAACTCACCCAGGCGCAGGCCGCGCAGGATCTGGATGCGCTGGATGGTGTCGATGTTGCTGTGCAGGTAGCGCACCCTGAGGCCCTGCTCGAGCAGGTACTCGGTGAGGTCTTCGGCCATCTTCTTGGTGAGCGTGGTGATGAGCACCCGGTCGCCGCGCACGATGCGGTCGTTCACCAGCTCGATGAGGTCGTCGATCTGACCCTTGGTGGGCTTCACGATCACCTCGGGGTCGACGAGACCCGTGGGGCGCACGATCTGCTCGACCACCTGACTGCTCATCGACAACTCGTAGGCGGCCGGAGTGGCCGACAGGAACACCACCTGGTTGAGCCGCTCCATGATCTCGTCGAAGCGCAGCGGCCGGTTGTCGGCAGCGCTGGGCAGGCGGAAGCCGTGTTCGACGAGCACGTTCTTGCGGCTGCGGTCGCCCTCGAACTGACCGTGCAACTGCGGTACCGCCACGTGGCTCTCGTCGATGACCAGCAGATAGTCGTCGGGGAAGTAGTCGAGCAGGGTGAACGGCGGGTCGCCGGGGCTGCGGCCGTCGATGTGCATCGAGTAGTTCTCGATGCCGTTGCAGTAGCCCACCTCTTGGATCATCTCGAGGTCGTACTGGGTGCGCATGCGCAAGCGCTGCGCCTCGAGCAGTTTGCCCTCGGCCTCGAACTGGGCGAGCCGCTGCTGCAGTTCGGCCTCGATGCCCAGCACGGCACGACGCATGCGTTCCTCGCCCGCCACATAGTGGGTGGCGGGGAACACCATCACCTCGGTCAGGACGCGCAGGGTTTCGCCCGTGAGCGGATCGATGACGGTGATGCGGTCGACGGTGTCGCCGAACATCTCGATGCGCAGCACCGTTTCGTCGTACGACGGATGGATCTCGATGGTGTCGCCACGCACCCGGAACTTGCCGCGGCCGAGGGTCATGTCGTTGCGATCGAACTGCAGGTCGACCAGCCGGCGCAGGATGCTGCGCTGGTCGTAGTCGACCCCGGTGTGCAGTTCGAGCAACTGCCCCCGGTACTCCTCGGGGTTGCCCATGCCGTAGATGCAACTGACCGAGGCCACCACGATGGTGTCGCGCCGGGTGAGCAGTGCCGCAGTGGCCGAGTGCCGCAACCGGTCGATCTCGTCGTTGATCGACGAGTCCTTCTCGATGTAGGTGTCGCTCGACGGGATGTAGGCCTCGGGCTGGTAGTAGTCGTAGTAGCTGACGAAGTACTCGACCCGGTTGTCGGGAAAGAACTCGCGCATCTCCTGCGCCAGCTGCGCGGCGAGCGACTTGTTGGGGGCGAGGATGAGCGTGGGTCGCTGCACCTGCTCGATGGTCCAGGCGATGGTGGCACTCTTTCCCGAGCCGGTGATGCCGAGCAGCGTCTGGAAGCGGTCGCCTCGCTGGATGCCCTCGGCCAGTTTGGCGATGGCAGCCGGCTGATCGCCCGCAGGCTGGAACTCCGACACCACGCGGAACGGTTCCTGGGCGACGGTCTCGACAGCCATGCCCCGAGCCTAGCCCCGACAGATCCGACGCAGAACGCCTGTTCGATATGACACGATGGGGCCGTGATCACCATGCCGCTGCACACCGCGCGACTCGTGCTCCGCATGGTCGGCCCCCATGACGCCCCGACGCTCGCCGGTTACCGCAGCGACCCCGACGTCGCCCGCTACCAGGACTGGCCGCTCCCCTACACCGCCGACCAGGCCACCGAGTCCATTCGACGCCAGGCGCACCTCGCCGGCCCCGCTGTGGGCGAGTCGATGCAGGTGGCCATCGAACACGACGGGGCGATGATCGGCGATCTCTACGTCGGCATCGGCGACCTCGTCGATGGCGGGGCGCAGGCCACTCTCGGCTACACCCTCGCCGCGGCGCACCAGGGCCGGGGCTTCGCACTCGAGGCGGCCGAAGCCATGGTCGATGCGTTGTTCGAGCACACGCCGGTGCACCGCATCGAGGCCACGCTCGATCCGCTCAACGCCGCATCGATGCGCGTGCTCGACCTGCTCGGCTTTTCGCACGAGGGCCTGGCGCGTCGGTCGGTGCCCATCCGCGGCGAGTGGCTCGACGACCTGCGCTACGGGTTGCTGCGCGAGCAGCGTGCGGCCTGGAAAGCTCGGCCGAGGTCGGTCGCCGCCGTGCGATTCGTCGAACTCGATGCCCATCTCGTCCGTACCTACGGTGGGCTCGCGGTGCATCCCCACCAGGAGCGGTTCGTCGCCAGCGTTCGCGCCTCCTTCGGCGATGCGCCGTTCCATGAGGTGGTCGACGGCGCCCCGCTGGTGCCGTGGCTGCGTGGTGTGGAGGCCGTCACGGCCGACGGTGCCGCCCACCCTGCCGGGTTCGTCATGCTCGCCCAGGCCACCGATGCCCATCCCGAGCCCTACCTGTGGCGACTGGCGGTCGATCGGTGGTGGCAGCGCGCCGGCGTGGGACGCACCGTGCTCGACACCCTCGTCGCCACACTCCGCAGCGACGGCCACCGAACGCTGCTGGTCAGCTGGGTCGACGGCATCGGTGGGCCGCGCCGGTTCTACGAGCGGTACGGCTTCGTCGCCACCGGCCGCCTCATCGACGGCGAGATCGAAGCCCGCCTCCCCCTCTAACCCGCGATGAGCACGTTGCGCAACAGTTGCGCACACTGCTCATCGCGGAGGGAGTTCGAAGTCGGGTGGGAGTTGGGGCAGGGCGGTGAGCCAGGCCCACAGCGCATCGATCTGCGGGGCAAGTGCCTCGAGGTCGCCCGAGTTGTCGACCACGAAGCCGGCCGTCGCCAGGCGTTGCTCACGGGTGGCCTGCTTGGCGATACGTGCCCGCGCATCGGCCTCGTCGAACCCGCGGTAGCGCACCAACCGCTCCACCTGGGTCTCGACCGGCACGTCGACCACGACGATGCCCTGCAACCCCTCGCGGGGGTTCTCGGTGAGCAGCGGGATGTCGAGCACCACCACCCGGTCGGTGGCACGTGCCTCGAGCACGCGTCGGTTCGTCTCGGCACCGATTGCCGGGTGCACGATGGCATTGAGGTCCTTCAACGCGTCGGGGTCGCTGAACACGATCGACGCCAACGCGGGCCGGTCGAGCGCCCCGTCGGCCTGCAACACGCCGCTGCCGAAGCGCTCGGCCAGTTTCGCCAGCACCGGCGAACCCGGCGCCTGCACCTCGCGGGCGATGGCATCGGCGTCGACGATGAGCGCACCACGTTCAGCCAGCGCTGCGCTGACGGTCGACTTGCCCGATCCGAGTCCTCCGGTGAGGCCGACGAGAATCATGTCGCTCCTTTGCTCGACGGCCGACAAGGCGGGTCCTCGGTGGCCGGGCATCACTACTATGCACGGCAGTGAGTCGACCCGCCCACCCGCCGAGCGGCGAAGACGCCGGCAACGCGTCCGTGGCCACGCTCACACGAAGCGACATCACCACCCCGTTGTGGCCCTTCCGCCTGCTTGCGCTGGCGGGCGCAGTACTGCTGAGCTGGACCGATCTCCGCGCCGGCGACCCGCGGGTGATCGCCGGGCTGGCATCGACCGCCTGCCTCACCGGTGTGCTGATCGCCCGCCCGACACGCCACGACGAGCCCGGCACATCCACGCGCATCGTCATCGAGCACATCGCCAACGTACTGATCGTGATGCTCACCGGCTCGTGGCCCTCGCCGTTCGCCATCATGCTCATCCCCACCACGATGCTCGCCGGTTTCGCCGCAGGCACCCGGTTCGCGCTGGTCGTCACCACCGCAGCGACCGCAGCGATCTCGCTGCAACACCTCCTCGGGGGCGACGTGAGCGCCGCAATGGAGCGCAGTCTGCTGTGGACCGGACTGCTCGCCCTCGTCGCCTTCACGTGCGGCCTGGCCCGACAGGCCGGCGAGTCGGCGAGCCGCCAACGCGAACAGGCACTGGCGCGTGTGTCGCAACTGTCCGAGGCGAATGCCCTGTTGTTCGCGCTGCAACGACTGGCGCAGACGATGCCCGCCTCGCTCGACCTCGACGAGATCGTCGATTCGACCCTGCAGCGGGTGGGCTCGCTCACCCCCGCCGACGCGGTGGGCCTCTACCTCGCCAACGACAGCGATCGACGACTCGAGCGCTACCGCAGTGTGGGCACTCCCCTGCCTGCGACGATCGACCTCGACCGCGCCCCGGCGAGCGTGCGGTCGGCACTCGAGGCCACGCGGACGGTGTTGGCGAGCACCGTCGAACCCGATGCAGCGCTCAGCGAAGGAGCCCGCAGCGGCGTCTATGCGGCACTCATGGCGCGCGGCACCGTGGTGGGCCTGCTGGTGCTCGAATCGGCCGACCCGGGCCACCACGACCAGCAGGCGGCCGAGATCGTGCACGGCATGGCCGAACCGTTCGGCATCGCCATCGACAACGCCCGCCTGTTCCGCCGCATCCGGGTGGCGTCGGCCGACGAGGAGCGCAGCCGTATCGCTCGCGACCTGCACGACCGAGTCGGCTCGTCGCTCGCCTTCCTCGGCTTCGAGATCGACCGCGCCCAGGAACTGGCCACTCGCGGCGACGACGTGGGGCCCGTGCTGGGCGAGCTGCGCAGCCACCTCACCGACGTGATCCGCGATGTGCGCGAAACCCTGCACGACCTGCGCAGCGACGTGTCCGAGCAACGATCGATCACCGACGCGCTCCGCGCCCATCTCGACCGGGTCGCCGAGCGCAGCGGCCTCGGCGTGCGCCTCGACGTCGTCGCCGCCGAGCGACTGCCACCCGGTGTCGAACGCGAACTGTGGCGGTTGGCGCTCGAAGCGATCACCAACGTCGAGCGACACGCACAGGCCACCACCGTGTCGGTGCGGTACGCCGTCGCCTCCGCACAGGCCACGCTCACCATCGCCGACGACGGGGTGGGCCTCAACCCGGCCGCCATCGCTGCCGATAGGTACGGCATGATCGGAATGAGAGAGCGTGCGGCAGCGATCGGTGCGGTGATCCGCTTCGAGTCGGCACCCGGGCAGGGCACCACGGTGACCGTCACGCTCGACCGCGCGCGGAAGCCCGTCGGATGAGCATCGACCGTACTCCCACCTCGGTGGTGCTGGTCGACGACCACACCATGCTGCGCCAGGGGCTGCGCCGATCGCTCGAGACCGAGGGGATCACCGTCGTGGCCGAGGCGGCCAACGGTGACGAGGGCGTGCGTATGGCGCTGTCGACCCGGCCCGACGTGGTGCTGATGGACGTGTCGATGCCCGAGGTCGACGGCATCGAGGCGACCCGACGCCTGGTGCGCGCCGACGCCCGACAGCGGGTGGTGATGCTCACCATGCACGTCGACCGCGACGTGATCGAACGGTCGATCAAGGCCGGTGCGGTGGGCTACATCACCAAGGACTCGACGGTGAAGGAGGTCGCCCTGGCGGTGCGGTTGGCAGCAAGCGGCGAACGCATCCTGTCGCCGCGTGTTGCTCCGCTCATGGCTGCAGCCGACGACACCGCCGACGACCCCTCACGGCTGTCGCCGCGCGAAGAGGAGTTGCTGCAGTACATCGCCGACGGGTTGTCGTCGGCCGATGTGGCCGAACGGATGTGCATCAGCCCGAAGACGGTGAAGAACCACCTGGCGTCGATCTACGAGAAACTCGAGGCACGCGACAAGACACAGGCGGTACTGATCGCCGTGCGTCGCGGCATCGTGTCGTTGTCGTAGGGCTGGTCAGCCCTCGGCAGCAGGCTCGGCGCCCTCGACGGCCTCGCCCTCGAGACCGCCCTGCTCCTTGTAGTACTCGGCCCAAGCAGCTTCGCGCTCGGCGTCGTCGGTGCCGGCGGTCCAGTTGCCCTGGTCGTCGACGGCGAAGTGCTGGCGGTACTCCTCGGCCAGCTCGCCACCCTCGGCCGCCTGCTTGATCGACAGGCTGATCCGGCGACGGGCCAGGTCGAGATCGATGATCTTCACCCACAGCTCTTCACCCGGGGTGACGACCTGCTCGGGCGAATCGACGTGGTGAGCGCTCATCTCGGAGATGTGCACCAGACCCTCGATGCCCTCGCCCACCTGCACGAACGCGCCGAACTGCACCAGCTTGGTGACACGGCCGTAGACGAGCTGGCCCACCTCGTGGGTGCCGGCGAACTCCTGCCACGGATCCTGCTGGGTGGCCTTCAACGACAGGCTGATGCGCTCGCGGTCGAAGTCGACATCGAGCACCTGCACGGTGACGGGGTCGCCCACGGCCACGACGGCACCCGGATGGTCGACGTGCTTCCACGACAGCTCGCTGACGTGGATGAGACCGTCCATGCCGCCGAGGTCGACGAACGCACCGAACGACACGACGCTCGACACCACACCCTGACGGATCTCGCCCGGCTTGAGGTTGGTGAGGAAGCTGTCGCGGCTCTCCTTCTGGGTCTCTTCGAGGAAGGCCCGGCGGCTGAGCACGACGTTGTTGCGGTTCTTGTCGAGCTCGATGATCTTGGCCTGCACGGTCTTGCCCACGTAGGGAGCGAGATCGCGGACACGGCGCAGTTCGACGAGCGATGCCGGCAGGAAGCCACGCAACCCGATGTCGACGATGAGACCGCCCTTGACGACCTCGATGACCGGGCCCTCGACGGTGCCTTCGGCCTCTTTCACCTTCTCGATGGTGCCCCAGGCACGCTCGTACTGAGCGCGCTTCTTCGACAGCAGAAGCCGACCTTCTTTGTCTTCCTTGGTGAGCACGAGCGCCTCGATGCGCTCGCCGAGACTGACCACTTCGTGCGGGTTCACATCGTTGCGGATGCTGAGCTCGCGGGCGAGGATGACACCTTCGCTCTTGTAGCCGATGTCGAGGAGCACTTCGTCGCGATCGATCTTGACGACCTCACCCGAGACGAGCTGGCCGTCTTCGACGTCGACCATGGTGCCGTTCACCCAATCGGCGAACGAGACGTCGTTCTCGGTGATCGGGCGGGCAGTGCTGGCACCGTCCTCGGCTGCAGCGGTATCGGACGGGGCATTCGTGGTGTCGGACAAGGGACTGGCTTTCGAGAGGGGGACGGAATCGGGGCACGCCCAGAGCCGCCCCAGTGAAGGGACCCAGGAACGATACCACTGTGGCCGCCGGAGTGCTAGGTACGTGTGGCGAGCACCAGGAACTCGGGCAGGTCGACCGCCGGTGGCCCATCGCCGTAGGCGCCCGGTTCGACCCCGGCGATCGTGTCGACCGGCAGTCCGCAGGCGGCGAACAGCAGCCGCAACTCGCGCGGTGTGTAGCAGCCGGTCCAGAGGTCGACCTCGGCCACCCGGCCCGATTCGTCGCGTACCTCGGTGCGCTCGTGGTTGATCCCCGTAGCGGCGTCGAAGGTGGCATCGGTCTGGTACTTCACGACGAAGTACGCGTTGAACGCCGACAGCGCCAGGCGCCCACCGGGTCGCAGCGTCGCGGCGATGCCCCGCAGCACCGCCTCGTCCTCGCCGGGCCCGGTCTGCAGGCCGAACGCTCCCTGGCAGAGGCAGATCACCGCGTCGAACTCGCCGTGCAGGTGGTGGGCCTCGCCGAGGCGCCTGGCGTCGACGACTTCGAACGACGCGCCCTCCACCCCCGCTGCCGACGCCAGGTCGACGAAGCGCTTGCTGATGTCGACACCGTGCACCACCATGCCCCGACGGGCCAGCTCGAGCGCGTGGCGGCCCGGCCCGCACCCCACGTCGAGCACCCGGCTACCGGGCACCAGCCCGAGCACCCGCACGAGGTGATCGACCTCCTGCACCGTGCCCTTGGTGAACGAGTAGCGCAGATAGGCCGAGCCGAGGTGATCGGCGATCGGCTCGAACCAGTGCGACACCCCGTCGCCGTCGGCGGTCATGACTTCGCGTCGGCCCAGGTGTCGCCCCAGGCGACGTTCACCTCGAGCGGCACATCGAGCTCGGCGGCATGACGCATGATGTCGATCACCTGCGGCCCTACCTCGTCGCACTCGTCGGCCGGCACCTCCACGATCACCTCGTCGTGCACCTGCAGCACCACCTGGGCCCGGCGCTGCGCAGCAGCGAGCGCCGCGTCGATGCGCACCAGCGCCACTTTGAAGATGTCGGCGGCCAGGCCCTGGATGCCCGCATTCATTGCCTGCCGCTCGCCGGCCTGACGGATGCGGAAGTTGGGGTTCGACAACTCGGGGATCGGACGACGACGACCGAACAAGGTTTCGGTGTAGCCGCGCTCGCGCGCCTCGGCGACGGTGGCGTCCATGTAGGCCTGCACCTTCGGGAACGCAGTGAAATAGGCGTCGAGGATGACGGCAGCTTCATCGGTGGGGATACCGAGACGCTGGCCCAACCCGTACGCCTCCATCCCGTAGGCGAGGCCGTAACTGACCATCTTCGCCTTCGACCGCTGTTCGACGGTCACATCGCCGGGCTCCACACCGAACACGCGCGCCGCGGTGGCGTTGTGGATGTCGCGACCGCTGGTGAAGGCATCGATCAGCCCCGGGTCGCCGGCCAGATGGGCGATACAGCGAAGCTCGATCTGGTTGTAGTCGGCCACCAGCAGGCGGTGCCCAGGGGCCGGCACGAACGCCTTGCGGAACAGGCGACCCTCGTCGCTGCGCACCGGGATGTTGTGCAGGTTGGGCTGGTCGCTGCTGAGCCGACCGGTGCGGGCGACCGTCTGGTTGAACGTGGCATGGATGCGGCCGTCGGGTGCCACCTCGGCCAGCAAACCGGTTCCGTAGGTGCTCCGCAGCTTCTCGACTTCGCGATACGCCAACAGTGGTTCGATGAACTCGGGCCACTCGTCGCGCAACTTCTCGAGCGTCGCCGCATCGGTGCTGTAGCCGGTCTTGGTCTTCTTGCCGGGGGTGAGGCCGCGTTCGGTGTAGAGGATCTCGCGCAACTGCACCGGTGAGTTGAGGTTGAACGGTCGGCCGACCACCCGCTGCAGCTCGGCACCGAGCCGTTCGACCTCGGCGGTGAGCTTGGCATTCAATTGCCGGAGTTCGTCGACGTCGACGGCGATGCCGACGTGCTCCATCTTCGCCAGCACGGCCACCAACGGGTTCTCGATCGAGCGGTACAGCTCGGCCATGCCCTGCTGCTCGAGCGCCTCGGCGAGCACATCGGCGAGGTGGCCCACCGCGAGCGCCTCGGCGCCCGCACGGTCGCGGCCGTCGCCGCGGTCGCCGAAGTCGAGCTGGCCCTGTGGCGCACCGCCGTCGGCGGCGCCGATGCGGTGATCGGTGTACTTCGACAGCAGTTCGTCGATGGCGTAGCGGCTCTCGGCCGGGTCGATGAGGTAGGCGGCGATGGCGGTGTCGAGTTCGAGCCCGCGCAGCATTCGCCCGGTGGCGAGCATCGCCCGCATCAGTGCCTTCACGTGGTGGCCGCGCACGGCAGGCAGCGCTGCCACTGCGTCGAGCACCGCCGGATCGGCCACCAGCGTCGACTCGAGCCACAGCACGTCGGCCGACATCGGGTCGAGCACCACCGCCAGGCCGGCGAGCGCGCTGCGCCCGGGCTCGCCCACCCAACTGGCTGCCAGGTCGGCGCGCACGAGCCGCTGCAGCGCAGTCACCGCATCGGCGGGCGTGGCAGGGACGACCAGCTCGGCCGTGAGCACCTGGCCGCTCGGTGCAGCAGGTGCGCCGCCCATGCCGATGGCGTCGCGGAGCCGGTCGTACAACGCACGGAACTCGAGGAAGTCGAACAGACGCCGTACCTCGGCGTCGTCGGGGTCGATGCCGAGCGAGTCGATCTCGATGTCGAGGGGCACGTCGCGACGCAGCACCATCAGCGCCGCGTTCGCCCTGGCCCGCTCCTCGTTGGCGATCAGCGCCTCGCGCAGCTTGGGGGTCTGCGCATCGACGTTGGCGAAGATGCCGTCGAGGCCGCCATAGGTGGCGATCAGCTTCGCCGCGGTCTTCTCGCCCACACCCGGGATACCCGGCAGGTTGTCGCTGGGGTCGCCGCGCATCGCCGCATAGTCGACGTACTGCGCAGGTGTCACGCCGGTGCGTTCGAAGATGCCGGCCTCGTCGTAGAACGCGTAGTCGCTCACCCCGCGCCGGTTGTACAGCACCTTCACATGCGGGTCGTCGACGAGCTGATAGCTGTCGCGGTCGCCGGTGACGATGATGACGTCGTGCCCCGCCTGCTTGGCCCGTTCGGCCATCGTGGCGATGATGTCGTCGGCCTCGAAGCCCACCAGCTCGGCGGTGGTGACCCGCAGCGCCGAGCACACCTCGCGCACCAGCCCCATCTGCTGGCGCAGGATGTCGGGCGATGCTTCGCGCTGGGCCTTGTACTCGACGTTCTGCTCGTGCCGGAACGTGGGCTCGGGCCGGTCGAAGGCCACCAGCACGCCGTCGGGGTGGTGGTCTTTCAGCAGGTTCACCAACATCGAGGTGAACCCGAACACTGCGTTGGTCACCTGACCGCTGGCGGTGGCCATGTCGGTGGGCAGTGCGAAGAACGCCCGATAGGTGAGCGAGTTGCCGTCGAGCAGGAGCAGCTTCACGGCCGACCCTCAGGGCCTGAGCGAGCCGGCGATGATCCGCTCGGCCACATCGCGCATCCGCGACCGTTCGCTCATCGCGGTGCGCTGGATGAACGTGAACGCCTCCTGCTCGCGCATCGAGCACTCGTCGATCAACACGCCCTTGGCCCGGTCGATCACCTTGCGGGTCTCGAGTTGTTCGCCCAGTGCATCGACTTCGTTGTCGAGTTGCTGCAGTTCGCGGAAGCGGCCGATGGCCACTTCGATGGCGGGGATGAGGTCGTTCTTCTGGAACGGCTTCACCAGATACGCGAGGGCGCCCGCGTCGCGGGCCTCTTCGATGATCTCGCGCTGGCTGAAGGCCGTGAGCATGAGCACTGCGCAGAGACGTTCGGCGGCGATGGTGCGAGCCGCGGTGAGCCCGTCGACGCCGGGCATCTTGATGTCGAGAATCGCCAGATCGGGCCGCAGTTCGCGTGCCAACTCGATGGCCTGGTCGCCGCGACCGGCCTCTCCGACCACCTCGTAGCCCTCTTCCTCGAGGGACTCCTTGAGGTCGAGCCGGATGATGGCTTCATCTTCGGCGATCACCACGCGGATGGTCACGAGCGGCGTCCTTTCGGGTCGGGCATGCGACATTCAACCATGCCGGGCGCTCATCTGGTCGAGTAGTTGATCCTGGCGGACCTCGAGCGCAGTGATCGAGTCGACGAGATGGCGACGGTGCGCCTCCATCGCTGCGGCCTGTTCGGCGGCCCGCCGGTGTTCGCTCGTTGCGCCCACGACACCGATCGCAGCGTCGACGCCGAGGTCGTCGGCGTCGCTGCGCAGGTGGAGCAACTGCTCGTCGGCGATCCGCAGTTCGTCACGGAGTTCACGCAACCGCACCGCCGTGCGCCGCAGCCTCCGTTCGACGAGCCATGAACCCATGCGCATGAGTGTAGAGATCGGCTCGCCGGGCAGACTGGGGCGCGTGAACCTGCATCCCGACGAGGTGATCACCGACGGCTACCACGATGTGGGCGGCGCGTGGTACCCCACCTCCGACGAGACGCGCGACCGGCTGCGGGCGGCCATGGGCGAGCCCGGCTGGATGCCGCCGATCTGGTTCGTGGTCGAAGGCACGGCGCACCGCCTGCTCGGCCCCTGCGAACTGCGGCTCGAGGACGGCACCTCGTCCGGTGTCGTCGAAGCGCTCCCCGAGACGCTGCCGATCGGCTACCACGACCTCGCGCCAACCGACGGCGGGCCGGTGACCCGACTCGTCGTCCACCCCACCTCGTGCCCACCGCTGCCCCGCGCCTGGGGCGTGGCTGCACAGGTCTACGCCCTGTGGGACGACTCGTCGTGGGGAATGGGCGACCTGGGTACGTTGCGCCGACTCGCCCAGACGGTGGCGGCCCGCGGTGGCGGGGCGATCCTCACCAGCCCGCTGCATCAGGCCGCGCCCGGCTTCCCCCAGCAGGACAGCCCCTACTACCCCAGCACCCGACGTGCCTGGAGCCCGTTGCTGGTGGCCATCGATGCACCTCCCCCACCGCATCTACGCGTCCGTCCGGGGATGCTGATCGACCGCAACACCGTGTGGGCACGCAAACGCGAACACCTCTGGGCACAGTTCATCGCCCACGACAGCCTGTCGTCCGAGCCCAGCAGCATCGCGATGTGGAACGCCCGACGCGAACGCTTCGGGCCCGACCCGCGGTGCTGGCCCGACGAGTCGAGCGAGCCATTGCTGACGAATGCCCGCTTCCACGACTGGTTGCAGACGCTCGTCGCCGAGCAGCTCGCCGAGGTGGCCGCGA
This sequence comes from Acidimicrobiaceae bacterium, assembly GCA_040380855.1. Lineage (GTDB taxonomy): Bacteria > Actinomycetota > Acidimicrobiia > Acidimicrobiales > Ilumatobacteraceae > VFMC01. The sequence goes on along the minus strand of JBEIIG010000032.1, from coordinate 24,843 downwards.
CCGGCGTGGCCGTCGTCGGCGACCTGGCCGTGGGCTTCGCACCCGGCGGGGCCGACGCCGCCGAGTACGACGCACTGCTCGCCTGCGGCGTGCGGATCGGTGCGCCGCCCGACGAGTTCAACGACGAGGGGCAGGGATGGGGACTGCCGGCGTTCGTGCCCTGGAAGCTCCGCGCCGCCTGGTACCAGCCGTTCATCGACACCGTGCGTGCCTCGCTGCGTGGCGTGCAGGGGCTGCGCATCGACCACATCATGGGTCTGTTCCGGCAGTACTGGGTGCCCGAGGCCGGTTCGCCGCGCGACGGCGCCTATGTGCGCTATCCCGCCGACGAGTTGCTGGCGATCGTGTGCCTCGAGGCCACACGTGCGGGTGCCTTCGTGATCGGCGAAGACCTCGGCACGGTCGAAGACGGTGTGCGCCAGGCGCTCGCATCGTGCGGTATCGCCGGCACGCGGGTGGTGTTGTTCGAGGACGATCCACCATCGGCATGGCCGCAGCAGTGCCTCGCCACGATCACCACCCACGATCTGCCCACCACGGCCGCCGCCTTCGCCCTGCCTGTGGGCGACCCGCGGCGGGCTCGCCTCGAGGCCGTCGCCCCTGGATGCGCCGATGCCCGGCACGCCTCGACCGCTGCCCACGCAGCGCTCCTCGCGTCGCCCGCGGCGCTGCGGCTGCTCGCCGCCGACGACCTGGCCGGCGCGACCGAGCAACCGAACCTGCCGGGCACGGTCGGACCGCCCAATTGGTGCCGTCCGCTGCCCTGCCCCGTCGACCAACTGCTCTGACGACGGTGCCGCCCGCTAGATTTTGGCAGATGTACCGCCACAAGTTCGCCCAGATCGTGCTCTCCCTCGGAGCGATCGCCGTCGTGGCCGCCTGCGGCGACACCTCGTCGGCGGGCCCGGCCACCACCGCGGTAGCGACCGCCGTCGCCACCGCCGCACCGGCCACGACGGCACCGGCCACCACGGCGCCCGTCACGACGGCACCGGCCACCACGGAGCCCGCCACGACAGCACCCGCCACGAGCGCTCCGACGGCGACGGCACCTCCTCCCCGGTTCACCTATCCCGACGGGCTCCGCGACGTGCGCTACTGCGAGGTGGTACTGCTGAAGACCGACACCGACGGCCTGTACGCCGAAGTGTGGAACACGATGGGACGCAGCGAGTGCCCCCAGGACGAGTGGGGGGCCATCGACACGGCGGCCATCGCCGCCGAATACGGCGCGGTCACCGTGCTCGCCAACGGCCCTCGCTACTGGACGCTCGACCGCATCGACGCAACGGTTCAACTGACGGCTCCGGTCACCACGTTCGGTTCGATCGAGATGTTCCTCGGGGCCACCGTCGACCTGGGCGCCGGTCTGCCCAGCACCGCCCCGTACACCCAGCGACGGGTCGCCCGCGACACCGTGTTCTCCTTCGCCGCCGGCAGCGAGATCTTCGAGCTCACCGACCCCGACGGTGCCGTGTACGTGATGCAGTCGTACTCGCAGAAACTCGACCCCACCCTCACCGCCGACCAGCTGGCCGGGCTCGGTAGCCGGTTGGACCTGCCCGCCGGGTGGACCTTCACCACGCGGGTGCTCGACGACGAACTCGAAGTGCGCGATGTCGATGGCGTCGCCGTCGTCGTGCAGGACGGCTTCGAGAACACGTATCAACTGGTGGCCTGACCGACTGGTGGCCTGACCAGCGAGGGCTACGAGCGGTCTACGCTGCGGCCATGAGCGAGACGACGGAACTGACCGAAGCGGCGATGCACGATCTGGGCGACCGACTGGTCACGGCCATCGCCTCGGGCGATGTTGCGACGCTGCGGGGCATCTACGCCGACGGTGTCCGCGTCTGGCACAACTTCGACCAGCGCGAACAGGACATCGACGAGAACCTGCGCACCCTCGACGACCTGCACCGCCGCGCCACCGGCCTGCAGTACACCGAGATCCGCCGGTTCCCGTCGCCCGGAGGCTTCGTGCAGCAGCACGTGCTGGTGGGCCAGGCCGTCGGCGGCCCGCTGAAGATGCCGGCGATGATCCGCTTCTGGGTTGCCGACGGACGCATCACCCGGCTCGAGGAGTACCTCGACACCCGCCAGGCCATGGTGCTCTACAGCGCCACCTGATCCGACACCCGGAGCGCCGAAGCCGCCGTCCGGCACCACCCACCACGGTTGCCCGCGCTGCGACTCGAACCCCTCAAGTGGAGGGGTGCCGCTGCCGAAACAACTCCTCGATGAACCGCCGACTGCCCGAGCAGAGAGCTCGAACCGTGAGGGCAGTTCCCTTCATCGCGCTGGCTGTCGGCATCGTCTACCTGGTCACACCTCCCGCAGCATGGTCCCTCCTGCTGTTGTACGACGGCGTGGTCGTGCTGATGACCGGTGTTGCGGTGTGGGGATGGCGGCACAGCACCGACGTCGATCGACGGTTCAACCTCTTCATCGCGCTGTGGAGCGGATCGTTCCTGACGGGTGAACTGATCTGGTGGGTCCTCACCCACCGGGGGATCGATCCCTTTCCTTCCGCAGCCGACGGGTTCTTCCTCGCCGGCTACGTCGCGCTGGCGGGTGCGGTGGCGGCCGTGAGCGCTACCACACGTCGCGAGCGCGATCGATCCGCCTGGCTCGACGCCCCCGTCCTCACCGCTGTCTCCATGATCCTGCTCTGGCAACTGATGATCGAGCCGTACCTCGATCGGGAGCTCTCGACGTTCACTGTGTCGGTCGCTGTCGCGTACCCGGTCGCCGACCTGATCGTGCTCGGATCCATCCTGGCCCTGCTGCTCACAGGTTCGGTCAGAGACCGCCGTGCCGCACTGCTCACCGCTGGCACCCTGTTCATGCTGGCCGGCGATGCTGCCAGCACACAGGAGAGCCTCAGCGAATCCTTCGTCGCCGGCCGCTTGATGGACCTCGCCTGGATCCTTGCGTACGTCCTCATCGGCACCGCTGCCATCACACCGGGTCGACCGGCCGTCACCCGGACCAACCGGGAGGCCGGCGCGGGAAGGCTGGTCCTCACCCTCGTCGCAGTCGTCGTCCCACAGGCCGTCATCGCGCTCGAAGTGGCCGACCGCCTCACGTTCGGATTCGACCGGTTGACCGTTGCGCTGGTGTCGGCCACCGTCATCCTGATCATCGTCGTCGTGAGGCTCTGGTGGCTCATGGGCCGAACCCGAGCCTTCGAGCAGCGGCGCGGCGAGAACCGACTGGCGGCACTCATCCACCGCTCGGCCGACGCCATCGTGCTGATCGATCGCGACCACCGGGTCTCGTTCGCCAGCCCTGCCACGGAGAACCTCGCGGGTCTCGCCCCCGAGTCGTCACTGGGCATGGTCATGACCTCATGGTTCCCCGACGATCCCGAAGGGCTGTCTCGTCGTCTCGACGACCTCGTCTCGATGCCGGCCGGCTCCGTCATCGCGTTGGCCGAACGCATGGTGTCGGTCGACCAGACGACACGGTTCGTCGAAGGTACTGCGTGCAACCTGCTCGACGATCCGGACATCCGGGCCATCGTCGTCACGACTCGCGACGTCACCGATCGCCGAGAGCTCGAAGCCCAACTCGAGTGGCGCGCCTTCCACGATGATCTCACCGGTCTCGCGAACCGCGCGCTGTTCGCCGATCGCGTCGTTCACGCGCTGGGGAAGGCCCGGCTCACTCCGAGCGCCGGGATCGCTCTGTTGTTCCTCGACCTCGACGACTTCAAAGCAGTGAACGACAGCATGGGCCATGCCGCCGGGGATCAACTGTTGCAGCACGTCGCCGCGCGGCTGAGTTCGTGTCTCCGTGCGTCCGACACCATCGCGCGGCTCGGCGGCGACGAGTTCGCGATCCTGCTCGACGACGTCCGCTCGCCCGAGCAGGCCCGTGACGTTGCGAACCTGGTGGTCGAGGTGCTGCGGGAACCGACGGACGTGGCGGGCATTCACATCGGCGTTCACGCAAGCGTGGGCGTGGCTGTCGGCTTGCACGACAGCACCGACGAGTCGCTGATGCGCGACGCCGACACCGCGATGTACCGCGCGAAGAGCGAAGGCAAGGGATGCGTGGTGGTCTTCGACGACATGATGCAAGACGCCGCTCGTACCGGCCTCGCCGCAGATGGTCGCCGAGCAAGCGACCCACTGGTGCCCGAGGTGGGACTCGAACCCACACGCCCTTTCGGACAACGGATTTTGAGTCCGTCGCGTCTGCCATTCCGCCACTCGGGCGAGTGACGGCCACAGGCTAGCCGCCCGATCGGTTACCCGGCGGTAGTGCACCGACCGACATCAGCAGGGTCTACAGTCACGATCTCAGTCCGCTTCGTCCGTACCCGACCCGCGTACCCGATCGAGGAGCACCGCCGAGCACATGCTTGCCTTCACCTTCCCCCGGCCAGGGATCACAGCGGCCGGGCATGGGCCGACCGTGGGCCGATCACGAGAGTTGGGAACTCGTCGACGAGGCCTCAGAGGTGGCCGAGCGCGATGTCGCCCGCCTCTTGCTCGACGCCGATGCCGATGAACTGCGAGACACCCGCAACGCCCAGCTCACCACCTTCGTGTCGAGCCTGATCGTGCTCGACGCCGTCGAACGCCTGGGCGTCGAGCCCAGCTTCTGCGCCGGTCACAGCCTGGGCGAGTACACCGCACTCACCGCCACCGGCGCCCTCGGCTTCGACGACGGTGTGCGCCTCGTGTGCGAACGAGCCGATGCCATGCACGACGCTGGCCACGACAACCCCGGCACGATGGCCGCGGTGCTCGGCCTCGACGACGATCTGGTCGAGGTGGCCTGCCGCCGCGCCGACGCCGATGTGTGGGTGGCCAACTTCAACGCCGCAGGCCAGGTGGTCATCGCCGGCTCGCCCGAAGGAGTCGCCGCTGCGAGCGCGATCGCCAAGGAACTGGGGGCCAAGAAGGTGATGCCGCTCCAGGTGTCGGGTGCCTTCCACACCCCGTTCATGTCGCCCGCACGCGACCGGCTGCGCAAGGCCATCGCCGAGGCGTCGCCGCGCGACACCGAGGTGCCGGTCGTGTCGAACGTCGATGCGCTCGCTCACGACCGCGGCGCCGACTGGGCGAGCCTGCTGTCGGCCCAACTGGTGAGTCCCGTGCGCTGGAAGCACTGCCTGCTCAGCCTCGCCGCACTCGGGGTCACCGAGTTCGTCGAACTCGGCCCCGGCGGCGTGCTCACGGGCATGGCCAAACGCACCGTCGAGAACGCCCGCACCATGTCGGTCAGCACCCCGGAAGAACTCGACAAACTGCTCGAATGGGTGGGTTCCGGGCGCACGGCGGCCACCCTCGCCCACGAGGGCGAGCACCTGTTCGCCACCGAGCGCCTCATCGTCAGCCCGGCGGCCGGCGTGTTCGAGCCCGTCGCCGGCCTCGCCGATGGTGCCCGCATCACCGTCGGCACCATCATCGGCCACCTCGGCGAGGTGGAGGTCAGGTCGGCGTTCGACGGCGTGCTGCAGAGTTTCATCGCCGTCTCGGGCGAGCGCGTCACCCCACGCCAGCCGATCGCCTGGCTGAGGACGCTCTGATGCCTGCAATTCCGGCAGGCGTGCGTGGTGCGGCCATCACCGGCTGGGGCGCGGCACTGCCGCCGAAGGTGCTCACCAACGCCGACCTCGAGCAGATGGTCGACACCAGCGACGAATGGATCGTCGAACGCACCGGCATCCGCGAGCGTCACGTCGGCGGCACCACCGCCGGACTGTCGGCCGAATCGGGCCGCAAGGCGCTCGACATGGCGGGCGTCGACCCGTCGTCCATCGATGCGCTCGTGCTGGCCACCACCACCCCCGACCGCTGTGTGCCCGCCACCTCGGCCACGGTGGCGCACGAACTGGGGCTGCGCTGCGGCGCGTTCGACGTGAACGCCGCCTGCTCGGGCTTCGTCTACGGCTTGGTCACCGCCCACGGCCTCATCGCGATGGGTATGGACAAGGTGCTCGTCATCGGCACCGACACGCTCGCCCGCATCACCGACTGGGACGACCGCAACACCGCCATCTTGTTCGCCGACGGCTCGGGGGCCGTGGTGCTCGAGGCATGTGAAGGACGCGGGCAGCTGCTCGGCTGGGACCTCGACGCCGACGGCAGCGCCGAACGCTTCCTCTACGCCGAGGTCGGCGGCCTCATCCAGATGGAGGGCAAGGAGGTGTTCCGGCGGGCCGTGCGCATCATGGTCGACTCGGCCGAGAAGTCGCTCGCCCACGCCGGTGTCACCACCGACCAGATCGCCCTCGTGGTGCCCCACCAGGCCAATGTGCGCATCATCGATGCAGCCTGTGAACGCCTCGGCATCCCCGCCGAGAAGCGGTCCGTCGTACTCCACCGCACCGGCAACACCTCGTCTGCCTCCATCCCGCTCGCGCTGTGCGAAGCGCTCGACGCAGGCCGCGTGAGCGAGGGCGACCTCGTGCTGCTGGTCGGCTTCGGCGCCGGGATGACCGCCGCCAGCGCACTGCTCCGCTGGGGAGCCACCGGGCCGGAGCTGGTGTCGTGAGCCGCACGGTGCTCGTCACGGGCGGGGCACGGGGCATCGGTCTCGCCGTCGCCCGCCGCTTCGCCGCGATGGGCGACAACGTGGCCGTCACCTACAACACCTCACCCCCACCCGACGACCTGTTCGGGGTGGCCTGCGACGTCACCTCGGCCGACAGCGTCGACGCAGCGTTCACAGCCGTCGAGGAACGGTTCGGCCCGGTTGAGGTGCTCGTGTCGAACGCCGGCATCACCAAAGACGGCCTGCTGCTGAAGATGAGCGAGGAGTCGTTCACGTCGGTGATCGACACCAACCTCACCGCCGCGTACCGCGTGGCCAAGCGTGCCACCCCGTCGATGCTGCGGGCCCGCAGCGGACGCATCATCCTGGTCAGTTCGGTCGTGGGTCTGCTCGGCGCTGCCGGTCAGGCCAACTATGCGGCGTCGAAGGCGGGCCTGGTCGGGTTCGCCCGGTCACTCGCACGCGAACTCGGGTCGCGCAGCATCACCGTGAACGTCGTCGCCCCGGGCCCGGTCGAGACCGACATGACCGCCGCCCTCGGCGACAAGCGCCTGGCCGAGATCACCGCTGCGGTGCCCCTCGGCCGGATGGCCTCGGCCGACGAGATCGCCGGCGTCGTGGCCTTCCTCGCCTCTGCCGATGCCGCCTACATCACCGGTGCCGTGGTGCCGGTCGATGGTGGCCTGGGCATGGGCCACTAGAGTCTTCATTCACCCACCTCAAGGAGAAACCCCGTGGATCAGGAACTGTTCGCCCGCTTCAAGAAGTGCGCCGTCGAGGTGCTGTCGGTCGACGAGTCGGCCGTGGTGCCCGAGGCGAAGTTCGGCGACGACCTCGATGCCGACAGCCTCGACCTGGTCGAGTTGGTGATGGCGCTCGAGGAAGAGTTCGGCGTGGAAGTGCCCGAGGAAGAACTCGAAGGCGTCGACACCGTCGGCCAGGCGTACGACTTGGTCGTCGGCAAGCTCTGATGTCGTTGCGTCGCCGCGTCGCCATCACTGGCTACGGGGTGGTCGCTCCCTGCGGCATCGGGAAAGCCGCGTTCTGGCAGGGTCTGCTCGGGCCGGGTGTGTCCGACCGCAAGACCATCGAACTCGCCGACTGGGACCCCCTCCCCTACTTCGACAACCCGAAAGAGGCGCGCCGCGCCGACCGGGTGGAACAGTTCGCCCTGGCAGCTGCCGCTGAGGCGTTCGAGCAAGCCGGTCGCCCGGATGTGGCGCCCGAACGCTTCGGCACCATCTTCGCCAGCGGCATCGGCGGCCTCATCACGCTCGAGGAGAACGTACAGGTGCGCCTCGAGAAGGGCGAGCGGCGTGTGTCGCCGTTCCTCATCCCGATGCTCATGGCCAACGCCTCGGGTGCGGCCATCAGCATGCGCTACGGCCTGCAGGGTCCGAACGAAACCATCGTCACTGCCTGCGCAGCATCGAGCCACGCCATCGGGTACGCCGCCCGGCTCATCTCGTGGGGCATGGTCGACGCCGTCGTCACCGGTGGCAGCGAGGCCTGCATCACGCCCACCGGTGTGGCCGGCTTCACCAACATGACCGCGCTGTCGTCGTCGGGCGTCAGCATGCCCTTCGACGTGAAGCGCGACGGTTTCGTGATGGGTGAGGGCGCGGCGGTGTTCATGCTCGAGGTGTACGAAGACGCCGTCGCCCGCGGGGCCACCATCGTCGGTGAGATCCTCGGCGCCGGCAGCAACGCCGACGCCCACCACATCACCGCCCCGTCACCCGGTGGCACCGGCGCCATCCGCTGCATGCGGTTGGCGCTCGACGACGCCGGCCTCACCCCGGCCGACATCGCGCAGATCAACGCCCACGGCACCTCCACCCCGATGAACGACGCAGCCGAGGCCGAAGCCGTGTCCACGGTGTTCGCCGGATTGCTGCCGCCGATGACCTCCACCAAGGGCGTCACCGGCCATGCCCTCGGTGCGGCAGGGGCGCTCGAGGCTGCGGCGGTGCTGCTGTCGATGGAGCACGGGCTCATCCCGCCCACCGCCAACACCACCGAGGTGCTCACCGAGGTACCCACGAACATCGTCACGGGCGCACCACGGCCGTGGACCCCGGGGCCCGCCATGTCGAACAACTTCGGGTTCGGCGGCCACAACGGTTCGCTCATCCTCGGTCCGGGTCGCTGAGCCCCCACCGTTGAGCCCGGCGAACTGCGTCACACCCCGGGTGTAGAACGGCGCCGTGGCCATTTCCTGCGTCTACTGCGGCGGTCTGCACGACCGCGCCGATGAGGTGCGCGCCTGTTGGCAGCGCACCGAGGGTGCCGAGGTGGCATCCGCTGCTGTCGACGACGAGCCGATGCCCATTCCCGTCGCTGCAGCCACCGATCCGGCGATGTCGCCCCAGCAGACGAGCCAGCCACTGCATCGGCCCGTGCCCGCCCGACTCGTCGACGAGCCCAGCCGCTGGGCAGGACCAGAGGCGCTGGGCCGTTCGTTGGTGGTGTTCGACGACCGATCTGCGCCCGAGCCGTGGCAGTCGGCTCCGCGGGTGGTCGTCGACGACCGTGTGCTCGTCGACCCGATTCCCACCCTGCACACCCTGCGCGACGCGCACCACCAGCGCCGGCGACTCGTCATCGAGTTGCGTGCCGCGTTCCACCGGCCACCTGCCGCCACCCTGCGGGCACCCCTGCACGAACTGGGCGCACGCGCCGAACTCCCGCTCGACGAACTGCACCATCTCGTGTGGTCGAACAGCATCGTCCTCGACCACGATGGGGCGCGCTGGCCCTGGGCCGAACAGGCACTCGCCGTCGGTGCACAGCGCATCGATGGCGGCGGCGATGTCGAGGTGCCCGGGGTCGGTGCGTGCTACCTCGACGGCGGGCCGCTGCGGTTCAGCGACCCGATCGACGGTGTGCCGGTCGTCCCTGCCGTGTCGGTCGAGCACGGGGCGCTGCGGCCCTTCGTCACGAACGTCTCGGCAGCCGCCCTGGCACCCGACCAGCTCGCCGCGGTCACCCACCCCGGTGGCGCTGCCCGCATCGTCGCCCCTGCCGGTTCGGGCAAGACCCGGGTGCTCACCGAACGGGTGCGTCACCTCGTCGCCCACTGGCGCATCCCTCCCTCGGCCATCACCCTCGTCGCCTACAACCGGCGCGCCCAGATCGAGATGCAACAACGGCTCGTCGACGTGCCCGGCGTCGAGGTGCGCACCCTCAACTCCCTCGCCCTCGCCATCATCAACGGAGTCGCCCCGTTCGCCCCCCGGCCGCAGCGGTGGCGCACGATCGGCGAACGCGACGTGCGCGGCATCCTGTCGGGCTTCGTGCCCTCGCAGCGAAAGCGCAACGTCGATCCGCTCTCGCCCTGGCTCGAGGCCTTGTCGGCAGTGCGGCTCGGGCTGCGGTCGCCCGACGACGTGGAAGACACGTACGACGGCGACGTCGCCGGTCTGAGCGAGGTGTTCCCCCAGTTCCTCGAGGCCCTCCACCGACAAGGTGCCGTCGACTTCGACGGCCAGATCACCGAGGCGATCGGGCTGCTGCTCACCGACCCGGTGGCCAGGGCCGCGGCGCAGCGCGCCTGTCGAGTGCTGCTGGTCGACGAGTTCCAAGACCTCACACCAGCGCATGTGCTGTTCATCCGCCTGCTGGCAGCGCCTGGTTGGGCCACGTTCGGCGTGGGCGACGACGACCAGACCATCTACGGCTACAACGGTGCGTCACCCGACTGGCTGATCGACTACGAAACCCTGTTCCCAGGCGCCGGCGATCACCCCCTCGAGGTCAACTACCGCTGCCCGGGCGATGTGGTGCAGGCGGTCGACTTCCTGCTGCAGCGCAACACACGGCGAGTGTCCAAGACCATTCGAGCCGCTCACACCGGCACCGCCGGAATGCAGCACGTGGCCGACGACGATCCGGTGGGCAGCACCGTGGCAGCGGTTCAGGCAGTGCTCGCCCAGGGTGCGGCACCGGCCGACGTGGCAGTACTGGCACGGGTGAACGCAGTGCTGGTCCCGGTGCAGGTGGCGCTGCGGCAAGCGGGGGTCCCCGCAGCCACCGTTGCAGGCAGCGAGTTCCTGGGCCGTGCCTCGGTGCGATCCACGCTCGCCTGGCTGCACCTGGCATGCGCACCCGAGCGCTCGCTGCCCGGCGCTGCCCTCACGGAGGCGATCCAACGGCCCTCGCGGTCGATCGCCCCGCGGGTGGCCTCGTGGGCGGCCGACCAGCGCTCGATCCGCGATCTCCAGCGCCTCGCCGACCGACTCACCACCGAACGCGAGCAACGAGCGGTCGGCGACTTCATCGCCGACCTCGTCGCCGTGCGCAACGCTGCTGCCGCCGGGGGCACCACCACCGACGTACTCGACCTCGTCACCGACCAACTCGGCCTCGCCGGCACCTTGGCCACCTTCGACCGCAACCGCCGCGGGATGAACGCCTCATCGCAGAACGACGACCTCACGGCGATGCGCCACCTCGCGGCGCTGCACCCCCGGATCGACTCGTTCCCAGGGTGGCTGGCCGACATGATGGCCATCGAAGCGACCACCGAGGGTGTCGTACTGGCCACGGTGCACCGGGTGAAGGGCCAGGAATGGCCGCACGTGGTGGTGCACCTCGCCGACGACGGGCAGTTCCCCCATCGCCTCGCCGACGACCGGGCCGAGGAGCGCCGGTTGTTCCACGTGGCCCTCACCCGCACCAGTTCCTCGGTCACGGTCGTCAGTTCGGCAGCCGAGCCCAGCCCATTCCTGGCCGAGCTCGCCAGCGCCCCCACCGCGGCCGAACTGCAACCGCCCCGGCGCATCGCATCGGGCACACCACCGCCGCCTCGCCCGGCAGCCACCGTCGGCCCCGCACTCAGCGGCACCGACGCCGTCTTGTTCGAGTCGCTCCGCTCGCTGCGCGACCGGCTGCGCAACGGCAAGCCCGCCTACACGGTGTTCGACAACGCCACACTCACCGCCATCGCCGCCACCAAGCCCACCTCACTGCAGGCACTGGCCCGCGTGAAGGGCATCGGGCCGGCCAAGCTCGAGCAGTACGGCGAGGCCGTCCTGGCCGTCGTCGCCGAACATCTCGACGGTCCGGCCACTGGCGGGTCCTAGGCGTCGACCAGCACGAACATCAACTCGCACTCGCACGCCACCTGGCCGTCGAGCAGGGCACGACCGGCGCCCTTCCCCGCACGCGCCGACATCCGGCCGAGCTCGACCTCGAGCACCAACGTGTCGCCAGGGCCCACCTGCCGCCGGAATCGAGCGCCGTCGAGCCCGCCGAACAGCGGCAGACGACCCGCGAAGCGCGGATCGGCGAGTACGGCGATGGCACCCATCTGGGCGATCGCCTCGCACATCAGCACCCCGGGCAGCGTGGGTCGGCCAGGGAAATGACCGGCGAAGAACCACTCGTCGCCCGTGAGCGTCCAGCGACCCTGTGCCGACTGGCCCGGCGCGAGCGCCAACACCTCGTCGACGAACAGGAACGGCGGCCGGTGTGGCAGCAGGTCGGTCGGAGCAGGCAGGGTGCTCATGCGCCGAGCGCCTCGAGCAACTTCACGGGCGTGTCCTTCGGGCTGATCTTGTACCAGACGTTGCGCAACACCCCGTCGGCGCCCACCAGGAATGCCGAGCGTTCGATGCCCATGTAGACCTTGCCGTAGTTCTTCTTCTCCTTCCACACCCCGTAGGCCTCGGCCACGGCGTGATCAGGGTCGCTGAGCAGGTCGAAACCAAGGTCGTACTTGGTGCGGAAACGGTTCAATGCCGGCACCTTGTCGGGGCTGATACCCACAATGACGGTGTCGCCCACCTGGCCGGCGATGTCGCGCAATGCACAGGCCTGGGTGGTGCATCCGGGAGTGTCGGCCTTGGGGTAGAAGTAGACGAGCACGGCCCGGCCGCGCATCGAGCCGAGCTCGACGGACGATCCGGCCTGATTCGACAGGCTGAACGTGGGGGCGACATCACCGGCGCTGAGCATGGCGGCACTGTACCGATCAGCAACGGGGCCATGCGATCCGGTCGGTCGCTCTCCGCGCGACGGCTGAAGATCCCTTGACATTTCCGAGATTTCCCCTTGCGGACCACTCGGACCACGGTGGTACGGTCACGCTCGGTGATCGTCTTGATCGTTTGTTGAGTTCTTCTCGACAGACGGTGAATGCGGTCACCACGCCGAACCAATAACCAAGGAGACACTCATGAAGCCTCAGACCAAGCCTGGCGGCATCCCCTGGTGAGTGCTACGCCACTGGCGTAGCACTCACAGAGACCCTCGACCACGGGGCCGCGCGTGAGCGTGGAAGTGGTCGGGAATCGATCGCAGCCGGTCATCGATCCAGTAGTCGACGCCGACGACTCGACCAGCGACATCTGCGAGCACATTCCGCAACATGGCCCGGATCTCCTCAGGGGGATCCGGGTCGTGTCGTTTCCAGACCACCATCGGCACGAAGCACGCCTCGCACTCGGCCACCCAGCAGTGCTCGTCCTCGTAGTACCACTCGGTGAGGCGAGCTGCCTCGCACAGTTCACAGGGTCGTTCGCTCACATCCCCCGTGTGGCCCACTGCGCGGGTGCGAACACGCGAACGAGGGGCCCGAAGGCCCCTCGTTCACGTCTCAGGGAGGATCGGATCAGAGCGCCGACAGGTCGAGCGTCGGGGGAAGGATCACTGCGTCGATCACGTGGATGACACCGTTCGACGCCTCGACGTCGGTGGCAATGACGTTCGCACCGTTCACCTTCACACCGCCGTCGGTGGTGACGGCGATGTTCTCGCCCTGCACCGACGGCACGTCGCCGGCCATCACGTCGGCAGCCATCACCTTGCCCGACACGACGTGGTAGGTGAGGATCGCCACGAGGATGTCCTTGTTCTCGGGCAGGAGCAGCTTGTCGACCAGGCCGGCGGGCAGTGCGGCGAACGCCTCGTTGGTGGGGGCGAACACCGTGAACGGGCCCTCACCCTGCAGCGTCTCGACCAGACCGGCGGCCTGTACTGCGGCGACGAGCGTCGAGAAGTCGGGGTTCGCCGAGGCGACGGCGACGATGTCGCCGTCAGCAGCCGGTGCCGTGGTCTCGGGGGCCGGCAGCAGCGACGCCACGTCGAGGCTCGGCGGCACGATGACTGCGTCGATGACGTGGATGACACCGTTCGAAGCCATCACATCGGTGGCAATGACGTTCGCATCGTTCACCTTCACACCGCCCATGGTGCTCAGGGTGATGTTCTCGCCCTGCGCCGTGGCGACCTCGCCGTCTTTCACATCGGCGGCGAGCACCTTGCCCGGCACCACGTGGTAGGTCAACACGGCCTGCAGGGCCTCGACGTTCTCGGGCAGCAGCAGGGCGTCGACCAGGCCGGCGGGCAACGCGGCGAAGGCCTCGTTGGTGGGGGCGAACACGGTGAAGGGGCCTTCGCTCTGAAGGGTCTCGACCAGACCGGCGGCCTGCACCGCGGCGACGAGCGTCGAGAAGTCGGGGTTCGCCGCCGCCACGGCGACGATGTCGCCGGCAGCAGCCGGTGCCGTGGTCTCGGGGGCTTCCGTGGTGGCGGGTGCAGCGGTGGTGGCCGGGGCGTCGGCCTCGTCGTCGCCGCACGCAGCGACGAGCAGGGTCGAGGCCACGAGCGCGGCCGCGACAAGAGAGCGGGTGCGGAACATTGGGGGGTCTCCTTACGAGCGGGGGGTTCACGGACCACCGTTCCCGGCAGTCGTGAGGTTCTACGGAGCCACCGCCGTGGCGGATGAGAACTTTTTCAGAAATCGATCGCGGCGCGCACTTCGGCCACGTACTCGCCCACTGCCTCGGGGCCGTGTTCGAGCATGCGGCGCATCACCGACGCCCCCTGCACCACGCCGTCGGCCACCTGCACGGCCTCACGGGCCTGCTCGGCATTCGACACGCCGACGCCCACGAGCACCGGTACGTCGGTGATGGCCTTCAGCCGGGCAGCCAGCGCCGTGGCGGTGGCGGCCAGCGAGGTGCGTTCGCCGGTGACACCGAGCAGGCCGACCGAATAGACGAAGCCACGCGCCCGAGCGCATACGCGGGGCAGGCGCTCGTCGGGCGCCGTCGGGGCAGCCAGCATGACCGTCTCGATCCCCGACGCATCTGCGGCCTCGCACCACGGCCCCGACTCCTCGAGCGGCAGGTCGGGCACGATGGCGGCGCAGATACCGGCTGCCACCAACTGCTCGGCGAACCGGTGATGTCCGGCGTGGTGGACGGTGTTGTAGTAGAGCATCACGGCCAGCGGCACGTCGACGTCGAGGTCGCGGGCCTGCTGCAGGATCGAGATCGGATTGGCGCCGGCATCGAGCGCCCGCTGCGACGCTTCCTGGATGACCGGACCGTCCATCACCGGATCGCTGAACGGGATGCCGATCTCGACGGCATCGGCCCCCGCCTGCACGGCAGCGCGCAGGGCATGCTCCCAACCGGGCAACCCACCGGTGATGTAGGGCACCAACAGCTTCTGCCCAGCTGCCCGCTTGGTGCGGAACGACTGCTCGAGCCGTCCGTACGGGGCCTCGCTCACCCGAGGATCTCCATCATCTGCGCCACGTCCTTGTCGCCACGGCCCGAGAGGTTCATGAGCACGGTCTGGCCCTGCATGTTCGGCGCCTCACGGCTGATCCAGGCCAGCGCATGGGCACATTCGAGAGCCGGGATGATGCCCTCGGTGCGGGCCAGCAGCTGGAACCCGGCGATCACCTCGTCGTCGGTGACGCTCGGGTACTCGGCACGGCCGATGGAGGCGAGATACGAGTGCTCGGGCCCGATGCCCGGATAGTCGAGACCTGCCGAGATCGAGTGGGCCTCCTGCACCTGGCCGTACTCGTCCTGCATCAGGTAACTTCGCATCCCGTGCACGACACCCGGGACGGCACGGCCCACGGCGGCCCCACCTGCCGGCTCGACACCGATGAGTCGCACGCCCTCGCAGTCGACGAAACCGCTGAAGATGCCCATCGCGTTCGAACCGCCGCCCACGCAGGCCACCACCACGTCGGGGGTGCCGCCGATGAGGTTCTGGCACTGGTCGAACGCCTCGTTGCCGATGACCCGGTGGAACTCGCGCACCATCCACGGATACGGGTGCGGCCCCATCACCGAACCGAGGCAGTAGTGGGTGCTCTCGACGGTGGCCACCCAGTCGCGCATCGCTTCGTTCACAGCGTCTTTCAACGTGCGGCTGCCGCTCTGCACGGCCTCGACCTCGCTGCCCAGCAGGCGCATGCGGAACACGTTCAGCGCCTGGCGCTCGACGTCGACCGCACCCATGTACACCTTGCACTCGAGGCCCAACAGGGCGGCCGCCGTGGCGCTGGCCACACCGTGCTGGCCGGCACCGGTCTCGGCGACGATGCGCTTCTTGCCCATCCGCTTGGCCAACAGCGCCTGACCCAACACGTTGTTGATCTTGTGCGAGCCGGTGTGGTTGAGGTCTTCGCGCTTCAAGATGAGCCGGATCCCGAGCTGCGAACCCAGGTTCTTGCACTCGGTGAGGATCGACGGCCGGCCGGCGTAGTCGCGCAGCAGGGCGTGCAGTTCGGCACGGAAGACCGGATCGGCCCACGCATCGCGGAAGGCCTCCTCGAGTTCCTGACAGGCGGGCACGAGGGTCTCGGGCACGAAGCGGCCACCGAATTCGCCGAAACGGCCGGTTGCCGAGGGTTCAGCCATCAAGGTCATGGGAGGGTGCCTTTCGTGGGGGGGTGGTCGGGGCTGGCTGTCAGAACTCGTCGGCCCAGTCGTAGGGCATGTCGTCGGGGCCGCGATAGCGCTCGGAGGCGGCACCGCGGGCACGGTCGATGAAGGACTTCACCTTCAACGGGTCCTTGCGACCGGGGCTGCGCTCGACACCGCTCGACACGTCGACACCCCATGGCTGCACCGTGGCCACGGCTCGGGCCACATTGTCGGGGGTGAGGCCCCCGGCCAGGATGTAGCGCGGACCATCGGGGAGATCGCTCACGAGCGACCAGTCGAATACGGTGCCCGACCCGGGGTTCGGCGCGTCGACCAGCACCATGTCGGTGCCGAAGCCGTCGGCCCGCACCGCGTCGCCGGTGCCGGCTGCCACCGCCTTGATCACCCAACGCACGCTCGCCGCCACTTCGGCCACCATGGCCGGGCTCTCGTGGCCGTGCAACTGAGCGGCCTTCACACCCGAGCGGGTGACGATGTCGACCACGCGCTCGGGCAGTTCGTCGCGGAACACGCCGACGGTGAGGATCTCGGGCGGCAGCCGACGGGTGATGTCGTACACCTGCTGTACGGCGACCTGACGGGTGGACGGGGCGAACACGAACCCGACCGCGTCGGCACCCATCGCGACGGCGAACAGGGCGTCGTCTTCGTTGGTGATACCGCAGATCTTCACGAACATGAGATCGCTACGGTACCGCGCCTCGTAGCAGGCGGACGGAGTCTGCCGGGTCGGCCGACGTGACGAGCGTCTCGCCCACCAGCACGGCGTGGTAGCCGGCCGCATGCAGGGCGGCCGCGTCGTCGCGGCCACGCACCCCGCTCTCGGCCACCTTCACCACATCATCGGGGATGACGGCCGCCATGCGCAGCGCCCGCTCGTGGTCGACCTGGAACGTCACCAGATCGCGCTGGTTCACGCCGACCATCGTGGCTTGTGCCGCCAGCGCCGCCTCGAGTTCGCGTTCGTCGTGGATCTCGACGAGCACGTCGAGGCCGATCTCGGTGGCAAGGCGATGGAAGCGGACCAGTTCGTCGGTGCTGAGTGCGGCGGCGATGAGCAACACGCAGTCGGCACCCATGAGGCGCGCATCGCACACATCGTGCGCGGCGACGGTGAAATCCTTGCGCAGCACCGGCAGGCCGCATGCAGCCCGTGCCGTCTGCAGGTCGGCCACCGAGCCACCGAAGAACTCGACATCGGTGAGCACGCTCAGGCACGACGCCCCGCCGCGCTCGTACTGGCCGGCCAGCACGGCCGGGTCGAGCCCGATGTTCAAGTCGCCCTTCGACGGCGAGCGGCGCTTGATCTCGCTGATCACGTGCAACGGGCCCGGCGCTCGCAGCGCCTGCGCGAAGCCACGGGCGGGTGGCTGCGCGAGCGCCTGCTCGACGAGTTGATCGAGGACGCGAGCGTCGGCTGCGGCCACCTCGCGATGGCGGGCCAGGATGCGGTCGAGATAGGTGGCCATCAACCGCCCCGCGGGCGCCTCAGAGGCCCTTGCCGCCGAGCGGGCTGAGGAACGTCATCGCCGGCCGGGCGGCCAGCACCGGGCCGAGCTTCGGACCGAACGCGGCGAACCACGGCGCGCCCATGTGGGCGTTGAGCGCCTCCTGGCCCGAGTAGGCCTCGTAGAAGTACAAGACGTCGTCGTTGGTGGGATCGCTGTTGAGCACATAGATGAGCGTGCCCTCCTCGGCCTCCACTGCCTGGAGTGCTTCTTCGATGATGGCCACCGCTTCATCGCGCTTGCCCGGCTGGATCTCCAGCTTCACCCACACGCCAACCTTGCTCATTGTTGCTCCCTCGTTCGTGATCGATGCGTGACGGTAGTGGCTGACCGGCTCAGAACCCGAGGCGACCGAACAGCTCGGCGTCGAGTCGATCGATGGGCACCCGTACCTGCTCGGTGGTGTCGCGGTCGCGGATCGTGACCGCACCATCGTCCAACGAGTCGAAGTCGACCGTGACACACAGCGGGGTGCCGATCTCGTCCTGGCGGCGATACCGCTTGCCGATCGACTGGGTGTCGTCGTAGTCGACCATGTAGCGCCCCGCGAGACGGGTGAAGATCTCTCGAGCCAACGGGGTGAGGGTGTCCTTCTTCGACAGCGGCAGCACCGCCACCTTGTAGGGGGCCAGGCGCGGGTGCAGGCGCAGCACCGTGCGACCCTCGCCACCCACCTCGTCCTCGTCGTAGGCGGCAAGCAGGAACGCGGCCATCGCCCGGTTCACGCCGGCCGCCGGCTCGATGACGTACGGCACGTAGCGCTCGTTGGTGGCCTGGTCGAAGTAGTCGAGCTTCTCACCCGAGTGCTGGGCGTGCTGCTTGAGGTCGTAGTCGGTGCGCTGGGCCACACCCTCGAGTTCGCCCCAGCCCCACGGGTACTTGAACTCGATGTCGCTGGTGCCCGACGAGTAGTGGCTCAACTCGTCGGCGTCGTGGGCCCGCAGGGTGAGCATGTCGGCCGGGATGCCGAGGTCGATGTACCACTGCAGGCGGGCGTTGCACCAGTACTCGTACCACTGTGCGCTCTCGGCAGGCGGCACGAAGAACTCGAGCTCCATCTGCTCGAACTCGCGGGTACGGAAGATGAAGTTGCCCGGGGTGATCTCGTTGCGGAAGCTCTTGCCCACCTGGGCGATGCCGAACGGCGGCTTCTTGCGGCTGGTCTGCAGCACGTTGAGGAAGTTCACGAACATGCCCTGCGCCGTCTCGGGGCGCATGTACACCTCGGCGCCGAGCCCCTCGACCGGCCCGGCGTAGGTCTTGAACATCAGGTTGAACGCGCGAGCCTCGGTGAACGAGCCGGTGGCACCGCAGTTCGGGCAGGTGTTCGGATCGGTGAGGTGGTCTTCACGAAACCGCTGCTTGCACTTGGTGCAGTCGACCAGTGGATCGCTGAAGTTGGCGAGATGGCCGCTGGCCTCGAAGACCTGCGGCGGGGCGAGGATGGCGGCGTCGATGAGCACCACGTCGTCGCGCTGTTGCACCATCGTGCGCACCCAGGCCTCGCGCACGTTGCGCAGCATGAGCGAACCGAGCGGGCCGTAGTCGTAGCTCGAGCGGAATCCGCCGTAGATCTCGGCGCTGGGGTACACGAACCCACGGCGCTTGCAGAGGTTGACGATCTGGTCGAGTTCGGTCGCAGCCATACGGGCACAGGCTACGGTCGCAGACCAGTCGGACGCGAATGACTTGATCCGTGTCCGTTCCCACCCCTGCCGGAGCAGCGCCCATGTCGACCGTCACCCACCTCATCCGTGCCCAGCGTGCCGTCGAGGGCGAAGGCTTCGTCGTTCGCCGCCCCTTCCCCACTGCGTCGCTGTCGTACATCGACCCCTTCTTGTTGTTCGACCACATGGGCCCGATCGAGTTCGGCCCCGGCCACGGGGTGGGCACGGCATGGCATCCGCACCGCGGGTTCGAGACCGTCACCTACGTCCTCGAGGGTCATCTCGAACACCGCGACAGCCTGGGCAATCAGGGCTACCTGCACCCCGGCGACACGCAGTGGATGACCGCCGGAGCAGGTGTGCTGCACCGCGAAGGCCCGTCGGCTGCCGCGCAGCGCACCGGCGGGCGCATGCACGGGCTGCAGTTGTGGGTGAACCTTCCGGCCGCAGCCAAGTTCACCCCGGCTGCGTATCAGGACATCACCGCCGAGCACATCGCCCGCCGCGACCAACCCGGAGCCGTGGTGCGGGTGGTGGCGGGCGAACTGTTCGGCATGCAGGGGCCTGGCTCGACGCACACCCCGATCGGCTACGCCCACCTCACGCTGGCCGCCGGGGGCAGTGCCACCACCACGCTGCCCGAGGGTCACGTCGTGTTGGTGTATCCGATGACCGGCGCCGTCACCGTCGACGGCACCGAGGTGCCCGAGGGTGTGATGGCGGTCGTCGACGGCTCGCAGCTCGAGGTCGTCGGCGCTGCCGACACCTCGGAGGTGATCGTGCTCACGGGCGAGCCGATCGGTGAGCCGGTGGCCCGCTACGGCCCGTTCGTGATGAACACCGAGGCCGAACTCCGCCAGGCGTTCACCGACTTCGAGCGCGGCACCTTCGGCGCACCGCTCGACTGAGCACCCGGTTCGATGCTGCATCAACCCAGCGCCGGTCTGCCACAGTGGGGTCGATGCCTCTCTCGTCGATTGCTCGTGTCAGTGGCCCGGTATTGCTCGTGGCCTTGTTCATCGCCGGATGCGGCGACCGTGGGTCGTCGGCACCGTCGGCCACGAACGGCGGGGCCACCACGCCGTCCACCGGCCCGGCGGCTGCCAGCACCACCACAGCGCTCACTCCGGCCGATCTGGTCCTGCGGGTCGACGGTATCGGCCCGCTGGCCTTCGGCACTCCGGCCGCCGACGTCGTCGGCCGCTTCGGCGACGTGCTCGGCCCTGCGACGAGCGATGAATCGGTGGCCTACCCGAACGAGCCGATGCCCGGTCAGTTCGAATCGGCCGACGGCTCCACCGGCTTCTCCCACCCCCACGAGCGCACCGTGTGCTTCGCCAACGGCCTCTGCACCACCTTCGGTGGCTCGACACCCGAGCAACTCGCCTTCGTGGGCTGGGAACACGGGTCGGCCATCGTCGACACGGCGCCGACGTTGCTCACGGCCGACGGGGTGACGATCGGTTCGCGCTGGGCCGACTTCGCGGGTGTGATGACCGTCTCGGACCTCGGCTGCGCGGCGATCGGCTACGGCGAGACCGCCGGTGTGGGCTTGGAGCTGGCGGCGACCACCGGCGCCGCCTTCGCGCCGCAGTTCGGGCCCACCGACGGCTTCGAACAGCCGGACCCCGACGTGGTGCTCATCACCGGCCTGAGCGCCGGCGACCAACGGCAGTTCCTCACCAACGACTGCGGGTGAGCACCGGCGTCGGCGGCAGGGAACTCGGCGAACCGACCGTTGCGGCCTTCGATCGAACGGTTCGACATGCCGCCGCGGGCGGGGTCGGGTCTGCAAGAGTGATCGTGATGCGCTCTTCGTCGTTTTCGCAGTTCGGCGTTGCGGTCGTGTTCGCCGCGGTCACCCTCGCTGCCTGTGGCGGCACAGACGCCCCGACGGTGAGGGAGAGCACTACCGCCACATCGGGCCCCGGCCCCACCACCACCGCCGACCCGGCCGCCTCCACCGTCCCGGTCGACACCTCCGTGGTCGACACCACCACACCCACCACCGTGGCCGAGACCACCACCACCGAGGCGGCGACCACCACCACCGCACCCCCGCTCACCGCCGCCGATCTGGTCGTGCGCGCCGATGGCATCGGCCCGCGGGTGTTCGGGGCCCCTGCCGAGGTGTCGGTCGCCGTGTTCACCGGTGTGCTCGGCGCCCCGATCGTCGACGAGTCGACCAACTATCCGAACGAACCCACACCTGGTCAGTTCGAGTCGGTCGAGGGCGACTACGGCTTCGCCCATCCCTTCGAGCGCCTGGTGTGTTTCGACAACGGTCTGTGTGCCACCTTCGGCGGTGCAGCAGCCGACCGCCTGGCCTTCGTGGGCTGGGAACTCGTTGCCGGAAACCCGCCGCCACTGCTCACGGCCGCCGGGGTGACGATCGGCTCGCGCTGGGCCGACTTCACGGGCGCGATGACCGTCGAGAAGGGCGGCTGCTACTCCACCGGCTACGGGCAGACCGCCGGCGTGAACATGGTGCTCGAGTCGTCGGGCGAATGGTTCGACAAGGTCGACGATGCCGGGAACCACTCGGCCGGCGACCCCGACCCGGCCGATGTGACCGTGGTGGGCCTGAACGCCGGCAACCTGCGGATCTTCCTGTTCGGCGACTGCTGAGCGCCGCCGTCGCTCGACTCGGCAGGCCGACGCTGGTCAGTGCCGCTCGAACATCGCCACGGTGCGCAGGCGCCGCTCGAGGTGGTGCTCGAGCGCACGGTTGGCGTGGGCGGCCACCTCGTAGGTGGCAGGGCCGGGCGGCTCGGCCAGGGCCTCGTTCAGGCGACCGCCCAGCACCTTGCGCATCAGATCGAGCGCCGCAGGGCTGATCGGATGGCCGGTTCGGCACGCCCGACACAGCACCCCGCCTTCGTTCACGTCGAACGCCACCACGGTGTCGGACTCGCCGCAGCGCACGCACACATCGAGTTCGGGACGCACCCCCTCCTGGGCGAGCAGCTTCCAGTAGAACGCGGCCACCACGAGCGAGCTCGGCCGCTCGGCCACGGTGCGCAGCGCGCCCACCAGCATGCGGTAGAGGTGCGGAACGGGTTCGCGTTCGAGGGTGATCTGATCGACCGCTTCGAGCATCGCCAGCCCGCTCGACAGATGATCGAGGTCGGCCACCAGCGGGGCGAGCGACTCGACCGATTCGGCCTGGCTGACGATGTCGAGTTCGCGCCCCTGGTACAGCAGCAGGCGGACATGGCTCATCGGCTCCAGCCGGGCACCGAACTTCGACGTGGTCTTGCGCACGCCCTTGGCCACGGCCCGAACCTTGCCGTGCCCCTCGGTGAGGATGACCACGATCCGGTCGGCTTCACCGAGTTTGTAGGTACGCAGCACCACACCGGTGTCGCGATAGAGCGGGTTGGCCACAGTTCACGGCCTCAGTCGATGCCGCCGAAGCGGCGGTGGCGGTGATGGAACGCATCGATCGCTGAGAGCAGGTGGGCGGGTTCGAGATCGGCCCAGGCGACCGGCAGGTACACCAACTCGCTGTACGCCAGCTCCCACACCAGCGACTCGGGCAGGCGCGTGCCGTCGCCCAGCACCAGCACCAGGTCGGGTTCGGCGGCAGCTGGGGCCAGGAGCGCCGATGCCACCGAGGCCTCGGTGAGCTGGTTCGTCTCGGCCAACTTCCGCAGGGTGACCACCAGGCGCTCGCGCCCGTCGGCCGACGGGTCGACGATGACGGCACAGCCGTGACGATCGATCACCTCGTGATGCACCGGGCGCGCCGTGTCGACCCCCGCGCCTCGCTCGAAGGGACGCAGCGTGAGCCACGTCGCATGCGCACCCGCAGCCACGTCGCCGAGGGTGTCGATCCGCTCGGCCCAGCGCTCGGGTGACAGCGCGCCCCATTCGGCCACCGTGCCACCCACCACCAGGATGTGGCGGAGCACCGGTTGCTCGACGGTGTGCGCGCGCGTACCCACGCCCCCATTCTCACACGGCGGACCGGTCGGCGAACGACACCCGCGGTAGGGTGACCACATCGTTGCGAGTGCTTCCCCGAGCCAACGGCCGCTCCACGTGGCCTGCATCATGGACGGCAACGGCCGCTGGGCCCGGCGCCGCGGCCTGCCGCGTACGGCGGGCCACACCGAGGGTGAGGAGAACCTGGCCCGCCTGGTGCGGGTGGCGGTCACCCGCAACGTCGGCTGGCTCACCGTGTTCGGGTTCTCCACCGAGAACTGGGTTCGGCCGCGCGGCGAGGTGCGTCACATCCTGGGCCTGCACCGCAAGTTGTTCGGCCGGGTCGAGGAGCTCAACCAGTTGAACGTGAAGGTGCAGTGGATGGGCCGGCCGTTCGACTCGCCCGAGGCGAGAACCCCCCGCTACGTGCAACGCGCCATCCGCAAGGCGATTGCCGACACGGCCGGCAATACGGGCATGGTGCTGACGATCGCGTTCGACTACGGCAGCCGCGCCGAACTGGTGCACGCCGCCGAAGCGGCCCGCCGCGACGGCGACACGATCAGCGAGGCCACGGTGGCCAGCCACCTCTACCAGCCCGATCTGCCACCGGTCGACGTCTTGGTGCGCACCTCGGGCGAGCTGCGCATCTCGAACTTCATGTTGTGGCAGATCGCCGGCGCCCAGGTGTACTTCACCGAGCGCACCTGGCCCGAGTTCGATGCCGGCGATCTCGACGCCGCATTGGCCCTCGCCGGTTCGTGACCCGTCGACCCCGATGACCCTCGCCACCACGCTCGCTGCCGTCACGTCGGCGCTACCCGCCGCCGAGGACCGGCCCGGCCAGCGACAGATGGCCGAGGCGATCCAGCAGGCACTCGTCACGGGCCGCCACCTCATCGTGCAGGCGGGGACAGGAACCGGCAAGACCATCGGCTACCTGGTGCCGGCGGTGCTGGCGGGCAAGCGGGTGGTGGTGGCCACCGCCACCAAGGCCCTGCAGGACCAACTGGCCGGCAAGGACCTGCCCTTCCTCACCGAGCACCTCCCGGTGCCGTTCGACTGGGCCGTGCTGAAGGGCCGCAGCAACTACCTGTGCCTCCAGCGGCTGCGCGAACTCGACACGCCCACCTCGGGTCAGTTGGAGATCGACGAGTTCGCCCCTGCGATCAAACTCGAGATCAAGCGGCTCGCCGCGTGGGCGGCCGGTTCACCAACCGGCGACCTGGCCGAACTCGACTGGTCGCCCACCGAGTCGGCTGCGCGTGCCGTGACCGTGAGCGGCGACGAGTGCCCGGGCCGCACCCGCTGCCCCATGGGTGAGGTGTGTTTCGCCGAACAGGCGCGGGCCCGCGCAGCGGCAGCCGATGTGATCGTCGTCAACCTGCACCTCTACGGGCTGCACGTGGCGAGCGGCGGCACGCTCCTGCCCGAGCACGACGTGGTGATCGTCGACGAGGCCCACCAACTCGAAGACGTGATGAGCGACACCGTCGGGGTGCAGATCGGCCCCAGCCGCTTCACCACCGTCGGGTC
>JBEIIG010000031.1:0-41385 GCA_040380855.1 Acidimicrobiaceae bacterium | reverse complement strand
GGAAGGCTGGTGTGGCCTTCGACGCGACCTACGACGCGTGCGTGTTGCACCCGGCGGGGCTACGAGATGAGCGTTGACGAGTTGCTCGACCATCTCACGCGCTCCGGGCTTCCCCGCTCGGTCGCCGCGTTGCGGGGCTGCTAGTCGTCGAACACCACCGACGAACCCCCACGGCTGTCGCTCGTTACTGCCGGCGTCACTGCCAAAGCCAGCTCATCAAGCCGGTGGCCAGGGGAAACGTCGACATCCGCCGAATCCCTCCCGTTCCGCTGATGTGATGTCGTCGCGCATCACCTATTCGCGGTCGAGGGCGATGGCGATGCCGGGCAGGGTCACCCAGGGCTGACGGTCGACGCACCAGGCCTCGATGCCGGGCTGCACGGCCGTCTTGTCGTCGAGTGTGCCCGCCTTCACGGCGATGATGCCTTCCGACTTGGCGAGCTCCGACACGATCGGCGAACCGCACGTGCCGCAGAACCGGCGCCGCACATACACGTCGTCGCCGTGCTCGCCACGATCCTCGAACGTGGTGAGCGTGCCGTGCACCGTCAGCTGCGACTCGTGCGCGATGAGGTTCACCGAGAACGCTCCACCGCTCTGGCGCTGGCAGTGATCGCAGTGGCACACGGCCGTGGCGATCACGTCACCCGCCAACTCGTAGGTGATCGAACCGCAGAGGCATCGTCCTGCTTGCATGACCGCACCATACCCCTGCGCCACCGGGCACTTTCGGGGTTCGGCAACGGGGCGCGGATGGTCCGTCCTCGAACACCGTGCCGTACCATCGCGCGACGGTTCGGGGTGACGGGGAGGAGCGTTCGATGAGGTTGCACCAGGTGCGCGCCGGGCAGGGGACGCCGCCGATCGTGTTCGTGCACGGCATGGGCAGCTCGTCGGCCACGTGGGCCGAGTGCATGGCGTTGTTGCAGGACCGGTTCCTCGTCGTAGCCGTCGACCTGCTCGGCCACGGTGCCTCTCCCGTGCCCGACGACCCGGCCGAGTACACGCGCGACCGGGCGCTCGACGACCTCGACGAACTCCTCGCTGCGCTCGAGGCCGAGACCGGCTCGCGGGCGGTGATCGTCGGGCATTCGCTGGGCGGCTATCTGGCGCTCGCCCACGCCGCCACCCGACCCGGTGTGGCGCGCGCCATCGTGGTGCTGAACACCGGCCCGGGCTTCCGCGACCCCGACAAGCGTGAGGGGTGGAACGCGATGAGCCGTCGCAACGCGCACCGCTTCGGTGTGCCCCTGCAGGTGGCCGAGCTGAACCTGCAGCACGACTCGGTGGTGATGGACCGACTGGCCGACATGACCACGCCCACGCTGGTGTTGGCCGGTTCGCTCGACCGCCCCGATTACACGAACTCTGGCCAGTACCTCGAGCGCAAGATGCCGCAGGCCCGCCTGCAGGTGGTGGAGGGCGGCGAGCACTCGATGCACGAACACAGCCACGCGGCCGAGGTGGCCGACGCCGTGGCAGCGTTCATCGCCGAACTGCCGCTGGCAGACTGACCCGATGAACGAGGTCACGGTGCTCGATGGCGGGATGGGTCGCGAACTGTTGCGCATCGGCGCACCCTTCCGGCAGCCCGAGTGGTCGGCACTCGCGCTATTCGACGGACCCGACTGGGTGGTGCAGGCCCACACCAACTTCATCGAGGCCGGCGCCGAGGTGATCACCACCAACAGCTACGCCGTGGTGCCCTTCCACATCGGCGACGAGCGCTTCGCTGCCCGAGGCCGCGAACTCGCCGAGCTCTCGGGGCAACTGGCCCGTCGGGCCGCCGTCGGCGCCTCGCGACCCGTGCGGGTGGCGGGCAGCCTGCCGCCGCTGTTCGGCTCGTACCGCCCCGACCTGTTCGACGCAGCCGCCGCACCGGCCATCATCGACCCGCTGGTCGAGGGCCTGGCGCCGCATGTCGACCACTGGTTGGGCGAGACACTCGGGTCCGTCGCCGAAGCTCGCGAGGTGCGGGCCGCACTCGATCGCGCGGGTTCCACGCTGCCGTTGTGGATCAGCTTCACGCTCGACGACCATGCGCCCGGCACTCTGCGCAGCGGTGAGCCGATCGACGATGCAGTCGGTGTCGCGCTCGACCTGGGTGCCGAGGCGGTGCTGTTCAACTGTTGCCAGGCCGAGACCATCACGGCTGCGATGGCCACCGCGGCACGCCGTGCCGACGGCCGGGCCGCCATCGGTGGCTACGCCAACCGGTTCGTCGACAGCCACACCAGCAACGGCGAGGCCAACGCCCAGATCTCGGCATTCCGCGACGATCTCGACCCTGCGGCATATGGCCAGTTCGTCGACCGCTGGCTCGACGCCGGCGCCACCGTCGTGGGTGGGTGCTGCGGGATGGAGCCTGCGCACATCGCCCACCTCGCCGCCGAGGTGTCCCGGCGTCGGCGCTCGTGAGGCTCGCTACGATCGGGCCACCGTGACTGCGTCGTCCCCCGCCCCGCATCGCCGTGCCGTGCCGAAGCAGGCGCGCGCCGCGGCCACGTTCGACAAGATCATCAACGCCGCGGTCGAGGTGCTCGTCGACAAGGGCTTGCAGGGCTTCAACACCAACATCGTCGCCGAGGTGGCAGGCGTGAACGTCGCCACCGTCTACCACTACTTCCCCGACAAGAACTCGATCCTGCGCGAACTGTTCGATCGCAACGAGCAGGTTCGCTTGGCGTTCTTCGTCGATCACCTGGCGCTGTTGCCCACGACCGACGACCTGCACGGGTGGCTGACGAAGGCCGTCGAGACGATCCTGCGCTTCCGTCGCCAAGAGCCTGCGGGCAGCGTGTTGCGTCGCGCCTGGCGGGCGGTGCCCGAACTCACTGCGCTCGAGGAACAGCGCAACGCCGACCTCGTCGCCGCAGTGCAGGCTGCCTTCGCGAATCGGTATCCGCACCAGAGCGCCGCCCGGCTGAAGGCCGCCGCGCAGATCACCCTCACCTCGGCGATCAGCGTGCTCGACCAGTACGCCGATTCGCCACGCTCACACAGCCTGGTCGCTCACGAGTTGGCCACCATGCTGGCGCTCTACCTCGAACAACTCGCCGCGCCGGCACGCTGACCTGACCTGACCTGACCGGCGCATCGTCGGGGCGTGCAAGAGTTGGCGGATGGGTTCCACCACCATTCCCCGCTTCTCGGCCGACAGCACCGCCGACGAGGTCGCTGCAGCGCTCGCCGCGCACGGCGTGGTCATCATCGAGCAACTCGCCGATGCCGAGTTGTGCGATCGGATCGCCGCCGAACTCCAGCCCTGGATCGAGGCAACACCCACGGGGGCCGATCGTTTCTCGGGCTTCAACACCCGTCGCACCGGCGCACTGCTGAGCCGCGCCCCCAGCAGCATCTCGATGGTCGGGAATCCACTGGTGCTCGACGTGGTCGACCGCACGCTGTGGCCGAAGAAGACGACGTTCCAGCTGCACCTCACGCAGTCGATCGCCATCGGGCCCGACTCGCCCGCACAGTTGCTGCACCGCGACCACTGGTGCTTCGACTTCTTCCCCTTCCCCGACGATGTGCACGTGGAGGTGTCGACCATCTGGGCGCTCACCGACTTCACCGAGGTCAACGGTGCCACGCGGGTGGTTCCCGACAGCCATGGTTCGACGGCTGAGCACGGGTACACCCACGACGACACCTTGGCCGCCGAGATGCCACGGGGTTCGGTGGTGCTGTACCTCGGGTCGACCGTGCACGGCGGTGGGGCCAACCAGAGCGACGCCGTGCGGGTGGGCATCAACATCGACTACGTCCTCGGCTGGCTGCGCCAGGAGGAGAACCAGTACCTGTCGTACAGCCTCGACGAGGTGCGGACGTTCCCCGAGCGCATCCAGCGCCTGCTGGGCTACGAGCACGGCGCCTACGCGCTGGGCTACATCGACGGTGGTGCCAGTCCGATGACCCTGCTGCGCAACGACGACGGAGCCGACCAGGGCCAGTCGTTCCGCCCCACCTGACGTCGAGGGTCTTCACGCGACGCGTCACACCGAGCGCTCAGCGTGCTGTCAGCGCGCTATCAGCGGTCGACGTCAGTGTGTGTCCGTGGAGGTGTCGAACAACAGACGTTGGCAGCGGCCGGTTGCAGCGGCGCTCGCCGTGCTCGTCGTGGTCGGCCTCCTGCCACTCGGCGCCCCCGCACTCGCGGCGCCAGCCCCCTCCCGATGCACGCGCACCTGGGCGGGTGGCGATGGTTTCGTCTCGCAACTCCAGTTCCTCGCTCGCGAGAACTGGCTCGAACAGGCCACCCCCGGTGATGGCGACGTCGTCTGCTTCTCGTTCGGTGACACCTCCCTGTCTGGGGTCACAGCAACCATCGGCGCTCTCGAGGTGGGGCCGTCGGCACGGCTGACGATCGCGTCGTCATCGGTCACCATCGTCGGCCCGACCGATCTCGGTGGCGTCATGCTCGATGGCGCGGGCGAGCTGGTGCTGCTCGACGACGCCGAGGTCTCCGAGGGGACGACGCTCATTGCGAGCGGGCGCATCGAGGGGTCCGAAGGAGTGTCGCTCGAGATCGCAGGAACGCTGGCAGTGAGCAGCGAACTGGATCTCGGCCTCGGCACTCGAGTCACCGGAGGGCTCGACGTGCGTGCCAACGCGCGTCTGCGCCTCGGTGACGGCATCGAACTGCGGAACGAGGGTCTGGTGACACTCGCAGCGGGTGCCTCCATCGTCGGACAGCACGAGGGCGCGGCGAGGCGTGACACCATCCGAGCCGATGTGTTGCCGCGCTTGAAGAACGCAGCGACCGGAGCGGTGCGGATCGACGCAGCTGCGGCACCGGTTCGCTTGGCCTCACTTGTGTTCGACACCGATGGCGCTGTCGACATCGGTGCCGGTGAACTGCAGGTGCACGCCGGAATCCGAGTCGGCGAGGGAAGCGTGAGCGGCCGCGGGCGGGCGACGATCGGCCAGGACGCCGACGTGTCGGTCGCTGACCTCGCCGACTGGTCGCCCGCCGTGACCGAACTGCTCGACGGTGGCGTGCTCCGCCTCGATGGAGACCACTCGCTGTCGGAGGTCGCTCTCGGCGAAGGTGAGGTGGTGCTCGGTGGCGGGGTGGTGTCGTTCGGCTCGGTGCTTCCTGGTCGTGCCACCGGCCTGGCACGGATCAGCGGATCGGGGGTGCTCGTAGCTCCTACCGAGCAGCTGGCAGCGCTTGTGGAATCCGGTCAACTCGAGGTGTCCTCGGGTGTGGTGGCGACGGTTGATGTGCCGGCGGGTGATGTGCCGGCGGGTGAGGTTGCTGTTGTCTCCACCGATGTGTCGGCAACCGTCGGGCCCGACGAAGCGGCACCGCAGAGCCCCTCGAAACTCTTCACCGCATCGCGTTCGATGGGAGTGAGTTTCGTCGACCCGACGATGGGCATGAGCCCGATGGTGATGCCGTTCGACCTCCGGGTGAGCGAAGGCAGCACGGGCGGACTGCTCGACCGCACGGCCAGCGTCGACATCTTCAACCCCTCGATCACCAGCGTGTTCATCACATGGGCCGGTACCGGAGGCACCGCCGCTGTCGACGGGAGTGGCACGTGGCGCGGCGACGCAGACGATGTCGTGGTGCCGATGGGGAATGCGATCCTCATGCCGGGCACGACGACGCTCCAGGTGCCGTTCCGAGTGGTTGCCGACCGCATCGCCGAGTCCGACGAGTCGTTCAGCATCTCGTTCTTCAACGGCAACTCCTGGCCGTTCGGCGCAGCCATGATCACCGTGACGGACGACGACACCGGCGGAGGTGGCGGTGGTGCCGGAGGTGGTGGTGGTGGGTTGACGCTCACTCCATCGGCGCCATCGACGGTGGCGGAGGGGGGCGAGGTGAACGTGACCGTCACCGCTGCCTCGCCGGTACCGACGACGGTTTCCCTCTCCGTATCGCTGCGCGGCGTGTCGGCCGATGTCGGCTACGCCCTCGCCGACGACGTCGATCTCTCGTGGTTGCCGATATCGCTCGTGATGATGGCGGGAATGTCGACGGCTTCGTTCTCGTTGCCGATCCGCGACGACGAACTGCCCGATTCGGGTGAGACCTTCGAGATCCTGTTCGGCACACCGTCGTCGGGTGCGATGTCGACCTCGAAACTGACCGTGCTCATCACCGACGACGATCCGCCGCCGACGACCATCACGGCCGCCTCGACAGCAGTCGCACCTGCCGAGGGCGGCTCCGTGCCGGTACCGTTCACGATCACGCCGAACGGGGCTACCGGCAGTGGCACCCTGAAGCTTCCGGTCACCTTCGTGGGCACCACGGCTCTCGCCGGAGTCGACTTCGATGTGCGCACCGCACCAGGCACCTCGGCGACCCCACTGCGCTCAGGCGACCGCATCGACGTGCCGGCCGGTGGTGGGTCGGTGACGCTCTACGTGACCACCCTTGCCGACGACATCTACGAAGGCCCCGAGACGTTCGAGTTGCGGGTGGGGCGCGCCGGGGTTCCCGGCGAGCAGGCGAGTACGAGCGTCACCATTCCCGATGACGATCCGGTTCCGACGGTCACGATCGTGTCGTCGTCGGCGGTGGCGGAGAGCACCCGCTTCCCGGCGGTGTCGCTACAGCTGTCGGGTCGAGCGGCGATGCCGCTCACGTTCGATGTCACCGTTGGCTCGGGCAGGGCGCCAGCTGCTACTGCAGGCCTCAGCGTGGCCGCGGGCGCCGACTTCCGTGCTCACAGCGCCAGACTCACCATCTCGGCGGGTGCCTTCGTGAGCAGCTCGACCTCGTGGGAGGTGTTCGACGACGACGACTACCTCGAAGCCGACAACGAGTACGTCACGGTCCGCGCTGCGCCGGTGGGGAATCCCGTTGAAGCAGCGAGCAGAGAGGTCGCCATCGTCGACGACGACGCCGACCCGATGTTCGTGTCGCTGCCGTCGATGCGGGTCCGTGAGGGCAACTCCGTCGACGTACAGATCGGACTCGTGCCGCAGACCGCAGGGTCGGTGTCGACCGGCACGGTGCGGCTACCCGTGGGTCTCGTCGGAGTAACCGCATCGACGAACGAGGTGATGGTCCGTCAGGTACTGCCGGGCGGCGGGCTCGGGCCCGTCCTCCAGACGTCGGGCAGCAAGATCGAGTTCCCCGCCAACGGCGGCTCGGTCAGCCTGCGCATCAGCGGTATGGTCGACTCGGCCTTCGAGATGGCCGAGACGGTGAAGCTGATCGTCGGTCGGTCGTCGGTTCCGAGCGAACAGGCACAGCGCGACATCGTCATCGACGACGGTCAGGCTCGTCCGCAGGTGACCGTGCAGGTGCTCGACGCGCCGACGGGTGGGTTCCCCGAGACCACGAGTACGGTGCGGTTGCAGTTGCGGCTGGCGGCCGCGGTGTCGGCGAGCCTGCCGTTCCGGGTGCGAGCGGTCGACGACTCGGCGTCGTCGGGTGAGGACTTCACTGCGTTCGATCAGGTGATCACGGTCCCGGCCGGTTCGACGTCGAGTCCGGTGTTCACCGTGACCCTGCTCGACGACGACGAGTGGGACGAGGACACCGAGACCTTCACCGTCGAAGCTGTCCTCGAGTCGTTCGGCGATGCCCGTGCCGTGGTGTCGGTGGTGAACGACGACGTGCCCAGCCTGGTGCAGTTCGATCGCGGTGACGGACGGCCGACGCCCCTCGGCGAGACGCTCCCGGCGGCGACCCGCAGCGTGCAGGAGGCCGTCGATCGCGAGGTGCGAGTCGACATACCCGTGTTGCGACGGTCCGGTTCGGCAACAGGCGAGCTCACGGTGAAGGCGACTCTTGTGCCGGGCACCGCCGACGAACGCGACGCCCGACTCGAGTCGCCGACGGTCACCTTCGCACCCGGCCAGTCGAGGGCGACCGTCACGCTGATCGTGACGAATGACAGGCAGGTGGAGGGCCTCGAACAACTCCAGGTGCGTCTCGTCTCGCCCGACTACGAGCGGGTCCGTCGCGTCGACGACACCGTGATCGTCGACATCGTCGATGTCGAACCGGTCACGGTGACGGCGAGTGTCACCCCCGTCGTCGACGAAGGCGGCTTCGTGACGATCGAGGCGACCCTCGATCGGGCGGTCGAGGTCGATGTCGCGGTACCGGTGTCGTTCCGGTCGGGCTCCGCCACGGTTGCAGCGGTCGACGAGGCGCCAGGTGTCGACGTCGACACCACCGGCGTACCCGCGTCGGTGATCATCGACGCCGGCGCGACGTCGGGTTCGTTCCGCCTTCCGATCGACGACGACGACGTCCCGGAGTCGTCCGAGACCTTCAGCGTGGTGTTCGATGCACCGTCGCTCGGGCGCTTCGGCGCAGGTGCCGCCCAGGAGTTCACCGTCACCATCGACGACGACGACCCTCCGGCGATGCGTCTCTCCCTTCCCGACGCGACGGTGGAGGAAGGGGAACCGACCACGGTGGTGCTCGAGGTGACTCCCACCGTGCCCGGTGGCTCGGGAATGGTGGTCGTTCCCCTTCGCCTCGTCGCCGTCGCAGGAGCGACGGCAGGCCTCCGGGTTCGCGACGGCTCGACCGGTGCCGACCTGCTCGCAGCAGGTTCGGTGTCGGTTCCGAGAGCCGGTGGCACGGTGTCGATCGAACTCAGCGTCGTCAACGACAACGCGTTCACGCCGTCGCGCACCCTTCAACTGGAGGTCGGTCGGTCATTCGCTCCCGGTGAGCGGGTTCGTGCCACGATCACCGTGGACGACGACGAGCCGCCGCCCACGGTGAAGCTGAGACGGAACCCACCATCGTCCGACTCCCGGCTGCGGTTCCGCGAGGCAGCGGGTGTGGTCACGCTGCGCCTCGAGATCTCCGGTGTCGCCACAGTCCCCATCACCTACCGTGTGGCGTCGGAGGACGATGCCAGTACCGCTGTCGAAGGTGTCGACTTTCTCGCCCTCGATCAGTTGGTAACGATCCAGGCGGGCGCACTCATCGGTCCGCCGATGTCGTTCACCATCCTCGACAACGACACCAGCGTCGAGTCGACTGAGGACGTGGCGATCTCCATCACGGCTGTCGATCTGCCGATCAAGGTGGACTTCGTAGAGATCGACGACGACGACGCAGTGCTCGCCCGCTTCGTGCGGTCTGCGGATGATGATCCGAAGATGGTCGTCACCCGGAAGGTGACCGAAGGCGACGGCGAGTCGGTGTTCCTGGCTCTGCCGGTCGAACTGGTGGGCCCACCGATCACTTCCGCGGTCGTGGTGTCGGTCGAGGCACAGAGCATCTGGGCCTTCGAAGAGGACTACGTGCTGGCATCGTCGACCCTGGTGTTCCAGCCGGGGGACACCGTGAAGAACGTGACGGTGGAGGTGTTCGGCGACGATCTTCATGAGGTCGACGAGTACCTGCGCCTGGCGGTCCAGACCCCGGATGGAGAGGTACTCGCCGCGTTGGGCGAAAGGGGCTGGGACGAGGCCAAGGTGGTGATCGTCGACGACGACATCCGGCCCCGAGCACGGTTCACTCGCGGGCCCTCCGATCCTCCGCTCTCGGAGAACATGGCGCTGCGGCGGACCATCGCCGAGCGCGGCGGGGCTTCGAACACCGAGCGGCTCACCATCTCGTTGGTCGGCGACCCGATCACCAAGCCCACCACCGTCGCCTTCACCGCCTTCCTGCAGCAAGGTGCGCAGGAGAGCGATGTCACGATCGAACTGCTCCCGAGCGTGGGCACGTCGGGAGTGGTCGATCCCGGGCACCGCTGGACGGGTACCGAATTCACCTTCACCGTCCAGCCGGGCGACCTGCCGCGCGAGCTGCTGGTCTCGGTGGTGCCCGATGCCGAGGCTGAACCAACGGAGCGCCTGGTGATCGCCCTCACCACAGAGTCGGGCGACGAGCTCGGCGTGATCGACGACATCGTCGAGGTCTCCCTTCGCGACGCGATCGATGACACTCCATCACCAGGTGAGCGACTGTTCGACGAACTCGTCGCCGCATGGAACAGCTTGGTCGATGCCGTGCTCGGCTGGTTGCGTCAGTTCGATCTCGGCTCGGGCGGTTCGCCTGGCGCACCGACATCACAACCCCCCTTGGTGCAGCGGCAGCTCGCGGAGTACTTCGATCTCGGTCCCGACACGGACGGCCTCGATCTGCCTCGGCTGCCCTCGCGCTCGGGGCTGCCCGCTTTGCCACCGCTGCCCGACCAGGCGGCGGCACTCGCCGAGGTGTGCCGCCTGCTCGGTTCGGCCGGTGTCGCGGTGCGGGCCAGTGCCGGATCGGCCTGCGGTGGCGCCGCTGCTTCGGGTGACGATCTGTTGCGCCTCCGCCTCGAGGTGACACTCGACGACCTCGCCCGCGCGGCCGGGGTCGACCTCGCCGATCTCGGCCCTCAGGCGCAGCAGGCGCTGGCAGGTCTTGCCACCGGTCTGGGGCTCGAGAGTTCGGGCAGCTTCACCGGTGACTTCAGCTTGGTGCTCGATGCCGGAATCGATGGCGACGGTGCCTTCGTGTCGTCCGAGACGAAGCTCGATCTGGCGGTGTCGGGCCAGGTCGAACTCAGCGGCTCGGCGCAGGTGGCGGGGAGCGCTGCCACGCTCGAGGGTGCCGCAGCCGCCGACTTCGCAGTCAGCCTCACCCCGGCTGCAGGCGACGGACACGACCTCACTCGCGGCCTCGTCGCCAGCGTCACGGGAGAGTCGTCGCTGCAACTCGGTGTGGCGGTCGGTCCGGTGACGCTCGACTGGGGTCAGCGGTTCGTCGCTCGCAATGGGCGGAGCGAGACCGAGGCGGCAACCCTGGTCGGTGGATTCACGCCACCATCCCTGCAGCAACTCGGCCTTCCGGCGCAGGTGCAACTCGTCGGTAGTCGGCGTGGCGACATCTGGCACCTCGAGTCGACCGTGACGCCGACCAGTGTTTTCACGCTCGCTGGCTTCACGGTCGACGAGGTCGCCTTCACGGCCGATGTCGGCCCGTCGACGATGAGTGGTAGCGGTTCGCTCTCGTTGTCGACCGCGCTTCCCGGTGCCGCCGGCGCGGTCGATGTCACCATCGCGGCCGGCCGCGATTCGGTGGCGTTCACCGGGCGGTTGGCGCTCGACGAGGTGGAACTGGGTGCGCCGGCCCTGCTGCGCGTGGTCGATCCGGTGCTGACCGTCGACCTGGCGGCGGCCCTGCCCGGTGGGGCCTTGACCGGTTCGATCGGTTTCTCTGCGGCGTCAGCTGTGCTGCTCCCTGCGGCTCCGGTCGGGTCGGCCATCGGCCTCGAGGGTTCGCTCAGTTCGACGGGAATGGTGACGCTGCACGCCGCACGTGCCACCGCCCGCTTTGCCGGTGGAGCCGCTTCGGCGTCGACCAGCGATGCACGGCTCACCGTCGGACCCGGTGCCGGTGACGTCGTGTTGCGAGCGGGGGTGGCGACGGCGAGCATCGCTGCGCTCGATGGCCTCACGCTCACCGTGCGCGACCTCAGCGTGTCGAAGACGGGCGCCGTGGGGGCATCGAGCGTCGAAGTGGTGAGCAACGGATTCGCCGAGCAGCTCGGCCTCGGCGGCATGGTGCCGTTCGACATCACATCGGTGGACCTCGATTTCCCCGATCGAACCAACATCGATCGGTTCACTGCCACCGTCACCGGTCGGTTCGACTTCGCGGCGCTCGGCGATCTCGGCGAGGTGGTTCCCCGGCTCGGCCTCGGTGGCCCAGTGGTGACGCCGATGTCGCCGCCGGCGCAGAACCGGTTCAGTTTCTCGCTCGACGTCGCCTCGCTGGCGAGCGGCATGATCGCACCGCTCGACGTCGGGCCGCTCACGATCGGCTTCGACGGACTCCGCTCGGGCGACCTGGTGCTCGGCGGCGATGTCGTGCTGGGCGGATACCGGAACGGCGAGTTCGTCGCCGCGGTGAGCGGGGCGTTCCGCCTCGACGGCCCGACCGGTTCGGTGCTCGACAACGTCGCGCTGAACGTCACCGGCTCGTTCGATCCCGATTCGAACGAGGCGGCCGACCTCGTCGGTTCGGCCGAGTTCTCCGGTGCGCTCGGTGGCATCACGGTCGATCGGCTCGGCGTGCGGGCCCGGCTGAAGGCGAGGCTCGACGACGGTCGACTCCACCTCGAGCCGCGCCTGGAACGGCTGACAGCAGGCCGCATCTCGGTACCACTCGGTTCGCTCATGACCCTTCGGGCCGAGTCGGTGGAGCTCAACGTGTCGCCGACACCGGGCGGCACGCTGCTCACACTCGGAAGCCCGGGTGGAACGGTGATCTTCGACGAGGGCATTGCGCAGCTCGCCGGATGGGGAGGCACCTTCTCGAACCTCGCCATCGGAACCGACTACCTCCCGCGGCTGCTCCCCGGTTTCTCGGTCGATGTGAAGGTTCCGGCCGACTTCGGGTTCGGGCTCCCCGAGTTCGTCCCGCTCCGTATCGATTCCGTCGGCGTCACCTTCCCGTCGGCCCCGCCCATCGGCGCGGGTGGGGTCGTGCTCGACGACCGCCTGCTCGAAGGGATGCGGCTCCGTGTGAGCGGCGGCCTGCGAACCACCGAATCCTGGCCGATCGAAGCAGGCTTCACGGGTCTCGAGGTCGACCTCGGCCGGTTGGCACGTGGCGAGTTCCCGATCACCAACCTCGACGCTGTGTCGATGGGCGTCGAGCCGTTCACGCTGCCGGGCGATATGCGGGTAGGCGGCGGACTCACCTTCGGTACGGTCGACGTCGACGGCACCACGGTGTTCTATGGGCGCATCCGTGGCGAGTTGGCCGTGGCGGGCATCGGCGGTGGTGTCGATCTGGTGGTCACCCAGTACGGCCCGGTGCTGCTGAAGGTCACCGCACCGTTGGGTATCCCGCTCGGCCCGACCGGCCTCGTCCTGGCCAACGTGTCGGGTGCGGCACAGTTCGGTGGCACCGGCGTGCCCGTGCCCCCGCGGGGCGACCCGTTGGCGTTGCTGAACGTGCTCACCTTCCCCGGCGACACCGTCATCGACGGCCCGGCGATCGCCCGGGCGGTGGGGCCTGTCGTGCGGACGGGCCGCCCGCTCTGGCAGCAGGGGTTCAGCCTGTCACTGTCGGGCAAGGTGGTCGCCCCGGCCTTCCCCGGACTGCTCGACGGCACCCTCACCCTTGGGATCAATCTCGGCCTGCCCACCGGGCCGAACGACCCCGACGGTGTGCAACTCGTAGGCGCCGGGAATCTGAGCACGTTCGGCATGCCGCTCGGTCGAGTGGGCATGATGATCGACCTCTCCGACCCCACGGCGCCGCGCTACGACCTCGCCTACTCGTCGCCGGTTCCCGGTAGTCCGCTGGCGCTGGTGATGCCGGCGCGGACCACGTTCGGTATGCAGCTCGACACCAAGGGCGTCGTGCTCGGCACCGTCGCCGGGATGCGCGCGTTCCTGCTCAGCCTCACCGACGGTGTGGCGGCGGGAGCCGAGCAGATGTTCGACGTCGTGCTCGACCAGGTGGCTGTGCGGCTCGAAGCCGATCACGGTCACCCGCTGGCAGCGTTGCTGCTCGATCTCGACGGCAACGGCACGGTGAGTGCGACCGAGGGGGCTCAGCGCATCACCCGGTCGTGGCTGCTCGATCGCCTCCTCGGCAGGGCAGCGGTGCCCGGCCTGCTGCCGACTGGGGTGAGCGCCCAGGATCTGGCGCGGGCCGGCAATGCGGCGATGGAACTGATGAGCGCCGTGTTGATGGCCGCCAACGATGTGCTCGCCCATCCCGAGCGGTACGGCACGTTCGTCCTCCAGTCGCCGGGAAGCGGTTCGGTCTTCACCGGCCTCACCGGTACCGGCGGCGCAGCCCTCGCGGCATTGGCCGAGATCATCCGCAGTGCCACGGCACAGGGCCTGTCGGCGTTCGGCGACCTGTTCGACCCGAGCCTCACCATCACCGGTGCGTTGCAGCCCACCTTCCTCGGCCTGCCGCTCGGTGACCCGACCGTGGGTGGCACTCTGCAAATCGATCGCACGGGCCTGTACCTCGAGTTCGAGGGCAGTCTCACCGAACTCGCGAAGGCAGCGGCGTCGAACTCGTTCCCCGGCGGCTCACCTGCGGTGAGCGGCATCCTCAGCACCGCCACCCTCGGGGTCTCTGATCGGATGTCGATCG
This sequence comes from Acidimicrobiaceae bacterium, assembly GCA_040380855.1. Classification (GTDB taxonomy): domain Bacteria; phylum Actinomycetota; class Acidimicrobiia; order Acidimicrobiales; family Ilumatobacteraceae; genus VFMC01. The sequence continues at coordinate 27,338 of JBEIIG010000031.1, read as the reverse complement.
GGGCACGGCTGCCGGTGGGCGGGCTGATCGACACCCTCATCGCGGGCGGCACCCTGCCGACATTCCAACCGCTCGACCCGAACTGGGCCGTCACCATCTCGGGCAGCATGACGGTGTTCGGGTTCGACACGGCCAACGTGTCGGGTATCGCCTTCCTGCCGGGCCAGCGGAACCTGCTGAACAGCAAGGTGCAGAAGCTCTACGAACTGCCCGAGGGCACCCCGATCGAGCCGGGCCGCTTCCCGGTGTCGACCCCCGAGCGGTTCGAATCGCTGGTGACGTACGGCGGTCTGCTCGTGACGGCATCACTGAACCTGCCTCGTCTCGTCACTGATCCCGCGGCGCAGTTGGCTGCAGTGCCACCACCACCCGACGACATCACCCAGTACCCGGCGTGGCTCGAGCAGGTGGCCCGACTGGCCGGACAGGTCGACAGTGCAGCGCGGATGCAGATGTTCGTGCCCGGCCTCATCGGGGTGAGCGACGCCAGCGCGACGGCATGGGCGAACAGCCTCTACGTCGAAGGTGTCTACAACGGGCGCCTGCTCGGCTTCCAACTCGGCCGCGCCACGATGCAGGTGTCGCCTGCGGGGCTCGAGGTGGAGGGCGCGATCCCGCTCATCGGTGGCCGGACCAAGATGGTGCTGAACACCGGCCTGCTGTCGAGCGGCACCCGGCTGCCGTCGGTCGGGGTCGATACGAGCCTCGACAGCCAGGCCTTCCGCGACACCCTGGTGCGCGCCGGGGTGCCGGCGGCGTTCCTCCCATCCGCCGGCGCGTCCGGCCGGTTCCGGATGTACACCCCGGGGGCCAACCCGTCGTCGGCCGATCCGCTGCTGCGCAACGGCGGCATGCAGCTGTCGGGTCGACTCGACCTGCCCGGGTTGGTGACCGGTGCACTGTTCGATGCCGACCTCGTGGCCCGAGGAAGCGGATTCGATCTGCATGCCCGCGCTGAAGTCGACCGCATCGGTCCGCTGGCCGGCGTGACGATCGACGATGCCTTCATCGATCTCGACGTTGTCGACGGGAACGCGTCGGTCGGCATCGGTGGCACCACATCGGTACTCGGCGCACGGGCGACGGTGTCGGGCACGTTGGCGGGCGACCTCACGGGAACCCTCACGCTCAGCCTCTCCTCCGGAACCATGGACCTCGCCGGCGCACGCGTTGGCGGCCAGGCTCAACTCACATTCGCCCGCAGCGCCGGCACTCTGCGTGCATCACTCACCGTCCTCGGCACCGCCACGTTGCCGTCGTGGTTGGTGACAGCTGCGGGACGCTCGACACTCAGCGTGGCCGCATGCGTCGACTCGGCCGGGTCGATGGAGGTCGCTCTCGGTGTGCCCTCCCTCTCGTTCGGCCCGGGCAAGCTGGTCACGGTCGGGAGCGCACCGACGACGGCGCCGCTCCCGTCGAGCCCCGCCGCGTGCACCCTGCCGACCGGTGCTCCGGCGCAGTCGGCCACTGGCCCGCTGTTCCGGCTCCGGTCGGTCGGCGGTGTGCCGAGCGCCGTGCTCTCCGGGTCGCTCACCTTCGCGGGTGATGGTGCAGTGGCAGGTCTCACCGTCAGCGGATCACTCGATGGACTGGCCGGAACGGGTTCGCTCGCGGTCGGTTTCGCTGCCGGGGGCATGCGGCTGGGCGGCTTCTCCGTATCGGGTTCAGCGACAGCCACGATCGGCAGTGGCTCGTTCTCGCTCGCCGTCGCCGGTCGACTCACTGTCCCGGGGCTGATCACCTCGGCCGCCGTCACCGGTACGGCCGACGAGAAGGGCATCTCCGGTCTCACCGTCGCCGCCGACTCGCTGCGGCTCGACCCACTCACGGTCACTGCGCCGACGTTGTCGCTGCGTCGCTCGGGTTCGACCTACTCACTTGCCGTCGGCGCAACCGTTGCGTTCACCGGGATCGGAAGCGTGCGTGTGGACGGCTCGCTCGATGCATCCGGATTCGGAGCCCTTACGCTCGCCACCGACCAGGTGACCGTGGCAGGGGCATCGATCACCGACGGCTCGTTCCAGATGGTTCGTTCGGCGTCGGGGATGCAGATGTCGGTCGAAGGAACGTTCGCGCTGTTCGGCGTGGCGCTCGAAGTGCCCGAGGCCTCGCTCTCCCTCACGCGCACCGGCGGCGTCCCAGTGATCGCCGGCAACTTGACGGTCCGTCCGGCCGAGGGTAAGGAACTGCAACTCGGCGGCTGGAAGTTCGGGGGCACGTTGCGGCTCGCCTTCAGCACCACCTCCTCGAGGCTCGTTCTCGACAAGGGCTCGGTCACCATTCCGGGTTGGGGAGCGATCGGTGTCACCGTCGACGTCGCTGTGCCGGTGAGGAACGGAGCATCGTTCGGCCTGGAACTGCCCACAGGCGGGTTGCGCCTCGGCGGTGCCTCGTCTCCGTTCTTTGCTTCCGGGTCGTTCGCGCTCGGCTTCAACGGCAACGTGGCGAGCCTCTCGGCCACCAACCCCAGTCTGTCGTGGCGGGTCGGCACGAGCACGGTGGCAACGTTCAGCGCGCCGAGCATTGTCGTGCGCTCCGACGGCTTCGTGTCGGCGCAGATGAACGGGTTCTCCGCATCGCTGGCCGGATTCGCGTTCACGCTTCCCTCACTCAGCCTTCTCGTCGATCCGCAGGGCCTCAACGCTCGCTTGTCGCTCGGCGCCGGCTCGATCGCGGTGCCCGGCTTCCCCGTGCTCTCGACTCCCGCCTTCAGCATCGGGACAGCGTCGTCGTTCTCGATGCCGCTCGTCGCGAACTCGCTCACCCTCGGCCCGGTGTCGTTCAGCGGCAGCATCCTGTTCGAACGCAACGGCGATGTGTTCCGGCTCGTTCTCAAGGCTGCACCAGGGTCGGCCTCACCGCAGGTCGCGGTGAGCGGTCTGTTCACGGTGCCCATTCCCTCGATCACGATCGCATCCGATGGCACGTTCTCGTTCCAGGCTGCGGTCCCGTCATTCGGTCCGACGGGCCTGCAGATCACCGATGCGTCGTTCAGTCTGGCGAAGACCGGCAGCCGACTCACCGATCTCCGCGGATCGATCATCGGCGGTGTCCTGCGGGCCGGTGGCGCGGATCCGATCAACCTCCCCGTACTCTCGTTCGACGGCTCGGCCCCCTTCGACGCCACCTTCCGGGTGCCTGGATGGGATCTCGGTCCAGCGCTGCGGATGAGCAGCGCCGACCTCCGTCTCCGCCAGACCAGTACCGGACCGATGGAACTCAGCCTGGTTGCCCCGGCGAGCGTGACGGTGATCGGCGAGAGCGGCCTCACCATCAACTCGTTGCGCATCGACTCCGGCGGGTCCTTCACCGGCTCGGTCACGGGCAAGCTCCGCATGCTCGGCGCTCAACTCGCGCAGGCGACGCTCGACCTCAGCAGGTCGGGTGGCGTGGTCACGCTCTCGCTTCCCGCATCCAGGCCGGCGACGCTCGACCTGGGCTTCCTTCAGGCCCAGGTGTCGGGATTCGTGCGGTCCGATGGGGTGTTCGACTTCGATGGGTCGGCGTCTGCAGGAATGTCGTTCGCGATGTTCTCGTTCGCCGGCTCGATCACCGTGGGTGTGTCGTCGGTCGACGGCATCACCGGATCGTTCGCCGGTTCGGCGTGCTTCGCCGGCGCCTGCGCCAGCACAGGTGCCAGTCTTCGGTCCGACGGCCGGATCAAGGGGTTCCTGCAGATCGACGTGTGCTGTGGACCAGCGCTCGAGGTCGACATCGGTTGGAGCGTCTATCTCGCCACCGGAGCTCTCACGATCGACAGCAATCGCGATGGCGACTACGACGACCTCGGAGACGTGTGGCTCGGTGACGTAACCGACGCCGACACCACGCCGCCGACAATGACCCAGCCGCCCGATCTCGAGGTGTCGGCGAACATCCCCGCCAACGGCACGGTCCGCGTGTACTTTGACAACCCGACGGCCTTCGACGGCTCGATCCGGTTGTCGGTGGTGTGCTCGCCTGGGTCAGGCGGCCTGTTCCGGGTCGGCGTCACCACGGTCACCTGCACGGCTCGCGACCGAGCGGGCAACGCGCGTACGCGTACGTTCGAGGTCACGGTCGTCTCCACCAATGCCTCCACATCGGCCATCCCGGTCAACGAACTCGTGGTCGAGATGTTCGGAGACGGCTTCGCGGCCAACACGATGGCCGGACTGTTCGTACGCAGCTCCCCGGTGTTCCTCGGGCTGTTCCCGACCGACGCCGCTGGCCGCGTCTCCGTCACCGTCGCACTTCCACCCGATCTGCCCCCCGGTGAGCACACGCTGATCCTCGAGGGCATGGCGCCCGACGGTGGCGCCCGGCAAGTGGTGCAGCCGATCGTCGTGGTCGGATCGCCGACCGACACCCCTCCGTCGCCAACGGTGCCTCCGTCGCCGACGGTTGCGACGACGACACCCACCACGATCGGCGGGTCGGCGCCGGCCAGCGAGAGCGCAGCGGCAGCCACCACGGCTGTGGCGTCGGGCGGCCCGACCATCGCGACGCCCGCACCGGCGACGACGGCGGCCTCCAGTGGGGGCGCCACGGACGTGGCGTCCGGTGGTCCGACCACCACCGTTGTCGGCGCCGACGCGGAGTCGCCCGAACAGAACGGGTCGTCCGACTGGACGGTCCTCGTCGTACTCAGCGTGCTGGTGCTCCTGCTCGGCGCTGTGGCAGTGCCGATGGCACGGCGTACCCGGCGGCGGTGATCAGCCGTCGTCGGCCGACCACATGGCGAGCACCGACCGCGACCGGGCGGCGAACACAGGTGCTCCGGCGCGTTCGGCCACCTCGACTGCCTGCCTGAGGAGTTGGCGGGCCTCGTCGTGTCGCCCGCAGCACCACGCGGCAAGGCCGGCCTGGTGTGCCACCGGGCCGAGTGTGGTGAGCGAATTCACCGCGATGCGGTCGCAGTAGGGGGCGAGCAGTTCGAATGCCTGTGCCGCCAAGCCGACCTCGTCCAGTGCTGCCGCCGCCTCGGCGAGCACCCCGATCGCGAAGTACCACGATGCATCGCGCGGCACTGCGTCGAGGTCCTCGCCGCTGAGTCCGGCGAGGAGCTGGCGAGCGTCGTCGAGCCGGCCGAGTTCGGTGAAGGTGAAGGCCAGACCGAAGCGACGTGCCACCCCGACTCCATCGTGGGCAGCGACCTCCTCGATGAGCGAGATGATGCTCTCCAGCTCACCGCGGAGCCAGTGGATGTTCCAGATGTTCATGCCGACGTAGTCGATCGATGTCTCGGGTTCCACCGCCGAGCCGATCGCGAGTGCTTCGGTCGCGAGCGCCTCGGCCCGTTCGAGGTCGCCGGCGAGCACCGAGATCGTGGCGGCGATGACACGATTCATCCACTGTTGTGCCGCTTGTCCGAGATCGTCGGCGATCGCGATCGCCGTGGTCGACTCCTCGATGGCGCGAGCCACGTCGCCGAGTTCGGCGGAGGCGGGCGCCAACCAGCGGCGGGCCATCATCTCGTGGAAGTGATCGCCCACAGCCAGGGCATCGACCAGGTAGTCCTCGCACACGGTGCGCAACTGCGAGGTCCGGGAGGGGGTCCAACAGCCGAACGCCAGCGCGTATCGGGCCCAGAGTCGGCATTCCGGATCGTCGGCTCGGTCGGCTTCCTGGAGCGCGGCGTTGGCGAGTTCGAGTGTTCGGTCGACAGCCCCCTGCCAGTACACCTCGGTGGCCAGCCGGGCGAGCACCCTGCTGCGCAGTCGATGGGCGCGGGAGGGGAGCAGGGTGAGCGCTTCGTTCAGTAGTGCTGTCTGCTCGACCGGCGGCGCGAAGCCGATTCGGTCGGAGCAGTAGCCGAGCGCTGCGCAGGCGAAGCCGTCGGCATCGCCGATGTGCCGGGCGATGGTGAGGGCTTCGTGAAACGCAGCACGGGCCTCGCTCTCGAGGCTCACCTGGTTGTGTGCGTCGCCGAGGCCGAGCAGCAGACGAAGACGGGTCCGGCTATCGCCAGGATCGATGCCGTCGAGCATGTCGAGGGCGCGCTGCCACTGCCGCACCGCCTCGTCGAAGGCGCGTCGTTCGCTCGCCGCATGGGCGGCACGTTCGGCGCGATCGAGCGCACGTCGAAGCGCTTCGTGCAGAACCGTCGTGATCGCCTCTCCGCTTCGACGCGGTGTGCTGTCGATCGGAGCGGGAACTGGGACGCTCTGGCGGTCCGCGCTGGTCGGCGGTGCGGGGCTCTGTCGCAACCGCTGCTCCATCTCCACGAGCGCCGGTCCTGGCGGTACACCGAGTGTCGCGGTCACCATGGCCATGGCAACCTGCACGATGCGAGCGGCTTCGACAGGTCTGCCGTCGGCCAGCAGGGCCTTGGCTCGCAGCGCCCAGAGGTGCTCGTCGAGCGGGGAACGCGCGGTTGCCCCGGCAAGGAACGTGGCGGCCTCGGCCCCCCGGTCGGCCGCCAGCAGGCACTCGGCTCGCTGCTCCTCGGCTCGGTCGCGTTCGTTGTCGATTCCGTGCGCGAGCAACGTGTACATCGGGAGTTCGACGAGGTCGGCGAGTGCTCCGCCGCGCCACGCGGCGAGCGCCTCGTTGAACAGCGTTGCCGCCAGGTCGGCCTCGCCGCCACGGCGGCGGGCATCGGCCGCCCGTGCCCGGGTGCGGAACTCGCGCAGGTCGACCTGCTCGGCGCCGAGCACGAGTGCGTAACCGGGCGACACCGCCTTCAGTACGCCGACCAGACCGGCCGCATCGAGTGCTCGCCGCGTGCGGGATGCAAGCTGTTGCAGGGCCACCTTGGTTCCCCTGGGGGGAGAATCGCTCCACAGCAGGTCGCTGAGCCGGTCGATCGACACCGGCCGCGGCGCCTCGAGTGCCAGTATCGCCAAGAACGCCTTCGGCAACAGGCCGATCGGTGTTGTCACGCCGAGCGGCCCGACGATCTCGATCGGGCCGAGAACGCGTACCTCCCCCGCTCGCGCCATGGTCGCACCCTAGTGAGTCGTCGTCATTCCGCCCGACCTGACATCGAGGGTCTTCACGCGACGCGTCGACAGCGGCGGGTGCTCACACGGCGGCGATGCGCCGGATCGCGAGGCGGAACGGCCCGTCCTGCTTGTCGAGCAGGTAGATCACCACTTGGGCGACGCGTGACGGATCGAGCGGCTCGGCACCGGGCAGCGGATCGAGGAAACGGCCGACTGGCTCGAAGGCGCTGAGGTCGAGCGAGGAGGTCTGCTCGGTGTCGGCAACGGTGGTGAACCGCTGCACGTACAGCTGGTCGTCGACGGTGCGGAGCTGCAGCAGATAGGTCTTGCCGTCGCCTGTGGCCTGAACCGAGATCGCAGCGGCACCGGCGAGCAGGTTGCCGAGTCGTTCGTCGATCGGGCCCCGCACGGAGGTGAAGCCGCCGTTGTTCTCCAGCGACAGGTCGCCGGCGAACACCATCTGGCCGGCGTCCCAGGTGGAGGTACTGCTCGACACACCGCCCATGACGGTGTCGTTCACGTTCGCCCACCCCTCGAGCGACCCGGCCTCGACGAAGTCGAACAGCGTCCGCGACGAGTCGGCCACGGTCGTCGGTGTCGCGGTGCTGGGCGCCGCGGTGCTGGGTGGTGCGGTGGAGGGTGGTGCAGTGGTCGGTGCTGCAGTGGTCGGTGCTGCAGTGATGGGTGCCGCAGTCGTGCTCGCAGCGTCGTCGCTGCCGCAGGCCACGGAGGCCACTGCCAGACCGGCGAGAAGTGTGGCGCGCCTCATGACGACGATGTTGGCAGTGATCGTCGGTGCGTGCCCGACCGTGTGTCGACTTTCGGCCCTCGGAGGGACGTCACTCGACCCGCGCGTGCGTGGCCGGCGGGGTCGGGGCACTGCAGCGGCGATGTCAGACCGGGGCGACCACGCGGGGCAGGGGCGACACCATCGGTGGCTGGTGGTCCCACAGATCGGCCAGCAGATCGCTGCGCAGCGCTGCGCATGCCGGGTCGTCCCAGCGGTTCACCTGCTGCAGCGGGTCGTCGGCCAGCGAGTACAGCTCGCCCTCGGTGCCGTCGTGGCTGTAGCCCGGCAGGTACGCGGTGCACAGCCAGCCGTCGCGGTAGATGCTGCGCAGGTGCACGTCGACACCGAACAGGTTGCTGTCCCACTCGGTGAGCACCCGCTCGAAGCCGCGGGCTGCGGCATCGGCGTCGTCGACCGGCAACGGCTTGCCCTCCATCCACGCGGGCACCGGCAGGCCGGCGATGGCGCAGAACGTAGGGGCGAGGTCGACCAGGCCGACCGGGCGATCGACCGCTGCGGGCACCGCACCGCTCGATGGCGCGGGCCGCCAGATGAGCGGCAGCCGCATCAGTGCATCGACGTGGTACGGCCCCTTGAACAGCAGGCCGAAGTCGCCCTGGAACTCGCCGTGGTCGGTGGTGAACACGATGTCGACGTCGTCGGTCCAGCCCCGCGCCGCGATGGTGGCGAGCACGCGCCCGATGGCCTCGTCGATCAGCTCCACCTCCACGGCGTTCACGGCGTTCACCTCGCGCACCTGGTCGGCCGTCATCGTGGCCGGCACCCAGTCGTGCGGGGCCTCGTAGTTGCTCACCAGTCGGCCGTCGTACCAGGCCCGCCAGTGGCGCGGCTTGGCGTCGAGCACCGCTTCACGCGTCGTGGCATCGGCCGCGTAGCCCGCGGGCAGGTCGACCTCGCGCCACGGCACGCGGTGCAATTCGCTCTTCGGCGGGTCCCATGGATGGTGCGGGTCGGGGAAGCTCATCCAGCAGAACCAGTCGTCGGTTGCGCCCAGCGAGTCGAGCCAGGCGATGGTGCGGTCGGCCACCCAGTCGGTGTGGTACCACTCGCGCGGGATGGCGTTGTCCCACACCTGCGGCGCGCCGGTGTCGCCGCCGCCCATGGCGTTCACCTCCAGCGCGCCGTCGAGCACGGGGTAGAACATGCCCATCGCCTCGGGGTGGGTGGTGGCGATCCAGCGGGCGTAGTGCAGCTGTCCGGCGGCGCCGTGGGTGGCCGACTCGAAGTGCTCGAACCCGCGATGCGGGCCGAACGTGCCCGAGCGGGCATAGGTGTTTTCGGGGAAGCGGCCGAACGGATCGAGGAACGGCTCGAAGTGGGGCTTGCCGATGATGGCTGTGCGGTAGCCGGCGTCGTGCAGTACCTCGGCCACCGACGGCGCGGTCTCGGGCAGCGGCACACCGTTCATCCACACACCGTGGGTGCTGGGGTGCTGGCCGGTGAGCATGGTGGAACGCGACGGCATGCACACCACGCTCTGCGGATGAGCACGGCGGTAGTTGATGCCCTGCGCCGCCAGGCCGTCGACCACCGGCGTGCGCGACAGCGTGCCGCCGTTGCAGCCGAGCGTGTCGAAGCGCTGCTGGTCGGTGGTGATGAACAGGATCTTGCGGCCCATCAGTGCGTCCCTTCCGTGCCGGTGTGTTGTGGGCCGGTGTCGTGCATGCCGCTCTCCATCTGTCGCTTCAGTTCGTCGAGCGCGCCGGCCGTGCCGCCGCCGATCACCAACGCCATCGTGCGCGGGTCGGCCTCGGTGGAGTAGACGACGAGGCAGGTGTCGTCGCCCAGGTCGATCACGTCGATCGTGCCGCGGTGGTGCTTGAAGATGGGCACCGTGATGCGGTACTGGAACCGGCGGATCGTGTTGTCGCAGCACACGATCTCTTCGGGCAGCGACATGCCTGCGTCCATCGTGATGATGCGGGTGGTGCCGTCGACCGGGCTGGCGACGATGCCGGGGAACCACTCGTGCAGCCGTGGCGCATCGCCCGCGAGCGCCCACACCTGCGCTGCTGGCCGGTCGATACGGATCTCGTAGCGGGTGGTGCCCAGCATCAGCGGGTCCGGGCGATGAAGTCGATGATGACAGCGGCCAGCTCGGGACCGCGGTCTTCCTGCAGGAAGTGCCCGCCACCCTCGATGGTGACGTGGGGCTGGCCGGCGGTGCCGGGAACCCGGCCGATGAAGGCCCGCTCGCCACCCTTGCTGACCGGGTCGGCGTCGCTGAAGGCGCACAGGAACGGCCGCTCGAAGCGCTCGAGCACCTCCCACGCGGCAAGGTTGTCGGCGCGGGCCGGGTCGTCGGTGCTGGTGGGCACGAGCGACGGGAAGATGCGGGCGCCGGCTTTGTAGGTGTCGTCGGGGAACGGGGCGTCGTAGGCGGCGATCACTTCGGCTGCCAGATCGGTGGTGCAGCCGCCGTTCACGATCATGCCGATGGGGAACTGCGGCGAGGTCTGCGAGAAGTTCTGCCAGGCGAGGAACGCCTTGTTCGGCGGGTTGTCGCCGGTGGGCAGGCCGGTGTTGCCCACCACCACTCGGGCGTAGCGCTCGGGTGCCGCCCCCACCAGGCGCAGGCCCACCAGACCGCCCCAGTCCTGGCCGAAGAACGTGATGTCGCGCAGGTCGAGCTGGTCGAACAGCAACTCGGCCATCCAGTCGACGTGACGGGCGAAGCTGTAGTCGCTCTGCTCGCTCGGTTTGTCGGAGCGCCCGAAGCCGACGAGGTCGGGGGCGATCACCCGGTGGCCGGCGGCGACGAGCGACGGGATCATGTGCCGGTAGAGGAAGCACCAGCTCGGTTCGCCGTGCAGCAACAGCACTGGTGCCGCGTCGCGGGGGCCTTCATCGAGGTAGTGCACCCGCAGTGTGCCCTCGGCGACGGTGCCGTAGTGCGGCTCGAAGGGGAAGTCGGGGAGGCCCACGAAGCGGTCGTCGGGAGTGCGGAGCACGTTCATCCGGCCACCGTAGCAAGACCCTCAGGTACTGGCAGAGCCCCTGCCAGGAGATCGGCCCCGGACTGGGCGGTTCCTCAGTCCGGGGCCGATGATGATGGCCTACTGATCTGTCCGATGCAGGCGCGAAGTGTCGGGGGTGAGCGAGAGGGAAACGGGTGCTCACCCGTACGGGTGTCAGCCCGCGAGCAGGGTGCTGTCGGTGAGTTGCAGCCCGTTGGTGCCGTTCGTCAGCGTCAACGAACCGGCCTCGATCGAGTAGGTGGCGGTACCGGTGAGCACCGTCGCCACCGACTGCTCGAGCCGCATCGCGTCGTCGTCGCACAGCTTCTTCGTGAGGGCGAGCGGACCGAAGGAGATGGTGCCGGCGGCCTCGTCGATGGTGACCGTGGCGAAGCCGGTGTTGCAGCCGGCGTTGACCTGTGCCGTGCCGTCGACGATGGTGAGGGTGGCCACGGCGCTGCCCCAACCCGAGCTGATCGCGTCGGACGAGATCACCCCGGTGACGGTCCACGCCGTGTCGGCGAGCGGGCGGTCGGGGTCGGCCACCTCACGGTCGAGCAGGGTGATCGATGCATCGGCGCCGGCGAACGTGCCGCTGAGGGTGAGCGTGTCGCCGTCGACCGACACCGTGGTGCCGGCGGTGAGGAACGCCTGCACCGCCGAGTCCTGGTCCATCAGCGGCTGCTCGCAGGCCATCGCAGTCGACATCATCGGACCCACGGTCATGGCGTCGCCGTCGAAGGTGACGTCACCGCCCATTCCGTTGCAGCCGCCCGACACGCCGATGCGGCCGTCGTCGAACGAGATGCGCAGCACTGCGTCGGGGGCGAGGGTGATGCCCGTCGTCGACTGCGACAGGTAGGCCTTCCCGGCGAGCAGCGCGACGAGGCCGTCGCCGGGCTCAGGGGTAGTGGACGGTGTCGTGTCGATGGTGGTGCTCCCGGGGTCGGTGGGGCTCGTGGCGGGCTCGACCGTGGGGTCGCCGCACGAGGCGAGGGTGAACATGCCGGCGGTGGCGACGGCGAGCAGAGCGATGAGCGACGACTTCATGCCCTTCCGACGTCGCCCGACCCCGTTCGGTTCCCACGATCTCCTTGCGATGAGCAACGTGCGCACCGGCTGCGCAACCTGCTCATCGCGGCGCGAAACGGGGTGCGGTCGGGCCGGGAAGTGGCACGGATGCTGCCAGATGTACAGTGGGACCATGAGCACCTCACGCCGTGTCGCCCTCGTCGCCGAAGCCGGTTTCTACGTCGGACCCGCACTCGCCCGCACCCTGGCCCAGCGCGGCCACGACCTCGTCCTGGGCAATGCCTCGGCGGAGTTGGTCGCCGAGCTCGAGGAGCTCGGCGCGGCGGTTGAAGTGGTGCCCGGCGTGCGCGACCTCGCCGACCCGGCCACGGCGCAGCACCTCGTCGACGCCGGCATCGCCCGTTTCGGCGCCATCCACGCTGCAGCGGCGTTCTCGGGCCAGATCATCACCGGCCGCTTCCTCGACAGCACCGCCGAGCAGCTCGGTCGGCTGTACGAGGGCTGCATGGTGGCGCCGTTCCACTTCCTGCAGGCCGTGGTGCGTCCGATGGTGGCCCAGGGCGATGGCCAGGTGCTGATGATCACCAGCGCTGCCGGCGGCCGTCCCACCAAGGGCGCTGCGCTCTACTCGGCCATGCGCGCCGGGGCGACGATGATGGCCAAGAACGTGGCCGAAGAGGTCGCTGCGGCCAACGTGCAGGTGAACGCCGTGGGCACCAACTTCATGGACTTCCCTGGCTTCTTGAAGGCGAGCGGTGCCACCGACCCCGCGGTGCGGGCGAAGATCGAGGCCCAGGTGCCTCAGCGTCGGCTGGGCACGATGGACGAGTTCGCCGCGTTCTGCGCGGTGTTCCTCGACGGCACGAGCCGGTTCACCACCGGCCAGTGGGTCGGCTACGCCGGCGGCTGGGTCTGACCCACCCCGCTCTCCGGCCGCGATGAGCAACGTGCGCACCCGTTGCGCAACTCGCTCATCGCGGTGCGGGAGGGTGACGGGTCAGGCGGCGGCGCGGGTGCGGCGCAGCACGGGGTCGGCCCAGCGCAGCGTGGTGTCGGCCACACGCATCACTCGGCCGGCGGCGCCAGGAGTCGACGAGTCGATGAGGTTGCCCATCACGGCCAGGGTGATGTCGTCGGTGGTCTGCGTGCCCACGGCGATGCGCAGGCCCGGCCGCAGCAGCCACGGGTGACCGATGAGGAAACTGAATCGGCGCCCCGTGCGCAAGAAGGCGTCGAACCGCTGGCCGACGAGGCGGTCGTAGTTGGCGGGCGCTTGGGCCGGGTCGGCGAGGAACTGTTCGACAGCCAACATGCCGCTCTCGAGCGCGTAGTCGATGCCCTCGCCGTTCATCGGGTTCACGAATCCTGCCGCATCGCCTACGGCCACCCAGCCGGGGCCGTGGCGCTTGGTGCCGCTCATCGGCAGGCGCCAGGCGCGGGGCTTGTCGACGTAGTCGCCGATCGACCACGTGGGTCGCACGATGGCCGCATACTGATCGAGCAGGCGGTTGAGATTGAGCTTCTTGAAACCCTTCATCGTGCTCAGTGCACCGACACCGATGTTCACGGTGCCGTCGCCCGCCGGGAACATCCAGCCGTAGCCGGGCACCGGGGTGCCGTGCTCGTCGCGCAGGCTCAAGCAGGCCTCGAGGTGGCGTTCGGCGTGGCGGGGCGTGGGCGCGTAGGCGCGGATGGCGAGGCCGAACGGTTCGTCGGGGTCGCGTTCGGCGCCCAGCACCTTGGCGGCCGCACCCTGGGCGCCCGCCGCGAGGATGGTGAGCGGTGCCGTGTAGCGCTCGCCGCCCGCATCGACACCCACCACGCGATCACCGTCGAGCACCGGTAGGGCCTCGGTCTCGTAACGGATCTCGGCACCTGCATCGGCCGCCACGTCCATGAGGTGGTTGTCGAAGCGGTGCCGCGGCCACACCGCACCGTGCCCGGGAAAGCGTTCGCTGGCGGGCCAGGCGAGTTCGCGGGTCTTCTTGCCGGCGATCATGCGCAGCCCATCGATGCGGTGCGCCGGGGCCAGGTCGATTTTCAACTCGCCCAACGCGGCAACGGCCCGCGGGGTGAGCCCGTCGCCGCACACCTTGTCGCGGCCGTGCGGCCCCTTTTCGAACATCGTCACCCGCAACCCGGCACGGGCCGCGGTGATGGCCGCGGCCGAGCCGCCGGGGCCGGCGCCGATGATCAGGAGGTCACGCTGCTGCACACCGCACAGCCTGCCAGCGGTGGCCGCAGATCGCCCACCCGGGGCCCGTCCCGTCGGTCACACCTGGTCGCGGAACCATGCGGCCAGACGGGCCAAGCCCTCGTCGATGCTCACCGTGGGCGTCCAGCCGAGGTCGTGCTGCGCCGGTCGCGGGTCGAACCAGTGCGCCGTGCCGAGTTGTTCGGCGAGGAAGCGGGTGAGCGGCGGTTCGCCGGCGTCGGCGCCGCGCAGTGCCCACACCCGCTCGACCAGCGCGCCGGCCGCCACTGCCAGTCGGCGGGGCACCCGGCGCGGGGTGATGTCGATGCCCGCAGCGTGGCAGATGCCTGCCACCAGCTCGGCCACGGGTCGGGGTTCGCCGTTCGCGATCACGTAGGCCCGGCCCACACAGGCCGCACCGGGTTCCACCGCATCGAGCGCTGCCACCAGCGCCGAGGCGGCGTTGTCGATATAGGTGGTGTCGATCAGCGCTGCGCCGTCGCCCACGAGGGCCAGCCGGCCTGCCCGTGCTCGTTCGACGATGCGACCCACCAGTTGGGTGTCGCCCGGACCCCACACCAGGTGGGGGCGAACGATCACGATCGGCAGCGCATCGCTGGCAGCCTCGTGCACCATCTGCTCGGCGATGGCCTTCGACTCGGCATACCAGGCACCCTTGCGACCGGTGACGGCGGGGGTGGCGCCGACACCCACCAGGGCGTCGCCGGCATGGGCCACCGACGGCGTCGACACATGCACGAATCGGGCCACACCGTGATGCCGTGCGGCAGCGACGACGTTGGCGGTGCCGTCGACGTTGATGCTGCGGTAGTCGTGCCAACTGCCCACGACACCCACCTTGGCGGCCAGGTGCACCACTGCGTCGCAGCCGGCGACCGCCGAGTGCACGAACTCGGCGTCGCGCACATCGCCCAGCAGTTGCGGTGTGTCGAGTGGTGCCGGATTGCGCTGCAGCAGCACCACCTCGTCGCCGCGGGCGATCAGCGTCTCGGCGGTGGCGCGGGCCAGCAGGCTCGAGCCACCGGTGACGAGCACCCGCATCGGCGCGCCCGCACGGCTCACCGCGGGGCCTTCGCCCGGTCGCCGGCCAGCACGGCGGTGGCCCATGCAGCCAGCGCGGTGCGGTCGATCTTGGTGTTGTGGCGGATGTCGACGGGCAGGGCAGGCACCTGCAGCATGGCGGCGACCGGCCGGTCGATGGCTGCACGCACCCGGGTGGCGTCGGCAGGTTCGGCGAGGCCCGCCTTTCCGTCGGGTCGTTCGAGCACGACCACGATCTGCTGGCAACCGTGCGGGCCCACGCCCACCGCAGCGCACCGCTCGACCCCGGGCAGGGCTTCGACCGCAACCTCCAGCGGCACCGGTGTGACCGGCCCGTGCTCGGTGTGCACCACGTGCACCGACCGCCCTTCGATCCACAGTCGCCCCTGGCCGTCGAGATGGCCGACGTCGCCCGAGCGGTGCCAGATGCCGTGATCGGCCGGGTCGGCCGGCCGGGCGTCGCGCTGGGTGCGCCACAGTTGGTCGTAGCCGTCCGACAGCCACGGGGCTCGCACCAGCACCTCGCCCGTCGCCTCGACCGCGACGGGTTCGATCGGCGCCGTGGCGTCGAACCCCAGCGGAGCGATCGTCACCACCGCACCGTGCACCGGGTAGCCGACGCACACGCCGCGGCCGGGACCCACGGCGTCGAGGGTGGCGAGGTCGACATCGGCCACGGGGAGGCACTCGGTCATGCCGTAGGGGGTGTGCAGTTCGGCTGCCGGGCACAGCGCCGACATCGAACGCAGCGTGGCGATCGGCACCGGCGCGCCGGCCGACAGCACCAAGCGCAACGCCGTCAGGTGACGGTCGCCGGGCCCGGCTGTGCGCACCACGTTGGCCAGCGCCGCCGGCGAGGCGAAGACGATGGTGGCATCGATCGATGCACATGCCGCGGCCAGCGCGTCGGCGGTGAGCGCGCCGGGCGTGGTGACGTCGACATCGGGGATGCACGACGTGATGCCGAGCGCCGGCCCGTAGAGCGCGAACGGAGCGAACGCCGCCACCAACCGGTCGGTGGCGGTGATGCCGTACGCGCTGCTGAGTGCATCGCGCTGCGCGGCCAACTGGCCGTGCCGGTAGCGGACCCCCTTCGCCGGCCCGGTGGCACCCGAGGTGTACAGCACGGCTGCTGCGTCGGTGGCGGCGGGTTCGGCAGGCAGCGGGGCGGTCGACGCGGCGAGTTGGTCGAGGGTGCATTCGGCGCCCATCGCCGTCCGATCACCGACGGCGATCAGCCGGGCCCCCGGCGCCCATCGCATCGCACGCGCCGCAGCGAGTGCCTGGCGCGGCCCGATCACCCACTGCACCCGCGCAGCGCGCACGGCACCGCCGAGACCGCGCAGGCCGAGGCCCCGGTCGGCGATCACCGTCACCGCCCCGGCGCGCCAACAGCCGTACACCGCGGCCAGCAGATCGGGGCCCGGAGGGGTGAGCAGGGCGATCCGGTCGCCGGGCCTCACGCCGCGTTCGGCCAACCCGCGGGCGATGCCCATCACCCGTGCGTGCAGGGCCGCGAACGTGATCGTGGCCCCGGTTGCGCCGTCGGCGTAGGCGACAGCAGGGTCGTCGGCCCGCGCCACCAGCGCCGCCCAGGTCGGGGTGTACGCAGCGTCCGACGCATCAATGGGTGCCGCACGGGGTGCCGTCACCGGGGAAGGTCGACCGGCCACCACCCGTTCGGTGAGCCAGGCGTCGATCACGCCCGCCACATCGGCGGTGCGCTCGACGGGACTGAGGTGGCCGCTGCGGGCGAAGCGGTGCAGATCGGCGTGGGGCAACCGGGTGGCCAGGTCGTGCGCGAAATCGTCGTCGAACACCGGGTCGGCGGCACCCCAGGTGAGCAACACGGGCACGTCGAGGCTCGGCAGGGCTGCGGCCACGGCGTCGAGCGCAGCGGCCGACGGATGGTCGGGTGTGAACGGCACGTCGTCGACGAACTCGGCGATGGCCGCACGCGACGACGCCCGGCGGTAGGGCGCCCGCAGCGCGGCTCGGGTAGTGGCGTCGAGACGGGTGGTCGACAACGCGAACGTGCCCTCGACGAAGGTGCGCGTGCGGTGGCCCACCAGCGACGTCACCGGGCCGGTGGCCGCGATGCGGATGAGTCGGGGCGCCTTGCGGCCGCTGGGCACGGCGATGCCGGTGTTGCACAGCACCATGCCGGCGAGGCGACCCGTCGCCCGCGCCGACACGGCCCAGCCCATCACCACGGCGCCACCCCAGTCGTGACCCACCACCACGATCGGGCCGGCGATGCCGAGCGCATCGATCGCGTCGCCGAGGTCGTCGACGCGTTGCGCGTACCGGCGCAGGCCGGGCCGGGCCGAGTAACCCATACCCAGTTGGTCGACGGCGATCACCCGCGAGCGCGAGCCGAGGCGGCGCAGCACGGATCGCCACAGCGCGGCCCAGGTGGGGTTGCCGTGCACGCACACGATCGTCGGCCATTCCACGGTCGACGCGCCGTCGCCTCCACCGGGTGTGCCGGTGTCGAGGACGTGCCAGCGCCGGGTGGTGCCATCGTGCCCCGCCACCTCGAGCGTCCGTGACCACTCGGGATCGATGTCCCACTCCTGCCACTGCTCTCGGGTGGGCAGTGTGGGGGCGCGCCGCGTCGCGGGGCTCACCAGACGAGTTCGGTGAAGCTCGTGTTCAGTCCCGAGCCGATACCCATGCACAGCACCCGTTCACCGGGACGGATGTCGGGCGCCACCCCGGCGAGGGTGATGGGAATGGCCGCCGGCCCGACGTTGCCGTAGTGGGGGAAGGTGAGCGGCACACGCGACGGGTCGATGCCGAGCCGGTCGCAGATGAGCCGGGTGTGCACGGCGCTGACCTGATGGATGATGTAGCGGTCCATCCCGTCGGCCCAGTCGAAGTCGGTGCGAGCATCGCGCCAGGCGGCCTCGGCCAGATCGAGACCCGCTTCGAGCAATCCCTTGGTGTCGGTGGTCATCCGGTCGAGCGTGCCCACGCACAGCGTGTGGTGCATCGTGCCCGCCCGGGTGACGCCGCCCACCAGGCGGTGCGCGCCCGGATGCTCGTCGAGTGAACCGAGCACCATCGCTGCCGCACCCGACCCGAGCGTGAGCGAGGCGAACTCGGCGAACACGTCGTCGGCCGTGGCGTCGGGTTGCTGCAGCCGGGCGATGGTGGCCAGCTGGGTGTAGCGGCTCCCCTCGCCGTCGACGATGAGCGCGTAGCGGATGAGCCCGGCGTCGATGGCCGTTGCCGCGAGATGCATTGCGTTGACGAACCCGAGGCAGGCGTTGCCCAGGTCGAAGTTGGTGCACGAGCTGGGCAGCCCGAGCTGGTGGTGCACGGCGCACGCCACCGACGGTTCGAGGTGGTGCTTGCACACCGAGGTGGAGATGAGCATGCCGATCTCGGCCGGGTCGATACCGGCGGCGTCGATGGCCTTTCGGCCGGCGAGCGCAGCGGCCTGGTCGAAGGTGACCCCCTCGGGCCACCAGCGACGCTCCTTGATACCGGCCAGGTCGGCCAGCAACCCCGAACGCAACCCACACCGCTTGTAGGTGACCGCCAACTGCTCGTCGATCCAGTCGGAGCTGATCGCATCGGGCGGTTCGACGGCCTCGACGCTGATGACGCCGGTTCTGCGGTGTGCGTATTGTGCGTTGCCGCTCACGGTGGGCCTCCGTCTCCAATGCCATTCGGTGTGGCACGACATCCACCGGTCGGCCGGCCCTCGGGCCTCTGATGCTCCTACTGTAGAGGCGCTGGGTTCCCCGCGCTCCACATCCATGCGTAGCGTGTCGATCGTGCCCACCGCTGCTGCAGCCGTCACCGCTCTCGTCCGTCGCCCGGGTCCGCGCCTGGCAGAGGGCATCGTCACCCACATCGAGCGGACTGCAGTCGATGTCGGGCTGGCCGAACGGCAGTGGCACGGCTACGTCGATGCCCTCCGTGGCGAGGGCTGGCACATCGTCGAGGTGGCCTCCGAGCCCGACTGTCCCGACTCGGTGTTCGTCGAGGACACGATGGTCGTCTACCGCGATGTCGCCGTGATCGCCCTGCCCGGGGCCGAGAGCCGCCGACCCGAGACCACCGCCGCCGAGGCCGCGGTCGCTGCGCTCGGGTACACGATCGAGCGCATCGCGACGCCCGGCACCCTCGACGGAGGTGATGTGCTGAAAGTGGGCGACACCGTCTACGTGGGACGCGGCGGGCGCACCAACGCCGAGGGCATCCGCCAACTCGCCGCCCACCTCGAGCCACGCGGCGCCTCGGTGGTGGCGGTGCCGCTCACGAAGGTGCTCCACCTCAAGTCGGCGGTCACGGCACTGCCCGACGGCACGGTGATCGGCTACGAACCGCTCGTCGACGACACGTCGGTCTTCCCGTCGTTCCTCGCCATGCCCGAGGAGGGCGGTGCGCACGTGGTGCTGCTGGGCGGCAACCGGGTGCTGATGGCGGCCGACTGTCCGGCGTCGGCCGAGGTGCTGCGCGCCCGCGGGCTCGAGCCCGTGCTCGTCGACATCGGCGAGTACGTGAAGCTGGAGGGGTGCGTCACCTGCCTGTCGGTGCGGCTCCGCGGCTGATTCGTCGCCGGTGCCCGGTCTACGGCAAGGGCGTGGGAACCGTCATCACCGGTTCGGGCAACCGGCCGATGCCGCCGCCGGTCACCAGCATGTCGGTGTGCGTGCGGTCGGTGTGGTGCGAACGCCACAGCAGCATCTCCTGCGCGTAGCGCAGCACCGTGGCAGGGTCGTCGATGAGCGTGTGCCAGGTCGGGTCGGCGGCGAGGTCGAAGCACAGCCAGGTGCCGTCGGCGAACTGCACGTAGGCGCCGTCGCGGTCGCGCAGCACCGCCAGATGCTGGCGTTCGAGCCGCCGGTCCCACGGCCACTCGTGGCGGGCCCCGTCGATGAACAAGAAGCGCCAGTCGTACTCCCAGTGCGCGGCGGTGCGCCACCACGGCGGATCGTCGCCGCGGAGGAATGGCGTGAGCGGCAACCCGTCGCACTGGGCGGGCACGGGTGCACCCATGGCCTCGCAGATGGTGGGGAAGATGTCGACGTTCTCGGTGAAGGCGTCGACCACGCTGCCGTGCGCCTGGGGGTGCCGAGGATCGCGCACGATGCCGATGATGTGGTGGCTCTCTTCGAACCAGCCCACCTTCTGCAGCAGCCCGTGGTCGCCGAGTTGTTCGCCATGGTCGGCAGTGACCACGACGAGCGTGTCGTCCCACATGCCGTTCGCCTGCAGCGCCTGCCAGATGCGGCCGAGCTGCGCGTCGACCTCGCTGATCATCCCGAAGTACTGCGCCCGCAGATGACGCAGCGCTGCCTCGTCGGTGGGTGCGCCGCTGGCCATCATCGCCGCCCCGTGGAGCGGATGGCGCCGGTCGAGGTCGATCGGTGCGATCGGCATGCCCACATCGGCCGGGTCGTACATCTCGGCGAAGTGCCCGGCGGCGGAATAGGGAGGATGCGGACGCAGGAACGACAGATGGGCGAACCAGGGCGTCTCGGCCGGTTGGTCCCCGAGCCAGTCGAGGAACTGCTCGGTGAGGAACGCCGACACGCTCGCGTCGGCCGGTCGCTCGTGTTCGGTGCCGAGGGCGTCGTAGCCGCCGCCCACGTCGGTGTAGCCGCGCTCGGCCAACCAGGCGAGCCACGGCTCGTGCTCGTCGGGCAGGTGCACCACGGGCTCGAAGCCCGGCAGCACGCCGGTGTAGTTCTGCATGCGCGGATCGTCGGGCCCGGTGGCCTCGCGTGGGTCGATGCTCTGGTCGGTGTAGCCGAACAGCACCGGGCGATAGCCGGCGCGCAGGCCTGCCTTGGCAACGTTGTCGATGCGGGCGTCGAGCGGTGTGCCGTTGGCCACCACCCGGTTGTTCATCTGGTAGGTGCCGGTGTACAACGCCGCCCGACCCGGCGCGCACGGCGTGGCCTGGCTGTAGTGGCGGGCGAAACGCACCCCGGCCGCGGCCAATGCATCGAGCGACGGGGTGCGTACCAGCGGGTGACCGGCGATCGACAGACAGTCGCTGCGGAACTGATCGAGGGTGATGAGCAGGATGTGCATGACGCCGCCCGACGCTAGTCGTGCGCCGCAGGGCCGCCGACGTGTGGCCGGGTCAGCGTGAGCCGCTGACGGTGTCGAGGGCAGCGGCCACCTGGCCCGCAGAGGGGTTCACCATCCCGATCCCGCCCACCACCACGGTGGGGACGGTCTCGTTGCCGTTGGCGATACTGCGCACCACGGCCGCTGCTGCAGGGTCGTCCCAGATGTTGATGCGCTCGTGGGCGATCTCGGCCTTCTCGAGCTGGCGGAACAAGCTGCTGCAGAACGGGCAGCCGGGCCGCCAGTAGACGGTGACAGCAGACGCGGGGTGGGGGGTGGGTGACGGCACGGGGTCTCCAACACCACGATGTCCGGATGTGTTCCCGATCGGTGCTGCGGTAGCATTCCCGCCCACGAGGAGAGGTGCCAGAGTCAGGTCGAATGGACCGCACTGCTAATGCGGGGACCACGGAAACGTGGTCCGTGGGTTCAAATCCCACCCTCTCCGCACGGTGAACGGCCCGGTGGCGACTGCCACCGGGCCGTCGTCGTTCTCTCGTTCACACCCCGTTCGGTGCCCGTCGACCCATCCCAATGTTGCATTTGTGTGACGACGCGTGTAAACCATTCGTCATCATTGTCGTCAACGAGAGGAGACCGACGATGGCTGACACCCTGTGCACCGGCTCCGACCGACCGTCCGCCCCTCGTTCGGGCGCGCCCGGCCGCTCGTTGCTGGCCCGTCTCGCAGCCCTCACCGCACTGCTGGCCGTTGGCTTCGGGGCCGCCGCAGTCACTGCGCAAGCGGCCCCTGCGTCGACCCCCGCAGCCCGCACCTGTTCGAACACCTACACGGTGCGGCCCGGCGATGGTTGGACCATCATCGCCGCCCGGGTCGGTGTGAAGCCGCGTGAGTTGTACGCCGCCAATGGCGCCACGTACCGCACCGTCATCATGGTCGGGCAGACCCTGTGTCTTCCCGCATCGGCGATGGCGCCCACCGCACCCGCTTCGTCCGCTCCCGCAGCCACCGGCAAGAGCCCCTCGTGCTCGGCGAGCTACACCGTGAAGGCCGGCGACAGCTGGACGCTCATCGCCGCGAAGGCGCAGGTGAAGGTGTCGGCGCTCTACGCCGCCAACGGCGCCTCGGCCCAGACGCCGTTGTACCCCGGTCGCTCGGTCTGCCTGCCTGCTGGTGCAGCACCGGCCCCCACCGCCACGACGGCACCTCCCACCACCCCGGCACCCACCACCACCGTGCCGCAGAAGACCTACACCAAGGCCGAGGTCGAATCGATCATCCGCGCCGTGTGGCCCGACGATCTCGAGGACAAGGCGCTGGCGATCGCCTGGCGCGAGAGCAACCACAAGCCAGGTGTGCGCAACTGGTGCTGCTTCGGGTTGTTCCAGATGCATTGGAACGCCCACAAGAAGTGGCTCGCCACGATCGGGGTCACCGAGTCGTCGCAACTGTTCGATCCCCTGGTGAACGCCAACGCAGCGCTCACGCTCTACTACCGGGCAGGCGGGTGGGGGCCCTGGGGCGGCTGATCGCCCTCACCGCCGGCGGGTGGCGTTCAGCGTCTCGACGGCTACACTTGCCGATCGCACTGCGCTCGTAGCTCAATGGATAGAGCATCTGACTACGGATCAGAAGGTTAGGGGTTCGAGTCCCTTCGAGCGCGCTGAACGATGTCGCCCGACATCGACGAATGGTCCGAACCCACGTCAGGGTTCGGACCGTTTGCTTTCTGAAGCGCGTGTCCCGTCGAGCCGGGCGCGTACCCCGTCGAGCAACAGGTCGACGCCCTGGAGATCGACGGCTCGGTGCATGGTGAGGACCTCACCGATCACCTGGGCGATGACCGCTCGCAACGCGACCCGAGCCTCGTCGGGCGTCATGCCCTCCGCAACGAGCAACCCGATCACGTGCCGGGCCGCTGCCCCCATGTTCGGACCCTGTGACGGCTGCTCGAACAACTTCACCGAGCCGGAGTGAGCCTGCAGGACCGCGGCGAGGCCCTCAGCGATGGTCGTCAGTGCCGAGAGAGCGACCCGCTTGCGGCACGCAGCCATGGAGACATCGACGAGCAGCGCGTCGGGGATCAGCGCCAGCAGCGCCTGCTTGTCGGCCACATGCCGGTACAACGTCATCGGGCCGATTCCCATCGATGCCGCCAACCCCCGCATCGTCAGGGCCTCGAGGCCTATCTCGTCGATCAGGGCAACGGCTGCAGCCACGATGTCGTCCGTCGAGACCCGCGCGGGCCGGCCGCGTCGAGGCGATGGCGAACTCACGGCTGAACCGTACCGTGCCCGTGCGACTGGCGAGAGGGGTTCGCCCTTATTTGCGTACGCTGGTATCGTTATCAGATGTCCCCGGTATCCCCACCGCAGTCGGTTCCATCGAGCTATGCCCAACTCGAGATCTGGCTCACCGACGGGTGGACGATGGTCGTGCGCCACTTTCCGGCGTTGGTACTGATCGCGCTGGTCGCCGACCTGCCGCTCACGCTGATCCGCAGTGCCGCCGACAACGTCGACAACGGTGTGCTGTCGTTCCTGATGGGATTCCCGGCCATCGCGCTCGTCACCCCGCTTGCGAAGGCAGCAGCCATCGTTGCCGTCGACCGATGGGATCGCGGGCAGCCCGGCGCCGTCGCGGCGGCGTTCGGGGCCCTGCTGCGCACGTTCCCGCTGTTGCTGATCGCCAGCCTGGCGTGGACGCTCGCTGTCTTTGCCGGCGTCGCTCTGCTGGTGATTCCCGGTGTGATCGTCCTCGTGCTGGGTCAGTGCCTGATGGGCGCGGTCATCCTCGAGCGCCGTTCGCTGAAGGAGGCGGCGCGGCGCACCGTGGCGCTCGTGAGGCCGCGGTTCTTCGCCGTCCTCGCCCTGTTCCTGATGGTGCAGGCCATCGCGGGTGTCGGGTCCGCGATCCTCGAACCACCCGTCGGCCTCGTCGCCGACGGGTGGGTGCTCGACCTCGCAACAGGTGCCCTCACCTCGCCGTTGGCGTTCGCCCCGCTCGCTGTGCTGTTCCTGCGCAGCCGGGCACTCGACGACGGCCACGCTGCTGCGACCGACAGCAGTCCTGGCACCTGAGGCACGTCGTTGCCGATCAACTCGGCTCGGGCCGGGTCAATCCATCGATGGTCGGGCTGCTATCACAGAGGCCATGAGTGACCCTGTCGCCGATCTGGCGCGTATCGAGGTGCAGCTGCAGCGACTCCAGTTCGCTGCATTCGACGAGCAGGCTGCATGGGAACTGGGCAGCGACCTGCGAGCGCTGGCCGAGGCGCGTGGTGTGGCCGTCACCATCGAGGTGAGGTTGCACGGCGCCACGGTCTTCCTCACCGCCATGCCCGGCACGTCGCCCGCCAACGCCGACTGGGCGCGGCGCAAGCGAAACGTGGTGGAGGTGTTGCACCGTCCCTCGTACGCGGTCGGCCGCGACGAGGTGCGCGACGGGCGTTCGATCCTCGAGATGATGGCCCTCGACCCACGCGACCATGCGGCACACGGCGGCAGCTTCCCGCTGCTGGTGCGCGGCACGGGGTGCGTGGGCGCCGTCACCGTGTCGGGCCTGCCCCAGCGGGTCGATCACGAGTTGGTGGTCGAAGCACTCGCCGCCCGGTGCGGCGTGCCGTTGAACGACGTGGCGCTCGACGCCGACTGAGGTCCACCTGCCTGCGGGTCAAGCCCCCCCCGTCAGTCGACGATGGCGCTGTAGACCAGGCTGCGCAACTGACCGCGGAAGTCGAACGACACGCTCGGCATCAGCTGGGTCATGAACACCACCCACAGATCTTCCACATCGTCGACCCAGAACACCGTCGAGGCTGCTCCGCCCCAGTAGAAGTCGCCGCGGGTGAGTGCACCAGTGGTCACCTGATCGATCGTCGATGCGAAGCCGAGGCCGAAGCCCACGCCGGCGTTGCCGTACTGGGTGAGCAGTTCCACATCGAGCGCCGCCAGGTCCTTGCCGCCGGGCAGATGGTTCATCCGCATCAGTGCCAGCGTGCGCGGCCCGATGACCCGGTGACCGTCGAGTTCGCCGCCGCGACGCAACATCTCGCAGAACCGGGTGTAGTCGGCCAGCGTGCCGGTGAGGCCGCCGCCACCCGACACGAATGCCGGCGGCCGCAGGTAGGCGCTCGTGGCCGGGTCGTCGAGCAGGGTGGTGGTCTTGTCGGGATTGCGGGCGTAGTTGGCGGCGAAGCGGTGGGCCTTGTCGGCCGGCACCTGGAACGCCGTGTCGATCATGCCGAGCGGCTCGAGGATGTGCTCGCGCAGGTACTCGGCGAGCGGCTGACCGCTCATCAACTCGACCAGTGCGCCGCAGGCGTCGGTGGCGAGCGAGTACATGTAGGCCGTGCCCGGTTGGAAGCGGAGCGGTACCTGGCCGAGCTTGTCCATGAACTCGGCCATCGACGCGGGAACCCCTGCGCTGCGGATCTGCAGACCGCGGTAGATCTCGTCGAGCGGGTGCCGGTCGCCCATACCCGGCAACATGCCGCCGTAGGTGAGCCCGCTCGTGTGGCTCAGCAGGTCGCGGAAGCTCACCGGCCGGTGTGCCGCCTCGGTGACCATGTCGTCGCCGCGGCCGCTCACCCAGACGCGATGGTTGCGCCAGCTCGGCACCACCCGCGCCACCGGGTCGTCGAGCTGGAACATGCCCTGCTCGAACAGCTGCATCAGGGCGATCGACACGATCGGTTTGGTCATCGAGTAGATGCGGAAGATCGTGTCGTCGCCGATGGGCACACCACGCTCGCGGTCGCGCAGGCCGAGTGCGGCGTGATAGGCGAGCTGTCCGCGTCGACCCACGGCCACCTGGCACCCAGCGATCTTCCCGGGCACGATGTAGCGGCTGTCGAGATGAGCTGCGATGCGATCGAGCCGGGCGGCATCGAAGCCGGCGGCGCCTGGGTGCAGATCCACGTGATCCCCCTGTGTCGTCCGTGGTGGTCGCAACGACCGCAGGCATGATCGCAGACCGGCGGTCGACGTCCGATGTCGGCGCCGACGGTGGTGCCGGTGTCAGACGCTGGTGCGAGTCATCACTCGGCGCGCGACTGCCAGCGGCATCGCCGACACCTGGGCACCCTGCGCGAGCCAGTCGGCCACGGCGGCCGTGTCGTCGACCGACAGAACGCTCCCCAGCCAGATCGCCGGGTGTCCGTCGCGGCGCCGTACGACGACCACATTCGAAGCCGAACACTCGTCGAGGCAGTCGACCACGCGGCACCGCCCTCCACCTTGCCGCGCAGCGGTCGAGAGCGTGGCGACCTGCATCTCGTGATCGACGGCGGGGTGCTTTCGTGAGGTGCCGCAACAACAGCCGCGGCAGACCAGCACCGAGAAGCTCTCACGCGACCCGAGCGAGGTGATGTCGACCGGTGTCGAACGGAGTGGCTCAACGTCGCCCATCGTCGACCTCGACAAGGGTGACGAGGCCGTCGGCGAGGGCAACTGCGATCTCGTCGCCGGCCGGCGACCAGGCGATACAGGCGATCTCCTCGTCGAACTGGAACGATGCGAGCAGGCTGCGCCGGCCGGCGGTGGGGTCCCACAGGCACAGCCGGCCATCGGCGCCGGCAGACGCCAGCAGGGTGCTGAGCGGTTGGAACGCCACGTCGACGACGCGTCGCGCGTGGCCGTCGAGTTGCTTGGGTCGGCTGCCCTTCGGGCCCTTGCCCGAGAAGTCCCAGACGGTCACCTCGCCGAGGTTGCCCACGGCGAGCAGACGCGACCGATCGTCCCAGGCCAGATGTTCGACCTTGGCCGGATAGCCGTTCATGGTCAGCTCGTCGCCGCTCCACAGCCGCCAGCAGTGCACCGATGCGTCCTGGTTCCCCGAGCACGCCCACTTCCCGTTGGGTGCGATGGCGAGCGCGAGCAGTGACCCCTTCCACTCGAACCGCCTGGTCGGTTTCGCGTCGCCCTGGTACCACCAGATCCCGCCGTACAGCCCTGCCCCGAGGTGACGGCCATCGGGCGTGTACCCCAGGCACGCCACCGTCGAAGGATGTGTGCCATGGCGGAGGTGTTCGATCCCGTCGGCCGCGACGCGGATCACCTCGTTGCCGATCGCGGCGGCGAGTTCGTTCCCGTCCGGCCGCCAGACGAGGTCGCCGCACCAGCCGCGAGCCGACACCTCGCCGATCACCGACGCGGCGTCGGCCGACCAGAGACGAACCCGTCCGTCCTGCCCGCCGGTGGCCAGCAGGTCGGCGGTGGGCGACCACGCCACCTGGGTGACGCCGAACTCGTGCAGCGGGGGGTGCTGCACCAGTCCGTCGTCGTCGACGATCGCAGTCGTG
>JBEIIG010000030.1:0-43077 GCA_040380855.1 Acidimicrobiaceae bacterium | reverse complement strand
GCCAAGAAGGCGGCCCCCGCCAAGAAGGCTGCGCCGGCCAAGAAGGCCGCTCCGGCCAAGAAGGCTGCGCCGGCCAAGAAGGCGGCCCCCGCCAAGAAGGCTGCGCCGGCCAAGAAGGCCGCTCCGGCCAAGAAGGCTGCTGCCAAGAAGTAGTTCAGTTCGGTATCTCGAACGGAGCGTCGAGAAGACGAGGGGCCCTCGGGCCCCTCGTCTCGCGTGTGGCCTGATGGCGGACCTTCGCCCCTAGAGCACGTCCATCACCGATCGGTACCGTCGCCACAGGAGCCGACCACGTCGGTCGCGCCCGGCTCGGACACCTGTGGACCTCTGGGAAGAACCGCTCGACTCGCTGCTCGTCGCTTCGGGCTCGCGGCCGGAGGGCCTCACGCCAGCGGAGGCCGGTGAGCGTCGTGGCGCCTCGCATCGGATGGCGAGTGCTCGCGCCGCAACCGTTCGTCTGTTCTTTCGCCAGCTGTCGAGCCCCATCACGCTCATCCTGCTCGCCGCTACGGCGGTATCGGCCTTCGTCGGCGAGGTGGCCGATGCGGCCATCATCGCGGCCATCGTGCTCGCGAGTGCAGCGGTGGGCTTCCGTCAGGAGTACGCGGCGGGCCGGGCGATCGACGAGCTCCTGGCCAGGGTGCAGGTGATGGCGCGCGTACGACGCGGCGGCGTCGACCAGCAGGTGCCACTCGACGAGGTGGTGCGGGGCGACGTCGTGCTGCTGCGTGTGGGCGACATCGTGCCGGCCGACTGTCGACTGCTGCAGGCGACGGCGCTGCAGATCGACGAGTCGATGCTGACGGGCGAGTCGTTCCCCGTCGTGAAACAGGCCGACGGCGATGGTGCTGCACGACGGGTCGGCATGGGCAGCCACGTCGTCAGCGGTGTTGCCACGGCAGTCGCCGTCGACGTCGGCGCCACCACCGAATTGGGTGGCATCTCTGCGCTCCTCGGCGATGTGCGCGAGACCAGCTTCGAACGAGGGCTGCGCGCGTTCGGCACGATGCTGATGCGCGCGACGGCGGCGCTGGTGGCGTCGATCTTCGCCGTCAACCTCGTCCTGCACCGCCCGCTGCTCGACTCGTTGTTGTTCTCGCTGGCCCTCGCCGTGGGGTTGACGCCGCAACTGCTGCCGGCGATCGTGGCGGTGAGCCTCTCGCAGGGCGCTCGTCAGATGGCCACCGAGCAGGTGATCGTGAAGCGCCTCGACGCCATCGAGGACCTCGGTGCGATGACGGTGCTCTGCACCGACAAGACCGGCACGCTCACCGCTGGACATCCCGAACTGGTGCACGCCAACGACGTGCTCGATCGAGCCAGCGAGGCGGTGTTCGAGTTGGCCGTGATCAACGCGCGGCACCAGCGCGGTTTCGCCAATCCGCTCGACGACGCCATCCTGCGGCGCGTGGGTGCCGCAGACGTCGACCTCGGCACCGCGCTCGGCGAAGCGCCCTACGACTTCGAACGCAAGCGCCTGTCGGTACTCGTCGACCGCCGCGACGGTCGGTGGATCATCACCAAGGGATCGCTGGCCGAACTGTTGACTGTGTGCGACACCGTCGAGGTGGACGGCGTGCTGCAGCCGGTTGGTGAACACCGTGGCGCGATCGATGCGATCATCGCTCGGCACAGCGACGAGGGCGACCGCGTGCTGGGCGTGGCACGTCGACCGGTGGTTGCCGACACGATCGGTCCGGACGACGAACGCGGGATGCAGTTGGTGGGCTTCCTCGCCTTCAGTGATCCGGTGAAGACCGATGCGGGCCATGAACTCGAGCGGCTACGCGACCTGGGTGTGCGCGTGTGCCTGATCACCGGCGACAACCGTCAGGCCGCAGCGCACATCGGGCGGCAGGTGGGCCTCGATGTCGCCCGCATCGTGGTCGGCGCCGAACTCGCCGCCGCTGAAGGCGACGCGCTCGCCGGCCTGGTTGCCGAAGCGACCGTCTTCGCCGAGGTGCACCCGGCTCAGAAGGAACACATCGTCGCCGCACTGCAGCAGGCGGGCCACACGGTCGGGTTCCTCGGCGACGGGGTGAACGACGCCCCCGCCATCCATCGCGCCGATGTGGGCATCTCGGTCGACACCGCGGTCGATGTCGCCAAGCAGGCGGCCGCAGTGGTGCTGCTCGACAGCCGCCTCGATGTGGTTGCCGGGGGCATCGTGAGCGGTCGACGCACGTTCGCCAACACGCTGAAGTACGTGAACGTCACCATCAGCGCCAACTTCGGCAACATGCTGTCGCTCGCAGCGGCGTCGGTGTTCATCCCGTTCCTGCCGCTGCTGCCGCGGCAGATCCTGCTGCTCAACTTCCTCTCCGACATCCCGGCTACCACCATTGCGTCCGACTCGGTCGACCCCGAGCACGTCGAGCAGCCCCAGCGCTGGCACATCGGCGAGATCCGTCGCTTCATGGTCGTCTTCGGCGCGATCAGTTCGGTGTTCGACATCACGACGTTCGTGGTGCTACGCGCCGGTTTCCATGCCGTTCCCACCGTGTTCCGCAGCGGATGGTTCGTCGAGTCGATGATGACCGAACTGGCGGCGATGCTCGTGCTGCGCACACGGCGACCTGCGTGGCGCAGCCGGCCGGCCACCGGCCTGCTCGTCACCTCGCTCGGTGCTGCGCTGGTGACAGTGCTGCTGCCGCTGCTGCCGGTGCGCTCGTGGTTCGGCTTCGGTGTGCCGAGCGCCGGGATCGCCGTTGTCGTCGCTGCGATCGTGGCGGGCTACGTCGCCGCCACCGAGGTGGCCAAACGGTTCCTGCACGTCGAGCGGCACACACGGGGCCGTCATGGTGCCGCCGGTGCGGCACAATGACGTCATGGAACAGATCTGCGCCGACCTCGTCGCCGAACACGACGCGCTCGACGCGATCGTCGCCGGCCTCACCGAACAACAGTGGGACACCCCCACGCCGGCACCCGGCTGGAGTGTGCGCGACCAGGTGTGCCACCTGTGGTTCTTCGACCAGCGCGCGCTGATGGCGCTCACCGATCCCGACGCCTTCGCTGCCGACGCGAAGGCGTTGATGGCAGCCGGTGGCACCGATGCGTCGGTGCAGCCCGGTCGGGCCATCAGCGGCGCCGCGATGCTCAGCTGCTGGCGCGCCGACCGCGCCGAACTGCTCGCCGTGGCGCGCACCGTCGATCCGTCGGCGCGCGTGCCCTGGTACGGGCCCGCCATGGGCGCCCGCTCGTTCATCACGGCTCGCCTGATGGAGACCTGGGCACACGGACAAGACGTCGCCGACGCGCTCGGCGCCCACCGCGAGCCCACTGCTCGGCTGCGCCACGTCGCCCACATCGGGGTGCGGGCCCGGCCGTTCAGTTACGCCACCAACGGCCGTGAGGTGCCGGCCGGTGAGGTGTACGTGGAGTTGCACAGACCTGAGGGCGAAACGCTCAGTTGGGGCCCGCCCGACAGCGTCGACCGCGTCACCGGGCCGCTGCTCGACTTCTGTCTGGTGGTCACCCAGCGACGTCACCACCGCGACACGGCGCTCACGATCACCGGCCCGCAGGCCACCGAGTGGATCGACATCGCCCAGGCGTTCGCCGGGCCGCCAGGTGTGGGGCGCGAACCCGGCCAGTTCGCCTGACTTAGAGGTCGCTGATCAGCTTGAACACCTCGGCAGCGCCCATGCCGTGCGGCTCGCCGAGGCCCACGAGCCGCGAGCGGATGCGCTGACGGAAGGCATCGAGTTGGTCGTCGGTGACGGCCTTCATCGTGCTCTCGAACTGCGACTCGTGCGCCTCGAGCGCTGCGAGCTTGGTGGCGACGTGATCGCTGACGTCTTCCACGTGGTCGACGGTGTCGGCCTCCCACAGCAGCAGTGCCTCGGGGCGGTGGTGGGGGATGCCGTGGTCGGGGAAGAAGTGCGGGTCGCGGGCGGCCACGATGCCGTCGCAGGCGAGGAGTCCGGCGTGGCGATGGTCGGGGTGCACGCGATAGCGCTTCCACGGATCGTGACCGAGCACCACCTGGGGGCGCAGTTCACGGATGACGCGCGCCACCTGGCTGCGCACCTCGAGCGAACTGTCGAGCTCACCGTCGACATGGCCGAGGAACACCACCTCGCCGGCCTGGGCGCCGCTGAGGCGGCGGGCCGCTTCACGCTGCTCGGCCTGACGGCGCTCGACGAGGCGACGGGTGTCGGCGTTCACGTCCCAGGTGCCCTTCGAGCCGTCGGTGCACACGAGGTGGTGGACGATGCATCCGGCGGCTGCCCACTTCGCCAAGGTGGCACCGCACCCGAACTCGACGTCGTCGGGGTGGGCACCGATGGCCAGGGCCGAACGTGGGACCGCGAGGTTGCGGGTGGTGTGCCCGACCGCGGTGCTGGGCGAGGGCTGACCGGGTTCGTTGGCGCTCATCGAGGGTGCACCGTACCGTTGTCGGGCGGTTCGGTGCCGGGCGGTTGATCGCCGAGCAACTCGGCCACGGCCTGCTGCACGCGGGGGTCGAGCAGATCGTCGGGTTGGTCGAGGTCGAGCGCCAGGTCGACGTCGTCGATCACGCACACCTCGAGACCGGCGGCGGTGGCCAGCTCGACATGCCGCGCGAACGAGCCGGGGCCGTAGGCGACGCGGAAGCCGCTCGTCACGGGGAAGGCCAACAGGTTGGTACCGTCGCGGTGTCGGTCGGGCACCAGGGTGGCCGTGCCGGCGCGGCAGGTTGCAGCCACGGCGGCGATCGATGCGGGCAGCGGCAGATCGCCGTGCACCACCACGACGTGGTCGAACGCGTGGCGAGCGAGGTGGGCGATGCCACCGTCGACCGCAGCGTTCAGGCCGCGTGCGGGTTCGCGGATGACGGTGGCGCCGTGCGACACGGCCCACGCCGCCACCTCGTCGTCGTCGCACACCACGTGCGGCTGCAGGTCGGCCGACGCGGCGAGCACCTGGGTGGCGGTCCATCGCGCCAGGCGTTCGCGTTCGGCCCGACCGAGCGACGGGGCGAGGCGTCCCTTGGCGTCGCCGAACGCCTTCACCGGGATCAGCACCGCGAGGTTCACGGATGCATCGTAGGGAGCCGACCACTCCCGGCCTACGCTCGGCCCATGGACCCGGTGACCGTTGGCGTGCTCGGACAGCAGTGGCGGGCGAACATCACGCCCTGGGGCGCGATCGAGCAGTGGGACGGGCTCGGCACGATCGACTGGTTCGTTGCTGCCGACGACCGCTGGCACGTGCCGTCGGCCGAGCCGACCGTGCGCCAGCAGACGGTCGACGGCACCCCCGTCGTCGAGACCCGGGTGCGCATCCCCAACGGCGACGCAGTGCAGCGTGTGTATGCCGTCGCCGACCACGGCGGGCTGACGGTGATCGAGATCGAGAACGACTCGTCGCTGCCCATCGCGGTGGCGTTCACCGGCGCACCGTTGCTGTCGAGTCGACCACCCACCGACGTGCCGATCCAGGGCATCGACCTGCCGGGGCCGGCAGTCAGCTTCCCCGTGGGGCACCGGGCCACGCTCACGGTGGCCATCGCCCACGGCGCAGCACCGGCCGTACTGCCGGGCAACCTGCCCACCGCCACCCAGGTGGCGCGGGGCTGGCTGGCGACGTGCGAGCGGGCCAGTCGGCT
Source organism: Acidimicrobiaceae bacterium (assembly GCA_040380855.1). Lineage (GTDB taxonomy): Bacteria > Actinomycetota > Acidimicrobiia > Acidimicrobiales > Ilumatobacteraceae > VFMC01. Next base: position 37,484 of record JBEIIG010000030.1, on the reverse strand, counting down.
GATCCTCCCCGAGGCGGCGGTGGCAGCATCGGTCACCCGGGCGCGCTGCGAACTGGCACTCTGCGGGCCCGACGACCTGGCCGTCGACCCGGTGGCGTTCCTGCTGGGCGTGGGTGAACTGGTGCGGATGGGCAGTGTTGCCGAGCACTGGATGCCCGAGGTGGCCGACGCCGTGGCGGCACTGGCCGAGTACCGCAGCGATCCGTTCCTCGCTGCGGCCATCGATGCCGCCGAGCGAGTGTGCATCGCTGCCGACGAAACGCGTGCGGTTCGCGACCTGGGCAAGGTACGGGCCCGACTGAGCGTCGCCGACGCCGTCGTGCTGCCCGAGCCAGCCGACATCGCCGGGGCGCGCCTGGTCGCCGCGGTCGAGGGCATCATCGCCCGTGGCACATCGCTGTTCCCAGGTGGCATCCCTGTGGCCTGGCTGGGCCAGCACCTCGAGGTGTACGGCGTGCCCACCGGGCCGTCGTCGGCCATCTCGTTCGCGATGCGCTGGCACGGCGAGCGGCCCGCACTGCTGTGGGAGCAGACCGGCACGCCCGTCGGGTTGCGGTCGCCGGTCGTGGCGCCCGACTGGTCGAGCGCTGCGCCCACGGGCGATGCGCTGTGGCCCGCCCCGCCGGTGCCTGCCGGGTTCGTTCCGCTGGGCGACGACATCTCGTTCGGCTGATGTGCGACACCCTGGTGGCGCTGCCCGCGGCCACGGCGGCCGGTGCCACCCTGTTCGCCAAGAACAGCGACCGGCCACCCGACGAGGTGCAGGTGGTGCAGTGGGTGCCGCCTCGACGCGACCACGGAATGCTGCGCGCCACACACATCGACATCGAGCCCGCACCGGGCCGCACGCTCGGCGCGCTGTTGTCGCGGCCCGCATGGTGCTGGGGTGCCGAACACGGAGTGAACGAGGCAGGCGTGGCCATCGGCAACGAGGCCATCTACACCACCCTCGACCCGCGGTCGGTGCCACCGGCGCTGACCGGCCTCGACCTCGTGCGACTCGGTCTCGAACGCGCTACCGACGCTGCGGAAGCGGTGGCCGCGATCACGGGTCTGCTCGAGCGCTACGGGCAGGGTGGCAGCGGCCACGACCCGGCCGGTCGCACCGGCCCCAAGGCCTACTGGAACAGCTTCCTCGTGGCCGACCCGCAGGCCGCGTACGTGATCGAGACCTCGGGCCGCGAGTACGCGGTCGAGCAGGTCGCGCCCGGCGGGGTGCGGGCCATCTCGAACCGCACCACCATCGCCGCGTTCGACGCGCAGCACCGCCACCCGCGCCAGCCCGTCGAACGGCTGGTCGACCCACGCTGGCATGCGTCGCAGCAGGTGCTGGCACACCGGCCGGTCACGCCCGAGGCGCTGATGGCCCACCTGCGCTCACACGACAGCTGCGCCGAACCCGGGTGGAGTGTGTGCATGCACGGTTGCGACCCCGACGGTGTGCTCGTGGAGGTGACCACGGCATCGATGGTGGCCGAACTGCCCGCCGACGGCAGGCCGCCTCGGGCCTGGTGGCTGGTGGGCGCGCCGTGCGAGCTCGACTACGTCGAGCGGGTGGTCAGCGCGACAGGTCGGTGACGACGGCCATCCCGGTGCCGGGGAACTCGTCCATCCGCATCAGGTGATCGGCGCCTTCGCTGAGCGTGAGGTGGGTGGTGACCAGCGAACCGGGGTTCACCGTGCCCGCCGCCACCATGGCCAGCAGCCGCGGATAGGCGTGGGCGGGCATGCCATGGCTGCCGATCAGCTCGATCTCGCGCGAATGGAGCAGGGTCATCGGCACTGCCGGGGTGGCGTGCTCGGCCAGCATCAGGCCCACCTGGATGTGGCGGCCCTGGGTGCGCAGCGAGCGGATCGAGGCCACGCAGGTGGTGCTGGTGCCCACTGCGTCGATCGACGCGTGCGCCCCGCCACCGGTGAGCTGCTGCACCGCCTGCACCGCATCGGTGCTGCTGGCGTTCACCGTGTGTGTGGCGCCGCATGCAGCAGCCATCGCCAGCGCCTCGTCGTCGATGTCGACCGCCACCGTGCGGGCTCCCATCGCTGCGGCGATCATCACCGCCGACAGGCCCACGCCGCCGCAGCCGTGCACGGCCAGCCACTGCCCGGGCTGCAGCCGGGCCTGGTCGACCACGGCGCGGAACGAGGTGGCGAACCGGCAGCCCAGGCTGGCGGCGTCGGCGAAGCCCATCGAGTCGGGCAGGGCGATGAGGTTGGCGTCGGCGCGGGGGAGTGCGACGTACTCGGCGAAACTGCCCCACGCCGTGAAGCCGGGCTGGAACTGGTCGTCGCACACGTGCTGCTGGCCGCCCGCGCACCGAGGGCACGCACCGCAGCCGAGCACGAAGGGCACCGTCACCCGGTCGCCCTCGCGCCAGCGAGTGACCAGTGCGCCGGCGGCAACCACCACACCGGCCAACTCGTGGCCCGGCACGTGCGGCAGCACCACGTCGGGATCGTGGCCCAGCCACGCGTGCCAGTCGCTGCGGCACACGCCCGTCGCCTCCACCCGCAGCACCACGCCGTCGGGGGTGGGCGACGGATCGGGCACCGTCTCCACCGCCAGCGGGTCGCCGAACGAGCGGAAGAACACGGCGCGCATCGGGTCAGGCCTTGGGTGTCTGCAGCGCTGCGAGCACGTTGGCGAGTTTCTGGGTGACGAGGTCGACGATCTCGGCGTCGTCGGTGGTGCCGTCGCCGGCGATGCGCGTGCCGCCCACAGCGATGTTCACCTTCGGCTCCTCGACCACGGTGTTGCCCAGCAGGCCGATGATGCCGCCGATCGCCGGCTGCACCATCGAGCCGCCACCCTTGCCGCCCGAGGTGAGCATGGCCACCACCTTGCCGCGCAGCGCATGCGCGCCGAGCGGACGGGTGAGCCAGTCGATGGCGTTCTTGGCCAACCCCGAGGGGCCGAAGTTGTACTCGGGCATCCCGATGATGACGGCGTCGGCGGCCTCGACCGCAGCACGCCAGCGGGCCGCCACATCGGGCAGCGCCTCTTCGAGATCGGGGTTGTAGTAGGGCAGGTCGCCCACCCAGTCGACCACCTCCACCGACAACTCGGCCGGGGCCAGCCGAGCCGCCAGGTGCACGAGGCCGGTGTTCGAGCTACCAGCTCGCAGACTGCCGCTGAAGGCCACGGCGCGGAACGTTGGGGAGGTGTCGGCAGGGTTCACCCCGCGAGTATTGCCGCCGCTCCCCGCCCCGCTCCACCCCACCTCCACCCCACCGCTTCGTGAGCGTGGACCACCGTGAGCGTGGCCCAGGCGCACGAATCACTGTGCTTCGTGAGCCTGGACCCCGGTGGAGGGGATCCAGGCGCACGAACGGATGGGGACGAGGGTCGGGGACGAGGGTCGGGGGACGAGGGTCGGGGACGAGGGTCGGGGACGAGGGTCAGGGGACGAGGGTCGGGGGACGAGGGTCAGGGTTCGAGGACTGCGGCATCACCCGTGGTGATGCGACCCGGCTGCAGCACGGTGGCGTACAGGCGGCTCACCGGGCCGTTGCCCGCCCACATCGCCATGAAGTCGCCGTCGCGGAACCAGGCGGTGTTCTGCTTGCACGGGAACGCATAGGCCGACACCTCGCACAGCACCTCGCCCAGTTGCAGCCGCACTCCAGGCCGCACATCGGGCCAGTGCAGGCCGCGAACGGTCACGTTCTCGCCCGCCGCGCCAGGGAACAGATGATGGCCCTGCTCGTTGAACGCGTCGATCACGTCGGCCGACCAGATGCAGAGCGCCTGCCACGGGCGGCCATGGTGCTTCCGCGACTTCTGCACATCGCCCGCCACGCCACCGAAGCCGACGTCGACGGCGTCGACAGCGGTCTTCGGCACACCACCCGAGCCGGCGTTCAACCGGGCCACCACGCCCTCGGTGCGGGCGGGCAACTGGCCCGCGGCGCGCAGGGCCGGCCCTGCGGCGAGCAGGGCCTCCCACACACCCGGCAGCACCTGGTCGACCGGACCGTCGACACGTGGCCACAGATGAGCGATCACGTCGGCGTCGCGGCCCTCGGTGAGCATCTCCCACAGGTCGGGCAAGTGATGCACGGTCTTGGCGGCATCGGTGGCACTGAAGCGGTAGGGGCCGAGGGCGATCACGGGGCCAACCCTATGCTGGCCCGGTGACCTCGTCCGATCAGTTCGCCGACCAGTCCGCCGACCCGTTCGCCGACCTACGCCTCACCGAGTGGACGTCGTGCGGTGGATGCGCGGCGAAGTGGGGGGCCTCGCTGCTCACCTCGCTGGTGCGCGACATGCCCGCGGGTGCCGACCCGTCGCTGCTGGTGGGCCTCGCCCCGTTCGACGACGCGGCCATCTACCAGGTGGCCCCCGATGTGGCGCTGGTCAGCACCACCGACTTCTTTCCGCCACTGGTCGACCACCCCAGCGACTTCGGCGCCATCGCTGCCGCCAACGCGTGCAGCGACGTGTTTGCGATGGGTGGCCGCGTGGTCATCGCCGTGAACGTCGCGGCCTTCCCCGAGCACTTTCCGCGCGAGGCAATCGTGGCCATCTTCGATGCGGCGGCTGCCGTGGTGGCCGAGGCGGGCGGCACCATCGCGGGCGGCCACACCATCCGCAACCCCGAGCCCATCTTCGGCCTGGCCGTGCAGGGGGTCGTGCATCCCGAGCGCGTGTTCCGCAAGGGAGGTGCGCGGCCGGGAGACGTGCTGGTGCTGTCGAAGCCATTGGGAACGGCGCTAGCGTTGGCCGGTGGCAGCGCTGCCGACAAGGCAGCCGCCATCGCCGGTATGCGCCAGGTGAACCGTGCCGCATCGGAGGAGCTGCAGGCCCTGGGCGGCGCCGTGCACGCAGTCACCGATGTCACCGGCTACGGCCTCGCCGGGCACGGCTGGGAGATGGCCGAGCGGGGCGGCGTGCAGGTGGTGGTGCACACCGAGGGCATCGTTGCCTACCCCGGCGCGCGTGAGGTGGCCGAGCGCGGCGTGCGCACCGGCGGCGACCCGCGCAACCGCGACTACGTGGCGGCACACGTGCACAGCACCGCATCGGCGGCGGCCGAGGCGTTGTGCATGGACCCGCAGACGAGCGGCGGCCTGCTGGCCGCCATCGACCCGGCAGCGGCCGACGCGCTGAGCGAGCGGTGGTGGCGCGTGGGCGAGGTGGCCGCCGGCCCGGCTGCGCTGCTGCTGCGCTGAGCGTCGTCGCCATGGCCACCAAGGCACCCACCCGGTCGATCGAGAGAGAGTTGTGGGCACAGGGCCACGATGTGGTGGTGGGCATCGACGAGGTGGGCCGCGGCGCCTGGGCCGGGCCGCTGATGGTGGGTGCTGCGGTGCTGCCGCGCAACCGACGCGTGAACGGTGTACGCGACTCGAAGGTGCTCACCGAAGCCGGGCGTGAGCAGTTGTTCGATCGTGTGGCGGCGTGGTGCGACGCGTGGGGCGTTGGCGAGGCCAGCCAGCAGGAGTGCGACGACTTGGGCATGGCGGCCGCGCAGCGCCTGGCCACCCGGCGGGCGATCGCTGCGCTGGGCGTGCAGCCCGACGCTGCCGTGGTCGACGGATCGTGGGACTTCGTCAGCCCCCAGGTGGCCCACGTCGAGATGCGGGTGAAAGCCGACCTGCATTGCCTGTCGGTGGCCGCGGCCAGCATCCTCGCCAAGGTCACACGCGACCGACTGATGCGTGCCGCGGCTGTGCACTATCCACACTGGTCGTTCGACACCAACAAGGGCTACCCCTGCCCCGTGCACAAGACCGCGCTGCAGGGGTATGGGCCGTCGGCCATCCACCGGCGCACGTGGGTGTTCATGGACAACTTCGTGCCATGGCCCGGCGTGCCGCGGGCGCTCACCGCCGCGCAACGTGCAGCGGTGCAGGAGTCGTTGTTCTGATGGCGGGCCGACACGTCGACGCGCTCGTGGTGGGTGCCGGTCTGGCCGGATTGCGCTGTGCGACCGATCTGGTGGCGGCCGGCCGCGAGGTGGTGGTGCTCGAAGCACGCAGCCGTGTTGGTGGGCGGGTGTGGAGCCACCGGTTCACCGACGGGCAGTGGTGCGAGCGAGGTGCCGAGTTCGTCGACACGGCGCACGTCGAGGTGCTGGCGCTCGCCGAGCGTTTCGGCTTCGACCTCTGTCCGGTGCCGAGCGGACGCAACGATGCCGAGCGGATGGTCGACATGGGCGGGCGCGCGGCCCCGTACTCGCTGCACCACTCGCTGGCTCCCGACCTGGCGAGGTGGGACGACGTGTTGGCCGACCTGGCCGCCGGCATCGACGTCGACGACCCGACCGCATCGCCCGATGCCGAACGCCTCGACGCCACGCCCCTCGCCGCAGTGCTCGAATCGCTCGGCCTCGGCCTGGTGGCACGAGTGGTGATCGGCCGCGACATCCGCAGCGAGTTCATGCTCGGCCCCGACGAGGTGTCGGTGCTGATGGCGGCGTGGATGACTGCGTTGCATCGGCGTTCGGGCGACGGGTTCGAGGGCTGGCGCATCGTCGGCGGCAACGACCGCCTCGCCACCGCTCTCGCCGAGGGGTTGGGCGATCGGGTGCTGTTGGAGCACGAGGTGGCGATCCTCGACGCCGATGCGGGCGACGTGGTGCTGCGTTCGGGCGACCGATGGACCGCCGACCATCTGGTGGCCACGGTGCCGCTGCCCGTGCTCGGCCGGATGTGGGCCGACATGCCTCCTGCGCTGCGGGCGGTGTCGTACGGCATCGGCGGCAAGGTGAACGTGCAGAGCGATCGACGGATCTGGCGCGACTTCGGCCGCGACGGTTCGGTGCGCACTGAACGAGCATGGGGCGAGGTGTGGGAGTCGACCGATGGCCAAGAGGGCGATCGGGGGATCCTCACGGCGCTGTTGGCATCGCACGACGGCGCCGCGCTGGCTGCGCTGCCCGAGACCGAGCAGCGCGTGGTCGACGAGATGGAGCGGCTGTTCCCCGGTTTCCGAGGTCTGGCAGGCGAACGGGTGCGCACCGACTGGACCAACGACCTCCACAGCATGGGTGCCTATGCCACGTTCGGACCCGGCCAGTTGCTGCCCGCGTGGGGTGAGCTGCGCCGCCGCCACGGCCACCTGCTGCTGGCCGGCGAGCACACCGATTCCTGGGCGGGCTACATGGAGGGCGCGCTGCGAAGCGGCGCCCGTGTCGCCGCCGTCATCACCGGCTGATCAGCGCGCCGGGGCTTCGATGGCCGTCGTCTCGATGGCCGAATACGGCAGGCGCGAGAAGAACTGGTCGGCGTGGCGGGCCAGAGCACGGAGTGCGGCGTAGTTGGCCGTGCCGCCGATGGCGGCGCCGATACCGAGCGGCAGGGCCCGTCCGAGCGCGATCACCCCACGCCTGGTGCCGTAGCGACGCACGATGTGGCGCTGGAAACCGCTGTTGATGGCGTGCAACGAACTGAGCGGCAGCCGCAGTGTGGGGGCGACTCCGGTGGCGGCGAGACCGGCTGCGACCGGCGCTCCGAGGGTGACGCCCACCTCCTCGGCCATGTGGGTGAAACCCTCCTTCGCCGTGCTGCCATAGAGCAGCACGGCGAGCACCCAGGCGCGCCGCTCGTCGACCGTGGGCTCCGTACGGCCGTGCAGAGCCGCGATGGTGAGGATCAGGTCGCCGGCCCGGGCGGTGAACCAGGCCACCTCGGCCGCGGTGGCGGTGAGGGTGGCGGCGGTGCCCACGGCGGGTGCGGCCACCGCCGCGCCGGCGGCCGCACCGACGACGGCCACTTCCCGGGCGAAGCTGTCGGTGAGCGCTTTGATCTTCTCGGGGCGGATCGTGCCCGGCAGCGCCGCGGCCCGCTCGACTGCTGCCGACCAACGGGCACTCGTGGCCTTGTCGACCCCGGCCAGCAGCAGATCGGCGATCGGCTTGTCGTCGAGCGCGTTCAGCCGGTCGGTGATCGCCCGGTGCAGTCGATCCCGCCAGTGCGGCGCAGTGCTCGATGCCATGTCCTTGTTCTACTCCTTCCCACGCGTGCCGTGAACCCACCCCTGTTCCCCCGTTCCTCCTCCGCGCCCGTCCCCGGCGATTGTGAGCGGAGCCGGGTCGTGGTGGGTGGCGGCTCACAATCGCCGGGTGGGGGACGGGGTGGGGGTTGGGTGGCGACGTGGTGTTTGTGAGCGGAGCCCGGTCGTGGTGGGTGGCGGCTCCCAATCGCCGGGTGGGGGACGGGGTGGGGGGACGGGTGGGGGCGGAAAGGGTGTCACACCCCGGCGGTACCCTCGGAGACGTCATGACCGTGCGTCCCACGCCCGAGCAGGTGTTGCTGCTGGCCCCCGACCGGCATGTGGCTGCGGCTGCTGCCGGTGTGGCCGATGCAGGCAACTGGTCGGCGGCCGGCTGCGACGATCAGGCCGTGTGGGGGCTCTACATCGGCTCGACCGCTGAACCCTACGAGGTGTCGGTCGAGCTCACGGTGCCGGCGTTCCGGTGCACGTGTCCGAGTCGCAAGTTGCCGTGCAAGCACTGCCTGGGGCTGCTGTTGCTGCACGCCCAGCACGGGGTGCAGCCCGCTCGCCGCCTGCCCTTCGTCGACACCTGGTTGCAGCGACGGGCCAGCAGCCGGGCAGCGTTGGAGGCCGGGCGGGCACTGCCCACCGACGAGCCCGAACCCGAACCCGCGCCCGAACCCGCGCCGGTGGTCCCACCCGATGCGGTGGTCGACAGCCGGCCGGAGGTGGCGGCCGACGGCGAGCTGCAGGTGGCCGTCGGGCGGAGTGCCCTGGGGGCGACGGCACCGGCGCAACCGCGAGACGGCGACCCCCAGCGCGACAAGCGTCGCACCGAACGCGCCGAGCGGATGCGGGCCGGTCTGGTCGAGTTCGACCGTTGGTTGGCCGACCGGGTGCGGGTGGGGCTGTCGGCAGCCGAGCTGGCCCAGCCCGACACGTGGGACCGGGTGGCGGCGCGGCTGGTCGATGCGCAGTGCGGTGGCCTGGCCAACCGGGTGAAACGGGTGGCCACACGAGTGGGCCAGCACCAGCAGTGGCATCACGACGTGCTCGAGGAACTCGCGGTCCTGCACCTGTTGGTGAACGGCGCGCTGCGCACCAGCGTGCTGCCCGCCGACCTGGCCGACGGGGTGCACGCCGCCACCGGTCTCACCACCTTGCAGGCCGATGTGCTGGCCGGTGTGCCCAGCACGGCGCGCTGGCAGGTGCTCGGCGAGAGCCGTGTGCGTGAAGACCGCATCACGGTGCAGCGAACGTGGCTGCGCGCCGTCGACGCTGCCGGGTCGCCCGACGCGGCACCCACCTGGGCGCTGGTGCTGTCGTTCGGTGCGCTCGGCAACGAGCTGCAGAGCGACTACGTGGTAGGCGCCGAGTTCGACGCCGACGTGCACTGGTATCCGGGCGCCGCCCCGTTGCGTGCCTTGGTGGGCCGGATGCACTCACCGGTCGAACGCGGTGTGATGGCACCCCGGGGCCTCTCGGTCGATCGTGCCATCGGCCTGGCGGGTTGGGCCGTTGCCGCCGAGCCGTGGCTCGAACGCGTGCCCCTGTGCATCGAGGTCGTCCCCGTGCCCCTCGGCGACGGCCGATGGGTGCTGGCCGACGACACCGGCGCTCTGCCCGTCGTCGCCGGGTTCTGGCGGCTCGCCGAACTGGTGGCGGTGGGTGGCGGGCGGCCGGCGACGGTGATGGGCGAGTGGTCGGCCGAGGGGTTCTTACCCCTCACCGTGTGGGCCGACACCGGCCGTGGCACCGCAGCGGCGGTGGCGCTGTGAGCACCGAGTTGGCCAGCAGCGCGGCCGCCGAATGGAGCGCGCTCGTCACCACGGCGGTGCTCGGCGCCGACCGGCACCCGCTGCCCGCCGCCACCGACGGCTGGGAGCGTTGGCCCCACAGCGCCGACCCGGCTGCCGCGCTGCTCGACCGGGCAGCGACCGTGGTGGTGGCCCGCCGTGCCGGAGCCACCCCCGCTCCGCCCCCGCCCGGCCGCCTGCCCGAGGCCCCGTCCGATCGTCGACCGCCGTGCACTGCGTCGTGCGCCGAGCGACTGCGCCGCATCCTCGCCGGCGAACACGACATCGTGCTGGGCGAGTGGTTGGCCCGATGCGAACAGGTGGGGATGCAGTTGCCCTGGGCGCTGCTACCCGCGCTGTTGCTGCGCGGCCGGCGCCGACCCGAACTCGATCAGGTCGTGCGCCGTCTCGCCGGCGGGCGGGCCGCCTGGCTGGCCCAGGCAGTGCCCGAACTGGGCGTGAAGCCCGCTCCTGCTGGCCGCGCCACGCCGGTTCCGCCGCTGCAGCCGGTGCCCGCACCACCCGACAGCCACGCCGTGGTGCACGTGATAATCGCCCAGATCGAGACCGGCGGGGCCAGCTGGGCGTCGGCGCCCCAGCTGCAACTGCTCGTGGCAGGCCTCGTGCCCGACGCGTTGGTCACCTTCGTCCGCGAGGTGAACCGCCTCGACTACATCGCCGCCACCGCGCGCACGCGCAGCGAACTCACCTCGTTGGCCGAGTTCCGGCTGGCGATGCTGTACGAGTTCGAGACCGCCGAACCATCCGCCGCCCCCGACCCCACAGGTGATCCGTCATGACCGACATCCCCGTCCCTGCCTCGTCAACCGACGTGCTGCGCCCGCACGCCGAGGTCGAGTTCGCTCACGAACTCGCTGCGCTCGCCCGTCTCGACGACCGGCCGCGGCCAGCGAACTGGCGGCTGTCGCCCTGGGCGGTGGTGACCTATCTGATGGGCGACACACTGAGCGACGGCACGGTGGTGCTGCCGAAGTACATCGGCCCGCGTCGGCTGATGGAGACCGCCGTGGCCACCTTGGCCACCGATCGCGCCCTGCTGCTGCTCGGCCTGCCGGGCACGGCCAAGACCTGGGTGAGCGAGCATCTCGCCGCAGCCATCAGCGGCGACTCGACACTGCTGGTGCAGGGCACCGCCGGAACGGCCGAAGAGGCCATCCGCTACGGGTGGAACTACGCCCGTCTGCTGGCCGAGGGTCCCACGCCCGCGGCACTGGTGCCCTCGCCGGTGTTCCGGGCGATGGAACGCGGGGCCGTGGTGCGTGTCGAGGAACTCACCCGGTTGCCGAGCGATGTGCAAGATGCACTCATCACCGTGCTCAGTGAGAAGACGCTGCCCGTGCCCGAGCTGGGGATCGAGGTGCAGGCTCGCCACGGGTTCACGCTCATTGCCACTGCCAACGACCGCGACCGAGGGGTGAACGAGCTGTCGAGCGCGTTGCGTCGCCGGTTCAACACCGTGGTGCTGCCCACACCGGCCACCGCCGACGAGGAGGTGCAGATCGTCACCCAGCGGGTGGCGGCGCTCGGCGCAGCGCTGTCGTTGCCCCCGCAGGCAGCCCCGGCCGACGAGATCCGACGCGTCGTGTCGGTGTTCCGCGAACTGCGTCACGGCCAGAGTGACGACGGCCGGATCAAGCTGAAGACCCCCTCGGGCACGATGAGCACCGCCGAGGCGATCTCGGTGATCGTGCAGGGCATGGCCATGGCTGTGCACCTCGGCGACGGCACGGTGCGCTTCGACGATCTGCTCGGCGGCATCGAGGCCAGCGTGGTGCGCGATCCGGTGCACGACACCGTGGTGTGGCGCGAGTACCTCGACTCGTTGGCGATGCGCTGAGGCACCGCCGCATCCGATGCGTACCGCCGCCACCGCCACTGCGCAGATCCGTCTGCTGGGCATCCGTCACCACGGGCCCGGCTCGGCGCGCGCGGTCGAGGCGGCCCTGCGTGCCGACCCGCCCGACATGGTGCTGATCGAGTGCCCCGCCGACGCCGAGGCGGTGATCGGCCTCGCTGCGCATCCCGACATCCGGCCCCCGGTGGCGATGCTGGCCTACGTGGTCGATCGGCCCGAGCGAGCGGTGTTCTACCCGTTCGCCTCGTTCAGCCCCGAGTGGGTGGCGATGCGGTGGGCGCTCGACCACGGTGTGCCGGTGCGATGCATCGACCTGCCGGCGCGCACGATGCTGGCCGATCGACCGGCCACGGCCGAGCCCGCAGGGCTGTTGCACGCGGCGCCGCCCCGGCCCCTCGACCCCATTGCGGCGCTTGCCTCTGCTGCCGGCTACGACGATGCCGAGCGCTGGTGGGAAGACGTCGTCGAGTACCGCTCGCCCGATGCCGAGGGTGCCGTCGACGCCGACGCCGACGCCGACACCGACGCCGACGCCGACGCCGACGCCGACGCTGACGGCGCGGCCGAGGGTGCCGTCGACGCCGACGCGCCCTTCCGGGCGATCGGCGAGGCGATGACCGAACTCCGTGCGCTGTACGAACCGCTCGGCGAGCCCGACGACCGCGACGAACGCTGGCGCGAAGCCCATATGCGCGCTTCCATCAGGCGGGCGGTGGCCGACGGGGCGCGTTCGCCGGCCGTGGTGTGCGGTGCGTGGCACGTACCTGCACTTGCTTCGGCGCTGGTGCCGGCGCAGGCCCGCCTCGACACGGCAACCCTACGTGGGCTGCCGAAGGCGAAGGTGGCGCTCACCTGGGTGCCGTGGACCCATCGCCGACTGGCGAGCGGCCTCGGCTATCGGGCCGGTGTGGTGGCGCCGGGCTGGTACCACCATCTGCACACCCATGCCGGCCCGCAGGTGGTCGCCCGTTGGTTCAGCGAGGCTGCCCAGGTGTTGCGGCGTGCCGACTACGCGGTGTCGGCGGCCGATGTGGTCGAGGCCACTCGTCTGGCCGAGGCACTGGCCGTCCTGCGTGGGCGACCGCTGGCCGGCCTCAGCGAGGTCACCGATGCGGCTCGCGCCGCGTTGGGCCAGGGGTCCGACATCCCGCTGCGGTTGCTCAGCAGCGAGATGGTGGTGGGCGCACAGCTCGGCGCCGTGCCCGACAGCACCCCGATGGTTCCCCTGGCGCGCAGCCTGGCAGCCGAGCAGAAGCGGTGGCGGCTGAAGCCCGAACCCGTCGCCCGCACCCTCGAACTCGACCTGCGCCGCCCGCTCGACCTCGGCCGCTCGCAGCTACTGCATCGCATGATGGCGCTCGACGTGCCCTGGGGGCGGCCGGCCGAGGGGCGGGGCAGTGCAGGCACCTTCCGCGAATCGTGGCAGGTGGCGTGGGAACCCGAGTTCGAGGTGCGGCTGATCGAGGCGTCGGGCCTCGGCACGACGCTCGATGCAGCAGCGGCAGCAGCACTCGCCCAGCGGGCCACCGAGGCGGCCTCGCCCGGCGAGCTGACGATGCTGCTCGAGCAGGCGATGCTGGCCGACCTCGACGCAGCGGTGCCCGTGCTGCTGGGGCTGGTGCGCGATCGAGCTGCGGTGAGCGACGACATCGCCCGGTTGATGGAAGCCGTACCCGCACTGGTGCGCACCATCCGCTACGGCGATGTGCGTCGCGCCGACGGGGCCGCGCTGGCCGAGGTGGTGGCCGGCATCGTGATCCGCGTGACGGCAGGCCTCGTGGCGGCATGCACGGCGCTCGACGACGACGGGTCGGCGGCGATGGCCGACCTGATGCGCTCCACCCAGTCGGCGCTTGCCCTTCTGGGTGACGCCGATCTGCTGGCGCGCTGGCGGCGCGCGCTCGACGAGGTCGCCGAGCGCGACCGTGTGCACGGGCTGTTGCAGGGCCTCGCCGCCCGGCTGCTCGCCGATGCGGGCACGTTCGACGCCGATGCCGTCGAACGCCGTGTGTCGCGGGCACTGTCGCCCGGGGCGGCGCCGCTCGAGGCGGCTGCGTTCGTGGAAGGGTTCCTCGGCGGGTCGGGCACCGTGCTGCTGCACGATCCAGTGCTGCTGCGGGTGGTCGACCGGTGGCTGGCCGCGCTGCCCGGCGACGCCTTCACCGACGCCCTGCCGCTGTTGCGGCGCACGTTCGGTGCGTTCGAGCCGGCCGAACGGCGCGCGCTCGGCCAGCGGGTGCGCACCGGCGAGGTACCCGCAGTCGTCGATCGTGGGGGCGCGCTCGATCCACTCCGGGTCGAGGCAGCGTTGGCCACGGTGGCGCTGCTGCTCGGACGGCCGCAGTGAGTACCGAGACCGACCCCACGCCGGCCGCACCGGCGACGGTGCACGAGGCCGAACGGTTGCGTCGCTGGCGGTTGCTGCTCGGTGCCGGCGACCAGCAGCACCCCGACGGCACCGGTGTGCAGCTCGGTGGCGACGACGGGCACATCGACGCAGCGCTCAGTGCGCTGTACGACGCGCCCACACCGGGTGGTCGGGTGGGTGGCCGATCGAACCGTGCCGGAGGGTTGGCGTCGTCGGCTCCGGCCGTGGCGCGGTGGTTGGGCGACATCCGCCGGTACTTCCCGAGCGGGGTCGTGCAGGTGATGCAGCGCGATGCCATCGAACGGCTCGATCTGCAGCGGCTGCTGCTCGAACCCGAGATGCTGGCCGCGGTCGAGCCCGATGTGCACCTGGTGAGCACCCTGCTCGAACTGGCCCATCTGTTGCCCGACACCACCCGGGCGACGGCGCGTCAGGTGGTGGCCCGCGTGGTGGCCGATCTGCAGGCCCGGCTCGGCCAGCCCACGGTGCAGGCCGTCAGCGGTGCGCTCACCCGCACGGCCCGCACGAACCGGCCGCGCGGGGCCGACATCGACTGGGATCGCACGGTGCGGGCCAACCTGCGCCACTTCCAACCCACGCTCGGCACCGTGGTGCCCGAGCGTCTGGTGGGCTACGCGCGCCTCGGTGCAGCGATCCGCAAGGAGGTGATCATCGCGGTCGACCAGAGCGCGTCGATGGGCGACAGCGTGGTGTACGCCGGTGTGTTCGGCGCAGCGCTCGCCTCCATCCGCTCGCTCAGCACACGGGTCGTTGCGTTCGACACGTCGATCGTCGATCTGAGCGGACTCGCCCACGATCCGGTCGAGGTGCTGTTCGGTGTGCAACTCGGTGGTGGCACCGACCTCAACCGGGCGATGGCGTACTGCCAGTCGCTGGTGAACCGGCCCGACGACACGGTGCTGGTGCTCATCAGCGATCTCTACGAAGGCACGCCTGGCGGCGATTTCGTTGCCCGCCTGGCATCGCTCACACGCAGCGGGGTGCGCTGTGTGGCGCTGCTCGCGTTGTCCGACGAGGGGGCGCCGGCCTTCGACCACATGGCGGCCTCGGCGCTCGCTGCGGTGGGGGTGCCAGCGTTCGCCAGCACCCCCGATGCGTTCCCCGATCTCATCGCTGCGGCGATCGAACGGCGCGATCTGTCGCAGTGGGCGGGCGATCGTGGTCTGGTGACGGCTCGCTGACGGCGGTGGGGCGCTGTGTCCAGTCGCGGCCCACCAGCACCAGGGCGGTCAGCACCAGCACCGTCATCATCGCAGCGGTGGTGCCGTAGGCAACCGCTCGTCCGTGGGTTTCGTACAGTGCGCCGGCGACGATCGCCGAGATGCCACCCACCAGGGTCTGCACACCGCCGAGCAGGCCCTGGGCGCCGGCCTGGCGGCCGGGCGGTGCCACCATGGCCACGGCGACGCCCGCGCTCGACACGGTGAAGCCGTCGTTGATGGCGTGCGCCAACGACACGGCCAGCATCATGCCGGCCGAGGTCCACTGGCCGTAGCTGGCCATGAACGCGGCGCCGAGCAGCAATCCGATCGCTCCGGTGCGGAACGGGCCGACACGTTGGGCGAGGCGGCCACCGAACGGGCCGAGGACCGCCAGCGGGACGGCGAACAGGACGATGCCGAGGTTGGCGATCCAGTCGGCTGCGCCGAGGTCGTCGAGCACGAGTACCCACATCACGTCGAATGTGCCGATCATCAAGAACACCGTGGCACCGAGGCACAGCGCGGCGACATACGACCGGTGCCGCAGGAGGTCGAAGGCGAAGTGCGTCTGCTCGGCGGATGGTGCCGTGTTCTCGGCCACCGACATGCGCAGGACGAACGGGACGAACACCGCGGTGAGCACGGCGATGGCGATGAACGGTGCCGCCAGTCCGAGCGGCCCCACGAGCACGGCCGACACCGCAGGGCCGAGCGAGAACCCCACCACATCGGCGGTGAGCAGACGGCCGATATTGGTGCCGAGGTTGTCGGGGTCGGTGAGGATGACGATGCGTCGGGTGGCGGGCCCGAGCATGCCGGCCCCGATGCCCATCACGGCACGGGCGACGACGAGCGTCGCGACGGTGCCGCCGAACGCCATCGTCACCATGCCGGCGATCTCGAGCACCATGCCGACGAGCACGAGACGACGGGCGAAGCCACGGTCGGCGAACGGTGCCAGCAGCACCTGGGCGAGGAACGAGGCGAAGAACCCGACGGCGACGACGAGGCCGAGCGCGCCCTCGCCGATGCCGTATTCGCTGCGCATCTCGTCGAGCACGGTGAACATGACGCCGTACCCCGCCGCGCTCAGCGCCACGACGAGCGCGAACACGACGATGAGGCGACGCTGCTGCACGACGGGCGACGCTAGCGGTTGTGCCGGTTCAGGCAGGTGGTGTCGAGGCGTTCTTCCACGTGGCGCGCACACTGGCGCGCACGTCCTCGGTGGCCTGCACCTGGGCGAACACGCCGGCGACAGCCACGAGCAGGTAGGCGAGCCACCAACCCCACGAGGCGTCGATCTCGGTGGTGACGCGGTCGTCGCCGAGGTCGGCGAGATCGAGACGGTTCACCACCAGCATCACACCGCCGATCACCGCGGTGGCGCCCGAAAGGGCTGTGACGACGGTGAGCACCACGGTGGGCAGGTCGATCATGATCGCGCCCAGCGCCAGCACGAGGGCCACGACGACACCGACTGCGACGACGAGCCAGTTCCAGCGCACGTCGAGCGCCACCATCAGCGTGCTGCCGAGCAGGTAGCCGACGGTGCCCATCGTCAGCACCACGGCGACGGCGTAGTAGGTGTAGGCGATGAAGGCGAACACCACGCCGATCACCACGCCGATGATCCACCCCAGCACCGTGCCGAGGAACGCCCGGTCGGTGATGGCCGACACGATGGCACCGCCGAGCGCGAAGCCCACGAAGAACCCCCAGATGGGGATGACGATGCGCATCAGCAGATACCCGCGGAAACAGAACATCAGCCCCGCAGCGATCGCGAGCAGACCGACGACGATGTCCTTCATGGCGTTCAGCCCTTCTGCGTACCGACCTTGAGGTCTTTGAACGGTGATGTGCTGTCGATCCCGGCGTCTTTCGGCAGGCCGAGCACGCGCTCGCCCACGATGTTGCGCATCACCTCGTCGCTCCCGCCGGCGATACGGCCACCGGGTGCACCGAGGATGAACTGGCTCCAGGCATAGGTGCCCCATTCGCCCGAATCGGCGACCAGTTTCGGTCCGAGCACCTTCGAGAGGAACGCACCGAGCCGCAGCGAGTTGAGGGTGCCGGCGAGTTTGGCGATGCTCATCTCGGGCCCGGGCATCTGTCCGGCCTTGATCTTGTCCATCGCCCGCTGGTTGTTGTAGCCCGCGACACGCTGGTGGATGAGCAGGTTCGCCAGCTCGTTGCGGATGATCGGGTCGGTGTCGAGGCCGAAGTGGCGCACCATCTCGATCACCCGGGTGTACAGGTTGATCCCGCTGCCACCGCCGGCGCCGATGGCGGCGCGCTCGTTCATGAGGGTGGTGAGCGCCACGTTCCAGCCGTTGTTCACATCGCCGAGGCGGTGGTCGTCGCGCACGCGCACCTCGGTGAAGAACACCTCGTTGAAACTGGCACCGCCGGTCATCTGGCGCAGTGGGCGCACCTCGACGCCGGGTGCGTGCATGTCGACGATGAACCCGGTGAGACCCTTGTGCTTGGGCAGGTCGGGGTCGGTGCGGGCGATGATCTCGCCGATGTCGCTGAACTGCGCGCCGGTGGTCCACACCTTCTGTCCGGTGATCACCCATTCGTCGCCGTCGCGTACGGCCCTGGTCTGCAGGCTGGCGAGGTCGCTGCCGGCACCCGGCTCGCTGAACAGCTGGCAGCCGACGAGTTCGGCCCGGTACATGCGCTTCAGGTACAGCTCTTTGGCGACGTCGCTGCCGTGGGCGAGGATCGTGGGGGCCACCATGCCCAGACCGATCGTGAACGCTCCCTGGTTGGGCACCTGGTACTGGCCCTCGAGGCTGTTCCAGAGTCGTTCGTAGGCATTGGGGAGTTCGCGCCCGCCGAACTGGGCGGGCCCGCTGATCCAGCCGAAGCCGGCGTCGAACTTCTTCGCCCGCCATTCGCAGGCGCGGCGCACATCGGCCCGTTCGGTGTCGCGGTCTTTCTCCTCGAACACTGCCACCTTGTCGGAGCCCTCGCCCCAGACGAACGCCTTCTCGGCTTCTTTGCGGGGGGCGTTCGCGTCGAGGAAGTCGCGGGCTTCTTTCTCGAAGACCTCGAGGGTGATGTCGGCCATCGGTGTGCTCCTTGCCGGTGCGCAGCGTTCTCTGCGCTGAACCTAGTCGGCGACCCGGTGTGGCGAGCGACCTGTGCGGTAACGTCTGGCGCATGGGTCAGATGGTCAGCGTGGTGCGCAAGCCGAGTTCGGTTCCCGGTGTGGTGCGGTTCGAGACGAACCGTTCGCTCACGGGGCAGGGCCACGAGCAGTTCTCGTCGGTCGACGAGGCCGTGGGGCCGCGCCCCGCTGCCGAATTGGCGCGGCGGCTGCTCGGCACGGGCCATGTCGACAGCGTGCACGTGTACAGCAACCAGATCACCGTCAACCTGAGCCGCGGGTTCGACGCCGACGGTCTCGACGAGGTGGTCGGCTCGCTCTACCAGTACTGGCTGCCGGGGATGGAGCCCACCTTCGAAGCGGTGGAAGAGCCTGCTGCGGCGGCTGCCCCGTCGGGCGGCGAGGCTGCGGGTGGTGGTTCGGAGTACGAGCGACGTGTGCCGGCGCTGCTGATCGAGCGCAGCAAGGCGGCGATGGAGCGCTGGAAGGCCAAGCAAGCGGGCTGACGCGTGGTGGCAGCGGGCCTGAGGCCGCTGTCACAGGCGGATTCGGCGCAGGAGTGGGCAGTCGCGGCTGTCCCCCCTTACGGTGACAGGTATGGCCGACGACGCGCTGACGCTCCATGAGGCAGCCGCAGAGCTGGGCGTGCACTACATGACCGCGTACCGCTATGTGCGCCTGGGTCAGTTGGTGGCCGAGAAAGACGGTGGCAGCTGGAAGGTGCTGCGGTCCGACCTCGATGCGTTCGTCGCCGGCGCGGCTGCGGTGGCCGAGTCGTCGGAGGGCGGCGGTCGGCGCCGCGCACCGTGGGCCGAGCGGCTCGAGTCGCGCCTGCTCGTGGGTGATGCCCGTGGTGCGTGGGGCGTGATCGAGAACGCGCTGGCAGGTGGCGCCGATCTCGACTCGGTGTATCTCGACGTGGTGGCGCCGGCGATGGCATCGATCGGGGCGCGCTGGGAGCGTGGCGATCTCGACATCGCAGTCGAGCACCGTGCCACCGGCATCGTGCTGCGGTTGATCGGTCGGCTCGGGCCACGGTTCGTGCGCCGTGGTCGTACCCGTGGTTCGGTGGTGCTCGGTGCCCCGGCGGGCGAGCGGCACTCGCTGCCGGTGTCGCTGATGTCCGACATGGTCCGCCTGCGTGGGTGGGAGGTCTCCGACCTGGGTGCCGATGTGCCGGCGTCGTCGTTCCTCCATGCCGTGCTCACCACCCCTGAGGTGGCGGCGGTGGGTATCTCGATCACCACCTCGGAGGGACTGGTGCCCGCCCAGGTGGCGCTCGAGACGGTGCGACAGGCGGTGCCGGGTGTCCTGCTGGTGGTGGGCGGTAACGCTGTGCACGATGCCGATCACGCCCGTTCGCTCGGCGCCGACGGACTGGCCGGTTCGGCCGACGAGTTCGTCGCCCTGATCGAGCAGCACCTCACGGCCGACAGCGACCGGGGCGATATCGCCGGCTGAACGGCCCCTGGAACTCTCGAACACCTGTTCGATACAGTGCTGGTATGGTTGCTGCCGCCCGGTCATCGTCCTCTGCCGACACCCGTGCCCGTCTGGCCGAGTTGATCCCACGGCTGGGTGCTGCCGCCCCGGCCGCCGAGCGCACCATGCCGATGCATCCGGCGCTCGACGGGTTGTTCCCGCAGGGTGTGGTCCGCGGATCGACGGTGGCGTGTGTCGGCGCAGTTGCTGCGTCGACGGCGCTGCTGTTGCTCGCCGGGCCGGTGCAGGCCGGATCGTGGGGGTGCGTGGTGGGCCTGCCCACGTTCGGGCCGGGTGCGGCGGCCGAAGCAGGTGTCGCGCTCGAACGTGTCGTCGTGGTGCGCGAACCGGCTGCCGCCGCATTCGACGAGTCGACGTGGGCACAGGCGCTCGCTGCGGGTGTCGACGGCTTCGACATCGTGGTGCTCGGTGCTGGTCGGCATCTCCGCGCAGCCACGGCTCGGCGTGTGCAGGCCCGGTTGCAGGCCCGTGGTGCGGTGCTCGTACTGGTAGGTGCTGCCGGTGCGTTCACCCCCGATCTCCAGGTGACGGGCCGTGCCGACTGGCACGGGCTCGGTGCCGGGCACGGCTATCTGCGCACCCGTCGGGTGACGCTCGGGCTGGGCGGCCGCCGCCTGCCCCGCGACCGGCACGACACGCTGTGGTTCCCGGGGCCGTCGGGTGTCGTCGAGCGGGCCGGTGCTCATCCGTCGCCGTTGCACCGGCAGGCGGGCTGAGCCGTGTCGCGTCTGGTGGTGCTCGTCTGCCCGCAGTGGCCGGTGGTCGCCGCCGGCTGCCGGGCCGACGAGGCCGTCGCCGTCTTGCACACCAACCGGGTCATCGCCCGTTCGCGTGCTGCTGCCGACGCCGGTGTGCGGGTCGGTCAGCGCCGACGCGATGCCCAGGCCCGGTGCCCGGCGCTGCGGTTGGTCGTGCACGACGCCTCGGCCGAGGCGCGTGCGTTCCACCGTGTGGTCGACACCGTGGCCGAGATGGTGCCTCGGCTCGAACTCACCGTGCCGGGCACGCTCACCTTCGCGGCGCGGGGCCCGTCGCGCTACTTCGGCGGCGACCTGGCCGTGGCCACCTTGCTCGTCGAGCGGGTCGAGGCAGTGCTCGGTCCGTCGTTGGCAGCCATCGGTCGGGTGGGGGCAGGGGTCGCCGACGGCCGCTTCGCCGCCGGGGTGGCGGCGCGATTGGCCGCACGGGCAGGGCAGCCCGAGGTGGTGGTGCCGGGTGGGTCGGGTGCGTTGTTGGCCGATCTCCCCGTCGGGTTGCTCGCCGACGTGGGTGGTCTCGACCGGGCTGTCGTCGATCTGTTCCATCGTCTGGGTCTGGGTCGCCTGGGCGATGTGGCAGCGTTGGCCGAGGCCGATCTGCTCGCCCGCTTCGGTCCGGTCGGTGCTGTGGCACGGCAGATGGCGGCCGGGCTCGACGATCGGCCGCTCGGTGCTGTCGAACCTGCCCCGGGGTCGGCCGTCGAGCAGGCGTTCGAACCCCCGGTCGATCATCTCGATGCCGTGGTGTTCACTGCGCGTTCGTTGGCCGAGCGCCTCGTCGCCGTACTCGCCGCCGACGGCCGGGTGTGCACCCAACTCGCCGTCACCGTCGTCACCGAACAGGGCGAGCGCAGCGAACGGGTGTGGTCGCGGCCTGCGGGGCTGGGGGTGGCGGCGGTGCTCGAACGCATCCGCTGGCAACTCGACGGATGGGCGCGCCGACTCGACGAGCACAGCGCTGCCGGTGTGGTGCTGGTGCGGCTCGAACCCACCGAGGTGCGCGCCGACGACGGCGCACAGGCAGGGCTGTGGGGTGGGCGCAGCCAGGCCGACGAGTGGGCCCAACGGGCCGTGGCGCGTCTGGCCGGGTTGGTGGGTGACGAGCAGGTGGTGATGGCCGACTGGCGCGGCGGTCGCCTGCCCGCCGACCAGTACCGCTGGGTGCCGGCATCGCTGGGCGCCGGTGGTGGGGCGGGTCCGTCGTCGTCGGCACCGGCGGCGCCATGGGTGGGGGCGCTTCCCGCTCCTACCCCTGCGTCGCTGTATC
This sequence comes from Acidimicrobiaceae bacterium, assembly GCA_040380855.1. Lineage (GTDB taxonomy): Bacteria > Actinomycetota > Acidimicrobiia > Acidimicrobiales > Ilumatobacteraceae > VFMC01. The sequence goes on along the minus strand of JBEIIG010000030.1, from coordinate 15,636 downwards.
CCGAGCCGGTGCCCGTGGTGGTGCTCGATCGCCACGGGCGCGCCGTGGGTGTGAGCGCCCGCGGCGTGCTCAGCAGCGAACCTGTGCAGGTGCAGGCCGAGCCCATCGCAGCGTGGGCCGGGCCCTGGCCGCTCGACGAGCGCTGGTGGGACCCGAGGGGTGCTCGCCGTCTGGCGCGCTTCCAGTTGCTCACTGCGTCGGGTCGGGCCTATCTGGCGACGGTCGAACGCCAGCACTGGTGGCTGATCGCCGAGTACGACTGAGTGCTCAGGCGACCGGGCCCCAGACGCGCCGAACCGGTACTCACTGGTTGCGCAGTGCGTACCGGTTCGAAGCGGATCGGAACCGACCGAAGTCGGGTAGGGGTTCTCGGCCTCAGGCCGGGATCAGGTCGCGCTCGTCGTCGACAGCGGTTCCACTCGAGCGCAGCAGGTCGGTGCTGAGGCGGAAGCCGACACCGCGAACGGTGTGGATGAAGCGCAGGTCGGGTGCCAACTTCTGCAGTTTGCGCCGCAGGTTCGACAGGTGCACATCGACCACGTGTGTGTCGCCCACCCAGTTGGGGCCCCACACCTCGTCGAGGAGTTGTGTCCGTGTGCGCACCTCTGCAGGGTGGCGACAGAGTTGTTCGAACAGTGAGAACTCGATCCGGGTCACCGGCACGTCGTGGCCGTGCACCTGGATCTCCTTGCGGCCCACATCGACGCTGAGGGGGCCGATGGTGATGATCGATGCCGCCATCGGATCCCAGCGGGTGTGCAGGTTGCGCGGACGGCGCAACAGCGCTTGGCAACGTGCGGCCAATTCCTCCGGGCTCACCGGCACCGACACCACATCGTCGGCTCCGGCGCGCAACGCCCGGATCCTGATCGTGTCGGCGTCGGCCGGGGCGATCGCGATGAGGTACGCCTCCGATGAACTCCGGACGACATCGAACACCGAACCACCCTGGGGTGCCGGCATCTCGAGGTCGACGAGGATCACGTCGGGGCTGAAGGATTCAGCGAGCATCAGTGCTGCCGATCCCTCTGTGGTCGCACTCACCGAGAATCCTCGCTCTCGCAACGTCACGCTGGCGATGCGCCGAAGGAGCGCATCGTTCACGGCGAGCAAGACACGAGGGGCGAGTTGAGCGTCTGGTTCCATCCTTGTTTTCTCCGCCTCGTAGTGGCTGTTGGTTCCGTCCTTGCAATGCCGCCACACGCTTGGTCACAGGGGTATCGGCACGACCTCGGATACCTAAAGGGGACGTTTGGGAAATTGTCAGACATCAGGACATCTGTGGTCTGCGGCGTAGCGTGGCCTGGTGCCTTTCGACTCCCCGCATGCCGCCGAACTCCTTCGCCAGGTCGCCGCGCGGCGGCCCGTCGACGCCCGCGAGCGGTGGTCGATCGGTCGTTTCGCCGAACTGGTCGCCACGCTCGACCGCCCCTTCGACGAAGCCGCCGGGCCGGTGCACATCACTGCGTCGGCCGTGGTGGTGGGCGACCGGGGTGTGGTGCTGCACAAGCACAAGCGGCTCGGTCTGTGGCTGCAGCCGGGCGGTCACATCGACCCGGGCGAGACACCGTGGGACGCGGCGCGACGTGAAGCGATCGAGGAGACCGGCCTGCCGGCGACCTTCCCCGACAGCGGCAGCGACGGCGCAGGTGAGCCGCAACTGGTGCACGTCGACGTGCATCCCGGTCCGCGTGGCCACACTCATCTCGACGTGCGCTATCTGCTGCACGCACCCGCCGTGCGCCCGGCCCCGCCCGAGGGCGAGAGCCAGGAGGTCGACTGGTTCTCGTGGCATCGTGCCATCCGTCTTGCCGACGCGGGCCTCGCCGGCATCCTGCGTGCCCTACAGCCCGGTGAGGCGGTGCTGCGCGCGGCGCGGGCGAACGATGCCGGCGACTGCGCGCTGACGTACCTGCGCTCGCGCGAGTTCGCCCTGCCCGAGGTGCCGTGCATCCACGACGAGTCGGAGGTGCGGCGGTGGATGGCCGATGAGGTGATCGGTCACGCCGATGTCACCGTGGCCGAGGTCGATGGACTGGTGGTGGGGCTGATGGTGCTCGTAGCAGGTCGCAACCGGACTGCGTGGATCGAGCAGCTCTACCTCGACCCGGCCTGGATGGGCCGTGGCCTCGGTCGCCGGATGATCGAGCGGGCCGTCGAGCGGGCACCGGGTGGACTGCAGTTGTGGACGTTCGCCGCCAACGCCGGGGCCCGTCGGTTCTTCGAGCGTGAAGGGTTCGTCGCCGCCGAGTTCACCGACGGCGAGGGCAACGAAGAGCGCGCCCCCGATGTTCGCTACCAGCGCGTCGGAACGGTCTGACGGCGAGGTGGCACCGGTGAGCCGTCAGTGGTGGCGCGATGCGGTCGTGTACCAGATCTACGTGCGCTCGTTCGCCGATGCCGACGGCGACGGCCGGGGCGATCTGCAGGGCATCATCGACCGACTCGACCACCTGCACGCGCTCGGAGTCGATGCCGTGTGGTTGTGCCCGTGCTTCCCCTCACCCCAGCGCGACCACGGCTACGACGTCGCCGACTACTTCGACATCGAGCCCACCTACGGCGACCTGGCGACATTCGACCGCCTGGTGGCCGCTGCAGGCGAGCGGGGTATCAAGGTGCTGCTCGACGTGGTGCCGAACCACTGCAGCTCGCAGCACGCCTGGTTCCAGGCCGCGCTGCAGGCGCCCAAGGGCAGTCCTGAACGCGCACGGTTCTTCTTCCGTGACGGTCGTGGTGAGCACGGTGAGTTGCCGCCCAACAACTGGACCGCCATCTTCGGAGGTTCGGCGTGGAGCCGGGTCACCGAACCCGACGGCTCGCCGGGGCAGTGGTACCTGCACGTGTTCACACCGTGGCAGCCCGATTTCGACTGGAACCACCCCGATGTGGCGCAGCACTTCGACGAGGTACTGCGCTTCTGGTTCGACCGTGGGGTGGAGGGGTTCCGGGTCGACGCCGTGGCCGTGGTGGGCAAGGCCGACGGTCTGCCCGATCGCGACGGTGGCGACACCGATCGGGCCGTCACCAACCCGCAGTTCCTGTTCCAGCCGCAGGCACACGAGTACTGGCGCCGCTGGCGACGGCTCATCGACCGCTACGAGGCCGACCATCCGGGCCGTGTGCTGGTGACGGTGAGCGAGGCGTACACCCCGGGCAGGCCCGATCTGCTGCGCCGGTTCGTCGAGTCCGACCAGTTCCACCAGTCGTTCAACTTCGACCTGATGCTCGCTCCGTGGATCGCCGAATCGATTCGCCGATCGGTGGTCGATGTGCACACCGCGCTCTCGGAAGTGGATGCGTCGCTGACCTGGACGCTCAACAACCACGACACCCAGCGCGCCGTCACCCGCTACGGGCGCGCCAACGCCACCTCGGCGGAGAGCCTGACGAACGACAACCTGGTGTACGTCGATGCTCCGGTCGACGAGGTACTCGGCCGCCGCCGGGCCGACGCGATGGTGGCCTTCACCGCAGCGCTCCCGGGTTCGCTGTACCTGTACCAGGGCGAGGAACTCGGGTTGCCGGAGGTGCTCGACATCCCGGCGCACCGGCGTGAAGACCCGATGTTCGCCCGGACGCAGGGTGCTCAGATCGGCCGCGACGGGTGCCGGGTGCCGCTGCCGTGGTCGACCGATCCGGCCACGTCGTTCGGGTTCTCGGCCGTGCCAGGTGCCGAGCCCTGGCTGCCGGTGCCGGCGGGTTGGGGCACCTACGCTGTCGCCGAGCAGGTGCTCGACCCTGATTCGACCCTGGCGCACTACCGCCATGTGCTCGGCCACCGGCGGGCACTCGACCGCGAGGCCCCGCTCGAGTGGGTGCTGTCCGACAGCGACGAGGTGGTGGCCTACCGGCGCGGGCGCGTGCTGGTGGTGCTGAACGTGAGCGACCACGACGTGGTGCTCCCGACGCACCTGGTGGCCGATTCGCGGGTGATCATCGCGTCGGTCCGGTCGCACACCGACCCTCGCACCGTGCCCGCCGACTCGTGCGTCTGGTTGCTCGGTCGCTGAAGCCCGCCCCTTGCTGATCGAACAGGTGTTCGATATGGTCGGCGGATGGGCTTCAGCAACCCCGATCTGCCGTGGAGCGACATCGAGGCGCTGCTCTCGGGCCGCGCTCGCGACGGGCGTGCCCCGGGGTCGGTGGCCTGGAACGCCGGCGGCGACGGCCCGGCCCTGGGCCGCAAGCGGCAACCCTACGAGCCGCCACCGGCAGCCGGTCGGCGACGCGGCAGCGTGCCCTATGCCGAACTGCACTGCCACTCGAACTTCTCGTTCCTCGACGGTGCCGCACATCCCGAGCAACTGGTCGAAGAGGCCGACCGGTTGGGGCTCGAGGCGCTCGCCCTCACCGACCACGACGGCCTGTACGGAGTGGTCCGCTTCGCCGAGGCTGCCCGGGCGCTGGGGCTGCCCACGGTGTTCGGCGCCGAGATCACCCTGGCCGCAGCGGGCGACGCCCCGGTGGCGCGCAGCGAGGCCGACACCCAGCACCAGCAGCGGGTCATCGGGCCCGGCTCCGACCCCCATGCCCCCGACCCGCCCGGTCAGCACCTCGTCGTCCTGGCCGACGGCCTGACGGGCTATGCCCATCTGGCCCGGGCGCTGAGCCTCGGCCACCTGGCGGGCGAGAAGGGGGCGGCGCAGTTCACCCTGGCCGATCTCGCCGCTACCGGGGCCGGGCACTGGTGGGTGCTCACCGGCTGCCGCAAGGGTGCCGTGCCGGCGGCGTTGGTGCACGAGGGGCCACGGGCCGCAGCCCGCGAACTGAGTCGGCTGATCGACGCGTTCGGCCGCGACCGGGTGGTGGTCGAACTGTGGGACCACGGCCACCCGCTCGACTCGGCCCGCAACGACGGCCTGGCCGAACTGGCGGCCCGCTTCGACCTGGCCTGTGTCGCCACCAACAACGTGCACTACGCCGCCCCCGCTCAACGACGCCTGGCCACCGCGATGGCTGCGGTGCGCGCCCGGCGCAGCCTCGACGAACTCGACCCGTGGCTGCCCGCCTCGGCCGGGGCGTATCTACGCAGCGGCACCGAACAGGCGCGCCGGTTCGCCCGGTATCCGGGTGTGGTCGAACAGGCGGCCGCCATCGGTCGGGCAGCGGCGTTCGACCTGGCGTTGGTGGCACCGAAGTTGCCGCCGTTCCCGTGCCCACCCGGCCCCGACGGCCAGCCGCTCAGCGAGATGGCCTATCTGCGCCAACTGGCCGAGGCCGGTGCCCGGCACCGCTACGGCGAGCGACCCCAGGGCGGTGAAGACCTGTCGCTGCGGGCGCGGGCCTGGCGCACGATCGACCACGAACTGGCGGTCATCGAGGGTCTCGGGTTCGCTGGTTACTTCCTGGTCGTGTGGGACATCGTCGCGTTCTGCGGTCGGGCCGACATCTACTGCCAGGGTCGGGGCAGCGCGGCCAACAGCGCGGTCTGCTACGCGCTCGGCATCACCAAGGCCGATGCCGTGTCGCTGGGGTTGCTGTTCGAGCGGTTCCTCTCGCCCGAACGCGACGGCCCGCCCGATATCGACCTCGACATCGAGAGCGACCGGCGCGAAGAGGTCATCCAGTACGTGTACCAGCGCTACGGCCGCCATCACACCGCCCAGGTGGCCAACGTCATCACCTACCGGGCCCGGTCGTCGGTGCGCGACATGGCCCGGGCGTTGGGGTTCGCCCCGGGCCAGCAAGACGCCTGGAGCAAGCAGATGGATGCCTGGGGGTCGGTGGCCGCCACCGTGCAGCAGGGCCAGCACGACATCCCCGCCACCGTGCTCGATCTGGCCGCCGAGGTGGAGGACGCGCCGCGCCATCTCGGCATCCATTCGGGCGGCATGGTCATCTGCGACCGGCCGATCATCGAGGTGTGCCCGGTCGAGTGGGCCCGTATGCACCAGCGCAGCGTGCTGCAGTGGGACAAAGACGACTGTGCCGCCGTGGGGCTGGTGAAGTTCGATCTGCTCGGCCTCGGCATGCTCAGTGCGCTGCACTACGCCGTCGACCTGGTGCGCGAGCACCGCGGTTACACGATCGACCTCGCCACCATCCCGCAGGAGGACGAGGTGTACGCCATGTTGTGCCGCGCCGACTCGGTGGGCGTGTTCCAGGTGGAGAGCCGGGCGCAGATGGCCACCCTGCCGCGGCTCAAGCCGCGACGGTTCTACGACCTCGTCGTCGAGGTGGCGCTCATCCGGCCCGGCCCCATCCAGGGCGGCTCGGTGCACCCCTACATCCGCCGCCGCAACGGGCAGGAGCCGGTCACCTACCTGCACCCGCTGCTCGAGAACAGCCTCGGCAAGACCCTGGGGGTGCCGCTGTTCCAGGAGCAGTTGATGCAGATGGCCATCGATGTGGCCGGGTTCACGCCCAGCGAGGCCGACCAGTTGCGCCAGGCGATGGGCTCGAAGCGCAGCCAGGCCCGGATGCAGCGGCTGAAAGAGCGCCTCTACGCCGGGATGGCCGAGCGGGGTATCACCGGGGCGGTGGCCGACGAGATCTTCACCAAGATGGCAGCGTTCGCCAACTACGGCTTCCCCGAGTCGCACTCGGTGTCGTTCTCGTACCTGGTCTACGCCTCGGCCTGGTTGAAGTACCACGAGCCGGCGGCGTTCTGCGCGGCGCTGCTGAACGCCCAGCCGATGGGGTTCTGGAGCCCGCACTCGCTGGTGCAAGACGCACGGCGCCACGGGGTGGTGGTGCGCACCCCCGACCTGAACGCATCGCTCGCCACGGCCACGCTCGAGCCGTGCCCCGACTCGGTGGGCGGTGTGGCGGTGCGGTTGGGGCTCGGGTCGGTGCGCGGTGTCGGCGCCGACCTGGCGGCCGCCATCCAGGCCGGCCGACCCTATGCATCGCTCGAAGACCTCGTGCGCCGCGTGCCCTCGTTGCAACTGCAGCAGCTCGAAGCCATGGCCACCGGCGGGGTGTTCGGCGAGAGCCTCGGCCTCGCACGTCGGGAAGCGCTGTGGGCGGTGGGCGCAGCCGTGCAGTCGCGCCCCGACCGGCTGGAGGGCATTGTGCTGGGCGAGCAGGCGCCCCGGCTGCCCGGGATGGACCCGGTGGAGGTGGCGGTGGCCGACCTGTGGGCCACGGGGGTGTCGCCCGACGGCCACCCCACCCGGTTCCTGCGCGAACAGCTCGCAGCCCTGGGGGTGGCCACCGCCACCGACCTGGCCACCCTCGAACCGCGCAGCCGGGTGCTGATCGCCGGGGTGGTCACCCACCGGCAGCGGCCGATGACCGCGCAGGGCACCACGTTCATGAACCTCGAGGACGAGACCGGCTTGGTGAACGTGGTGGTGTCGAAGGGCTGCTGGGCGCGGTATCGACGTGTGGCGCGCAACGCGTCGGCGCTCGTCATCCGGGGCCGTCTCGAGCGCAGTGAGGGGGTGGTCAACGTGGTGGCCGAGGAACTGATGCCGCTCCCGGTGCCGGTTGCCGTTGCGAGCCGCGACTTCCGCTGACACTCGTGCGCCGGCCCACCGCAGTCGGCCCACCGCAGTCGGCCGCGGTGCCCGCCGGCCGCGGTGCGCGCCGGCTCAACCGATGCTGTACCGCAGCTGTGCGCCGCTCTCGTCGACGTCGGCCTCGCCGAGCAGGCGGAGGTGTTCGAGGTGGGCGTAGGTCTCGCTCTCGGCCATCGACCCCCATGAGCGCTCGGCGAACAGCACCTGCATGTAGTCGCGCACCGTGCCCTGGCCCAGTTCGCCCGACGCGGCGCGGAGCTTGTCGAGGCGTTCGAGGTGGTGCCGCTTGATGGCCTCGGCGCGCCCGGCCAGGTCGCCGAACTCGAGGCCGTGTGCCGGCAGCACGGTGCGCACATGATCGAACGTGTGCATCCGGTCGAGGCTGTCGAAGAAGTCCTTCAACGGGTCGATCGTGGTGCCGAGGCCCGAGATGTGCGGGGTGATGGTGGGCAGCACATGGTCGCCCGAGATCATCACCCCCGCCGCCGGATCGAACAGGCAGAGGTGGTCGATCGTGTGGCCGGGGGTGTGCACCGACACCCACTCGCGACCGCCGAGCACCAGCACATCGGCATCGGCGACGCGCCGGGTCGGTGAGGGGGTGGGCAGGAACTTGCCTGCCGCTTTGCGCATCGCCCAGTAGCGCAGGCGCCGGCTGCGTGGCAGGGCGTACCGCTCGCCACCCCAGGGCGTGGCTCTGCCCAGCGGACCGGCACTCGTGTTCTGGCTCCGCGACGCCTCCACCTGGGCCTTCACCGGGCGCTCGGCCAACTCCATCTCGTCGGCGCTCTCCTGGTCTTCGGCCTCGGGGTCGAGGAAGGTCCGGAACGTTCGGTGGGTCACCACCTCGGCGCCGACCTTGCGCTTGAACGTGCCGGCCTGCCCGAAGTGATCGGGGTGCGAATGGGTGACGACCACGGTGTGCACGCGTTCGATCGAGAACCCGCCCGAGCGCAGCAACTGTTGGAGTGCTTTCCAGGTGCGGGGCCCGGGCAGGCCCGGGTCGACCAACGTGAGGCCCCGCGAGTCCTCCATCGCGTAGCAGTTCACGTGACCGAGCCCGGGCAGGGCGACCGGCAGTTGCAGACGCAGGATGCCGGGCGCCACCTCCTCGATGCCGTCGCGGGGTGGCTGTCGTTCTTCGCGCACCCCGGTGGGACGATCGTGATGGTCGGACACGCCCTCAGTCGTAGCGGATGGGGCGCCGCCCACCGAAGTCGCAGCGAGTCATCGACCGGCGCACACGCGCTCTCCGCGGGGTGTCGCCACCGACATGCCGCCCACTGATGTCAGTTTCTTGAACGTTCAGTCCGCTCTGGTGTCGAACCGGAACGAACTGCTTGAATAGCCAGACCTGAAGCGGGCGGAGTGCCTTGCCTTCGGTTCGGCAGTGTCGTGGAGTCGGTGCCGGGCGGGCATCGTTCCGTCTGGGTCGGCTCCACGACCGCCGTCGGCTGAGTGCCGACCTTGGCGCCGCCGTCAGGCCGGCTCGCCGGCGCGACGGAAGAACATCTCGAACCCGATGCGGGCCGGGCTCGACACCATCTTCGACGGGCCCATCTCCGACACGGCCACCTGGGTGGCGTAGTGGGCGAACGTGGCGATCTTGTCGCGGCGCAGCGCCGGGGGGAGGGCCACCACGACATCGTCGACCAGGCCGTGGTGACGGATGCGCCGCCGGGCCGCGTCCCACGTGCTCTGCGGATCGAGGAGTGGGTCGGCGGGCCGGCCCGTCACCCATGACGGCCAGCCGTAGGTGGCCGCATAGGGATAGTCGGCGTACGCGATCAGCTCGAGGTCGAGGTGCTTCGCGGCCAGCGGTGCAGCCTCGGCGACGAGCCGGTGGTCGGGGTGGGTGCCGAACCCACCCGGTACCGCCAGCACCGTGGTGCGGCGCGGCACGGCGGCGACGATGGCGGCCACCACGTCGTCGGTGGGTGGTGGGGTGCGGCGATAGGGGTTGTCGACGAGGTCGAGGTGCACGGGCTTGGCGCCGAGGGTGGCCAGCGCAGCGCGGTCCTCGCGCCGCCGGGCCGTCATCCGTCGCCGCGGATCGGTCGAGCCGGTGAGGCGGTCGTACAGCGCCGGCTCGGTGCCGGCAGGGGGAAGACCGGCGAACACCGTGATGACGGTCACCGCACGGGCAGCGCGCATCAACGCGAAGCAACTCAGCACGGCATCGTCGAGATGTGGCGACACCACCGTGAGATGATCGACAGCCGTCAGGTCGCGGGCGCGCAGACGGGTGTGCGGATGGGCGGGAACGACCTTCGGGCGCGGCGTCGGCGGCATCGCCGCGACACTACGCCGCCACGCTGTGCCGTGACGCGGTGCCGTCAGGCTGTGTCGTGACGCGGTGCCGTCAGGCTGTGTCATGACGCGGTGCGGGTGCGGCCGCTGCGTCAGTTGCGGCGACCGGCCAGCCAGGCACCCCCGAGGGCGACCACGCAGCCCACCACCGACAGCACTGCGACGGCCTCGTTGCGCACGAGCGCGCCGAGCAGCAGCGACACGGCGGGGATGATGTATGTGGTCACCGAAGCACGTGTGCTGCCCAGACGGCCCGCATTGTTGGTGGCCACCACATAGGCGAACGAGGTGCCGAGCACGCCGAGGGCGACGATGGCGAGGAACGGCCCCCAGGCGAACTCGATCTCGTCGAGGTGCACCAGGCCGAGCGGGGTGGTGAGCACCAGGGCGACGGCTTGGGTGCGCCACAGCACCGGCAGCGCACCGTGACGCTGCTGGAGTGGGGCGGCGATGTTCAACGCCAGGCCGTAGCACATGAGCGCGGAGATGATCTGGGCGACACCGAAGGCGCTCGACTGGCCCTCGCCGAGCGTGGGGAGCGCGATCAGCACCACGCCCACGCTGCCGACGAAGAGGCCCAGCATCTGTCGTCGCGGCGGCAGGCGGCGGGCGATCACCGAGGCCACGGCGGCCACGAACAGCGGTGTCGCCCCGTTCAGCATGCCGGTGACGCTCGACGACACGTGTTGCTCGGCGTACGGGAACATCGTCAGCGGGTAGGCCATCCACACCACACCGAGTAGGGCGATCTTCGGCCAATCGTCGCGCGGGATCGCGGTGCGCGAGGCGGGGAACAGCGCGAGGACGGCGAACCCCACGGCCACGCGCATCGGGGTGATGAGCGCAGCGGGGAAGGCGTCGAGCCCTTCGGCGATGAAGAAGAACGACGTCCCCCACAGCAAACCGGGTGTGCACAGCAGCAGCCAGTCGCGTGGCCGCATCGTCGACTCGGTGGTCACGGTGTCGCAGTCCGGTGAACGCTTGCCGTGGTGGCGGCCAGGCCCAGGCCGATGAACACCGTGCCGGCCACGTAGCGCTGCACGAACGGCAGTGCCCGGCCGCGCACGAGCACGGTGCGCAGGCTGCTCGCCAGCAGCGAGTACGCACTGTCGGTCACGCAGCCGATCATCACGAACACCAGGCCGAGGACCAGCGCCTGCACGCCAGCGCTGCCCTTTGCCGGGTCGATGAACTGCGGCAGGAACGACAGGAAGAACAGCGCCACCTTGGGGTTCAGCACGTTCACGACGATGCCCTGGGTGAACGACCGACGAGGTGTGGTGGTGGCGCCGCTGCCGTCCATCGGGTCGGGCTTGCGCAGCAGTGTGCGTACACCGACGAACACCAGGTAGCCGGCGCCCAACCACTTCACCGCGTTGAAGGCGGTGGCCGAGGTGGCGAGCACTGCCGACAGTCCGGCAGCGGCGGCGAGGGCGTGCACGAGGTTGCCGAGTTCCAGGCCGGCCACTGCGGCGAGGCCGACGGTGCGACCGTCGCTGACGCTGCGGTTGAGGATGTACAGCACGGCCGGCCCGGGGATGATGAGCAGCAGGAACGACGCGCCCGCGAAGGCGAGGATCGTCGAGGTGTCGGGCACGGCAGACGACCCTACCCCCGGCGCACGGGCGAGCCCGGTGCTTTTCAGACGCCCACGTCGAGCGGCGTGGCCGGTGGGCCGTTGCGGTGCAGGTCGTCGAGCAGCGCGCCCAGGTCGCCCGGTACGAACGTGAGGTGATCGGCCGCGACTATGTCGTCGATGCTCCACCATCGCAATTCGAACACGTACTCGGCGTTCAACTGCGGCCAGTCGAGCAGCGGGTCCGGCTCGAAGCGTTCGGCCACCGGCACGAGGTGGATCTGCTCGCGCTGGCCGTCGAACCGGCCGTCGAGGAAGGCGATCAGGTGCAGGCGATTCCACACGTGCGGCCCGATGGGGGCGTCGTGCAATCCCACCTCCTCGGCCAGTTCGCGACGCAGCGCATCCACCGCGGTCTCGCCCGTGTCGAGGCCGCCCCCGGGCAGCGCCCAGCGGCTGGCCTGCGGGAACTCGAACCGGACCAGCAGCACGTGCCGGTCGGGGGTGAGCAGCACGGCCCGCGCCGCTTCACGGATACGTAGCCCGTCGGTGTCGGCCATCGGAGCCTGGGGTGCCCGCCGTGCGGATCAGTCGAACGATGCGGTGGCGATGCGCTGGGCGTTGTACACGGGGGCCGATGCGTCGACCCGGTACTTCTTCACATCGGCCCCGGTGATGCCGTGCTCGCCGAACATCGTGCGCATGTTGAGGTAATTGGGGTGCTGGAAGTGGGCCTCGAGCGATGCCGCATCCGACCACAGCTCGTACACCGAGATGTGCCCCGGCTCGCACGGGTCGGGGCTGAAGACATAGGCGAGGCAGCCGGGCTCGTCGGTGCGGGTGGCCTGCTGCAGCGGCATCGATGCCTCGAGGCAGCCGGCGCGGCGCTCGGGCGCGATGGTGATGGTGCCGGCGATGATGATCATGGGATCCCCCTGTCGCCTCGCGGCGACGTCACTCGTTCGGGCGTTCGTTGAGCCCGTCGTTGAACGAACGGTACATCTCGTAGATCGACTTGCAGGTGTCGCAGAGCGGCAGCTGCTTCGGGTCGCGTGATGGCACCCACACGTGGCCGCACAAGGCTTCCAGCGGTGTGCCGTAGATGCGCGCCTCGAGCACCTTGGCTGCTGCGTTCTCGCCCGGGAGGGTCTTGACGATGTGGGCCATCGTCGGCTCGCCGGTCTGCGGGACGTGCTCGGTCTGTTCCGTGATCGTGGGCATGGGCATCGTTGCGATCTCGGTCACGGCATCTAGTCAACCACGTCGACCACCTACACTTCGTGGCGATGCCTCTCTACGAGTACCGCTGCCGCACCTGTGACGACACCTTCGAACTGCGCCGGTCGATGAGCGAGTCGAACGCGCCCGCCCCGTGCCCGTCGGGCCACATCGATTCGGTGCGGCTGCTCTCGGTGTTCGCCAGTGTCGGGGCCCCGGCGAGCAGCGCCGGCTCGAGCGGTGCCCCGGGCCGCGCACCCCAGGGTGGCGGGTGCGGCTCGAGCTGCGGCTGTCACGGCTGACGGGTCGACTCAGGGCGTCTCAGCGTCGAGCGTTGCGAGTTCGGCGGCCAGGTTGGCGCGGGCGCGCCGCTCGCGGACGTCGCGCATCCACCGGGTGCGGTAGATGGTCGTCCGGTCGAGGAACTGCCGGAGCACGGCCGATCGCCCGGCGCGCCAGCCCGCTGCGTCGACGTGCCCGTACTCGGTGCGCACCCCGGCCACATAGGCGCGGTAGTCGTTCGGCTCGGCGCCGAGGATTGCCAGGTCGGCATCGAGCAGGATGTCGAGGTCGAGGGTGACGCCGCCGCCGGTGCCGGTGCCGCCGCCGCCGCCGGTGCCGGTGCCGCCGCTGCCCGTGTGCGCTGTGTCGGGCGCGTCGACATGTCCGGCGGTGGCCCTGATGAGCTGCTGCACCCGCTCGACACGCGGTGCCGCCCAACCCAGATGGGTGAGCACCTCGCCCGCCAGCACGGCGCTGTCGGCCTCGTTGGTCGACGAGCGCGGGTCGTAGATCGCGTCGTGGAACAGCGCAGCCGCACGCACCGCGTCGATGTCGATGTCGATGCCGATGCCCATGTCGATGTCGATGCCGATGTCGAGGTCGACGCGGTCGGGTCGATCGACCTGGGCCGCCATCTCGTCGACGTGCCGCAGTACCCACATCACATGGGTGGCGGTGTGGTAGCGGCGATGTGGTTCGCGGTGGCGGGCCAGCAGGGCATCGAACGCAGCGTCGGCAGCCCGCCCATGGCCGGTGCCGACCAACCGCCGCCAGACACGGCTCAACTCGACCTCGGGTGCGGTCACCCGATCAGCGTAGAGCGATACCGACCTGAGACGATGGGCGCATGGCGGTGCTCATCGACGAACCGAGATGGCACCACCGCGGTCGGCGGTGGTCGCACGTGGTGAGCGACACGAGCCTCGACGAGTTGCACGCGTTCGCGGCTCGGCTGGGGTTTCCGCCGCGGGCCTTCCACGGCGACCACTACGACGCGCCGGAGGAGTACTACGACGAGTGCGTGGCCGCAGGCGCGCTGCCCACACCGAGCCGCGAACTGCTGCGCCGCCTGCGCGACGCGGGCCTGCGGCTGAGCCCGGCCGCGCGGCGCAACGGACAGGCCGTCGACCGCGAGCTGGGCTGATCGCACCGTCACCACCGTTCGGGCTCGCCCAGCAGGGCCCGTGGACACGCCGGCCCGTCGGGCCCGATGACGAACCACTCGACCAACTCGACGCCGTGGTCGGCGGCGATCGAGCCGGCCTCGAGCCACCGGTAGGTGTCGCCGGTGACCACCCCGCCCTCGGGCCGTATGGTGGCCACCACCAGCCCGAAGCCGGTCGGCTCGACCTCGCGGTCGGGTTTGGCCGACCGGGCGCGCGACCCTGCCAGGGCCTGGCACATCAGGTCGACCACCCGGAACACGGCGTCGTCGTCGTCGACATCGGTGACCGACACGATGACGCTGCCCCGCTTGTCTCCGTCGAGCACGAAGGCGATGATCTCGGGCTGCAGCGGATGGCGCAGGGCGAGGTGGACGACCGCCAACGCGTCGGCGGCGTTGTCGATCGGGTCGATGTGGGCGCGCGGCGCGTGCGATGAAGGGGGCGGGGCCACGAGAGAGAAGGCGGGCTGCGACATGACGACCTCCGAGGGGCGTGCGCGGGGAGCGCAGGAACACGATCGGGGGAAGTGCGCCCGACCCTACGGGAGGGGTGTGACGGGGTTCGGTTGCCTACCATGTCGCCATGGCCAAGAACTCCGGTGTGACCATCTACCACAACCCGAATTGAAACTCGTCGAGCAATGCCGTGCGCATTGCCGAAGAACTCGGTGTGAACGCCGACGTCGTGCTCTACCTGAAGACTCCGCCCGACGCCGACACGCTGCGGTCGATCATCGCCAAACTCGAGGACCCGGTGACCGACCTCGTACGGCGCGACAGCATGTGGACCAAGCTGGGCCTCACCGACGCCGATGCGGCCACCGCCGATCAGGTGGTGGCATTGCTGGTGAAACACAAGCAGCTGCTCCAGCGACCGGTGGTGGTGACTGCGAAGCAGGCCATCATCGGCCGACCGAAGGAACGTGTTCGCGAGTTGTTGGGCGGCTGACGGCCCACAACCCGATGGGTCAGGCCGGCATCCAGTTGCCGTGGAATCCGGCGGGCACCCGCTGGGGCAGATGCACCCGTGCCACCGGTCCGGCTGCCAGGTCGCGTGCGTCGATGATGCACAGATCGGTGCGCAACTCGGCCAGGTCGGTGGCGTACACCATCAGCCAGCCGTCGGTCTCGGCGCTGCCCTCGGGGTCGGCGGCGAACACGGCCTCGCCGATGGCGGTGCCCTCGCCGAACGGCAGCAGCACCTCGGCGCCGGTCTGCAGGTCGTAGCGCACGATGCCGTTGAACGTCAGCGACATCGGCCCGTCGAGCGTTGCCGACGCATAGCCGTAGCGGTGCGATAGGCCGAGCCGGTCGTCGTGCAGGCGGGGGAAGTCGCTGCGCAGGTCGTGCACCATCTCTTCGTGGCAGGTGCCGGCCGCCAGGTCGATCGTCCACTTGGCCAGGCCGATGCCCGGGTGTGAAGCCGCCGCTGCCATTGCGTCGCTGCGGGCCTCGAAGTCGAGGTCGATACTGGGCATGCGGCAGCCGTAGGCAACGATCGTGTCGCCGTCGTCCCAGGCGTTCAGGAAGTGGAAGACGAAGCACGGGTCGATCTCGAACCAGCGCACCTGGTCGCCGGTGCCGTGGCGGGGGATCACGCCGATGCGGGCGCCGTGCTG
>JBEIIG010000029.1:0-43466 GCA_040380855.1 Acidimicrobiaceae bacterium | reverse complement strand
GTGGTGTGGTGGTGAGTGTTGCGATGCGTTTGGCGATGAGGCGGTCTTCGTAGTCGGTTCGCCAGCGGATCTTGATGCGGAGTTCGTCGAGGCGGTCGAGGGTTCGTTCGGGTGCGGGGGTGGCGTCGTGGTCGTGGAAGTGCGGGTTGCGGTTGTGGGTCCAGCATTGGATGCGGCCGTCGGCTTGGCTGGTGCGTCCGCCGCGTGAGGTGGGTCGGATGTGGTCGACGTCGCAGCGTTCGGCGGGTTCGTCGCATCCGGAGGGGTGTTGGCAGTGGCGGTCGCGGATCTGGATGGCGCGTCGGAGGGTGCCGGTGAAGGTGCGTTGGCGTGAGACCGACACGATGGTGGTGGGTCCGTCGAACAGCAGGGTTTCGTAGGCGGCTTGGTCGAGGTGGTTGGTGAGGTGTTCGGGGCGGAGCACGGTGCGGTAGCCGATTTCGCAGAGGTGTTCGAAGGCTTGGTTGCCGATGACGACGCTGAACAGGGGTGCGGGTCGTTGTCCGTCGGCGGGTGTGGTGGCTGAGCGGGTGGCCATTTCGACGAGTGCTGCGGCGCGGCGTTGGGCGGGGGTGCGGTGGCGGCCTTCGGCGCGGTCGGTGAGTTGGAGTTGTCGTTCGAGGCGGCGGAGTTCGTTGTCGATGATGTGGCCGTCGATGGGGCCGAGGGTGCCGGTGAGTTGGTAGGTGTCGTCGAGGGTGGCTGACAGGTGCAGGGTGCTGTCGGGGAGGGGGTCGTGTGTGGTGTGGTTCGTGAGGTGGTCGTCGGCGGCGTGTTGCCAGTAGCGGATGAGTGCTTTGACATCGGTGTGGCGCAGTGTGCGGGCCTGGTCGACGAGCATGGATTCGTCGCGGGTGTAGAGCTGGGCGCGTGCGGGGGTGCAGGCGCGGCCGAAGAGGTGGAGATCGTCGAGCGACATGCGTCCGGCGATCACTTCGTCGCGCACGGCGGGGGTGTGGCGCAGTCGTCGGGCGCGGGCGATGTCGGTGCGGGCCGAGGCGAGTGAGGAGTGGGTGGCGTTGGCGAGGCGGTGTGCGGGGGTGCGTGATCCGTCGGAGGCCCAGGTGGTGCCTGCTTGCCAGCGGTCGAGGTGTTGGGCGAACGCGACGCTGAGGCGGGCCTGTTCGGCGTGGAGCGCCATGACTCGACGGTGCAGTTCGGTGGGATCGAGTGCGTCGACGGGAGCGGCGAGGAGCGCGTCGATGGCGTCGTGTACCTGCTGGAGCAGCACGTCGGGCGCTGTAGCCACCATCCGGTCACACTATCGAACACATGTTCGACTCGTCAACCCACTGACCGATCCTTCCCACGGAAGTTCGTGACCGCCGCGGCGAAGTAGCCTCGCCGGACGGGAGGGCCACATGAGTGATATCGACCTGTTCGATCCGGCCACGCAGGAGGACTGGTTCCCCACGTACCGGCGCCTCCGCGACGAGCAGCCGGTGTACCGCATGCCGGGCACCAACATCCACGTCGTCACCCGCTACGCCGACGTGCTGTACGTGCTGCGCCACCAGGAACTGTTCCCGACGGGCTCGGGCAGCACCCGCACCGCCGCAGCCCGCGAGGTGTACGAGACCAAGGGCTGGGCCCGCATCACCCCGCTCAGCACCAACCCGCCCGAGCACCGCAACTACCGCGAACTCGTCGACGGCTTCTTCGACCCGAAGGGCGCACTGCACTGGCAGCCGATCATCGAGGCAACGATCGCCGACCTGCTCGACACGATGGAGGGTGCCGGCACCGCCGACTACGTCGAGGCCTTCGCCCTGCCGCTGCCCGTGCGCGTGATCACGCGGGTGCTCGGTTTCCCCGCCGACGACATCCCCCGCCTGAAGGCCTGGTCGAGCGCCTGGGTGCTGCCGTTCTCGGGCCCGCTCACCCCCGACCAGGAGGTGTGGGTGGCCGAGCAGGTGGTCGAGTTCCAGCACTACATCCACCAGCACATCGAGGCCAAGCGGGCCGAACCCGGCGACGACGTGCTGAGCGCGCTCGTCGACGCGCAGTTCGCGGGCGAGCGTCCGCTCAGCGATCACGAGATCATCACGATCATCGACCACCTCTACATCGGCGGCAACGAGACCACCACGTTCGCGCTCACCAGCGCGCTGTGGTTGCTGCTCCGCGAACCGGGTCTGTACGAGCGGGTACGGGCCGACCGCAGCCTGGTCGAGCCGTTCATCGAAGAAGCGCTGCGCATGGAGTCGCCCACCCAGGGCCTGTACCGCGCCGTTGCCGTCGACACCGAGATCGGTGGCGTGCCGGTGCCCGCCGGCGCCACGCTGCACATCCGCTACGGCGCGGCGAACCGCGACGAGCGCATGTTCCCCGACCCCGACACCGTGCACCTCGACCGGGCCAACGTGCGCCGCCACATGGCGTTCTCGCTGGGCGAGCACCACTGCCCGGGCAGCGGCCTGTCGCGTCTCGAGCAACAGCTCGCTCTCAACGCCGTGCTCGACCGCCTGCCCGACCTGCGCCTCACACCCGACCGCAACGACTTCCGTCATCTGCCCGGGTTCGTGCTGCGCGCCCTCGACGAGTTGCACATCGACTGGACCCCGACCGGGCGCTGACCGCCCGCGAGCGTCAGCTGCCGCGCTGTTCGGCGCGAGCGATCATCCACTCCTTGGTGGCCTTACCCATCTTCGCCCCGTCGTAGCCGATGCGCTGGGTGGGCTCGACCTCGAGCACGATGCGCCGCGGCGAGTCGAGGAACTCGACGAACGCATCGCGACGGGCCGGCTCGGGGCCATAGAGCGCCGTGGCGAGTTCGGGGTAGAACCAGTCCTTCACCTCGCGGCTGTCGTGCACGGTGCACATGCCCTTCCAGGTGATGGCCTTGTTGCGCGGCATCGGCGAACCGGTGGACGTGACCACGATGCACACCCGCGGGTCGCGGCGCACGGCGGCGATGCGCGCCCGCTGGCTCGACGCCGTGAGCCAGAACCGACCGTTGCGCCAGATGTACGACATGATCACCCCGACCGGCCAGCCCTCCTTGTTCGACCAGATGAACGTGCACTCGTTGTGAGCGAGCAGCAACTGCTCCTCGACGTTCTCGTCGAGGCCGTAGACGGTGACGTCTTCGTAGTTCTCGGGGTGTTCGCTCATCGGGGTGCCTCCTGTCGCGCCGGTCGCGCCAGGGGCACGCTAGGCCACCATGGTCGCCCACTGCAGCGTCGTGATGGCGGCGATGGTCGACTCGGCGCCACAGTTGATGTTGCGACCACTCGGCGTGAGGCCGTCGAAGCCGGTACCGGTGCGCCGGTCGGCCATGGTGACCCCGAGGTCGTTGTGCCCGTCGAACCAGGCGGCGCAGCGCCGCAGCACCACGGCCCACCGCGGATCGCCGGTGTGCATCCACGCGGTCGCCGAGGCGTCGGCCAGCGTGGCGGCCTCGATCGGCTGCTGGTCGAACCCGGGCTGCGGGTCGCCGGGGTGCCAACCGGTCGACGGGGTGAGGCTCAGCCAACCGCCTGATGCCGTCTGCAGGTCGACCAGCCAGCGCAACAACCGCAGGCCTTCGCTGACGAGGGCATCGATCCGCAGTTCGCGGCCCAGCACGATCAGCATCTCGGCGAGCACCGCATTGGCGTAGGTGAGTCGCGGCTCGGGCCACGGCCACATCTCGTCGTCACCGGCCGACGCTGCCACGTCGGCGGCATCGGCCAGCAGGCGCGACGCCCCGACATGGGTGGGGTCGGCCGCCGTCATCGCCCCGGCGCCCAGCACCGCGAACGCCGTGGCACGGGGCCACACCGAACGGAACCGGCAGGCCTCGTCGAACAGGTGCCAGGCCATGGTGCGAAGTTCCGGGTCGACCACGCGGGTGGCTGCAGTACCGAGCGCCCAGATCGCCCGGCCGGTTGAATCGGCGGCCTCGTCGCTGCCGTCACCGGCGAAGGTGTCGTCGCTCCAGTGCCCGCCCACATCGCGACGCGAGGCGAAGCGCCCCTCGCCGCGATAGGCCAGCAGCAGGTAGTCGAGATACGCCGCCGCCATCGAACGCTGCTCGGGCGAACGTTGCTCGGGCCCCGGCTGGCGGGCAACGGCCACCAGCGCGCGCGACACGTCGTCGGTGCAGTAACCGTGCTCGATCCGCGGCGTGGTGCCGAGGCAGTGCTCGAACACCCCCTTCGAGGTGGTGAGCCGACGGAGATGGTCGAGCTTCATGCCACCCGACTCTGCCGACCGGCGCCGACGAGCAGCGGCGAGCCCACCATGCCGTACTCGCCCACCAGCGGGGCGAACACGTCGTGATAGCGGCGGGCCACGGCGGGCCACATCATCGGCGCCGACAGACGAGCCGCCTCATCGGCCATCTGGCGGGCCAGACGATGGTCGCGCAGGATGCGCCCGACTGCCTGCGCAGTGGCCGCCGCATCATTGTGCGGCACGACGATTCCTGCACCGGCACTGAGCAACTCGCGTGCATGCGGGAAGTCGGTCGCCACCACCGGCTTGCGCGACGCCACCGCCTCGATGAGCACCCCGGAGGTCACCTGGTCGCGCGACTCGTACGGCAGCAGCACCACATCGGCGCTGCGGATGAGCGCCTGCAGCGACGTGAGGTCGCGGTAGTCGTCGTCGAAGTCGACCAGATCGGCCACGCCGCGGTCGACGGCACGCTGCTGCAACGACCGGCGATAGGCCTCGCCACTGGCGGCACGCACCTTCGGGTGGGTCTGGCCGGCCACCAGATACCTCGGCGCCGGGATCATCGTGCGCAGCAGGGCGATCGCGTCGATACCCACCTCGATGCCCTTGCCGGGCCCGAGCAGGCCCCAGGTGAGCACGACGGGCTGGCACCGCAGCGGCCGCTCGCCGGGCAACGACCGGTTCTCGTGCGCACCGTGCGGGATCACCACCACCCGCCGCGGGTCGACGGCGAACCGGCTCAGCAGGCGGCTTCGCGCCGCAGCCGTCATCACCACCATCACCGCCGATCGCAGGGCGAGTTGCTCGAGGATGTCGCGCTGGTGCGTCGAGGGCTGCTCGAGCACGGTGTGCAGCACGGTGACGACCGGTCGGTGCACACCGTCGAGGATGCCCAGCACCTCGTCGCCGTCGTCACCCCCGAAGATGCCGTACTCGTGCTGGACGACCACGACGTCGAACCCGTTCAGCCACGATGATGCCGCGCCGACCGATCCCCGGTCGCCGCGCACCACCTGGAACACCACCTCGTCGCGGGCCAGTCGGGGGGCGTCGACCACCTCGACCATGCCCACCCGGCACCCCTCACCCGTGCTGCGCAACGAGTCGCCCAGCGCGGCAGCGAAGGTGGCGAGACCGCATTCGGTGGGCGGGAAGGTGCCCACCATGCCCACCGAGATGCCAGCGGGCAAACCGCCGTTGATCGACCATTCGTTCATCAGTTCCCCTGCTCCAGTCATGGCGACCATCCCACCAATTCGACGGTCGGCCCACCAGGGACCATCAGCCCCCGCACGGGTGCCGAATCGTCACTCGATCGGGTGCTTGAAGAGGTAGTTGAGCAACTCCTGCAGGCTCGCGGTGGCCACCGCCACACAGCTGTCGGCCGCGCCGTAGTACATCCGCAACGTGTCGCCGTCGTCGTCGAGGATCCACCCGCACGGGAACACCACATCGGGCACATCGCCCGCGATCTCGTAGGCAGCGCACGGGCCGAACACCCACTCGTTGCCACGGGCGATCAACCGCTCGGGATGGTCCTTGTCGAGCAGGGCGAGGCCGAGTCGGTACAGCGAACCCGACACCGTCACCCGCACCCCGTGGTACAGCACCAGCCAGCCCGCCGGTGTCTCCATCGGCGGCGGCCCGAGGCCCACCTTGTTCGCGTCCCACCAGCCACCGCGACGGGCGAGGATCAGCGGCTCGGGGTTCCCCCAGTGCACCAGGTCGGGACTCCACGAGATCCACACGTGTGCCCCCATCTCGCGGAAGTTCGGCACCGGCCGGTGCAGCATCGCCCACCGGCCGTTGATCTGGCGCGGGAACAGCGCGGCATCTTTGTCCTCGGGCACCGCCATCACACCCTTGCGTTCGAACGTGACGAAGTCGGTGGTGGTGGCCCGGCACACCACGGGCCCAGCCGTCGAGAACCCCGTGTAGACGATGTGGTAGGTGTCGTCGATGCGGGTGATCCGGGGGTCTTCCACCCCCCACTCCTCGGCCCACCACCCCGGATCGGGCACGAGCGAGCGGTGCGGTTCGAGCACCCAGTCGCGGTAGCCGTCGGCACTGCGCGCCACCATCAACCGCGACAGTCCGGTGCGGTCCTCGACCCGGGCGAGCAGCAGTGTCTCGCCGTCGAACATCACCGCGCCCGGGTTGAAGACCGTGTTCTCCATCTTCGGCAGATCGAGGCCGCGCAGGATGGGGTTGTGCTCGTAGCGACGGAACAGCTCGCGTGGGTCGTGGGGATGTTCGGCCACGGTCAGTACCGGTACAGGGCGCCCACAGGGGCACCATCGGGCAGTCGGTCGGTGGGAACGACGAGCACGGTGGCGTGCGATCGCAGTGCGTCGGTGACGGCCTGGTTCACGAGGTCGACCGCCCCCGGCACCGGGTCGGCCAGCCGGGCAGTGGAATCGGGCCACAACGCCCACCACGGCTCGACACCGGCCACCAGCAGATGCGCCACCGCACCATCGGCCGCGGCGTTCAGCACCTCGGCGGGGTCGCTGCCCGCGAGGCCGGTGCCCAGCAATGCATCGAAGCGTTCGAGCACCGGGTCGATCGAGGTGGCCGCAGCCACCTCGGCCGAGACCCGCCGGCGCAACTCGTCGTCGCCCAGGCGCACGGTGCTGCCGAGGTCGACCGCGAGCGGCCAGGGATGGCGCGACACGGCCCGGTAGCGGGTGACCATCGGGCCGGTGCCGGCCACCACCAGCGGATGGCTGCGGTCGGCGCCCACATGGGCCAGCACCGCATGGTCGAGCAGGTGGAGGTAGCGGTCGAGGCGGGCCTTGCGGTCTTCCTGCTGCACACCACTGCCGTGGGCCCGCCGTACGGTCGCGCGCCGACCGGTCTGGCCGCCCGAGTGCGCTCCGCTGTGGCGTTCGGTCCGCTCGAACCACAGCGCCTCGTCGACCGAACGCGGCAGATCGTCGACATCGCACTCGTGCAGACCCACGGCACCGATGCGGTACAGGCGCACGTGCTCGGCGCCGAGCGCCAGCACGTGCCCGCCCACGCTGAGGTCGACACACGGCACCAGCGGGCTCACCTCGAACCGGTCGCCCACCACGCACAACGGCTCGATCCGCCGGCCCACCTCCAGTTCGGCGGCGAACCCAGGGCTGGTGAAGAACACCACCGACTCACCGTGTTCGGCCACCACTCGTCGCTCCAGCGCCGAACGCATCGGTGCGAGCAGGGCGTCGATGTCGACCCCGGTGCGCCACGGGTCGAGCGCCGCCCGGGCGCGGTCGACCAGTCGGTCGAGCACCCCGTGATCGAGGCGGTCGTCGGGATGCCGCCGATCGATCGGCATCATGACCGACACGCTCGGCGAGCCGGTGTGCCGCGCCAACTCGGTGAGGCGGGCCAGGGTGATGGTGGGCGGGACGGGCGGGGCGATGGCGACCATGCGCGCACCGTACGGCGACGACGTCGGGTGTCGCGATGGTCGACCGGCCGCCGAGGAGGTGCCGAACAGACCGTCACACAGAACCGTCCGGCACTGGATTCGGTACATGTGACTTGCTCTCCTGCCGTGGCGGGCCGCGGAGGCGCTGAGACAATCGACTGCATGAACAGCCGAACGGCCCCTCCCCCGCTCGTCCGACGCATCGCCGACCGACCGGTGGTCGACCACGGTGCCGTGCCCGGCTACGGGCCCATCTTCAACGCCGGCCTGCTCCACCACGACGGCCGCTACCACCTGTTCGCCCGCGCCATCCGCGAGGGCTATCGCCGTAACGACGGGCCGGGGCCGCGGTTCCTCGACTACGTGTCGGACATCGTGGTGTTCACCTCGCTCGATGGTCTCGGCTACCAGTTCGGCTACGTGCTGGCCGAGGCCGACGACGAGATCTGGAGTTTCGAAGACCCTCGCGTGCAGGCGATCCCGTGCGCCGACGACCACCACATCGTCATGACCTACACCCGCCTGCCGGCACCTGAACGGGGCGGGCCGTGGCGTATCGGCGCGCACCGGCTCACCTACCACGGCGGACGCTTCCACCTCGACCCTTCGAGCGCCAAGCACCTCGGCCCCGACGACGTCCCGAACAAGGACGCGATCATCTTCCCGCTCGCCGACGGCCGCGTGGCGCTGATGCACCGCATCCACCCCAACATGCAGGTAGCCGTGTTCGACGACCTCGACCACCTGTGGCACGCCGACGACGCGTACTGGGCCGACCATCTCGCTGCCCTCGACCGCCACACGATCATCGCGCCCGGTTCCGAGGCGTCGGGCGTGGGTGCGGGCGCCCCGCCGATCGTCACCGACCGCGGGCTGCTGCTGTTCTTCCACGAGCGCTCGAGCGCCGGGGTGTACACGATCAACGTCGCCCTGCTCGACCCGACGACGGCTGCGGTGGTGGCAGTGCTGCCCGATGCGCTGATGACACCCGAACTGCAGTGGGAGCGCATCGGCGATGTCGACGACGTGGTGTTCGTCCAGGGCGCGTACCGCCGCGACGACGGCACGATCTACCTCACCTACGGTGCTGCCGACCGGTGCGTTGGCGCAGCAACGGTCGACGAGGCGGCCCTGCTCGACGCGCTCGTGCCCGTCAGCGGCTGAACGACCCGGCCTGCGCGAGCCCTTCGACCCTCGTCGTGCGGCGAGCCGCGGAGGCATCGTCGCAGTATGAAGATCGAAGAGATGGCACTGCGTCCCGTGGTGGTCCTGCCCCCCGACGCCACCCTGGCCGACACGGCCGAGACGATGGCCGACCAAGGCGTCGGATCGGTCGTCGTGGTCGACGACCGCGACCGCATCGTGGGCATCGTCACCGACCGCGACGTCGTGGTCCACGGCATCGCTCGCGGCGTGCCGCTCGACGGCCGCATCGACGCGATCATGAGCCTCGACGTGGTGTCGGTCGATGGCTCGACCGATGTGCGCGACGTGGTGCGCCTGTTCGGTCGGCACTCGTTCCGTCGTCTGCCGGTCACCAGCCACGGGCGCGTGGCCGGCATGGTGTCACTCGACGACCTGATCGTTGCCTTCGCCGAGGAGTTCGCCGAGATCACCCGTGGGGTGGCCGGTCAGTTGATGTTCCCTCGGGCGGGCGAGCCGGCGGGGCCGCCGGCGCGGGCAGCAGCCACCACCCGCTGAGCAGCAGCGCCACGCACGCCGCTGCCAGCGGCACCGACGCCGGGCCGCGCAGGCCCACGGCGGCAGCACCGACCGCGGCCGCCACCACACCTGCCACCACCACCTGGTCGCTCCGCCACCGCGCCACCATCGGGCGTGCGGCCAGGCGTACCTGGGCTCGAGCCGACGCCACCACCAGCGCCGCGGTCACCGCCAGCACCGCCGCCCACCACACCGGGCGCAGCAACCACCAGGCGGTGCTCAACCGAGTGGGCATCGGCACCACCACCGCCACCAGTCCGGCGCACAGTGCCAGCGCGGTGAGATGCCACAGGTACACACCGACCGCCACCGCCCGTGCCCGGCGCAGCAGCGGGCGAAGGGCACCACCCACGCGGTCGAACACCCGGGCCACCACCAGCAGCACACCCACCTGCCCCAGTGCGGCCACGGCGGTGAACAGCGTCGGCGGGGTGGTGTTCGAGCGTCGCCCGGCCACCGCATCGATCAGTGCCGGCTCGTAGCCGAGGCGCGCCACCAGCAGCCATCCGGCCAGCACCGCGCTCACCACCAACCCGGCACCGACGCATCGTTCCTGCCCCGGCGCAGCGGTACGCCACCAGGCCCCGAGCAACCAGGGCACACCCCATGCCGGCAGGAAGCCGAGCCAGCCGATCGCGTCGGCCGCACCGCTCCCGAAGCGCAGCAGGTCGAGCACCGCCAGCAACGCCAGGCACCCCCCGACGGCCAGTGCGGGCCGCTGCGCGCACCGGGCCAGCCGCTGCCCGAGCGCGGCGAACGGCACGTAGGCGGCCAGGAACCACACCGGCTGGGTGGCGATGCGGGCACCGTCGCCGAGTGGCCCGCGCTCGCCGGTGGCCACCCGCTCGACGACCGCCGGCAGGTACCACAGCAGCACCACCACCGTGGTGAGGCCCACCAGTGGGCGCAGCCGGGTGGTCGCGGCGCGCAGCGAGCTCTGGCTGTTCGCCCACCCTGCGGCGGCGAAGAACACCGGCATCGGAGCGATGAGGCTCAGCCAGGCCAGGTCGGGCCGCAGCGACAACAGGTTGGCGCCGCGCACGGCACCGTCGGGGCCGCGGTCGATGACCGCCAGCAGGAGATGGCCGGCCACCACCACGGCGAGCGCACCCACGCGGGCGACGTCGATCGCATCGCGATGGCCTCGGTCGGACGGCGGCTCCACCGCCGTCATCGTGTCAGAGTTCGACGCTGGTGAGGTCGTCGCCCAGCACCACGTCGCCGGCGAAGTGCTCGCTGGCCAGCGCCCGCCACTGATCCTCCTGCCCGGGCTGCAGCGAGGGGACGTAGTGGGTGAGCACGAGGGTGCGCACCCCGGCACGTGCCGCGGTGCGGGCAGCGTCGGCCACCGTCGAGTGGTAGTCGAGGATGTCCTGGAACCGGGCGTTCGGCACCATCCGCACCAGGTCGTCGCGCAGCACGGTCTGCACATAGCCGTCGGCCCCACGGCAGAGTTCGTCGAGCGATGCACACGGCACACCGTCGCCACCCATCACCACGGTCCGTCCGTCGGCCTCGAGCCGATAGGCCACCGTCGGTTCGACCGGGCGATGATCGGTGGCGGCAACCCGCACCCCCACACCTGCCACCTCGAACTCGTCGCCGGGGCCCACCTCGACCACCTCGACCATCGGCCCCCGGGTGAGATCGGCGTGGTGATCGAGCCGATAGCTGATATCGGGGGCCAGTGCGGCGAGCGTGGCGTCGACCACCTCGGCGGTGCGTGGCGGACCGACGATGCGCAGCGTCGCCGGCGCCGGATTCATCACCCAGTGCGTGGTGATGACGTCGTTGAGGTCGGTGAGGTGATCGCTGTGCAGGTGGGTGAGCAGCACGGCGCCGAGCATCGGGGGCAGCACACCGGCGGCAGCGAGGCGCATCACCACCGCCCGGCCGCAGTCGACCAGCAGGTGGGTTCCGGCTGCGCTCACCAGGGTCGACGGCCCCGCACGCCGCGGGTCGGGAAGCGGGCTGCCGGTGCCGAGCAAGGTGATCTTCATCCCCGGACGGTACCACGTTGTGGCAGAACTACTGCCACAACGTGTGCGGGGTCAGCTGGCGAACCAGCCACTCACGTCGACGATCACATCCGTCATCACATTCGAATACACACACACCGTCCCCGACCCCACCGGCGCCACCACCGCATTCGCCACCGTCTGCCCCGCACCGAAGTTCACACTCGACACACCCGGCACCGCACCACCACACGGAAACACCGACGCAAACCCCGCACCCGACGAACCCGTCACCGTCACATTCAACGCCACCGCACCAACACCCGAACCCGGCACACCACCCACACCCAACACCGGCACCTGCAACACCGCAGCACCCCCGTACTGCTGCTTCACCACCGACACCGCACCCTGCGGCTCACCCACACGCGAATCCACCAACCGCCGCGGCGTCACACCCACAAAACCCGACCCGGGCGATGGGTCGGGCGAGGGGCCGGGTGTGGCCGCCGGCACCGCCGCCACAGCCGCCGCAGCGTCGACGATGCCCGCTCCGCAGATCGAGGTCGTGCACCCGCTCAACGGCGAGAAGGCCCGGGCGGTGGAACGCAGGATCGACGACACCTCGGCCGGGCTGAGCGCCGCGTTGCGCGACAGCATCAGCGACACGATGCCGGCGACGTGCGGTGCCGCCATGCTGGTGCCCTCGTAGAACTCGTAGATGGCCGAACCCGGCGTGGTGAGGCCGTCGTTCAGTGTCGAGATGATGGTGCCGCTGCCCCCATCGAACGCCGAGTCACCACCCGGTGCCGCGATGTCGACCTTGCTGCCCGTGTTGCTGTACGACGCCTTGCGCCCGGTGCGCGACGTGGCGGCGACGGTGATCACGTTGTCGCAGTTGGCCGGCGAGGCACCCGTTCCGGGCCCCGTGTAGGCCACCTCGATCCCTTCGTTCCCGGATGCCACCACCACCACTGCGCCGGCGGCCACGACAGCGTCGATCGCACTCTGGAACGAGAAGCTGCAAGGCCCGTCGCCGCCGAGGCTCAAGTTGAGCACTCGTGCCGGGTGCGGGTTGTCGGGCACACCGCTCACCGGCAGGCCCGCCGCCCAGCGCAACCCGTCGATGATGTCGCTGGTGTAGCCACCGCACTTGCCGAGCGCCCGCACGGGCACGATGGGCGACGTCCAGTTGATGCCCGTGATACCGATGCCGTTGTTGGCGGATGCCCCGATCGTGCCAGCCACATGGGTGCCGTGCCACGAACTGTCGGTCACGCCGCACCCGGTGTAGACGGGGCCGGCGTCCTCCTCCGCAGTCACCCAGTCGCCGGGGTCGCGCGCGTCGGGGTCGCGGCCGTCGCCGTCGTTGCCCGTTTCGGGGTCGCCCACGAAGTCGTATCCACCGATCAGCCGGCCGGCGAGGTCGGGGTGATCGAGGAAACCGGTGTCGATCACGGCCACCCGCACCGCTGCCGAGCCGGTGGTGAGGTCCCACGCACCCGGCAGGTTGGCGCCGATCCGCCCGGTGACCGGTGCGGTGAGATCCCACTGGTACGAGCCGTACAACGGGTCGGTCGGGGTGACGGTAGGTCGCATGCGGACATCGGGTTCGGCCCACACCACCCCGGGCGAGGCCTCGAGGTCGGCGGTGAGTGCCGCCAGTTCGGCGGCATCGGCGGGGCGGTCGAGTTCGACGATGTACGTCGACCGATCGCTGGCCAGTTGCCGCAGACCCGTCACCGTCGTGTCGACGGCCTCACTCGCGTCGACGGCCAGGGCCCGCACCGTCGACCGGGCCACCGGCTGGCGAACGTGTACGAGGATCTGATCGGTCGTTGCGGTCGCTGTCGACGGTGCCTCCGCGGGTTCGCGAGCAGGCACTGGCGAGGCAGCAGCGGCCGTCGGCGACGGCACGATCGCAGTCAGTGCCGCGACGGCGACCAACGATGACACGACCGGCAGGCCCGACCAGGAGTGGCGGCTCCGGGACGGGACCTGACCGGTCGACGTCACCGTCCAAACGGTCCGGGGGCGAAGTGGTCGGCGCAACGGTCTCACCGTATCTTCCGCGCGATGTCGATGGGGCGCGACCATCGCCTGACCTGCAGGTACCGATCAGTAACGTTCGCGACGCGGCGTACGCCGTCGGCCGTCCACCGGGGGGTGACGAGCCGTTCGACCTCAAAGGGGGTTCCCATGGACCAAGGAATGACTCGGCGGCTCGCTGCCGAGCTGATCGGCACGTTCTGGCTCGTGCTCGGCGGTTGCGGCACGGCCGTGTTCGCCATCATCACGCGCGGCGACCTGAGCAACGGCGTCGGCCTCACCGGTGTCTCGTTGGCCTTCGGCCTCACCGTCGTCACCGGTGCGTATGCGCTCGGCCACGTGTCGGGCGGTCACTTCAACCCGGCGGTCACGTTGGGCCTGGTGGCAGCCAAGCGCTTCAACCCGAAAGACGCCGGTGCCTACATCGTGGCGCAGATCGTCGGCGGCATCATCGCCATCGCCGCCATCTGGGCCATCGTCAGCGGCAACGCCGGCTGGGAGCGCAAGTGGGGTTCGCTGGCCTCGAACGGCTACGGCGACGACCGCGGCCTCTACAGCCTCGGTGCCGTCATCATCGCCGAGATCGTGCTCACCTTCATGTTCCTCATCATCATCCTCGGCGCCACACACAAGAAGGCGTCGCCCGCAATGGGCGGCCTGGCCATCGGCCTGGCGCTCACCCTCATCCACCTCATCAGCATCCCCATCAGCAACACCTCGGTGAACCCTGCCCGCTCGATCGCTCCCGCCATCTTCGAAGGTGGCGACGCCCTCGGGCAGGTGTGGGTGTTCATCCTCGCCCCCATCGTGGGTGCGGTGCTGGCCGGCCTGGTGTACGGCCGACTGATCGCCTCCGACAGCGAGGCCTGACCCATGAGCGACGTCGACGCCCTGCTGCCCGCCGAGATGGCTCGCCGCGCAGAGGGCGTCGGCGTCGCCAAGGCCGCCATGCCCCTCGCCCGCCTCGCGGTGCTCGGCGTGCTCGGCGGAGCCTTCATCGCCCTCGGTGCGGCGTTCTCGACGGCCGTCACCGCCGGCGACGGGATGGCCCCCGGTATCGCCCGATTGCTGGGCGGCCTCACGTTCTCGCTCGGCCTCGTGCTGGTGGTGGTGGGCGGCGCCGAACTCTTCACCGGCAACATGCTCATCGTCATGGCGGCGGTGGGCCGCAGGGTGCGGGTACGCGCCGTCTTGCGCAACTGGGGCGTCGTCTACGTGGCGAACCTGGTGGGTGCGGCCGGCGTGGCGGTGCTGGTGTTCTGGTCGGGCCAGTACCGCCAAGGGGGCGGCGCGATCGGCGAACGGGCCGTGGCCATCGCCACCGCGAAGGCGAGCCTCGACATCGCACCGGCCGTCGTGCTCGGCATCCTCGCCAACCTGCTGGTGTGCCTGGCGGTGTGGCTCAGCTTCTCGGCCCGGTCGACCACCGACCGCATCCTCGCGGTGGTGTTCCCCATCACAGCGTTCGTGGCGTGCGGCTTCGAGCACAGCATCGCCAACATGTACTTCCTACCCCTCGGCCTGCTCGTGCGCGACCACGTCACCGACGCCACCGGCTCGCTCACGTGGGGCGACGCGATCGTCAACAACCTGCTGCCCGTGACGCTCGGCAACATGATCGGCGGCGGTGTGCTGGTGGGGCTCACCTACTGGTTCGTCTACCTGCGCGGCGCCACCACCGCTGACTAACGTGCCTCGCATGGCGAGCAGTGCGCGGGTCGATCGGAGCCAGCGGGTACTCGTGGTCGACCACCCGTCACTGCCCCATCCGCTCGCGTTCGCGTGGTTGCGTCACCGGTGCGAGTGCGCCGCCTGCCGACACCCCAACGGCCAGCGGCTCGTCGACCCCGCCACGTTCACGCCCGATCTGCACCCCGCCAGCGCCTCGGTGGAGGCATCCGCCGACGGCGACGTGCTCGTCGTCGACTGGGCACCCGACGGACACCGCAGTCGCTACCGCATCGAGGAGCTGGCGGAGGCACCGCTCGCTGGTCGCGAACCACCACTGCTGTGGGACGCCGCGATCGCGCCCCACACCCCCACCTGCACCCATGCCGAGTTCATGGCGTCGGCACCAGACCGTCTGCGCTGGCTCGAAGCCGTCGACCGGTTGGGCTTCGGCGTGCTGCACGGGGTGCCCGTCGTCGACGGCGAGGTGGCCCGGGTAGCCGAGGTGTTCGGCTACGTGCGCCACACCAACTACGGCAGGTTCTTCGATGTGCGCTCGGTGGTCGACCCGGCCAACCTGGCCGACACCTCGCTCGGCCTCCCGCCCCACACCGACAACCCCTACCGCGAGCCGGCACCCACCCTGCAGTTGCTGCACTGCCTGCAGTCGACCGCCTCGGGCGGCGACAACGTGCTGGTCGACGCCTGGCGCATCGCCGCCGAGGTGCGCACCCAACTGCCCGATGGCTTCGCGCTGCTCACCTCGGCGCCCGTCACCTTCGCCTATGCCGACGGCACCGCCGACCTCCACCATGCGGCACCGATGATCGACCTCGACCCCAGCGGTGCTGTTCGCGGTGTGCGCTGCAACAGCCGGTCGATGCAGCCCCCGTCGCTGCCCGCCGACGCGGTCAACACCTGGTACGACGCGTTCGTGCTGTTCTCGCAGCTGATGGCCGACCCGCGCTTCCAGGTGCGCCTGCACCTCGAACCCGGCGACCTGTTCATCGTCGACAACCGACGGGTGCTGCACGGCCGCACCGCCTACGACGCACAGTCGGGTGCCCGCCATCTGCAGGGCTGCTACGCCGACATCGACGGCCTGCGCAGCACCATCGCCGTCATGCGCCGCTCGGTCGGCCGCAGCGAGGTGGTGGTCGACCGGCTGATGGAGCTGTTCGCTCTGCGCGGCGACGACTCGTACCTGGGCGAACCCGTGTCGCAGACCGAACACGCCATCAAGACCGCCGTCGTCGCCCACCAGCGGGGTGCAGCACCCGACCTGGTGGCCGCAGCGCTGCTGCACGACATCGGTCACCTGGTGCACGGTATGGCCGACGACGCCGCCGACCACGGCATCGACACGGTGCACCAGGAGGCGGGGGCCCGCTACCTGGCCCGGTGGTTCCCGCCGTCGGTCACCGAGCCCGTACGCCTGCACGTAGCCGCCAAGCGCTACCTGTGTGCCACCGATGCCACGTATCTGGCCCAGCTCTCACCGGCCTCGGTGCACAGCCTCGGCCTGCAGGGCGGCCCGTTCGAGCCCGCCGCAGCAGCAGCCTTCACCGACCAACCGTTCGCGCTCGACGCCGTCGAACTGCGCCGCTGCGACGACGCCGGGAAGGACCCGGCGGCGACCATGCCCGACCTCGCCTCGTTCCGACCGCTCCTCGCCGCGATCATCGGAACGCACCTCGCCGATGGCTGAGCCGCTCGCCGACCCGGTGCTCGAGCGCCGCCGTCGCACGCTCGCCGTCACCGCGGCCATCGCCGCAGCCATGGTGGCCGTCGTCTACATCGTGTTCGTGCGCACCCGCTGGGGCCAAGAGATCGACGACCTCGCCTTCGAGGGGCGTGCGGCCGTGAAGCCCGCCGCCACCCGCCGCACCGACCGCCTGCTGAACACCGTCACGGTCGAGTCGCTGTTCGTGTTCGGTGGCCTCATCGTGCTCACCGCCCTGCTGCGCCGCCGCCTGCGCCTGGCCGTCACCGTCGGTGCCGCCATGTCGCTCGCGGTCGTCACCACCGAGATCCTGAAGCTCGAACTGCTCACCCGACCCCAGTTCAGCGATGTACAGGGCATCACGTTCAACAGTTACCCGAGCGGTCACGCCACGATCGGCATCGTGCTGTCACTCGGCCTCGTCACCGTCACACCACGACGACACCGCTGGATCGCTGCCGTCGTCGCCGCTGTCATCACCGCGGCGTTCGGCACCGGCGTGCTGGCCTCGGGCTGGCACCGGCCGAGCGACACCCTGGGGGCCTACGCCGTGGGCCTCGCCTGGTTCGCTGCGGCCATCGCCGCGGTCACCATCCGCCGGGCCCGCCGGGTGCGTCACGACGACCCCGGCACCCCCGACGACCTCGAAGGCCGACTCACCCCGCGTTCGTTGCTCGTAGCCGGGGCGGTGCTCGTGGTCTTCCTCGGCATCGCCCTGTGGCAGTCGATCGAGGCCGACGGGCTGAACACGGTCGACTACGCCGGGGGCTACGTGGCGGCCTGCATCATCATCAACGTCCTCGGCGTGGCCGTCGTCGGCTGGTACTTCCTGCTCGTACGCGACCTGCTCCTCGACGTCGACCCCGAGTAGGCCGCCATACTGGGCGCCGTGGCCGTGGAGATCGAGCGCCGTTTCGTCGTCGCACACCTACCCGATGCGCTCGTGCTCGACCCCGGCACACCGATGCGCCAGGGCTACCTCACCGATGGCGGCGCCGTCGCGGTGCGCCTGCGCATCACCGCCGCAGCGGCCGTCCTCACCGTGAAGGCCGGGGCGGGACTGCAGCGCACCGAGGTGGAGGTGCCCCTGCCGGCCGACGAGGCCGAGCAGTTGTGGCCGCACACCGCCGGGCGCCGGATCGACAAGACCCGCTACCACGTACCGCTCGCCGACGGACACATCGCCGAGGTCGACCGCTATCACGACGCCCTCGACGGGTTGGTGACGATCGAGGTCGAGTTCGCCGACGTGGCCACCGCCGAACGATTCGCACCACCCGCGTGGTTCGGCACCGAGGTGACCGGACGACCCGAGTGGAGCAATGCCGCACTCGCCCGCAACGGAAGGCCCACATGACCACCGACGACCACGGTTTCCCTGCCGGGTTCTTCTCGCGGGCCGATCCGTCACCCGACGCGAACTTCTACGCCTTCGACCGGTTGGTCACCCACATCGACGACCGCGCCATCGCCGCCGTCGGCACCCTGTACGAGCACCTCGGCCTCACGGGGCGGGTGCTCGATGTGATGTCGTCGTGGATCTCGCACTTCCGCACCCCGCCGCAGCACCTCACCGTGCTCGGCATGAACGCCAACGAACTCGCCGCCAACGAGGCGGCCCACGAACGCATCGTGCACGACCTGAACGTCGACCCCCGACTGCCGTGCGCCGACGCGTCGTTCGATGCCGCGGTGTGCTGTGTGTCGGTCGACTACCTGGTGCAGCCGATCGAGGTGTTCCGCGAGATCCGTCGCGTGCTGGTGCCGGGTGCGCCGTTCGTCTGCACGTTCTCGAACCGGTGCTTCCCCACCAAGGCGATCACCGGTTGGCTGCGCACCGACGACGAGGGGCGAGTGGCCATCGTGGCCGAGTACTTCCGCCGCAGCGGCGGGTGGGAAGAGCCGACGGCGGCGCTGTGCACGCCACCGTTCACCGCGGGCGATCCGCTCTACGCGGTCTGGGCCTACAGCGCCGCCTGAATCGCCCGGAGGCCGTCGACGAGCGCCTGTGCCCCGGCGTCGTCGAGCACGGCGTACGCCGAGCGCACGATGCGGTCGGTGATCACCTCGGCCTCGTCCATCGACTGCCGGGTGGCGTCGGTGATCTCAGGGGCGTCGGCGTCGCTCCAGCCGAACATCTTCACGTCGCCGGGCCGCTTCACGAAGTGCGCCGTCTTCGAGTCGAGGCCGACCGCCCTGATGGCCGCCAGATGGGCGCTGCCGCGGTACTCGCGCAGCACCGTGACCAGTTGCATCGCCCTGCCCGGCAGATCGTCGACGAGGGGTTCGGCCGCGGTGCCGGCATACAGCGCCAGGCCGTCGGGATCGGCCGCGTCGTTCACCGCACCCGCGGCGGCCACGAAGGCCTCGAGACCGGCCACATCGGCCAGGCGGGCCCGGCCGTGCTCGGCACATGCCTCGGCGAACATCCGCCCGGCCGCACGCGGCGCGCACACCGCGGTTCCGGCGTTCCACACACCGGCCAGGAACACCGGGTTGAAATACCCGAACGCGCTCGACACCACCGATGCATCCACATCGCCCAGCACGCCGCCGCGGCCCACCACATAGGTCTGCAGCGGGTCGAGGCCCAGCGCTGCCCCACGCTCGCGTGTGGCCGGGGTGAAGTAGAACGCCCAACCCGTGTCGCGGATGATCGGGCAGGTGATGGCCATCAATTCGTCGGTGTTCATGGCCGTCACCGTAGACCGCGGCAGTGCGCCCCGGCCGAGTTCTGGCATGCTCGTGGGGTGGACGACGGACGCGACCGCTGGGCCGCTGCAGTGGTGCTCGCCGACGGCGAGTCGGCGTTCGTGCGACCGATGGGGCCCGACGATGCCGCCGCGCTCCGAGCCTTCCACGAACGCCAACCGAGCGAAGCCCAGTACCGCCGGTTCTTCTCGCCCAAGCCGACGCTGAGCGACACCGAGATCCGTCACTTCACCGAGATCGACTTCCGCGACCGGGTGGCGCTCGTGCTCGAACTGCACGGCGAGTTCGTCGCCTGGGCCAGCTACGAACGCTGGCAGGCCCGCCCCGACGCCGACGTCGCCTTCATGGTCGACGCCGAGCAGCGGGGCAAGGGCATCGCCACCTTGCTGCTCGAGCACCTCGCCGCCATCGCCCGCGCCAACGGCATCACCCGGTTCACCGCCGAGACGTTGGCCGACAACCGGTCGATGCTCGCCGTGTTCAGCCGGGCCGGTTGGCCGGTGCGGCGCCAGTTCGACAGCGGCATCGTCGACGTCGAGTTCCCCCTCGTCGACACCGAACAGTTCGTCGACTCGGTGGAGGGCCGCGAGCACCGCGCCGACAGCCGCGCCGTGGCACGCCTGCTGCTGCCCCGGTCGATCGCGGTCATCGGCGCCTCGCAACGACCGGGCTCGATCGGTGCCGAGCTGTGGCGCAACGTGCAACGTTCGGGTGTGCCCGTGTTCGCCGTCAACCCGCACCACACCACCCTCGACGGCCAGCCCTGCTACCCGTCGGTCGACGCCGTTCCCGACGACGTGTGGCTGGCCGTCGTCGCCGTGCCGGCAGCGCAACTGCCCGCCACGATCGACCAGTGCATCGCCAAGCGGGTGCGCGGCGCGGTCGTCGTCACCGCTGTCGACGACATGCCCAGCCTCGACATGCCCAGCCTCGACATGCCCGGTCTGGTCGAGCACGCCCGGCGCAACGGTGTGCGCCTCATCGGCCCGGCCAGTATGGGCATCGCCGCCAGCGCCCAGCCGAACGGACACGGGCTGAGCGCCGCACTCGTCCCGATCGACCTGCCCCGCGGTTCCATCGCCATCTCGATGCAGTCGGGTTCGCTCGGCTCGTCGCTGCTGCGCCTCGCCGGCCAGATGTCGATGGGCATCTCGTGGTTCGTCTCACTGGGCGACAAGAGCGACATCTCGGGCAACGACCTGCTGCAGTTCTGGGAGGACGACGACGCCACGGGGGTGATCGGCCTCTACACCGAGAGCTTCGGCAACCCGCGCAAGTTCGCCCGGATCGCCCGCCGCGTGGCCCGTCGTCGCCCGATCGTGGCGGTGCGCACCGGCGCTGCCGCGATCGGCACCGCCGGTGCCGCGCTCTACCAGCAGGCCGGTCTCATCGAGGTACCCACGGTCACCGACCTGTTGCACACCACACGGGTGCTGGCCGACCAACCGGTGCCCCGTGGCCCGCGTGTGGCGGTGCTCACCAACGCCCGTAGCCCCGGAGTGCTCGCCGCAGCCGCCATCCGTGCGGCCGGTCTGGTGGAGGTGCCGGCGCCGCTGGAGATCGGTTGGAACTCGACGCCGGCCGATCTCGAGGCGGCCCTCGGCGCAGCACTGCAGTCACCCGATGTCGATGCCGTGCTGGTGGTGCACGCCCCACCCATCGCCACCGCTTCGGCGCCGGTCGAGCAGATCGACCGCGCTGCACGGGGTGCCACCAAGCCGGTGGTGGCCGTCATGCTGGGGCGCGACGACGGACCCATCGCGCCCGGCTCGCGGGTGCCGTCGTTCTCGTTCCCCGAACCGGCCGTGGCGGTGCTCGGGCGCATGTGGGCCTACGCCCACTGGCTCGCCACCGAAGCCGAGGCGTCGCCGGTGTCGATCGACGACGTCGACCACGCCGGCGCCGAGCAGGTGCTCGCAGCGGCACTGGCATCCGGCGCCCACCGCTGCACGGTGCCCGACGGCATCGCGCTGCTCACGGCCTACGGGCTGTCGGTGCCGGCCACCCGGGTCAGCACCGCCGCCTCGGCCCACCAGGTCGCCGCCACGGCAGCTCAGGTGGGCTGGCCCGTTGCGGTGAAGGCGGCCCGGCGGCGCATCGGCCGATCGGCTGCTGCAGGGGTCGCGCTCGATCTCGCCGACGCCGATGCCGTCATCGATGCCGTCGCGCTGATGCGTGGTTCGCTCGGCGAGGGGGCCGACGAGTTGGTGGTGCAGGCGATGGTCACGCCCGGGGTCGACGTGCGTGTGCGATGTGTGGCCGACAGCCGTCTCGGGCCGGTGGTGAGCGTCGGCCTCGGCGGTGTGCAGGCCGACCTGATCGGCGACGAGGCCAGCCGCCTCGCGCCCCTCTCGCCCGCCGGCGCGGCGCAGCTGATCGAACAGTCGCGAGTGGGTGCTGCGCTGGCCGCGGCCGATGTGGCGCCCGACGCGCTCGTCGATGCCATCTGTCGCATCGCCCAGCTGGCCGCCGACCATCCGCACATCGACGTTGTCGACGTGAACCCGCTCATCGTCTCGAGCGAAGGATGTGCTGCCACCGACGCCGTCGTCACCCTCAGCCTGGCTGACCACGAGCAGGCGCCGCTGCGGCGGATCTGAGCGCAGTCAGATCCCCTCGGCGGCCCGCAGGCCGTCGGTGTCGACCGCCTGTGCCGCAGCGAGCCGGGCGAACACCGCGGGCGGCTCGTGCCACGGGTGAGCAAGGGCGCCCGCCTCGGCCGCGGTGATGGCCCGCCAGACCGATTCGCTGGTGCAGGGCAGATCGAGGTGACGCACCCCCAGGTGCGCCAGTGCGTCGATCACGGCGTTCTGCACCGCGGGGGTGCTGCCGATCGTGCTCGCCTCGCCGATGCCCTTCGCTCCGAGCGGGTTCAGCGGCGATGGCGTCTCGGTGCTGCGCACGTCGAAACTCGGGAACTCGGCCGCCGACGGGATGGCGTAGTCCATGAACGTCGCGGTGAGCGGGTTGCCCTCGGTGTCGTACACCATCTGCTCGTACAGCGCCTGGCTCACCCCGGCGGCGACGCCACCGTGCTGTTGGCCCTCGACGAGCACGGGGTTGATCACCGTGCCGCAGTCGTCGACCGCCACATGGCGCACCAGCACCACCTTGCCCGTGTCGCGGTCGACCTCGACGACGGCGATGTGGGCACCGAACGGGAACGTGGCCCCGCGCTGCACGAAGTCGAACTGGGCGGCCAGGCCCGAGGTGCCGTCGGCGTGGTCGACGGCATCGGGGTCGTCGAGGGCCGCCTGGGCCAGGCCTGCCCAGTCGAGGCTGCGGGCCGGTACGCCGGCCACACCCACCCGACCGGTCGACGTGTCGACGACGATGTCGTCGACATCGGCTTCCAGCATGCGGGCCGCCAGGTGGCGGGCCTTGTCGACCAGTGCCTCGGTGGCGCGGAACACTGCCGAACCGCCCAGTTGCAGCGAACGCGAGCCGCCGGTGCCGCCACCCGATCGCACCACGTCGGTGTCGACGGCGGCCAGGCGGATCCGCTCGACCGGAATACCCGTCTGGTCGCTCACCAGCATCGCGAACGTCGTCTGATGGCCCTGACCGTGCGCCGAGGTGCCCGCCAGGATCGTGGCCGAGCCATCGGGGTGCACGCTCACCGATCCGTACTCGCTGCCCGACCCGCCGGCGGTGACCTCGACGTACACCGCCACACCGATGCCGAGCAGCCGACGGTCGCCACGCTGGCGCCGCTCGTCCTGGTCGCGCCGCAGGTCGTCGTAGCCGATCGCCTGCGCTGCCGTGTCGAGCGGGGTGCTGTAGGCGCCGCTGTCGTAGGTGAGGCCGGTGAGGGTGGTGAACGGGAAGGCGTCGTCGGCGATGAGGTTGCGACGCCTGATCTCGATCGGGTCGATACCCAGTTCGAGCGCGGCGAGGTCGACGATGCGCTCCAGCAGCGCCGTGGCCTCGGGCCGCCCTGCACCGCGGTAGGCGCCCGTCGGGGTGGTGTTGGTGGCCGCGACCGCGATGTCGAACTGCAGTGCCGGCAGCCGGTAGGTGCCGTTGGCCATGCGACGCGTCCCTGCCGGCAGGAACGCACCGAGGCCCGGGTAGGCGCCACCGTCGCCCAGCAGGCGCACCCGCAGCCCGGTGAACGTGCCGTCGCGTCGGCAGCCCAACTCGGCGTACTGCACCTGAGCACGGCTGTGGCTCAGGCACAGCATGTCTTCGCTGCGCGTGGCCACCCACTGCACCGGCCCGCCGTGGCGCTGCGCCAGCGCCGCCACCACCACCTGCTCGGGGTACAACCCGGCCTTACCCCCGAAACCGCCACCCACCGGCGGGGTGACCACCCGCACCTGGTCGGCCGGCATGGCCAGCGAACCGGCGAGCAACTGCTGCAGCAGGTGCGGCATCTGGGTCGAGCCGTACACCACGAGACGCCCGTCGGCCTGCACGTCGGCGGCGACAGCGTGCGGTTCGAGGGGTGCCACGGCGATGCGCTGGTTCACCAGGCGGGCGCGCACCACCACGTCGGCGTCGTCGAACAGCCCCGACGCAACAGTGTCGGTGGTGCTGAGCGCCACGTTGTCGGGCCGGTCGGCGAACAGCAGCGGCGCGTCGGGGGCCACTGCGTCGGCCGGGTGCACCACGGCGTCGAGAGCACGCAGGCGCACATCGACCAGGTCGGCTGCGTCGCGCGCCGCCACCGCGGTGTGCGCCACCACCACCGCCACGGCCTCGCCGACGAACCGCACGCGGTCGACTGCCAACGGTGGACGGGCGAACGCATCGTCGACCTTCACCATCCCGTGGAACGGCGCCAGACCGAGATCGATTGCGGTGTACACACCCACCACCCCGGGCGCCGACCGCGCCGCGTCGACGTCGATCCGTTCGATCTCGGCATGAGCCATCTCCGAGCGCACGAACACCGCATGAAGCACATCGGCGAGGCCGAGGTCGGCGAGGTAGCGCACCTCGCCGACGAGCAACGCCGGGTCCTCGGTACGCAGCACCCTCGTACCGAGGATCGATCCTGTCATGCGCGCACCCTACCCGCGTCGACGAGGCGTCAGGCTGGGCGCGTCCCTCGTCGCTCACCGGATGCACGCTCGCTCCGCCGGGGTCGGTAGATTCCGCACCACGGCGCCGCACCAGGCGGCCGCCATCACACATCGGGGGATGTCGTGGCAGAGATTCACGGACACATCGACGGCCGCTTCGCAGCCATGGGCGATCTGCTGTCGGCCAGTATCGACAACGGCGGCGACGTCGGCGGCTCGGTGGCCGTCTCGCTCGACGGCGAGATGGTGGTCGACATCTGGGGCGGTTGGGTCGACGAAGCACACAGCGCGCCCTGGCAGGCCGACACCTTGGTGAACGTCTGGTCGACCACCAAGACGATGATGGCGCTGTCGGCGCTCGTGCTGGTCGAACGGGGTCTGCTCGACGTCGATGCGCCCGTCGCCACCTACTGGCCCGAGTTCGCGGCCAACGGCAAGGGCGACATCCGGGTGCGCCATCTGCTGTCGCACACCTCGGGCGTGTCGGGCTGGGACCAGCCGGTGGTGGTCGACGACCTCTACGACTGGGAGAAGAGCACCTCGATGCTCGCCGCCCAGGCGCCATGGTGGGAGCCGGGCACACAGTCGGGCTACCACGCGCTCAACCAGGGCCATCTGGTGGGCGAGGTCATCCGCCGCATCACCGGCAAGAAGCTGGGCGAGTTCTTCGCCGACGAGATCGCCGGCCCCCTCGGCGCCGACTTCCACATCGGCATCGCCCCCAGCGAGTTCCACCGCATCTCGAACGTCATCCCGCCGCCGCCGCTCCCCATCGACTTCTCCACCCTCGACCTCGACAGCGTGCTGGTGAAGACCTTCACCGGCCCGGCCCCGGGCGCCGAGGCGGCCTGGACCCCCGAGTGGCGCCAGGCCGACATCGGCGCCGCGAACGGCCACGGCAACGCCCGCTCGGTGGCGCTGTGCCAGTCGGTGGTGGCCTGTGGTGGCGAGGTGAACGGCGTGAAGCTGCTGTCGCCCGCCACCATCGACACCATTTTCCGCGAGCAGTCGAACGGGATGGACCTGGTGCTCGGCATCCACAGCCGGTTCGGCATCGGCTACGGCCTGCCGAACGAGAGCTATCCCTACTTCCCCGACGGCCGGATCTGCTTCTGGGGCGGCTGGGGCGGCTCGGTCATCATCGTCGACGTCGACCGCCACCTCACCATCGCCTACATGATGAACAACATGCAGTCGGGCCTGGTGGGCGACCCCCGCGGCGAGCACCTCGTCCGCGCCGCCTACGCCGCCATCGGCGTCTCCCCCGCCGCCTGATCCCTCCCCCTCCAGCCATCCGTGAGCGTGGACCACGCCCACGCGGGTCCACGCTCACCGACCCATGCGCTCCGTGAGCCCAGACCACCGCTCACGGGGTCCACGCTCACGAACGGACGGGCGGCGGGCAACGGACGGCGGGTGGGCGGCGGACGGCGGGGCGGCGGGCGGACGGCGGGTGGGTGGCGGACGGCGGGTGGCGCACTACGGTGCCGATCCGTGACCCGTCCACTGCGCATCGGCATCCAACTCCCCGAGGTCGAACGCGAGGTCCGCTGGGCCGAGTACGTCGGCCTCGCCCGCACCGCCGAAGAGGTGGGGTTCGACTCGATCTGGCTCGGCGACCACTTGCTGTACCGCGGCGAGAGCGGGCACGAGCGCGGGCCGTGGGAGGTGTGGACCATGCTCGCCGCGTTGGCGGGCGCCACCGAACGCGTCACCCTGGGGCCGCTGGTGGCGTGCACCGCATTCCACCCTCCCGCCGTGCTGGCGAAGATGGCCGCGACGGTCGACGAGATCAGCGGCGGCCGGTTGGTGCTCGGCCTCGGCGCCGGCTGGAACGAGGTGGAGTTCCGCGCGTTCGGCCTGCCCTACGACCATCGTGTGGCCCGCTTCGCCGAAGCGTTCGCGGCAATCGTTCCGCTGGTCCGTGGCGAGCGGGCGACGGTCGACGGGCGCTTCTCGAGTGTCGACGACGCCGTGCTGCTGCCGCCGTCGGCCCGGCCCGACGACCGCCCGGTGCCGCTGATGATCGGCAGCACCGGTCCGCGAATGCTCGAACTCACGCTCGGCGAGGTCGAGATGTGGAACACCTGGTTCACCGAGTTCGGCAACACCCCCGAGGGCTTCGCCGAACTCAACGCCACCGTGAGCACCATCGCCGAGCGGGTGGGCAGGCCACCGGGCGAGATCGAGCGCAGCGCCTGTGTGCTGGTGGTGGTCGACCCGACGTCGCGCGAACGCCGCGTGCCCGACGGGTGCACGCCGCTGCACGGCACACCCGACGCCGTCGCCGCAGCGATGCACGCCTATGCGGCCGCAGGCGCCGACGAGGTGATCCTCGTCGCCAACCCGATCGACGAGCAGGCGATCCGCGCCCTCGGCCGGGCCCTCGCGCTCATCGACGGCTGACCGACCGGTACCGTACCGGTGTGAGCCCGACGCCGCCCCCCGTACGCATCACCTGGGTGGGCCACGCCACGGTGCTCATCGAAGCGGGCGACACACGCATCGTCACCGACCCGGCGCTCACCCACCGGCTGGCCCATCTGCGGCGCCGTCACCCCGAGCCCGACCTCGGCACGGTCGACAGCGTGCTGCTGTCGCATCTGCACATGGACCACCTCCATGCGCCGTCGCTGCGGCGTGTCGCCGGCGGAGCCCAGGTCGTGGCGCCAGCCGGCGGCGAGCGCTTCGTCGACCAGGTGGGCGCCGCCGCCGTCACCGGCATCCGACGCGGCGACCGCTTCAGCGTCGGCGATGTCGTCGTCGAGGCGGTGCACGCCGAGCACGGCACCACCCGCGGCCCCTACTCGCGGGCATCGGCCGACCCGGTGGGCTATGTGGTGCGAGCCCCCGGTGCCACCATCTACTTCGCTGGCGACACCGGCCTGTTCGACGATATGCGCGGCCTCGGCCCGATCGACGTCGCGCTGGTTCCCATCTGGGGCTGGGGCAAGACACTGGGCGAACTCCACCTCGACCCCGCGACAGCTGCCGAGGCCACCGAGCGCATCGACCCGGCCCGGGTGATCCCCATCCACTGGGGCACCTACAGCCCGGTTCGGCCCGGCCGCACCGCCCCCACCTGGCTCGACCGGCCGATCGGCGAGTTCCGCCGCCATCTCGACGAACTCGACCTCGCCGACCGCCTGGTGGCGCTCGACCCGGGTGGCGCGATCGAACTGGTCAGCGCCGGCGGTCGACCCACGACCCGCCGGTGATCGGCGTGAGCGTGAGCCCACCGCCGTACTCGTAGGCCCAGGCCTCGGTGCCGCCGGTGGTGGTGACGATCACCCGCCGATAGCCGCCCTCCACTGCGCCCTCCACGGCATCGAGCACGTCGAGGGCCTCGTCGCGGCGTTCGGCACGCAGGATGAACACTCTGCCGTGGATGAGGCCGTGCCCGCCGAACTCGGCGGCCGGATATCCCTCGCCCGTGTCGAACAGGCTGCCCGGCACGGTGTCGGGTCGACCCTCGTCGATCACGTACGGCTCGAGGAACTGCCAGCGCGGCTCGCCAGGAAGCAGGGTGCCGTACGCGAACAGGGTGGGGGTCAGGACCAACTCCACTGGATGAGATCGTCGACCGACATGGGCACACCGACAAAGTAGCCCTGCGCCTGATCACATCCGAGTTTCGTCAGCAGTTCGAGTTGTTCCGAGGTCTCGACACCCTCCGCCACCGCCTTCAACCCCAGCGAGCGGGCCAGGCCGAGGATCACCTCGACCGTCGCCCGGTCCTGCGGGTTGACGCACATCTGCGACACGAAGGTGCGGTCGATCTTGATCTCGGCGAGGGGGAAGCGACGCAGGTTGCTGAGCGACGAGACGCCGGTGCCGTAGTCGTCGAGACTCAACAGTGCGCCGCGGTGGTGCAACTCGATGAGCGAGTCCTCGGGCGACACCGCGCCGATGGTGGAACGACGCCCGACGAGCGCCCGTTCGGTGATCTCGACGACGAGACGCGACATGTCGATGCCGAACGACTTCATCACCGCCGACACACGTCGACCGAGGGTGGCATCGGTGAGTTGACCCATCGCGAAGTTCACCGACAGATCGGGCTGGATGCCGTTACGAGCCAGCACGGCCAGCGCATTGCAGGCCGAGTCGAGCACTGCGTTGCCCAGTTCGGCGTCGTAGCCCATGGCCTCGACCACGCTCATGAACGACTGCGGCCGCAGCAGACCGAGCCGCGGGTGCTGCCAGCGCACCAGCGCCTCGACGCGAACGAGGCGGCGGGTGCGTAGGTCGATGATCGGCTGGAAGTGGGCGATGAACTCGTTGCGCGTCAGGCCGACGCGGCACTCCTCGACGAGCAACATCCGCTCGCTCGACGAGGTGCGGCGGGTGAACACCGACACCTTGGCCAGGCCACGGCGCTGTGCTTTCACCTCGCGCATCTCGGCATCGGCGTCGGCGAGCAGCGAGATGGGCGTCGAACCCGGCTCGGCGACGGCCACCCCGGTGCTGGCGGCCACCCGCACCGGCCCTATCGAGATCTGGTAGGCCTGCGCCAACGCCATCTCGAGTTGCTCCACCAGCCCCGCCGCCGATGCAGCGTCGAGCCCCGAGACCAGCACCACGAACTCGTCGCCGCTCACCCGGGCCACCACGTCGTTCGGGCGGATCGACCGCTCCAGCCGCTCGGCGGCCTGCACGAGCAGTTCGTCGCCCGCCGGGTAGCCGTACAGGTCGTTGACCGCACGGAAGTAGTCGAGGTTGAGGAACAGCACGGCGAACGGCTCG
Source organism: Acidimicrobiaceae bacterium (assembly GCA_040380855.1). Taxonomy (GTDB): domain Bacteria; phylum Actinomycetota; class Acidimicrobiia; order Acidimicrobiales; family Ilumatobacteraceae; genus VFMC01. Next base: position 14,282 of record JBEIIG010000029.1, on the reverse strand, counting down.
CCCGAACTCAGCCGACGCTGCAACTCGAGGAGCAGCGCCTGGCGATTCATCAACCCGGTGAGCTGGTCGTACAGCGCCGCTCGCTCGGCTTCGGCGAGCGCGGCCCGCAACTCGGTGAGATCGTCGATCGTGACGACCACACCGTTCACGAGCGGGTCCTCGACCAGGCTCATCATGTCGAGGCGCACCGGCGCTGCCGCACCCGAGGTGGAATGCAGTGTCACCTCGAGCACCGAGCGCAGGCGCACCTCGCGCAACTGCTCGACCGCCGCGTTGATCTGCTGGCCCTCGTCGAGCGAGGCCAGGCAGGCGAACGGTCGACCCTCCACCGCGCTGCGCTCGAGCTCGAAGCGGCGGAGGAACGAATCGCTCACCTGCACGACGAGGCCGTCGCGGTCGAGCAACGCCAGCATCGCCGGGCTGACGTCGACGAGTTGGTGGAACAGCGTCGCATCACCCTCGGCCGCCTCGCGGATGTGCTTTTCGGTGATGTCCTGGGCGACGCAGATCAGCCCCTGCACCCCGGCACCGGCCTGGTCGACGATCCCGGCGGCCTCGAACCAGCGCCAGGTGCCGTGCGTGTCGCGCACCCGCACCGACACCACCGGGGCGAGGTGGCCGGCCACGAGGGCGTCGAGCGACTGCTGGAGCGCCGCGCAGTCGTCGGGATGGACCACGTCCGACACCGGGCATCCCAGCCAGGTCTGCCGATCGGCACCGAGAATCCGCTCGGTCGCGGCGTTCAGCAACTGGAGGCTGGCATCGGTGCCGACCACGAACACGCTGTCGCCAATGCCCTCGAGCACAGCCGCTGCTGTGAAGGTCTGGAGATGTGGCAGCGGTGTCACGCTGTCGTTATCGGTCGCTCAGAAGCGAACTGAACAGACCATATGAAGTCGTGACACTTATACCTGACGGCGCGACGGCGATTATCGGAACAAATCACGCATCTGATCGCGCAGGACGGGCGCGATCGTGGCCGCATCGTTGACCTGGAAGGCAAATCCCCTGATCACGGCCACCGGCACCCGCGACACGTTGCCCTTCACCAGTTCGGCTGCGCCGGCCAGTTCGTCGGCGGTGCAGATGGCCTGCACCTTGAACTCGTGGCCGTGCGGATCGACCTGGCCGATGTAACTGAGGATCGGTTCGATACCGGCCACACCGATGGCGATATCGGTCTGTCCTTCGCGCCAGGCCCGCCCGAAGGTGTCGCTGACGATGACGGCGGCATCGACCCCGGCTGCCCGCAGGCCGGCCCGGATGGTGCGGGCCGAGGCGTCGGGATCGACGGGCAGCAGCACCACCCGGCCATGAGCGCCGCTGCTCGACTGATCGATACCGCTGTTGGCACAGACGAAGCCGTGATGGGTCTCGGTGATCAGGATCGGGCCGAGCTGGCGCACGATGCGCTTCGATTCGCGCAGCACCAGTTCGGTGACCGCCGGGTCCTTGTCCCAGGTGCGCGACCACTCGAGGGCGAACTGCGAGGGCTCGACATCGGCCAACTCGACCAGACGACCCTCGGCCTTCGAGACGATCTTGGAGGTGACGACGACGATGTCGCCGTCGGCGAGGGGCGTGCCCGCCTGGGCCGCCGCCGCCGCGATCATCGCCGCCAGGTCGCTGCCGGGCACGATCTCGGGCAGGCCCGGGACACCGAAGATCTGCAGTGTCATGCGAGCCCGGCGAGGAACGAGAGGATCGCTGCGTTCACGGGCTCGGGGTGGGTGAGGTTGGCGGCGTGCGCTGCACCCTCGATGGCCACCACCGGGCCGCTGCCCGACAACCCGGCGGCCAACGCCTCGGCGAGCGGCATCTCGATGGCCGTGTCGTTGGTGCCGTGCACCACCAGTGCCGGGCAGGTGATCTCACCGAGTCGGTGGGTGATGTCGTCGCGACCCAGCAGGCAGGCGCCGGGCTCGATGATCGACTCCTTCGGGCGGGCCTGCCACTTGGCGATCCACCGCGGGTTCTCGACCGGGTCGTCGATGATGATGGTGGCCACCACACCGGCCAGTTCGTCGACGGCACCCACGGCGGCCCAGGTGTCGATCATGCCCCGGTAGGCCTCGATCTTCTCGGCGTGCTCGGCCCCGGCCTGGGTGTCGAGCAGGATGAGCGCTCGCACCCGCTCGGGGGCGGTGAGCGCCACGCGCAGCGACAGGAAGCCGCCCTGGCTCATCCCGCCCACCACGGCCCGGTCGATGCCCAGGTGGTCGAGCAGGCCCAGGCAGTCGGCAGCCGAGTCCCAGTAGGTGAACGGTTTGCCGTCGTGCTCGGTGAGGCCGAAACCACGTTCGTCCCAGGTGATCACCCGGTACTGCGGGGCCAACGCCGCCACCTGTGGGGCGAACATCTCGTGGTCCATCAAGAACCCGTGGGCGAGGATGACGGCTGGGCCGTCGCCGCCGCTGTCCTCGAAGTAGATCTGCTGGCCGTTGATCGCTGCATGAGGCATGGGCTGAACGTAGCAGCGCCGGATGCAGCAGACTGTCGGCATGGCCGACCAGCAGGTATCCGCGATCTTCGACCCCACGCGCTGGCGTGAGGTGCCCGGATTCGACTTCGACGACATCACCTATCACCGCAGCGTCGAGCACGGCACGGTGCGCATCGCGTTCAACCGGCCCGAGGTGCGCAACGCGTTCCGGCCGCGCACCGTCGACCAGCTCTACACCGCGCTCGACCACGCCCGGATGAGCACCGACGTGGGCTGTGTGCTGCTCACCGGCAACGGGCCCTCACCGAAGGACGGCGGCTGGGCGTTCTGCAGCGGTGGCGACCAGCGCATCCGCGGCAAGGACGGCTACAAGTACACCGTCACCGACGCGTCGGGCGCTGCGGGCACCACCTCCGACACCATCGAGGCCGGCCGCGCTGGGCGCCTGCACATCCTCGAGGTGCAGCGACTCATCCGCTTCATGCCGAAGATCGTCATCTGCGTGGTGCCGGGCTGGGCGGCGGGTGGCGGCCACAGCCTGCACGTGGTGAGCGACCTCACCCTGGCCAGCGCCGAGCACGCCCGCTTCAAGCAGACCGACGCCGACGTGGCCAGTTTCGACGGTGGCTACGGCAGCGCCTACCTGGCCCGCCAGGTGGGCCAGAAGTTCGCCCGCGAGATCTTCTTCCTGGGTCGCGAGTACACCGCCGACGACGCGCACCGCATGGGCATGGTGAACGCCGTCGTACCGCACGCCGAGCTCGAAGCCACGGCGCTGCAGTGGGCCGAGGAGATCATGGGCAAGAGCCCCACGGCGCAGCGGATGCTGAAGTTCTCGTTCAACCTCATCGACGACGGTCTGGTGGGCCAGCAGGTGTTCGCCGGCGAGGCGACCCGCCTGGCCTATGGCACCGACGAGGCACAGGAGGGTCGCGACTCGTTCCTCGACAAGCGCGATCCCGACTGGAGTGCCTTTCCGTGGCTCTACTGAACGGCGACTTCATCCCGGTCGACGACCCCGACGACGAACGCCTGGCGGTGTTCCGCCTGAACGAGCGGCAGCTGTCGCCGCGCCCGCAACGACGCGACGACGAGGGCGACGGCCTGTTCGCGGCCGAGGGCGATCTGGTGGTCGAACGGGCGCTGGCCGCCGGGTGCACCCCCGTGGCGGCGCTGGTCGACGCCGCCAATCCACCGGCCGTCGCCGCCCGCTTGGCGCACGATGCGGTCGTCTATGCCGCAGGCGAGCAGGTGCGGGCCCGGGCCACGCGTCTCGGCGCGCCGAACAAGGTGATCGCCCTGTTCCGCCGTCCGCCGCGCGCCACGGTCGAGGCACTCGCGGGCACGGCCCGCCGGTTGGTGCTCGCCGAGGCGGTCGACAACCCGGTGAACATCGGCTCGATCATCCGCAACGCCGCCGGTCTCGGCTGGGACGGGCTCGTGCTCGACACCACGAGCGCCGACCCGCTGGCCCGACGCGCCCTTCGCGTGTCGATGGGGCATGCACTGGTGTTCCCGCACGCCCGCACCACCCGCCCGGCAGAGGCCATCGAGCACCTGGTGCGCAGCGGGTTCGTGGTGGTCGCCCTCACGCCGGCGGCCGACGCGGTCGACCTCTCCGAGCTCTCGGCGGCCGACCTTCCCGAGCGCCTGGTGCTGTGTGTCGGGTCGGAACGGGCGGGCCTCAGCGACGAATCGCTGGCGGCGGCCACCCTGCGGGTGCGCATCGCCATGCAGCACGGTGTCGACTCGCTGAACGTCGCCGCGGCGACGGCCATCGCCTGCTACGCGCTGGCGGTCAGGAACCCGGCTTCGCGCTGCTGATCGGCAGGCCGGTGTCGTTGCGCAGGTGTTCGGCGGCGGGGACGAAGTAGTCGGTCAGCATCGTGCGCACCTGCTCGTCGTCGGTGGTGCGCTCGATGGCCCGGAGCATGTGGTGCACCCAGCGGTCGCGCTCGACGGTGCCGATGTGGAACGGGAAGTGCCGCATCCGTAACTTCGGGTGGCCTCGCTCGTCGAGATAGGTGGTGGGTCCACCCCAGTACTGGATGAGGAACAGCGCCAGGCGCCGACGGGCCGGGGCGAGATCGGCGGGCTCGGGATAGAGCGGCAACAGCACGTCGTCGGTCTCGACACCTTCGTAGAACGCATCGACGAGGCGGACGAAGAACTCGTCGCCGCCCACGTACTCGTACAGCGTCACCTCGCGGCTCATCGCCGTCAGGTTACGCCCGATTCGTGGCGTGCCGGCTCAGTCGAGGTCGCCGTCGAACACCCGGAACGAGCCCAGCTCGTCGAGGCGCAGCACGAACGGCAGGCTGCCGTCGCAGGCGTCGAGGATGACGGCCTCGGGGGTGGCGAGCAGGACGAGTGCGCTGACGGCATCGCCCTCGATGTCGAACTCAATGACGGCGCCGGTGGCGACGACGGTCGCCGTCTCGACGACGGTGTTCTCGACAGTGGCGTTCTCACGCTCGAGCAGATCGGTGGTCATGGTGTTGCGTCCCTTCAACTGAACGAGACCGGGGCTACTGATCCCCGAGCGGTGCATCCGTGCCGCTCACTGTCTCGGCAGAGATATCGGCGCGACCTGACGAGACCTTTACGAAAACTTCGGATTTTCCCAATCCGGGAAGATGGCCGGCAGACCATCGCTCACCTTCACCGGGAACACCGGTGGCCGCTTCTCGAGGAAACTCACCACACCCTCACGGCTGTCGGCGCTGCGTCCGCGCTCGGCGATACCCCGCGAGTCGACGCGGTGTGCCTCCATCGGGTGGTCGGCACCGAGCATCCGCCACAGCATCTGCCGAGTGAGGGCCACCGACACCGGGGCGGTGTTCTCGGCGATCTCGGCGGCGATGGCCCGGGCTGCGGGCAGCAGGTCGTCGGGGGCGTGCACGCTGCGCACCAGCCCACCGGCGTGAGCTTCGGCCGCGGTCATCACCCGGCCGGTGTAGCACCACTCGGCGGCCTGGCTGATGCCCACCAGACGCGGCAGGAACCAGCTCGAGCAGGCCTCGGGAACGATGCCGCGCCGGGCGAAGACGAAGCCGATCTTGGCGTTCTCGCTGGCGAGGCGGATGTCCATCGGCAGAGTCATGGTGATGCCCACCCCCACGGCCGGGCCGTTGATCGCACCGATGACCGGTTTGGTGCAGTCGAAGATGCGCAGGGTCACCAGGCCACCGCCGTCGCGGGGCACCCCGGGCACCGAGGTGGTCACATCGCTGCCGCCGGCGGCGAACGTGTCGCCGCCGCTCGACAGGTCGGCACCGGCGCAGAACCCGCGGCCGGCACCCGTGACGATGACCGCGCGCACGTCGTCGTCGGCATCGACCCGGTCGAAGGCATCGATCAGCTCGCGCATCATCGTGCCCGTGAACGCGTTCAGCTGATCGGGTCGGTTCAGCGTGATGGTGGCGATGTGGTCGGCGACGTCGTAGCGGATGTGGGTGTAGTCCATAGGTGGACTGTAGGCAGCTCCGTCAGACGTCGAGGAACCTGGAGGCCGCCGTGCCCGAGCCGATCGCGCCGACGAGCATGCCCAGCAGCACGATCCAGAACACGATCCACATCGGGTAGCCGTCGGTGACCACGAACGCGCTGAGCCCGGAGGCCGACGGGAACGACTGCACACCGCTGGTCCAGTTGGCGTTGAACAGCAGCATCGCCCCGCTGGCCAGCACACCGCCGACGAACCCCTGGAACAGGCCCTCGAGCATGAACGGCACGCGGATGAACCAGTTGGTGGCCCCCACCAGCTTCATCACCTCGATCTCGCGACGTCGAGCGAAGATGGCGGTGCGGATGGTGTTCCAGATGAGCAGTACCGCCGACACCAGGAGGAACCCGGTGATGAGGTAGAGCCGGATGCCGATGAATCCCTTCAGGCTCTCGAGCACGCCGATGAACTCGGTGGGCAGCGACACCGCCTGCACCTTCGGCAGCTTCTTGAACCCCGAACTCAGCTGCTGCAGCAGCGCAGCGCTGGCCGTGGCCGTCGGGACGACCTTGAACTGCGACGGGATGTTCTGGTCGTTCAGCAACTGCAGCGTCTCGGGGTCGCCGGCGAACAGGCGCTGCGCCTCGGCCAGCGACTGCTGGATGTCGAGGTACTCGAGTTTGGGCACGTCGACCACGTCGGGGGTGCTCACCAGGGCTTCGCGGATGACGGCGAGCTGCTCGGGTGATGCGTCGTTCTCGACGTAGACGATCATCTTCACGCCGCCCGACCACTGCGACAGCTGATTGTCGAACCCGCGCTGGATGAGCAGGGTGAGACCGAACAGCAGCAACGACACCGAGGCCGTGATGATGGCGGCGGCCGTGAGCGTGAGGTTGCGGCGCAGGCTCGCCCACATCTCGCGGAACATGTAACTGAGGCGCGACAGCATTACTCGTACACGCCTCTGGCCTGGTCGCGCACGATGATGCCGCGATCGAGCTGCACCACTCGCTTGCGCATCATGTTCACGATGCGTTGGTCGTGGGTGGCCATCACCACCGTGGTACCGGTCTTGTTGATCCGGTCGAGCAGGCGCATGATGCCCTCGCCCGTGGCCGGGTCGAGGTTGCCGGTGGGTTCGTCGGCGAGCAGGATGAGCGGGCGGTTCACGAACGCGCGGGCGATCGACACACGCTGCTGCTCGCCACCGCTCAACTGGTGGGGGAACCGTTCCTGCTTGCCGTTCAAGCCGACGAGGTCGAGCACGGCGGGCACCTGCTGGCGGATGACGTGCTTGGGTCGGCCGATCACCTCGAGCGCGAAGGCGACGTTCTCGAACACCGTCTTGTTCGGCAGCAGTTTGTAGTCCTGGAAGATGTTGCCGATGTTGCGTCGCAGCAACGGCACCTTCGAGTCGGGCATCTCGTTGATGTTGCGCCCGGCCACCCAGACGGCGCCCTTCTCGGGCTTCTCCTGCCGGTTCATCAACCGCAACAACGTGCTCTTGCCCGAACCCGATGGCCCCACCAGGAACACGAACTCGGCCTTGGCGATGTCGAAGCTGGCGTCACGGAGCGCGACGACCTCGGTGCTGTAGCTCTTGGTGACGTTCTCCAGCCGGATCATGGCGGTTCGACCCTAGTTCGCTCAGTTCGACTCGCGACGTCGCCAACGGAGGTAGCCCTCCATAAAGGTGTCGACATCGCCGTCGATGACCGCCGCCACGTTGCTGGTCTCGACCTCGGTACGCAGGTCTTTCACCATCTGGTAGGGCTGCAGCACGTATGAGCGGATCTGGCTGCCCCAGCCCACCTGGGCCTGGCGACCGGCGATACGGTCGAGTTCGGCCTCGCGCTCTTCGATCACCTTCGCGGCGATCATCGTGCGCAGGCGGTTCATCGCCTTCTCGCGGTTCTGCAGCTGGCTGCGCTCTTCCTGGCTCGATGCCACCAGCCCGGTCGGTTCGTGGATGAGGCGAACTGCCGACGAGGTCTTGTTCACGTGCTGGCCACCGGCGCCGCTGGCCCGGAACACCTCCATGCGGATATCGCTCTCGTTCACCTCCACGTCGGGGTCTTCGAGCACGGGCCACACCTGCACCGAGGCGAAACTGGTCTGGCGGCGGCCCTGGTTGTCGAACGGACTGATGCGCACCAGGCGGTGCGTGCCGCGCTCGGCGGTCATCAACCCGTAGGCGTAGCGGCCATGGATGGTGAACTCGGCCGACAAGATGCCGGCCTCGGTGCCCTCGCTGATGCCATCGACCTCGACGGTGAACCCGCGCCGTTCGGCCCAGCGGGTGTACATCCGCAGCAGGATCTCGCTCCAGTCCTGAGCGTCGACCCCACCGTCTTTGGCGTTGATCTGCACGATGCAGTCGAGGTTGTCGTACTCGCCGGTGAACAGGCTGCGCAGATCGAGCATGTCGAGCTGCGCCGTGAGATGCGCCCTGGCCTGCTCGATATCGGGTTCCTGGCTCTCGTCGTCCATCTCGCGGGCGAGCTCGTGGAGCACCTCGGCATCGTCGAGTTCCTGGCTGAGTTGGTCGAACAGCTCGATATCGCCCTTCACGTTGGCGTAGTCGGCGTTCAGCTTCTTCGCGTACTCGGGGTCGTCCCACAGGTCGGGGCGGCCGATCTCGGCCTCGAGTTCGACGAGGCGCACCCGGTTGGCGGGAATCTTCAGATAGCCCTCTGCCTCGGCCAGGCGGCGACGCAGGTCGCGCAGGTCGTCGGTGAAGTCGCGCATCGTGGTCGACCTGTCAGACCGTGGCGCCGTGGCACTGCTTGAACTTCCGGCCGCTCCCGCACGGACACGGCGCGTTGCGCGGGGTCTTCGACCACGCGTCGTTCACGACCGTCTGCTGTTTGGTCGGCGCCGGCGCAGCCGCCGAGGCAGCCACCTCGGGGTCGATCTCGCCAGCAGCGGCCGCAGCCCGGGCTGCGGCGGCGAACCCACCGGCCTGGGGCTCGTCGTCGCTCGACGACTGCTGCACGTTCTGCACCACCGGTGCCGGTGCCTCCTGGCGCACCACCTGCACGTGCATCACGTACTTCACGAAGTCCTGGGCGATGCCCTTCATCATCTGCCCGAACATCTCGAAGCCTTCGCGCTGCCACTCGGTGAGCGGGTCCTTCTGGCCCATCGCGCGCAGGTTGATGCCTTCCTGCAGGTAGTCCATCTCGTCGAGGTGTTCGCGCCAGCGCTGGTCGATGATGCGCAGCATCACCTGTCGTTCGACGTCGCGCATCACCTCCTCGCCCAGTTCGACTTCGCGCTTGGCGTAGTAGCCCGACGCGTCGGCCATCACCAGGTCGTACATCTGGTTGGTCGAGCGACAGCCCGACAACGTCGCTGCGTCGATCTCGCTCGGCCAGAACGAACGCAGTTCGGTGGCCAGGCCGTCGAGGTCCCATTCGTCGTCAGCGACGCTGGCGCAGTGCGTGTCGATGAGCGTGTCGACGGCATCGGCGAGGTACTCCATGGCCGCCGCCTTCAAGTCGGTGCCGGTGAGGATCTGGTCGCGGCGCTGGTAGATCACCTTGCGCTGCTCGTTCATCACCTCGTCGTACTTCAGCACGTTCTTGCGGATCTCGGCGTTGCGCTGCTCGACGGTGCTCTGCGCCCGCTCGATCGCCTTGGTGACCATCTTGGCTTCGATGGCTTCGTCGTCGGGCAGTGCCCGGCCCATCACCCAACTGAGCGCGCCGGTGGCGAACAGGCGCATCAACTCGTCGTCGAGGCTGAGGTAGAACCGGCTCTCGCCGGGGTCGCCCTGACGGCCCGAACGGCCACGCAACTGGTTGTCGATGCGACGGCTCTCGTGCCGCTCGGTGCCCAGCACGTAGAGGCCACCGAGGTCTTTCACCACCTGGCCGTCGGCTGCGCACTGGGCCTTGCACTCGACGAGCAACTCGTCGTAGCGAGCGAGCGCGGCGGCGCGGGCGGCGTCGAACTCGGGCGTGGTCTCAGAGGGCAACTCGAACGCATCGACGAGCGCCTCGACCGGGTGGCCCTCTTTCAGCACCTCGTGACGGGCAAGGCCCTCGGGGTTGCCGCCGAGCATGATGTCGACGCCACGGCCCGCCATGTTGGTGGCCACGGTGACGGCGTGCAGCCGACCGGCTTGGGCCACGACGAGCGCTTCCCGGGTGTGCTGCTTGGCGTTGAGCACCTCGTGGTCGATGCCGCGCTTGGCCAGCAGACGCGACAGGTACTCGCTCTTTTCGACGCTGATCGTGCCCACCAGCACCGGCTGGCCGCGCTCGTAGCGTTCGGCGATGTCGTCGGCCACGGCACCGAACTTGGCGACCTCGGACTTGTAGATGAGGTCGGGCTGGTCGACACGGGCGACGGGCTTGTTGGTGGGAATCGGCACCACCGACAGGTTGTAGGTGTTCGCCAGTTCGGCCGCTTCGGTCTGGGCCGTACCGGTCATCCCGGCCAGCTTGTCGTACATGCGGAAGTAGTTCTGCAGGGTGATCGTGGCGAGGGTCTGGTTCTCCTCTTTGATCTTCACACCCTCTTTGGCCTCGACGGCCTGGTGGATGCCCTCGCTCCAGCGACGGCCCTCGAGCACGCGGCCCGTGAACTCGTCGACGATCTTCACTTCGCCGTTCTGGACGATGTAGTCCTTGTCGCGCTTGTACAGCTCTTTGGCCTTCAACGCGACGACGAGCTGGTGCACGAGGTTCTGCTGCACCTCGTCGTAGAGGTTGTCGATGCCGAGAGCCTGTTCGACTTTCTCGATACCGGCCTCGAGCGGGACGACGACGCGCTTGTCTTCTTCCACCTCGTAGTCGACGTCGCGGCGCAGCGAGCGCACCACGCTGGCGAAGCGGTAGTACAACTTGGCGGCATCGGCCAGGCGACCGCTGATGATGAGCGGGGTGCGCGCCTCGTCGATGAGGATCGAGTCGACCTCGTCGACGATCGCGAAGTTGTGGCCACGCTGCACCTTGTCGGCCAGCGTGCCCGCCATGTTGTCGCGCAGGTAGTCGAAGCCGAACTCGTTGTTGGTGCCGTAGGTGATGTCGCAGGCGTAGTTGAGCCGCTTCTCGGCGGGCCGCTCCTGGAACCCGGGCACGACCAGGCCCACGCTGAGGCCGAGCCAGCGGTGGATGCGACCCATGTTCTCGCCACCCAGTCGGGCGAGGTAGTCGTTCACCGTCACCAGATGCACACCCTTGCCACCGAGACCGTTCAGGTAGGCGGGCAGGGTGCTGACGAGGGTCTTGCCCTCGCCCGTCTTCATCTCGGCCACCCACCCGAAGTGCAGTGCCGCACCACCCATGATCTGCACGTCGAAGTGCCGCTGGCCGATCACCCGCGAGGCGGCTTCGCGCACCACGGCGAACGACTCGACGAGCAGGTCGTCGAGGCTCTCGCCACGGTCGAGGCGGTTGCGGAACTCGGCGGTCTTGGCCCGCAGTGCATCGTCGCTGAGCGCCTTGATGGTGGGCTCGAGCTCGTTCACGTGCGGCACGAGGCCTTGGAGCGCTTTGAGCTTCTTGCCCTCACCAGCGCGGAGGACTCGGTCGAGGAGTTTCATGCGAGGCCCAAGCCTACCGGAATCGATACGGCCAGCCCTGGGCAGCCAGACTGTGCGCCATGACATCTGCGGTGGTCGACACGGTGATCTTCGACCTGGGGGGCGTGCTGTCGCGCAACGGCCGACCGAAGGACATCGCCAAGCGCTACCCCGACCATCATCCCGACGTGGTGACGCGGGTGCTGATGGGCGACTACGGCACCGACTCCGATCATCCGTGGCACCGCCTCGAACGCGGCGAGATCAGCCTGGCCGAACATCGTGAGCTCACCGCTGCGCTGTTGCAGGCAGCGGGCATCGAGCCGCTGCCCGCGCCGCCGCCGGGCTCACCCCCGCATGCGCTTCGAGCCGAACACACCGGTGATCGATCTGGTGGCGGATCTGCGTGCCCACGGCGTGCGCCTCGGCGTGCTGACCAACAACGTGCGCGAGTTCCGGCCGCTCTGGTGGGACCTGCTGCCGTTCGACGAGTGGTTCGACGACATCGTCGACAGCCACGAGGTGGGCCTGCGCAAACCCGACCCGGCGATCTATCAGCTCGCCCTCGGCAGGCTGGGGTCGGTGGCCAAACGCACCGCCTTCCTCGACGACGTGGCCACCAACGTGGAGGCCGCCACGCGAGTGGGCATGGTGGGCGTGATGGTGGACGACGACCCCCTGCCCGCCGTCGCCACCGTGCGCGCCCTGGCTGGGCTGAACCCCACCTGAGGCGGGGTGGCGGCCGCTGCCACCAGGTGCACCTCGGCCACGCCGGCCTCGCCCAACGCAGCCTGTGCCGCCAGCAACGTGGCACCGGTGGTGACCACGTCGTCGACCAGCAACACGCTGAGCGGACGCACAGCACGGCGCGACCGGAACTGCGGGGCGTCGAGCCGCTCGGCGCGGCTACGACCCGTCTGCGGAGCCCCGTGGGCCCGGTACAGCAGTCGACGGCACGGCAACCCCAACTCGCGCGCCACGGCGCGCGCGAGCAGTTCGGCCTGGTCGAACCCGCGTTGCATCACCCGGCTCCGGCTGGTGGGCGCCCAGGTGACCACGTCGATGGGCACCTCGGCCAGATGCAGGCGGCGCACCATCAGCCGCGCGAGGTGACGAGCCACCGTGCGCCGATTGCCGTACTTCAGCGCCAGCAGCGTTCGACGGGCCACCCCGTCGAACGGCATGGCGGCAGCGATGCCGTTCGGGTCGACGACCGTGCGGGTGGCGGCGAGCGAGAACCGACAGGCCCGGCACAGGTCGGGGCCGGGCTGATGGCAACTGGCGCAGCGGTGGTGGAACACAGGCAGGGACGTCATGAAAGCCAGCCTGCCCGAGGGGTGTGGCACGGTAAGGTCGCCGCTCGTGCCCATCACCGAGATCAGCAGCACCCGCACCTACGCCCCGTCGTCGGTCGCTGCCGACTGGGCGATCCGCCTGTCGCGCTGCATCGCCGGGCTGTTCCTGTTCGGTGCCGGCATCGCCTTCATCCTCGAAGCCCACCTCGGTGCAGCCCCGTGGGATGCCTTCCACCAGGGTGTCAGCGAACTCACGGGTATCTCGGTGGGCAAGGTGATCGTCATCACCGGCCTGGCGTTGCTGCTGCTGTGGATCCCGCTGCGTCAACGGCCCGGGGTGGGCACCATCTTGAACGCCCTCGAGATCGGTTTCGTGGTCGACCTCGTCGAACCCCTCATCCCCGATACCGGACACATGCTCGTCCGCATCGTCTATCTGGTGGGCGGCATCGTGCTGATGGGCATCGGCTCGGGCCTCTACATCGGCGCGGGCCTCGGCCCGGGGCCACGCGACGGAATCATGCTCGGCCTCAGCCGACGCGGTATCAGCGTGCGCCTGGCCCGCACCGTCGTGGAGGCCACCGTGCTGGTGGTGGGCTGGTTGCTCGGCGGCACGATCGGTGTGGGCACCGTGGCGTTCATGCTCACCATCGGCCCAATGGTCCAGTTCTTCCTGACCCGCCTCAGCCTGCCCCCACGCGAGGCGACTGCGATCAGTAGCGGTAGTGCTCGGCCTTGAAGGGGCCGCTCGGGTCGACACCGAGGTAGTCGGCCTGCTCGTCGGTGAGTTTGGTGAGCTTCACGCCGAGGGCGTCGAGATGCAAGGCCGCCACCTTCTCGTCGAGCCGCTTGGGCAGCACGTACACACCCGTGGGATAGCGATCGGTGTGGGCGAACAACTCCATCTGGGCGATCACCTGGTTGCTGAACGAGCAGCTCATCACGAAGCTCGGGTGGCCCGTGGCGCAGCCCAGGTTCACCAGGCGGCCCTCGGCCAGCACGATGATCGAGTGGCCGTCGTCGAAGGTCCACAGGTCGGTGCCGGGCTTCAGCTCGTCGCGCGTCGCACCACTGCGGGCCAGGCCGGCCATGTCGATCTCGCTGTCGAAGTGGCCGATGTTGCAGACGATGGCGTTGTGCTTCATCTTCGCCATGTGCTCGACGGTGATGATGTGGTCGTTGCCGGTGGCCGACACGAAGATGTCGACCGAGCCGACGATGTCGTCGAGGGTGGTGACCTGGTAGCCCTCCATCGCCGCCTGCAGGGCATTGATCGGGTCGATCTCGGTGACGATCACGCGAGCACCCTGGCCGGTGAGCGCCTGGGCGCAGCCCTTGCCCACGTCGCCGTAGCCGCACACCACGGCCACCTTGCCGGCGATCATCACGTCGGTGGCGCGGCAGATGGCGTCGATGAGCGAGTGACGGCATCCGTAGAGGTTGTCGAACTTGCTCTTGGTGACCGAGTCGTTCACGTTGATGGCGGGGAACAGCATCTCGCCGCGCTCGTGCATCTTGTACAGCCGCATCACGCCGGTGGTGGTCTCTTCGGTGACGCCCTTGATG
>JBEIIG010000028.1:0-45349 GCA_040380855.1 Acidimicrobiaceae bacterium | reverse complement strand
CTGGCCTCGCCGCCGGCAGCGGCGATGGCTTCCACCACCTCGTCGCCGTCGGCCATGTCGGCCACGACCACCTTGGCGCCCTGCGCCGCGAACAACTCGGCGCCGACGCGACCGAGACCCGATGCTGCACCTGTGATGAGGGCCACTCTGCCTTCGAGACGATTCATGGCGCCGACGGTAGCCGACCGACAAGACTGCACACCTGATGACCGGCGACGCCTCCACCACCTGGCGGGTGCTCACGTGGAACGTGCGCGGCGCCGCCCGACCGCCGCTGGCCACGCTTGCCGAGGTGGTGCGCGACTACGAGCCCGATGTGCTGGCGCTGCAGGAGATCCAACCGCTCCAGGCCCGGGGGCTGGCCCAGTTGTTGGGCTGGCAACACCACTGGGGACGGAAGCACTACCCGTACACGCACGCCGTGTGGTGGAGGGCCGAGGGCCTGGCCATCATGTCGCCGCACCGGCTGTCGGCGGTGGCCCGGCAGAGCATCTCACCCGGGGTGCACCCGTACACGTGGCGGCACCGCGTGCTGCTGGCAGCCGACGTGGAACGCGGCAGCGACCGCCTGCGGGTGGTGAACACCCATCTGGCCGCACACGCCTCGGGCGCCGACCAGCGCATCGCCCAGGCAGGTCGAGTGGCGGCTCGGGTGCGCGCCGATGCCGCGCCGCTCACGGTGGTGGCCGGCGACCTCAACGCCCCCGGCGAGGTGGAGGTGCTCCGCGAGTTCCGAGCAGTCGACCTGCGCGACCCGGGCGGCGGCCCCACCAACCCGTCGATCGCACCGGCGCAGCGCCTCGACTACGTGCTCATTCCCGAGCACGCCCGCCTGGTCGAGCAGGCGCAGCCCGACGGCGGCGAGTGGTGGTGGGCGCTCAGCGACCACATCCCCGTGCTGGTCGCCTTCGAGGCCTGAGGAGTGCCGGAGATGACCGAGACCGCCACCCACACCGCGCTGATCATTCCGGCTCCGTCAGTCGGCGAGCTCTGCCGGCTCGCCGAGCAGTTCCCACGGAAACGTACCTCGGCACCCGTTGCCCACATCACGATCGCGACGCCGTTCGTGCCCGAACCCGAACTGTCGATCACGACCCTCGACGCTCTGGCGATGGTTGCGGCCGCAACGCCGGTCTTCGTCTGTCGGCTCTCGGCATGCCGAGATTTCGAGAATGGCTGGTACTACCTCGCGCCCGATGAGCCAGCTCCATTCAGCGACCTCCAGTCGACGGTGATGGCCTCGTTTCCGAGCCTCACAGCCCGTGCCGACGCCCCTTCGTTCGTGCCTCACCTGTCGCTCGGCGTCGAACGAGATGCCGAGTGCCGCCAGCACCTCATGCTCGAGGTGTCCGACATGTTGCCAGTCGAGTTCGTGGCACGACATCTGATGGTCGTCCGGTCAGGGCCTGATGACTGGGAAGAGCTTGCGTCGTTCGAGTTCAGATGATCCAGGAGTCCGACAACGACCCTGGACATTCGATCGGTGGCTGGCACATCCACTCCGACCATCGAGCGTCGTCTGCGGCGGTGCGATCAGCTGAACGATCGGGCCATCACACGGTCGATCGACGCCCTGTGAGGCATCCCGATCGCTCGCGCCAGACGCTCGAGATCCGCCCGGTCAACCAGCGACGCCGCTGCAAGTGCCGTGCAGTACTCGGCATCCTTGGTGCGCCCAGCAGCGGCTTTCGAAATCCAGACATCGCTCGCGCTCAGGCACCATCCCACCTTTGCCCCAGCCACGGATTCACTGATCAACGGGACGAGTCGTTCGCGCCAGCCCTCAGCCAACACTGCAACCTCGATTTCGACACCTTCGGCGTAGTAGCCGTAGGTGGCGTGGAACATCGAACCCTCACCGAGCGCTCCTTCGATGAGCAGCGCGAGGTCTGCGCGATCGACACCCAGTGAGATTCTCGAGATCTCGTGATCCACAGCGATGTCGGCTTCGATCGATCGCGTCACCTCGTACGGCAGTTCCACGTCATCGACTGTCGCCAGGATCGCCTGGGAGCCGAGCACGATCACGTCATCGACGCCAACCACGGTGGCTGCAGCGCGCACGACATGGGCCAGTTGCTCGCGATTCACATCTGCACCGCCGCTGCCGCCGCCAGCACCAGTCGGCGCTCGTCATCGGTCATCAACCCAGAGAACGGGGCCACTTGGCGCAGATCGTCGCCGTCGGGATCGTCGCGCAGCAGGAGTTGTGCCACCGCCTCGGGGCCGTCGTCGACCGCATGACGCCATGTTCTGACCCACTGCTCACCCGATTGACCTCGAACAGTGGCCGCCAGTCCATCCAACTGCTCGATCGCGAGATGTCGGGCATCGTCCCACCGCTCGCGAACGCGGTAGGCCGTCGCAGCTGCCATGGCAAGGCGTAGTCGGCGCTGCCGATCGAGCGCCTGCTCGTGTCGGGATGGCACGAACCGAAGTTCGAGCTCCAGACCGACCGCTTCTGCGATCCGACTCAGCGTCGACAGCCGCGGCTCCTTTCGGCCCGCCTCATAGTCGGCGACGGTAGGGCCCGACGTACCTGCGGCTTCTGCCACGGCGCGCTGGCTGAGGCCGGTCCTGGCTCGAACCGTCTTGATGATCGCCGATGTGTCCACCCGCTACCTCCTATGCTATTCGTTCGAATAGCATACGGTATTCGAGATCTGAGCGGTCATCGACCGAACACCTCTCGTTCGATCCAGTTCCTGAGGTCGTCGATCTCGTGGTCGATCGCGGCAGCCATGTGCTTGGTGAACCGCTCGTCCTCGTGGACGGCGTCCACGCGCAGGCTGCGCCGCTTGCGGTCGGCGGTTGCATCGAGCTTGCCGACCAGTCGGTCGCCGAACAGGATCGGGAGCGCGAAGTACCCCCACTTCCGCTCGGTGGCCGGCTTGTACATCTCGAGCGCGTAGTCGAACCCGAACAGCTCGACCATCCGGGTGCGGTCGTACACGAGCCGGTCGAGCGGTGACAGCAGGGCTGCTCGACCTTCGAACGGGCGGCCGAGTGCAGCGAACGCATCCGGGTCGACGCGCCACTCACCGCGAACCCCCTCGACGACTGCAGCGATCCCGGTGTCGCCGACATCATTGGGCTCGACCGGCGTTTCGGTGGTGCGAGCGCGAGCGATCCCGAGCGCCTGCAGGCGTCGATCGGCACGGATACGGTTCGCCTCCGCGGCGGGCACCGCCGGCGCAGCGGGGTACACCCGCTCGGCGAGGTCCCACACACGATCGCGACCACGGTGACCGGCGATGGCGACCTCGCCGCGCTGGCCCATGAACTCGAGCAGCATCCCGACGTTCTTGTTGTTGTTCCAGCCCGACGATGCCCACGGCGTCGCACACGAGTCGGGGATCTGTTTCGACGACAACGGCCCGTCAGCGCGTAGCCGACGAAGGATGTCGCGACGGCATCCTTCGTTCGCGTCGAGCCAGTCGCTCTGGCGCTGCCGATACGCGGGTACGTCGCGCTCGCCCGGCCAGGTGGCCATCTCGGCGCGGTACAGAACGACATCGTCGGCCGGTCGCAGGATGCCGCGTAGGTCGACTACCCGGTGCTCGGCCAGCGCTGCAGCCAGGTGCGCCATCGGGTACGACTGCCCGAGGCGGCTCCACAGCACCAGGTCGGCGCTCGGGGCCACCGCCTTCGTCCCGTCCACCTGCACCGCGGCCAGGTGCCGCATCACGTCCATGAGATCGGTGGGCCGGCGGGCGTCGAGCAGTTGGGCGCTCACCGCAATGCGGCGTGCGTCCTGCAACGTCAGCCGGTGCACGTCAGCCACCCGGTCGAGCCCGAGTATGCGAGCGAACCTAGATGCGCTCCCAGTAGCGGCGGAGTTCCCAGTCGGTGACGGTCTGGTTGAACGCCTGCCACTCGGCCTTGGCCATGGTGAGGATGTGGTGGTGCACCTCGTCGCCGAAGCACTCGCGGGCGATCGACGACTGCTCCCACAGGGCGATGGCATCGGGCAGGTTCCACGGGATGCGGTCGATGTCGGCGGCCTCGTAGCCATTGCCCACGTAGGGCTCGCCGAGGGGCAGCTGGTGGCGGATGCCGTAGAGGCCACCGGCGATCTGGCCGGCGAAGGCGAAGTACGAGTTGGCGTCGGCGCCGGGGATGCGGCACTCGACGCGGGTGCCCTTGCCGTGGCCCACCTTGCGGAAACCGAGGGTGCGGTTGTCGATGCCCCAGCCGATGCCGGTGGGTGCCCACGACCCCAACTGGAAACGCTTGTAGCTGTTGATGGTGGGCGCCCACAGCAGGCTGAACTCACGGGCGGTGGCGATGAGGCCGGCCAGGTAGTGCTGGAACATCTCGCTCATGCCGTGCGGGCCGTGGTGCCCATCAGCATGCCCGTCGAACAGCGCCTGGGTGCCGTCGAGGCTCCACAGGCTCGAGTGGATGTGGCACGACGAACCGGTGTCGCTGAAGTCGTACTTGGCCATGAACGTCACCGAGCGGCCGTTCAGGTGGGCGATCTCCTTGGCGGCCGTCTTGTACACGCTGTTGCGGTCGGCCATCTCGACGGCCGTGGTGTAGTCGAGGTTGATCTCGTGCTGGCCCTTGCCGGCTTCACCCTTCGAGAACTCCACCGGCACGCCGGCCGCCTCGAGGTTGCGGCGGATCTGGCCGAGGATGTACTCGTCTTTCGTGGTCTGCAGGATGTGGTAGTCCTCGAGCCACGGCGAGTGCGGGCGCAGGCCGCGGTAGCCCTTGTCGTGAGCCTCGTCGTAGGTGTCGTGGAACAGGTAGAACTCGATCTCGCTGGCCACCATCGGCAGCAGGCCCATGGCGGCAGCCGCATCGACCTGGCGCTGCAGGATGCTGCGCGGTGCCACCTCGATCAGTTCGCCGGTGTTCACGTTCAGCAGGTCGCACATGATCATCGCGGTCTTCTCGACCCACGGGATGCGCCGCACCGTGTTCCAGTCGGCACGGGCCAGCATGTCGCCGTAGCCCTGCTCGTAGCTGGTGAAGCGATAGCCCGACACGGGGT
The DNA here is from genome assembly GCA_040380855.1 of Acidimicrobiaceae bacterium. Taxonomy (GTDB): domain Bacteria; phylum Actinomycetota; class Acidimicrobiia; order Acidimicrobiales; family Ilumatobacteraceae; genus VFMC01. Next base: position 40,350 of record JBEIIG010000028.1, on the reverse strand, counting down.
TGTTGTCCATGTCGCAGGCGATCAGGTAGTCGCAGTTCTCGGTACCCGCGTCGGCCACGCTCTGCAGGAAGAACCGGCCCGTGGTGCGTTTGCCCACCAACCGACCCTGCAGGTCGGGGAACACCATCAACACGGTGTCGATCTCACCGCTGCGGATGAGTGCTTCGAGTTCGTCGCGGGAAAGCAGTCCGGCCATGCCTGGACTGTAGATCGCCCGGAGAGGTCAGGCTTTCTTCTTGGCGGCGGGCTCGGCCTTGGCCGGCTTCAGCACACCTTTGGCCAGTGCCTCGTCGAGGAACTTCTCGGCCTCTTCTGCGCTCACCTTCAGTGCCGGGGCGATCTCGCTGATGAGGTTGATGCGGGCCCGGTCGTACATCGTGCGCTCGGCCGCCGACAGCGAAGCGTCGCGGTTGCGGGCCGCGAGGTTGCGCACCACTTCGGCCACTTGGTACACGTCGCCGCTCTTCAACTTCTCCTGGTGGTTCTTGAACCGCCGGCTCCAGTTGCTGGGCACACGCGGATCGGGCTTCGACAGCACCGACACCAGGTCTTCCAGTTCGTCGGCCGACACGGGCGGACGGACACCCACCTCGGCGGCCTTGGCCGTGGGCACCGACAGCGTCATCTCGTTGATGACGGTGCGCAGAATGAGGTACTCCTGCGTCGAGCCGAAGGCCTCCAGCTTCTTGGTGCCCATCACCAGGCAGGCACCGTGTTGGGGGTAGATGACCGTGTCACCCTTCTTGAACTTCACGCAGGACCTCGTTCGGCGGCGGCAACGCAGGTGGACTGGGACGGTCCGCTGGGACCGTTGTCCAAGGGTAGGGGCAAAACCCCCGATTTCCTGCACGAACGGTCAATCCACTCACCCATCGCGTCGCTCGACCAGCGAGGCGGTGCGCTCGATGCGTTCGCCCTCGCGCAAGATGGTGAGCGTCAACTCGCCACCGGGTTCGGTGTCGCGGATCCGGTCGACCAGGCCGCCGAGCCCGGCGATCGATCGCCCGTCGGCTGCAACCACGATGTCGCCGACCTCGATGCCCGCATCGGCTGCCGGACTACCGGGTGACACGTCGGTGATGAGGGCGCCCGAACCGCCGTCGCGTCGGTCGTCGATGCCGACTCCGAGAAAGCCCTCGACGAGCGTCTCGCCCGCCGCTTGACGGCGGAGCGCGTCGATCTCGGCCAACAGTTCACGGGCCGAGATCGCAAAGCCGACGTTGCTGGCCGACTGCGCCATGGTGCTCGTGGCCACCGCGGTGTTGATGCCCACCACCTCACCGCGGGCGTTCACCAGCGGGCCACCGGAGTTGCCCGATGAGATCGGCGCGTCGGTCTGCACCAGTCCGCCGAGTGCCCCCTCGTCGGTGAGCAGTGTGCGTTCGAGCGCCGACACCACGCCGGTGCTCACCGTGGCGGCACCGTCGAGACCGAGGGCGAACCCGATCGCCACCACCGGTTCGCCGACGGCGATGGCCTCGGGGTCGGCGATCACGGCCGGCGGGAAACCGGTGCCCTCGATCTGCAGCAGGGCGAGATCGTTGGGCGGATCGGCAGCCAGCACGGTCGCCTGTCGCGGCTCGGTTTCGCCCAGCAGCCGGACCCGCACTTCGTCGGCATCGCGGATGACATGCTCGTTGGTGACGATCTCGCCGTCGGCGGTGATGATCACCCCGGTGCCGAGACCGGCTTCGACGCCATCGACGAGCGCCACGACGGTGACCACGCTCGGTCCCACCTGCGCAGCGATGGCACCGGCGTCGATGGGGGCGGTGGCGACGGCGCCCGACGACGAGTCGGATGGGTTCGGGGCCACGAGCACGGGGTTCGACGACGCCGACTGCTCCTGGTCGTCGGCGAGCCGGGCGCCGAGCAGACCGCCCACCACACCGAACGGCAGGGCGAGCAGCACACCGGCGAGCAGCCAGGGCCAGGGAGAACGGCGACGCGAGTCGGGCGGAGCCGAGGCTGGATCGAGCCGCGCCGAATCGGGGCGAGCCGAATCGGGGCGCGGCGGAGCGAACGGCGGAGGAGGGGGTGGAAGTTGGGGGTTCATAGGGCGTGCCCCCGGAGAGACTCGAACTCCCAACCAACGGGGTAGAAACCCGCTGCTCTATCCGTTGAGCTACGGAGGCGTGCCGCCAATCTACTGGCCCGCTGCGGCCGACGGTCGGGCGAGCAGGGCGCGACGGAGCAGGTCGAGAGCACTGATCACACTCATCTGGCGCATCTGATCGCGCTGGCCGGGCAGACGCAGGGTGCGGGTGATCGTCTGGCGAGTCGCGGGGTCGTCGCCGTCGGGCAGGCTGATGCCCACGCACAACGTCCCCACCGGCATCCCGTCCTGTTCGGCCGGGCCGGCCACCCCGGTGAGCGCCAGGCCGACATCGCTGCCCAGTACCCGGCACACACCGTTGGCCATCGTGGCTGCAGTGGGCTCGTTCACCACCGGGCCTTCGGGCACGCCGAGCAGATCGAACTTCACCTCGCTCGCATAGCTGACGATGCCGCCGCGGAAGGCGTGGCTCGCACCCGGTACCGCGGTGATGCGGCCGCTCACCAACCCGCCCGTCACCGACTCGGCCAGGGCCAGGGTGAGGCCTTGCTCGCGCAACAACCCGAGCACCACCGACTCCATCGTGTCGTCGTCGACGCCGAACACCTGGTCGCCGACGATGGCCCGCACATCGGCCTCGACCGGCGCGAGCAGCGCCTCGGCGGCGTCGATGGTGGGGGCCTTGGCAGTGAGGCGCACCTTGATGCCCTCCCAGCCGCTGGCCAGGAACGCCAGGGTCACCCCACTGCCGTGGGCGTGCTGGTGGGCGTCGAGTGCGGCGATCACCGGTTCGAGCCGTTCGTTGAGCGCACTCTCGCTCTCGCCCCAGGTGCGCAGCGTGCGACTGACGATGGCAGCCGCCTCACCCGCTCGGCGGCGCAGATCGGGGAGCACCGCACGCTCGAGCATGTCCTTCATCTCGTGCGGCACACCGGGCACGGCGTACATCACCTTGGCGACTCCGTCGACCACCACCGGGCAGATGAGCCCCGGCGCGGTACCCCGCGTCTGCGGGATCACCGTGGCGCCGTCGGGCACCTGGGCCTGGCGCAGGTTGTTGGGTGCCATGTAGCGGCCGCGCGAGGCGAACAGGTCGGCGATCACTGCCGCCACCGCCTCGTCGTGCTGCAGGTCCACACCCATCACGGCAGCAATCGCTTCGCGGGTGAGGTCGTCGTGCGTGGGCCCCAGTCCGCCGCACACGATCACCGCGTCGGCATCGGCCAACACACGGCGGAAGACGGCTTCGATCCGGGCCAGGTTGTCGCCCACCTTCACCTGCAGCAGCGAGTCGATACCGTTCAGCGCCAGTTGCTCGCCGATCCACGACGAGTTGGTGTCGACGATCTGGCCGAGGAGCAGTTCGGTGCCCACGGCCACCACGTCACACCGCACTCGGCACCGCCTGGGCCCTCGCCCGCGCCAGGTACTGCGCACCACTCACCAATGCCAGCACCACCGACACCCACAGCAAGCCGTTCCAGAGCCACTTCGCATCCATGCTGGTGAGCGGGGCGATGGCGAAGCCCACCGAAAGTTGCTGGGTGACGGTCTTCCATTTCGCCAACTTGCTGGCCGGAACGCTCACACCCTTGGCCCCGACGAACGTGCGGTAGAGGCTGATCAACAGTTCGCGAGCCGTGATGATGACGACAGGCACGATCCAGAACACGTCGCGGTTCACCAGGGTGAACATCGCACCCAGCACCAGCACCTTGTCGGCCAGCGGGTCGAGGAACGTGCCGAGCGTGGTGGTGCCGTGACGCCGCGCCAACCAGCCGTCGATCCCGTCGCTGACGCACAGCACGAACCACAGCAGAAAGGCGGGCCAATTGCCCTGGCTGCCGTCGGGGAACATCCAGAACGCCAGCGGCGCGATGAGGAAGCGACTGATCGTGACGAGGTTGGCCCAGGTGGCGACGGCCGACGGGTCGACGGGCATGGCCCTACTCTCCCACCAGATCGGGCCCCATCGCGTCGACGATGGTGACACGGGCGAACTCGCCGACCGGCACGTGGTGGGGAACCTCGATGATGCCGTCGATCTCGGGGGCCTCGCGATGGCTGCGCGCCTCGCCCGGCGCGTCGACCAATACCTGCACGGTCGAACCGATCAGGAGGTCGCGCCGGCGGGCCGTGATGTCGTCCTGCAGTTCGCGCAACTCGGCCAGTCGCTCGTGCATCAGCGCCTGATCGACCGCGCCGTCGAGGGTGTAGGCGTAGGTGCCGTCCTCGGGCGAGTAGGCGAAGAACCCGCACCAGTCGAGCTCGGCCTCCTCGACGAAGCGCAACAGCGCGTCGTGGTCGGCCTCGGTCTCGCCCGGGTAGCCGACGATGAAGTTGCTGCGGAACGCCGCCTCGGGTTCGCGCTCACGGATGTCGGCGATGCGTCGCACGAACCGGTCGCCGTCGCCCCAGCGGCGCATCCGCCGCAACAGCGGCTTGCTGACGTGCTGCAGCGACAGGTCGAAGTAGGGCACTCCCGTGTCGCAGATGGCGTCGATCAGCTCGTCGCTGAGGTCGCTCGGGTAGAGGTACAGCAACCGGGTCCACGGCACCCGCGCCGACACGGCCCGCACGAGCGGCACGATCGACCCGGCGCCCAGTTCGTCGGGGCGGTCCTTGCCGTAGCTGGCGAGGTCTTGGGCGACGAGCACGATCTCGCGCGCCTCGAGCTGGTCGACCTCGGCCAAGATGGCGTCGATGTCGCGGCTGCGTTGCGGGCCACGGAACGACGGAATGGCGCAGAACCCGCAGGTACGGTCGCAGCCCTCGGCGATCTTCACGTAGGCCCACGGCGCCGTGGCCTTGGGGCGGGGCAGGTTGAGCAGGTCGAACGACGGGATGGGCGCCGCGCTCACGGCGATCGACCGCTTCCCCGGCTTGGCGGCCAGGGTGACCGGCACACCGAACCCGGCCACCTGGTCGACCTCGGGCAGTGCCTCGGCCAGTTCGTCGCCGTAGCGCTCGGCCATGCAGCCGGTCACCACCCGGCGGGCGCCGTCGCGACGGCGGCCGTCGAGGGCCAGGATCGTGTCGATGCTCTCGCGCCGGGCGTCTTCGATGAAGGCGCAGGTGTTCACCACCACCAGATCGGCCGCAGCCGGATCGTCGGTAGCGGTCATCCCGTCGGCCAGCAGGGTGCCGATGATCTTGTCGCTGTCGACCTGGTTCTTGGGGCAGCCCAAGGTCTCGACATAGAACTGCTGCCCCATGAACTGCAGGCTAACGGCTACAGGTAGTTGAGGCGCAGGCCCGGGTGCGGCCACCGCATGTGCAGCAGCTTGCCGGTTCCCGACACGGTGATGTACGCGTCGCGGTATTCGCCGCTGCCGTCGCTGTCGCCGAAGCAGATGTTGGTGGTGAGCAGGTCGCCGGTGGCGATGTGGCTCGTCTCGCCCGACGGCGTGATGACCGTGACGCCGCCGTTCACCAGGGTGGCGACGCACACGTTGCCGTCGCCGTCGACAGCCAGCGAGTCGAGCAGTTGGTAGCCGGGCAGACCGGCCAGCACCACCGACGGATCGACGGGCGCGGCCGGTTCGAGCACACCGGGCGACGCGATGCGGCGCTGGAACACGCGGCCGCTGTGGGTCTCGGCCCAGTAGAGCATCGAGCCGTCGGGCGACAGGCCGATCCCGTTCGGACCCTCCACCGGGTGCACCACCTCGGTGATCGAGCTGCCATCGGCCTTGGCGTAGTAGATGCTGGTGAGGTCGCTCGTGCGGGCCGCGCCGTCGCGGATGCCGTGGTCGGTGAACCAGAACCCGCCGTGGGCGTCGAACACGAGGTCGTTCGGTGCGCGCAGCGGGCGGCCGTCGCACGACGTGTAGAGATCGGTCACCGCGCCGGTGGCGAGGTCGACTTTCTGGATGCGCCCACCGATGTACCGCGACGGATCGAACGGCCCAGGGAACAGCAGATCGCCCATGTCGACCGGGGTGAAGCACCCGCCGTTGTTGCACAGGTAGAGCGCGCCGTCGGGCCCGATCGCGGCACCGTTGGGCCCGCCCACGATCTCGGCGACGGTCTCTTTCGTGCCGTCGGGATGGACCCGCGTGATCCGTGGCCCGAACATCTCGACCAGCACCACGGTGCCGTCGGGCATCGCGATCGGCCCTTCCGGGAACCGCAACCCACTGGTGATCTCGCGCAATTCAGCCATGACACAACCCCCCTTGTGAACCCCGGCGCACAGTGTGGCACAGCGGCCGGGGCGCAGGCTCAGCGGTCGGCGTCGGCCTGGCGCAGCAGCTCGTACTCCTCGACCGTCATCAGCACGGCACGCGCCTTGGAACCCTCGCTCGGGCCGACGATGCCCCGTTGCTCGAGCAGGTCCATGATGCGCCCGGCCCGGGCGAAGCCCACCTTGAGCTTGCGCTGCAGCATCGAGGTGCTGCCGAGCTGGCTGCGCACCACCAGTTCGATGGCCTGCCGCATCAGTGCCTCGTCCTCGTCGTCGTCACCGCCCGACGAACCCCCGCCGAACAGGCCACCGCCCGAGCCCTCCTCGTCGCCTTCGACACCGCTGACGTAGACCGGCTCGGGGCTCTGGCGTCGCCAGTGGGCCACGACCTTGCGCACCTCTTCCTCGCTGACGAACGCGCCCTGGATGCGCTGGGCGACGTTCGAGTTGCCGGGCAGCAGCAACATGTCGCCCTTGCCCACCAGTTTCTCGGCGCCCGGCTGGTCGAGGATGACGCGGCTGTCGGTGAGCGACGACACGGCGAACGCCATGCGCGCCGGCACGTTGGCCTTGATGACGCCGGTGATCACGTTCACACTCGGGCGCTGGGTGGCGACGATGAGGTGGATGCCGACGGCGCGGGCCTTCTGGGCGATGCGGGTGATGCTCTCCTCCACATCGCGGGCCGCCACCATCATCAGGTCGTTCAACTCGTCGACGACCACGACGATGTAGGGCATGCGCTCGAACTGGTTCACCGGCTCGACGCCGTCGGCACCCACCGGCGAGTCGGCCGCCGGATCGTTGCGCAGTTCGCCACGGTCGAACGCGGCGTTGTAGCCGGTGATGTCGCGGAAGCCCACCTCGAACAGCAGGTCGTAGCGGCGCTCCATCTCGCGCACGGCCCACGACAGCGCGTTGGCGGCCTTCTTCGGGTTGGTGACCGGCTGGGTGAGCAGGTGCGGCAGCCGGTTGTACTGGCCCATCTCGACCTGCTTGGGGTCGATGAGGATGAGCTTCACCTGATCGGGTGTGGTGCGCATGAGCAGCGAGGTGATGATGCAGTTGATCCCGCTGCTCTTTCCGGCACCCGTGGCGCCCGCCACCAGCAGGTGGGGCGTGGTGGCGAGATTCAAGAACACCGACCGCCCGGCGATGTCCTTGCCCACCGCCACGTCGAGCGGGTGGCTGGCCACCTTCGCCTCGGCCGACGACATGATGTCGCCGAGCGCCACCAGTTGCCGGGTGTGGTTGGGCACCTCGACACCGATGGCCGACTTGCCGGGGATGGGCGCCAGGATGCGCACATCGGTGGCGGCCATCGCATAGGCGATGTCGCGGTTGAGGCTGGTGATACGGGCCACCTTCACGCCCGAGCCGAGCTCGAGTTCGTAGCGGGTGACCGTGGGGCCGACGGTCTGGCCGAGCAGCTTGGTCTCGACCCCGTGCGACGCCAGCGACTCGACGAGCGTGCGGCCACGCGCCTCGACCTCGGCCTTGTTGATGGTCTGGGCCTCGCTGCGCAGCAGGTAGTTCCCCGGCGGCAGCACCCAAGGGCCCCGCTCGGCGCCGGGGCCGAGATCGAGCGATGCCTGCTCGGCCCCTTCGATCGCCTCGAGGTCGAACACGGGAGGCGCCTTCTTCTTCGCCGCCTTCGGCCGCTTCGGTGCCGCCGGTTCGTCCCACATCCCGTCGTCGGCGGCGTCGTAGAGCGACGGCGCCGGACGTTCGAGATCGGCCGTGTCGCGTTCGCTCTGCAGGGTGGCGATGTCGTCGATCGCAGCCCGCGCCCGGCGCGCCGCGCGGCCGAGCGGTTTGGCGACGGCACCCATCCCGCTGCGGGTCTGCGTGGCGAGCGTGCGCACCGATGAACCGGTGATGAGCACCGCACCCACCACGACCAGGGCGACGAACACCACCACCGCACCGGCAGAACCGATGAGGCGTCGCAGCGGCTCGCCCACCAGCGCACCGAGCCAACCGCCCGCGCTGTCGAATGCACCGAATCCGCCGACCACCTTGTCGGGGCCGCGCACGACGTGCAGCAGGCCCAGCACCGCAACGGCCACGAGCGCCCAGCCGATGAGCAGCCGGCGCGGGTTGTCGCTGCGTCCCTGGTGCACCATCGCCGCACCCACGCCCACCAGGGCGACGGGCACCACATAGCGGCCGATACCCGTGAACCAGCCGAGCAAGGTCTCGACACCGCGACCCAGCGGCCCGGCCACGTCGAAGTAGATGGCCAGACCCAGCAGCACACCGACCACGATGACCCCGAGCCCGATGAACTCGATACGTGGGCCGGCGGGTGCGGGACGCGGCGCCTTCGCCGACGGCTTGCCGGCGGACTTGGCGGCTGGTTTGGCGGCCGGACGACGCGAACCGGGGCTGTAGGTGGCCATGACGTGGATCAACCTACCAATGGGGTGTGCGCCGGTCGGGGCATCACACCGGGTCGACCGACAGCACCTGTCCCGTACCCGACACCTCGACCACCAGTTGGCCACCCTGATCGGACGTGATCACCACCGAGTAGCGCACCGCACCGCCCGGCCCACCTTCCACCACGAACGCCGTCAGCGTCGAGCCCGGCAGCTGATCGACCACGCACGACAGCACCCGCTGCGGGTCGAACTGCAGCGCGTCGGCGGCGAAGGTGTTGCCCGTCGCCGGTGTGGCGGGCTCGCCGGTGAGCGTGCCGGCACTGAACGAATAGGGCGTCGCCGTGGAAGCACCGGCGGCGTCGGCGCCCGCGGCGAACAGGTTCACCAGCGTGGGTGTGGCGTTGATCTCGAAGAACTGCGACAGCCCACCGTCGTCGGCCGCCACGGCTGCCACGGCGGCGGCGACCTGATCGACCGCCAGAGGCGGCCGTTCGAGCACCGGGCACTCGCCCGGCACCGCAGAGGCGACCGACGTGGTCGTGGGCGAGGCGGCCTCGTCGCCGCTGCTGCAGGCGGTGCACCCGAGCACCAGCGCGACCACCGCACCCAGTGCAGCCGAGCGTCCGGCACGCATCAGGCCTCCATCACCACCGGCACGATCATCGGGCGTCGCTTGGTGCGCTCGTTCACGAACTTGCCGGCGGCGCGGCGCACATCGCGTTCGAGTTGGTCGACATCGCGAACCCCCGCCGCCAGCGCCTTCTCGACCGCCGCGGCCACCGTGTCCTCGGCCTCGTCGAGCAGATCGTCGGCCTCGGGCGCGTACACCCAGCCGCGGGTGATGATCTCGGGGCCGGTGAGCACCTTGCCGGTGCTGATGTCGACGGTGACCACCACGACGACCACACCCTCTTCGGCCAGCACCTTGCGGTCGCGCAGCACACCTTGGCCCACATCACCCACGATGCCGTCGACGTACAGGTATCCGGCGGGGATGCGGCCGGCGAAGTCGAGACCCTCGTCGGTGAGTTCGAGCACGTCGCCGTCTTCGCACATCAGCACGTTCGGCGCGGCAACTCCCATCAGCCGCCCGAGGCGCGCGTTCGCGGCGAGGTGCCGGTACTCGCCGTGGATCGGCACGTACCACTCGGGTTCGGCGATCGACAGGTACATCTTCAGGTCGTCGGCCTGAGCATGGCCCGTCGCGTGCACGTCGGCGATGCCACTGTGCACCACCTCGCACCCGGCGCGCAGCAACTCGTCGATCACCCGGTTCACGTTGCCCTCGTTGCCGGGGATTGCGTGGCTGCTGAGGATGACGGTGTCGTGCTCGCCCACCTTCACCCACTTGCTCTCGCCACGGGCCAACAGCGCGAGGGCGCTCATCGGCTCACCCTGCGATCCGGTCGACACGATGCACACCTGGCCGGGCGGGTACTTGTCGACGTCGTCGATGTCGATCAGCGAGGCATCGGGGATCGAGAGGATGCCGAGATCGCGACCCATCCGCACGTTCTTCTTCATGCTCAACCCGAGCGTCGCCACCACGCGCCCGGTGGCCACCGCAGCATCGGCGATCTGCTGGATGCGGTGCAGGTGACTGGCGAAGCTGGCGGTGATGATGCGCCGACCGGCGTGCCGGTGGAACAGGCTGTGCAGTATGTCGCCCACACTGGTCTCGCTGGGCGCACAACCCGACTCCTCGGAGTTCGTGCTGTCGGCCAGCAGCACGCGGATGCCCTCGTTGGCGGCCAGACTGCCGATGCGCGAGAGCGCCGTGCGGCGCCCATCGACGGGCGTGAGGTCGAGCTTGAAGTCGCCCGAGTGGAGCACCACCCCCTGGGGCGTGTGCAGCGCGATGGCGTGCGCGTGTGGCACCGAATGGGTGACGGGGATGAACTCGACGTCGAACGGACCGATCGTGCGGCGCTCGCCGTCGCGCACGGCCACGAGCTCGGTACGACCCAGCAGGCCGGCCTCCTCGATCCGGTTGCGGGCCAGGCCCAGTGCAACTGCCGAGCCGAAGATCGGGAAGCTGAGTTCGCGCAGCAGGTACTGCAAGGCACCCACATGGTCTTCGTGGCCGTGGGTGACCACGCATCCTTCGATGCGGTCGGCGTTCTCGCGCAGGTAGGTGAAGTCGGGCAGCACCAGGTCGATGCCGTGCATGTCGGCATCGGGGAACATGAGGCCGCAGTCGATCAGCAGGATGCGGTCGTCGTGCTCGACGGCCATGCAGTTGCGGCCGATCTCACCGAGACCACCGAGGAAGGCGATGCGGACGGGGGAGCTCACGACTCAGCGATCGGGGCGATGGGGGAAGGCATCGCGCCAGCGTTGCAGATCGGCCCACACCTGGGGTGCGCGCTCGACCACGAAATCGGGCGCAGGGCCCATGGGAAGGCGGGCCTGCCCCACCGGGATGCCGAGGTGGCGCATCATCGCCTTGGTGGGAATGGGGTTGGGGGCGTCGTCGCCGGTCTCGAAGGCGAAGCTCGGCAGCATGCGCGCGTTCACCAGGCGTGCTCCGGCCGTATCGCCTGCAGCGAACAGGTCGAGCATCTGCTGGTGGTCGGGCCCGGTCCAGTGCGTCGCCACACCCACGGTGCCCACGGCGCCGATCGACAGCAGCGGCAGGGTGAGGCCGTCGTCGCCGCTGTACACCTCGGTGCCCTCGGGGGCCTGCAGCAGCAGCGAGGCGGTCTCGGCCGGGTTCCCGGCCGCGTCTTTCAGCGCGACCACGTTGGGCACCTCGCGGAACAGCCGCAGCAGGGTTGCCGTGGTGATCTTGCGCCCGGTGCGCACCGGGATGTCGTACACCATCACGGGTAGATCCGATGCGGCCGCCATGGCGCGGATGTGGGCCTCGATACCTGCCTGCGAGGGGCGGTTGTAGTACGGGCACACGGCCAGCACGCCGGCTGCGCCGAGCGCCTCGGCCTCGGCGGTGAGATGCACCGAGTGGGCCGTGTCGTTGGTGCCCGTGCCGGCGATCACCGGGATGGTGACAGCCTCGATGACAGCCGCGAACAGCGACAGGCGCTCGTCGTCGGTGAGCACCGGGGCCTCACCGGTGGTACCGGCGATGACGAGACCGTCGTTGCCGTTGTCCTGCAGGTGACGTGCCAACCGACGGGCCACGTCGAGGTCGAGGGCGCCGTCGTCGTCGAACGGCGTCACCATCGCCGTCAGCACCCGGCCGAAGCGGGCCATCAGAACGAGCCTTCGGCCGAGCGGTCGATGCCCTGGGTGAGGATGAGGTCTTCGTGCAGTTCCATCCACACATCGTGGTAGCTGCCGCACATGACGCCCGTGAACATATTCGTTTCACCGGCCACCACCCGCTGGCACGTCCGGTTCAGCCGCGGTGTGTACGGAGCCAGGCGGGCCAGCACCTCGCCCATGGCGGTGACGATGGGAGCCGCCTCTCCGTCGAGGGCCACCAGGCGATCCACCACCTGCTTGTCGTAGGCGGCATCGCTGTGATCGTTGGGCGCGCCGTTCCTCAACTGCCAGTCGCCGCACAACTCCTTGAATCGGCCGTTCAGGTCGAGGAAGTGGTGGTACGTGTCGTGCAGCTTCGCGGCGATGTGGGTGTGGCCGACGTCTTCGACGAGCGCGATCTTGTGTTCGTCGCGACCCACTGGGGTGAGCTGCCACAACTGGCGGGCTTCACGGAACATCGCCCACTCGCGGGCCTGCAGGTCTTGCAGGTGCTCGGCGACGAGGCTCTGCGGCAGGTCGGCCACCTCGGCCACCACCTCGGCCTTGGCGAACCCCTTGATGCGCAGCGCGTGGAAGGTGCGGAAGAACGGATCTGACTGCTGAGCCATGACGCCCAAACTACGCGACCGGCTCCTCGAGCGCGAAGGCGGTGTACTCCTCACCCGTGTCGGCCCAGTCCTCGAACTGGATGACGTTCATCTCCTCGAACCGGCGGCGCAGCCACTGGTCGTTGCGGTCGAGCAGGCCGAGCTTCTTGCAGTTCGGCACGATCTTCGAAAACAGCATCGACTGGAACAGGATGCGGGTGGGATCGGCCAGCACCATCGGGCCGATGTCCTTCACGGCGACGCCCATGCGCTCCCACACCTCCTGGCTCATGAACCGGTCGCGCATGCGCACCGCGGCCTCGAAGGCGAACTCCTGACGGTCCTTGATCTCGACGTCGGTCATGCCGTCGTAGACCTCTTTCAGGCTGAGCACACCGAAGGCCACATGGCGGGCCTCGTCGCTCATCACATAGCGCAGCAACTGCTTCAGCAACGGCTCGCCGGTGGTCTGGTGCAAGAAGCCGAACGCGGCGAGGGCCAGGCCCTCGACCATCACCTGCATGCCCAGATAGGTCATGTCCCAGCGGCTGTCGTTGATGATGTCGTCGAGCAGCATCCGCAGGTGGGCGTTCACGTGGTAGCCGCCGCCGAGCTTCTCCTCGAGATAGCGGGCGAACACCTCGACGTGGCGGGCCTCGTCGACCACCTGGGTGCTGGCATAGAGCTTGGCGTCGTACCACGGCACGGTCTCGACGATCTTCGAGGTGCAGATGAGCGCACCCTGCTCGCCGTGCAGGAACTGGCTGAGCGTCCAGTTGCGGCTCTCGATGCCGAACTCGAGCCACTCCTTCTCACCCCACTTCTCGACCGCCGAGCCGATGTAGGCGTTGGCGTCGAAGCCGGTACCCAGCACGGCCTGGTCGGCCGCCACCACCCGCTCGACGTCGACCTCGGTGTTCCAGGGCAGATCGGTGGTGCCGTTCCACTGGCCGGTCTTGGCCTTCTCGTACAGCTTGCGCAGCGCCGGGCGCGACAGCGAGTAGTCCCAGGTGAAGATGGTGTCGGCGTTGTTCTTCACCACGTGCTCGATCTCGTTCGGATCGGTGCCCGGGATGGCCAGGATCGCGTCGATGTCGTTGATCTCGGCCCGGCCGATGATGTTCTGATGATCGTTGTGGGTGACGGTCATTGCCGTGCTCCTGTGGTGCTGGGATCGGGTTGGAAGGTGGGCAGGATGTGGAGGCCGATGAACCGGCGTGCCGACCCCGCGTCGCCGAGATCGACGTACGGCGACGGGGCCAGGAAGTACGAGATGACGAGGCGCGCCAGCAGGTCGACGAGGCGCGACGCAGCCTCGCGGTCGAGATGTGCCTCGACCTCGGGCACGATGAACAACGTGGCCATGCGGACGATGCGGGGCAGGCCCTGCACGGTGAGTTCGCTCAGCGTGTCGCCGGGTTCACTCGCCAGCATGGCGGCGAGGTGCGAGTCGGCACGCAGCGCCCTGGTGGCGTGCACCACGGTGCGCACGAGCAGTTCCTCGAGGTCGTCGGCACCGTCGAGATGTTCACCGAGTTGGGTGAAGAAGTCCTCGAGTTCACGTACCCGCATCGCGTCGAACAGCACGTCCTTGCCACCGGGGAACATGCGATAGAGCGTTGCTCGCGACACGCCGGCCTCGGCGGCGACGTCGTCGACGGTGACCTTGGCGATCCCCCAGCGCTCGCAGCAGGCGCGTGTGGCGTCGAGGATGCGGCGCTCGGTCGGGGTCATCGGTTGAGACAATAAGACGGAAAGTGTCTCAGCGTCAAGACCCTGAAATCCGACCCCTCCGGTCAGGATTGCCCGACGGGTCGTCCGGTACCATGACGGCCTCAGTGTGAACACCTGAAGGAGACCCCCATGAGACGTATTGCATGTGCCGGAATCGCCAGCCTCGTGTTGCTTGCCGCCTGTGGCAGCGACGACGAGTCGAGCACCGATACCGCGGCCCCGGCGGCCACCGCCGCGCCGGCCGACACCGCTGCGCCGGCCGACACCGCTGCCCCGGCAGCCACCGGCGAGGCCGCCGCCTGCGCCGAGGGCAAGACCATCACCCCCGGCACCCTCACCATCGCCACCGGCGAGCCCGCGTTCCCGCCCTACGTCATCAATGACGCCACCCCCGAAGACGGCCAGGGCTTCGAGGCCGCCGTCGCCATGGCCGTTGCGAAGGAACTCGGCTTCGAGGGTGCCGGCGTCGTGTGGACCCGCACGGCGTTCGACGCCGCCATCGCTCCTGGCCCGAAGGACTTCGACTTCAACCTGCAGCAGTACACCATCACCGACGAGCGCAAGGAGGTCGTCGACTTCAGCGACGGCTACTACACCGCTGCCCAGGCCGTGTTCGGCCTCGCCGACTCGCCGGCCGCCTCGGCCACGACCGTCGCCGACCTGAAGGGCCTCGTCATCGGTGTGGCAGCCGGCACCACCAGCGTCGGCTATGTCGAAGACGTCATCCAGCCCGATGCCGAGGTGCAGGTGTTCAACGACAACGCCGCCGCCAAGGCAGCACTCGAGTCCAAGCAGGTCGACGCGATCGTCAGCGACCTGCCGACAGCGCTCTACATCACCGCCGTCGAGATCGAGGGCACCAAGGTGTTCGGCCAGATCGAGGGCAGCGGCACCGACCAGTTCGGTCTGCTGCTGGCCAAGGACAGCCCGCTCACGCCGTGCGTCAACCTGGCGCTCGCAGCCCTGACGGCCAGCGGCGAGCTCGACACGATCACCACCACCTGGATGTCGGAGTACACCGAGGCACCGATCATCGCTGCCGCGTGACATGACCGACGGTCGTGACGGAGCCGACACCGTGGTGTCGGCTCCGTCGCGTCCGGCCGTCGGTCGCCGTGCCGAGTTCGAACAGCGCCAGCGACGACGCAGCACGCTCGTCGCCTCCGTCAGTACGGTGCTCGCCACCGCAGCGATCATCCTGGTCGTCCCGCTCGCCCCGGGCTGGGACAACGTCCGGAAGTCGTTCTTCGACGCCGACGAGTTCCGCAACGCGTTCCCGAAGCTGATCGAACCGTTCCTGCTCAACATCCGCATGTTCCTCATCTGCGCACCACTCATCGTGGTGTGCGGACTGCTGGTTGCCGTGGCCCGCAACGTGCGTTCACCGGCCCTCTACCCACTGCGCCTCTTCGCCGCCGCCTACACCGACGTGGTGCGCGGCGTCCCCGTCATCTTGTGGATCTACCTCATCGGGTTCGGCATGCCCGGGTTGTTCCAGGAGCGGGCCTGGTACACCAAGCCGATCGTGTGGGCCTGTGTGGCACTGGTGCTCTGCTACTCGGCCTACGTCGCCGAGGTGTTCCGCGCCGGTATCGAGAGCGTGCACGAGAGCCAGCGCGCCGCTGCCCGTTCCCTGGGCCTGAGCCAGAGCCAGACGATGCGCGGCGTCGTGCTGCCCCAGGCGGTGCGCCGCGTGGTGCCGGCGCTGATGAACGACTTCGTCAGCCTCCAGAAAGACGTCGCGCTCGTCAGCGTCGTCGGTGTGGTCGAGGCACTGCGCCGCGCCCAGATCCTGCAGCAGAAGACCTACAACTTCACGCCGATCGTGGCGGCCGCCGTGCTGTTCCTCTGCGTGTCGATCCCCCTCACACGCTTCACCGACCATCTGCTCGCCCGCGAGCGGCGCCGCACCTCGGGCACGGTGGTGTCGTGAAGCTGCAGGTGGTGCAGGTGCGCAAGGCGTTCGGCGACCGGGTGGTGCTCGACGACGTGTCGCTCGAGGTCGCCGCGGGCGAAGTGGTGTGCCTCATCGGTGCCTCGGGTTCGGGCAAGAGCACGTTGCTGCGCTGCATCAACCTGCTCGAGCCGATCGACGACGGCGCCATCCACCTCGACGGTGTCGACATCAGCGAACCGGGGCTCGACCCCGACCCCATCCGACGCCGCATCGGCATGGTGTTCCAGAGCTACAACCTGTTCCCGCACATGAGTGTGCTGCGCAACATCACGCTCGCGCCCACCAAGGTGCTGCGCCGGCCGAACGAGCAGGCTCGCGCATCCGCGCTCGAACTGCTCGAGCGGTTCGGGCTCGCCGACAAGGCCGACGCCTATCCCGATCAGCTGTCGGGCGGGCAGCAACAGCGTGTGGCCATCGTGCGGGCGCTGGCCATGCAACCCGAGATCATGCTGCTCGACGAGGTCACTGCCGCACTCGACCCGGTGCTGGTGGGCGAGGTGCTCGACGTCATCCGCGGGCTGCGTGCCAACGGGATGACGATGGTGCTGGCCACGCACGAGATGGGCTTCGCCCGCGAGATCGCCGACACGGTGTGCTTCCTGCAGAACGGGCGCATCCACGAGCAGGGCCCACCTGCCCAGCTGTTCAGCGAGCCGCGTCAGCAGTCCACACGCGACTTCCTGGCCCGTGTCATCGCCAGCGGCCGGCTCTGACCCAGAGGGCGGCCCGTCAGATCCGTCCCTCGCCGTTCGGATATCACCGGACACGGCGCCGCGAACCCGTCACTCCCCGGCAGACTGCAGGGGACCCTGAGTACGTCACGACAGGACCGAGATTCACCCCCCATGATGAATCCCGCAGAGTTCGACAACATCGCACGGTCCGAGGACACCTTCTGGTGGTTTCGAGGGATGCGGGACATCATGTTCGGGCTTCTCGATCCGATCGCTGATCGTCGGACGTTCCACTCGGTTGCCGAAGTCGGCTGTGGTACCGGGCACTTCACCCGCCAACTCGCGACACGGTACGGCTGGCCGATGACCGCCCTCGATCTCGGCTGGGAGGGGCTCGAACACGGTCAGCGGCTCGGCGTCGACAGAATGGTTCAGGGCGACATCCGATCACTTCCGTTCCTCAACGGCTCGCTCGACGCACTCATCAGCATGGACGTCATCGCCCACCTGCGCCGCGGTGACGAACAGCGCCCGATGAGTGAGTTCCACCGCGTGCTCGGCCCCGGCGGGCTTCTGGTGCTGCGCACCGCGGCGCTCGACATCCTGCGCAGCAACCATTCGAAGTTCGCCCAGGAGCGTCAGCGCTTCACACGCTCTCGCCTCGTGCACCTCGCCGAGGAGACGGGGTTCCGCGTGGTGCGCTGCACCTCTGCGAACACCCTGCTCATGCCCGTCGCGCTCGCCAAGTTCCGTCTGGTCGAACCGCTCCTCCGTGGCGCTCCGAAGAGCGGCGTGCGTCCTGTTGCCTCGTGGCTCGACCGGACGCTGTACGAACCGCTGCGAATCGAGTCCAAGATCCTCTGCCGAGGGATCGACCTGCCGGTCGGCCAATCCCTGATCCTCCTCGCTGAGCGTCTCTGACGATGCATGCAGCCGCCGAGGCGCCGAGCGCCCGGCGGACTCGCGCTCAGCTGGTCGTCTTGCCGCTGGTCACCCCGCACACCACGTTGCGGTGCAGGCACAGCCGCACCTCACCGGCCAACTTGTCGGCGTCCCAGGCGTTCACGAAGTCGGCATGGCCGCTCAGCAGGCCACCCGAGGTCAACGCCAATCCGTCGATCGGTCCGGTGTGGTCGTACTCGACGCTGAACTGCAACTGCGGCACCGCCACCGGGTGCGTCGCCGGGCACGCGCCTCCGCTGGAGTAGGCCACGTGGTCGATGTGGTTCGGCGTGCCGAGGTGCACACCGTCCCAGCAGTCGGGGAAGGTGAGGATGAGGCGCAGGTTGCGCCCGGGAGGGCACTCGGGGGGTAGGGCCGAACGCTCGATACCCGCACCGCACGTCCACGCCACCACCTCGAGCGGCTGCTCGGCCGCAGCGGCGGCGTTGCCGGCGATCATCATCAGCCCGCTCGGGTACGGCTGCACGCTGACCGGGTTCACGTCGAGGCCGGCGCGGTAGTAGGCGGTGCTCTTCACCGGCGTCACCATCGTGGTGCCGTCGTACAGGGCAGGTGCCCAGTACGCCGCCCGGTCGAGTTGCTGGTCGCAGGTGGTGCCGCCCGCGTCGAGCGACACCAGGTTCGACGCGGCATCGGTGGTGGTGTTGCCGAAGAACACGTGCTCGTGACTGGCCCCCGGCTGGCCGGGGTGGACGATGGGGTCGTCGGTGGCCACATGACTGAACCCGCACTCGACCACGAACTGGCCGCGGCCACCCTGGGGCCCGGCGATGACCCGATCGGGCTTGCCGTCGGACGTGTCGAGATGCATGTGGGCGTGCTGGTGCTGGTCGGCCGTGTCGGCATCGTTCCCGCACGACACCAGTGCGAGCAGGGTGACGGACGCGGCGAGCACCGCCTGCCCGCGCATCACGCCGGCTTGGCGGGCACCGTGATCGCCGCCAGGTCGACTGCGTAGGGCAGGTCGGTGGCGGGGTTGGCCGGCGCCGTCGCTGCGTCGGGCATGTTCTCCTGTGGCTGCAGCGGCGGCAGCGTGGCGATCTTCCAGTCGACCGACGGCGGGTGGGTCTCACCCAGCCAGGCGGCGATGTTGTACTCGCCGTCTTTCCAGTCGCCGCTGCCGGTGCCGTCACACGGGGCGAGGGTCTCGATGTTCTTCGGCAGGCTGAGCGTGAAGGTGTTGCCCGATGCGCAGTTGCCCAGGGTGCTCACGTCGGTGCCGGCCGAGGCCACCAGGATGTCGGCCACCCGGTTGTTCTCGAGCACGTTGCCGACGACCCGGTTCTGCTGGCTGTCCCACAACAGGGCACCACCCGGGTCGGTCGCCGGCTGCTGCTTGGCCTCGGCACACGGCATGTCCCACTCGTCGACTGCGGGCATGTCGTCGTTGGGGTCTTCCTCCAAGAACGGCACCAGACCGATCCCGCTCTTGTCGTGGTCGAAGACGAGGTTCCGTTCGATCACGTTCAGCACACCACCCGCGCTCAAGATGCCGTTGCCCATCGCGAGCAGGGCGACGTCGATGGCCGGGGTGTCGGGTTGGTTGTTCGAGTGGACGACGTTGCCGACGATGGTGGTCTGGCGCTCGGGGTAGCACAGCTCGTAGCTGCCGCTGTTGGGCACGATGCCGGCACGGTTGTTGCGGAAGACGGAGTTGATGATGAGCAGGTTGCCGCCCGAGTTGGTGCCCGAGTAGCCGAGGCCGTTGTGCTCGCTGACGATCTGTTCGAGCACGGCGTCGCAGGGGAAGCACTGGCCCACGTACACACCGGCGTCGGGGCTGCCCGCGGCGTAGATGTGGTCGAGTTGGCCCTTCACCGAGTCGAAGGCGTACACGCCGTAGTCGCCGGTTCGATAGGCCGTGAGGTACGAGCCCCGGTAGCCCTCGGCGCCGGTCCAGAAGAAGCCGTTCGACGTGTAGTTGGTGGCGGTCATGTTCTCGACCGCCACGCCCTTCGCGCCGAGCACGCGGATGCCGTTGTCGAGTTCGAACTCGCCGTCGAGCACGACCGTGTTGCGGTCGAGGCCACGGATGGTGAGGTTGTCGGTGGTGACGTTGACCGCCTCGTTGTAGGTGCCCGGAGCGATGAGCACCAGGTCGCCCGGCTGGGCCGCATCGACGGCGCCCTGGATGGTGGCGATCTCGCCGGGCACCTCGAGCACGCCGTCGGCGCGCGCCTCGGCGGCGGTGGTGTCGGGTGCTGCAGTGGTGTCGGGGGCGGCGGTGGTGGCGGCAGCGGTGGTGGGCGCCGCCGCGCTGGTCTCGGCCGCTGCAGCAGTGGTGGCGGTGTCGGATCCTCCGTCGCTGCCGCAGGCGGTGGTCAGCAACGACAGGACGCCGACGACGGCGAGTGCCTTCAACTTCATGGTCTTCCCCCTGTGACCGGTCACGGTGCCGTGACGGTGATCGTGCCAACCATACCCACGGCGTCGGTGCCGTGGATGGAGCAGTAGTACGCAAAGGTGCCGGGTCGGCTGAACACGTGGGCATAGCTCGCTCCTGGCGCGAACTGCTCCTTCTGCACACCCCAGGCAGTGCCGCTGGGGTCGCCCTTCGGCAGCACGTTGTGGTCGTTGCGACCGCGGTTCTCGAACACCACCTCGGTACCTGCCGCGACGGTGAGGTCGGGTGGGCGGAACGAGTTGTCGATCACCTGCACGGTGATCGACTCGCCGTTGGGGGCCACACCCTCACTCGTGCTCGGCACCGCCATCGGGTCGGTCGCCGCCGGAGCAGCGGTCGATCCGGTCGCTGCCCCGGGCACGTCGCTCGGGTCGGCAGCGCACGCCGACAAGCCCACGGTCACCGACAGCACCGCCACCAGGCGGCTCACTCGCACTCCCCTCATGGCCGGCGAACGTAGTCGGATCCTGTCGGCCGCGACCGATTGTTGGAAATCCGCTTCTAGTATTTCCCTATGGCGACACCCGCTACGGCCTTTCACTCCGACATCGAGGTGCGTCCTGCGGCGCGTCGCGGCCTCCTCGCGCTGTCGGCAGCGCTGTTCGCCGTCGGCACGTTCGGATCGAACATCGGCCCCGCCTGGGTCGACGAGCGGCCGGCGCTCGTGCTCGCCCTGTCGGCCCGCAACCGCAACCTGTTCGGATCGGTGCCCTACTTCGACGGCAACTGGTTGCTCTACGGCGCGCTCGGCCTCGGTCGGCTCATGCTCGCCGGTGTGGCGCTGTTCTTCCTGGGCCGCTGGTACGGCCGCAAGGCCATCGAATGGACCGAGGGCCAGGTGGGCGAGCTGCCCGCCGTCTACCGCTGGTTCCAGACCGGGATCGACCGGGCGGGCTGGCTGATGGTGGTGCTCATGCCCGCCAGCAACTTCGTCTGCCTGATGGCCGGCCACCGACGGATGCGACCGGTACGGTTCGTCGTGCTGCTCACCATCGGCATCGTGCTGAAACTGATCGTCCTCTGGGTGGGCGGCCAGATCTTCGAAGACCAGATCCGCGGGTTCCTGAAGGCCATCGAGGACTACCAGTGGTGGGTGGTGGGCGCGCTGTTCGCCGTCACGTTCCTGCAGTCGGCCCGCAAGGTGCGCCGCGACATCCCCGAGGTACTGCACGAGATCGAGACGCCCGACGGTGTGGTGCCCGACGAGTCGGTGCGCTGAGCGTCGTCGGAGCGCTGAGCGTTGTGGCTGCGTTCGTCACACACCCAAGAACGTGTCGAGCCCCACGGTGAGCCCGGGGAACTCGCCGATCCGTGTGCACGCCAGCACCACTCCGGGCATGTAGCTGAGCCGGTCGTAGCTGTCCTGGCGGATCGTGAGGGTCTGCCCCTGCGCACCGAGGATCACCTCTTGATGCGCCACCATGCCGCGCATCCGCACCGAGTGCACGCGGATACCGGCCGGGCCCTCGCCGCCCCGAGCGCCCGGGAACACCTCGTGCTGCGTGGGGTCGTCGGCCCAGTCGGCCGACGCGGCAGCCATGCGCTTCGCAGTCGTCACCGCTGTGCCCGAGGGAGCATCGACCTTGGCGTCGTGGTGCAGTTCGATGATCTCGGCCGTGTCGAACCAGGGCGCTGCCATCTCGGCGAAGCGCATCATCAGCACGGCGCTGATCGCGAAGTTGGCAGCGATCAGGCAGTTGCTCGCGCTGAACGCCTGGCGGAAGTTGGCGAGGTCGCTGTCGGTGAAGCCGGTGGTGCCCACCACGGCGTGCATACCGTGCATGGCCGCCCAGGGCAGCGTGATGCGCGCCGCCTCGGCGACGGTGAAGTCGACCACCACCTGGGCATGCGCGTCGGCGAGCGCGCGGAGTTCGGCCGCCACCGTGATGCCCTCCACCACGGCACCGGCGGTGAACGGGTCGACGCCCGCCACCAGTTCGAGCCGCTCGTCGGCCGCGACGGCCGCACACACGGCACGTCCCATCCGTCCTCCGGCACCCACCACACCCACACGCGTCGTCATCGCGCCGAGGGTAGTGCGATGGCCCGTCGGGTGCCGTCAGCGAGGGCCGAGGGTGACCACGATGGGCTCGGCGGTGTACACGCGCTCGATGGCCCGGCGGGTGGCGGCCTGATCGACGGCCAGCCAGCGGCGCACCTGTTCGTCGACGGGCACGATCTCACCCCGGGTGCACAGCAGCGCACCGTTGCGGCTCATCCGCGAGCCGGTGTCTTCCAGACCGAGCTCGAACGTACCGGTGAGGGCGCCCTTGGCCACGTCGATCTCGTCGTCGGAAAGGCCCTCGGCACGGAGCAGGTCGAGCTGCTCGACGATGAGCGCGAGCACCTGGTCGGCATGATCGGGCAGCGTGCCCGCGCTGACCAGCCACAGACCGGCGTCGGCGAACGACGAGGTGCCCGAGTACACGCTGTAGGCGAGGCCGCGCTGCTCGCGGATCACGTCGAACAGACGACTCGACAGGCCGCCGCCGAGGATGTGGTTCACCACGTCGAGCGCTTCGCGGTCGGCGTCGTCGCGGGCCAGCCCCCGACCGCCGAGCACCAGGTGCACCTGTTCGGTGTCGTCGACCAGCGCCTGGTTCGTGCCGATGCCGGCCGGTGGGTTGCGCTCGGCGCGACCGTCGCCGGGCGTGAGCGTTGCGAAGCCTGCGGTCACCATGGCCAGCAGGTCGTCGTGCGACTGCGGCCCGGCCACCGACACGACCATCGACTCGGCGCGGTAGTGGCGGTGGAAGAAGGTGCGTACGTCGTCGCCGCTGATGCCCAGCACCGACTCGCGGGTGCCCGCGGTTTCGCGGCCCAGGGGGTGGTCGACGAACAACTGCTCGGCGAACATGCGGTGCATCACGTCGTCGGGACTGTCGTCGTCCATCGCGATCTCTTCCAGGATCACCTGGCGCTCGACCTCGATGTCGGCATCGCGCAGCGCCGGCGCGGTGAGGATGTCGCCGATCAGGGCGATGCCCACCTCGGCGTGGCGCTGGGGCACACGGGTGACGAACGCCGTGTACTCCTTGTTGGTGAACGCATTGATGTCGCCGCCGCAGCGGTCGATGGTGCGGCTGATGTCGAGGGCCGAGCGGGTGGCCGTGCCCTTGAACAGCAGGTGTTCGAGGAAATGGCTGGCGCCGCTCAGCGCCGGAGCCTCATCGCGAGCGCCCACCCCGACCCAGGCCCCGGCGGCCACCGAGAGCGCACCGGGCACTCGTTCGGTGACCACGCGGAGGCCGGGGTCGAGATGGGTGATACGCAGAGCGCTCAACGGCGACGACGACGGTTGCGGTCGTCGCCGCGGCCACCACGGTCGCCACCACGGCCACCGCGGTCGCCGCCATCGCTGCGGCCGCCGTTGCCGCCGGCTTCACCACCGGGGCCGAGGTCGCCCAGTTCGCCCGCCAGTTCGGCGTCGAAGCTGTCGGCGAACGACACGGTGGCCACACCATCGGCGGCGGGGGCGGCGGCACGGGGCGCTCGGGCCGGGGCGTCGCCCGAGCCCTCGTCGCCACCCGACTCGCCACCGGCGCCCTGCCAGGCGGCCGACGGGGTGAGGCTGACCTTGCCCTTTTCGTCGATCTCCTCGACGACCACCTCGATCTCCTGGCCCAGCTGCAGCACGTCTTCGACGTTGTTGATGCGCTTGCCGCGACCCAGCTTGGAGATGTGCACCAGGCCGTCGCGGCCCGGCATGATGTTGACGAAGGCGCCGAACTTGGTGATGTTCACGACCTTGCCCATGTAGGTGGCGCCCAGTTCGGCGGTGGGCGGCGACACGATGGCCATGATGCGAGCCTTCGCGTCTTCCATCCGCCAGGCCTCGACGGCGCCGATGGTGACGATGCCCACGGCACCGTCGTCGTCGACGGCGATCTCGGCACCGGTCTCTTGCTGGATGGTGTTGATGACCTTGCCCTTGGGCCCGATGACCTCGCCGATCTTGTCCATCGGGATGGTGATCGTGACGATCTTCGGTGCCGTGTCGGCCAGTTCGGCGCGCGGGGCGGCGATGCAGGCGTTCATATTGGCGAGGATCTGCTCGCGGGCTTCTTTGGCCTGGTCGAGCGCGGCGGCCAGCACGTCGGCGGGGATGCCGTCGATCTTGGTGTCGAGCTGCAGGGCCGTGATGGCGTCGGCGGTGCCGGCCACCTTGAAGTCCATGTCGCCGAAGGCGTCTTCGGCACCGAGGATGTCGGTGAGGGTGGTGTACTTGCCTTCGGCGTACACCAGGCCCATGGCGATACCGGCCACGGGGGCCTTCACCGGCACACCGGCGTCCATCAGGGCGAGGCTGCCCGAGCACACCGAGGCCATGCTGGTGCTGCCGTTCGAGGCGAGCACCTCGGCCACCAGACGCAGGGTGTAGGCGAAGTCGTCCATGCTCGGCAGCACCGGCAGCAGCGCACGGGCGGCGAGCGCACCGTGGCCGATCTCGCGGCGCTTGGGCGAACCCACGCGACCCGTCTCGCCGTTGGCCCACGGGGCCATGTTGTAGTGGAACAGGAAGTACTTCTTGGTCTCGGGGCTCAGCGTGTCGAGCATCTGGTTCATGCGCGGCATGCCGAGGGTGACGACGTTCATCACCTGGGTCTCGCCGCGCTGGAACAGGCCGGTGCCGTGCGCCGTGGGCAGGACGCCCACTTCGCTGCTGAGCGGGCGCAGGTCGCGGGTGCCGCGACCATCGATGCGCTTGCCCTCTTCGACGATGCGCTTGCGCACCAACTTCTTGGTGAGGCTGCGCACGGCTTCTTTCACCTCGCGCTCGCGGCCGGCGAACTCGGCGCCTTCACCGCACAGTGCGGCCACCGCGGCAGCGGCGGCCTCGTCGGTGGCGGCGTTGCGCTCGGCCTTCACGCTGATCGTGATGGCCTTGCCGACTGCGTCGCCGGCCACCTTCGACACGGCATCGAACACCTCGGGGGCGTAGTCGACCGACACCGAGTAGGCCATCGGCACGATGGGGCCGTGAGCGGCGACGACCTTGGCCACCAGCTCGCGCTGGAGGGCGATCGACTCCTTGATCCACACCTTGCTGGCCTCGAGGCCGCCGGCGAGGACACCCTCGTTCACCTTCGGTGCGCCGGCCTCGTAGTAGGCGAAGCTCTTCGACGTGCCACCGGCCTCGACCATCATGATGGCCACATCGCCGTTGTCGAGCTCGCGCCCGGCGACGACGAGTTCGAACGTGCTGGCCTCGCCCTCTTCATAGGTGGGGTGGGGAATCCACTCGCCGCTCTGGCTGTAGGCCACGCGCACGGCGCCGATGGGGCCGTCGAACGGGATGCCGCTGATCATCAGCGAGGCCGAGGCCGAGTTGATGCTGAGCACATCGTGCGGGTTGGCCTGGTCGGCGCCGAGGATGGTGAGCACCACCTGCACCTCGTTGCGGAACCCGTCGGGGAAGGCGGGGCGCAGCGGGCGGTCGGTGAGACGGCAGGTGAGGATGGCGTCCTCGGTGGGGCGGCCCTCACGGCGGAAGAACGAGCCGGGGATCTTGCCGGCCGCATACGCACGCTCTTCGACGTCGATGGTGAGCGGGAAGAAATCGGTGCCCGGACGAACGTCTTTGGCAGCGTTGGCGGTGGCGAGCACCGTGGTGCGGCCGATCGAACCGACGACAGCGCCCTGGCTCTGCTGGGCGAGTTTGCCGGTCTCGAACGACAGGGTCTTGTCGGTGCCCGAGATGGGCGCCGACACGCGAATGGCATCAGCCATCACGTACTCCTTTCGGTCGGGCGCGTTGTTTCCCACGCCTCGACGTTTGGAGCGGAGGCCGGTTCCCAGTCGGCAGGGCCGGAACACGAGCGTGCCTCGGCAAAGGCGACTGACAACCGATCCAGTATCCGCTCGGTTGGTTGTATCGCCCCAGAGGCTACCAGCGGCATCACCCGAACGGGTGGACGCCGGGGTTCAGCGGCGCAGGCCGTTCTTGGCCACGATCTCGCGGTAGCGCTCGACGTCGAGGTTCTTCACATAGTCGAGCAGACGGCGACGGCGGCCCACCATCATCAGCAGACCACGACGGCTGTGGTGATCCTTCTTGTGGGTCTTGAGGTGATCGGTGAGCTGGTTGATACGTGCCGTGAGGAGCGCGATCTGCACCTCGGGCGAACCCGTGTCGGTGTCGTGCAGCTTGTGGGTGCCGATGGTTGCGTTCTTGTCGACCATGGTGAAAGCCTTCCGGTGAGGGAGGTCGCCGCCGCCATCGGATGATGGCACGGCATCGCGACGGAGGCGCCTGAGCGGCCCCGACGGACCCCGAGATGCTACCGGGCTGCCCGTCTGCGCCACCACCTCGGGTCGGTTGTTACCGTGGCGCCATGACAACCTCGCCCCCGCCCACCGGGCCGACCGGTCAGGCCGATCTGTCGAGCCTGCGCGAACGGATCGACCGGCTCGACCGCGAGTTCGTTCGTATCGTCGCCGAACGGCTGGCGGTGTGCGAGGAAGTGGCCGAGGTGAAGCGGGTGGCGGGCACGGCGGTCATCCAGCCGGCCCGAGTGCGCGAGGTCATCACCTCACGTCGCCAGATCGCCATCGACGCAGGGGTCGACCCCGACTTCGCCGAGCAGTTGTTCCGCGTGCTGCTGGCCGAGACACACCGCATCGAGGTGGCCGGGCACCGGCCCGATGCGGCACCCGACAAGCCCGCCGCACCCGATGGCAGCCGCTCGGGGCTCGACACGGTCGCCACCCGCATCGACCACATCGTCGTCGCCGTCGATCGGCTCGACCAGGCGGTCGCGTCGTTCACGGCCACGTTCGGGTTCCACCCCACCCCGCTCGCCGGCGGCGAGGTGGCCGGTGTGGCGGCCTTGGCGGTGGGCGGGGTGAGCATCGTGCTCGTCGGGCCCGAGGCATCGCCGTCGGTGGCCGCCTACCTCGCCCGCCACGGCAGCGGTGTGCAGCACATCGCCATCGACGTGCTGAACGCCGGCTACACCCGTGCCTGCCTGGCCGACTCCGATGCATCGCTGCTCACCGAGGTCATCGTCGACGACGACGGCCACGAGCAGTTCTTCGCCGCGCGCGACGCGGCCACCGGGGTGCAGTTCGGCTTCATCTCGCGCACCGGACACCGGGTGGGGGTCTCGGCCGCCAACGTGCTGGCCCTCTTCGACACCCTCACTGCCGGGTGAGCGCGCTGTGTCGCTCGACCGCGCCGTCACGCTGGCCAACTGGATGGACTGGCCGCACAACCGCATCGCGTTCCAGCGCGTCCGCGAACTGACCCCGACGGCCCTCATCGCGCGCCGCGGCGGCACACCCCTGCTGCTCCCCCGCCGACCGGTCGATCTCGACGACGTCGACTTCGCCCTCGCCGACGGCTCGCGCACCACCTGGGCCGAGCACCTGCACGCCACCCAGTGCGACGCCGTGTGCGTGGTGCACCGCGGCGACATCGTGTACGAGCGCTACTTCAACGGCATGACCGAGCACACCCCGCACCTGCTGATGAGCGTGTCGAAGTCGTTCTGCGGCGCGGCGCTGGGCATCGCCATCGGCCGCGGCCGACTGTCGGTCGACGACCTGGTGTGCGATGTGGCACCCGAGTTCGCCGGCACCAGCCTCGACGGGGCAACGGTTCGCCATGTCATCGACATGACCGCAGGCACCGACTTCGTCGAGGACTACGAGCTGTACGCCGACCCCGACGGCGACAACCCGCTACTCGAGTACGAGCGCCAGGCGGGCTACCGGCCGCTCGGTGCCCGCACCCCTGTCGGCACCCTCGGCCACTTCCGCACCTACGGCCTGGCCCGCCCGCACGGCGCCTGGTTCGACTACCGGTCGCCGCTCACCAACATCGCCGCCCGCCTGCTCGAGGTGGTGGAAGCCATGCGCTACCCCGACATCGTGTCGCGCGACCTGTGGGGCCCGCTCGGCCAGGAGCACGATGCCGACATCATGCTCGACCCCCTGGGCCACCCGGTGGTGGAGGGCGGGATGAGTTGCACCGTGCGTGATCTCGCCCGCTTCGGCCTCGCGTACCTGGGCGACGGCGCGCTGGCCGGCCGCCAGGTGGTGCCCGCCGACTGGGTGCGCGACACCCGCGACGGCGACGACGACGCAGTGGCGGCGTTCCGCGACACCGAGCCCGGGTGGTCGATGTACCGCAACGCGTTCTGGGTGATGCAGCGCGGCACCCGGTTCAGTGGCCTCGGCATCTTCGGGCAGTTCTGCTGGATCGACCGCACCACCGACACCGTGATCGCCCGCTTCTCGACGTTCCCCACCGCGCTGCCGTTCGACACGTCCGCCGACGTCCAACGGGCCATGAGCGCCGTGGCCTCCGCCCTCGGCTGAACCGCTCCCCGTCTGGTAGGGTTCGCCCCACGCACGGCAGTACGGGGCATGGTGCACCTTCTCGCATCGGCACGATGTCCCGGCTGTGCTCTGGCACAACCCACTCATCCGTTCCGGAGGTTCTGCCATGACGCGCCCTGATCGTGCCATGCTGCTCGAGGGTTCCCTCGACGACCTGATGCTCGCCGCCCGCGCCGTTCGCGATCGCGCCCACGGCACCCGCATCACCTACTCGCCGAAGGTGTTCATCCCGCTCACCATGCTGTGCCGCGACCAGTGCGGGTACTGCACCTTCGCCCAGCCGCCGGCGCGGTTGGAGAAGATCTACCTGCTGCCCGACGACGTGTTGTCGATCGCCCGCCAGGGCGCCCGCCGCGGCTGCCACGAGGCGCTGTTCACCCTCGGCGAACGGCCCGAGGAGCGCTACGAGGTGGCCCGTGCGTTCCTGCGCGAGCACGGTTACGACTCGACGGTGCACTACGTGGCGGCCATGGCGAAGCTGGTGCTCGACGAGACCGGCCTGCTGCCCCACGCCAACTGCGGTGCGCTGTACCACGACGAACTGGCCCTGCTGCGGCCGGTGTCGCCGAGCCAGGGGATGATGCTCGAGAGCATGCGCGACGACCTCGAGTGCCATCAGTCGGCGCCCGACAAGGTGCCCGCCCGCCGCCTGGCCACGCTCGAGGCCGCCGGCGAACTGCAGATCCCGTTCACCACCGGCATCCTCGTGGGCATCGGCGACGATCGCATCGATCGCATCGCCGCCATGGAGGCCATCGCCGCCAGCCACGCCCGGCACGGCCACGTGCAGGAAGTGATCGTGCAGAACTTCCTGCCGAAGCTGCGCACCGGGATGCAGCGCACCAAGGCGTGCCCGCCCGACGAGTACCTGTGGACGCTGGCCATGGCCCGCCTCGTGCTGCCGCCCGACATCCACCTGCAGGCGCCACCCAACCTGAGCGACGACTTCGGTGTGCTGCTCGACGCGGGCATCGACGACTGGGGCGGCGTCTCGCCCGTCACCGCCGACCACGTGAACCCCGAGCGGCCGTGGCCCGACCTCGACCTGCTGCGCGAGGTCACCGAGGCCCGCGGCTTCGCGCTGGCCCCGCGCCTCACCGTCTACCCCGAGTTCGTGCGCCAGCCGGCCCGCTGGCTCGACCCGGCACTGCACTTCCCGGTGATGGACCGCAGCGATGCCGAAGGCCTCGGCCGCGACGACCCCGGCGCCATCTGGCCCGAGAAGGTCACCGCCGCCGACGTGGTGCACGACAGCGCCGAGGTGGTGCTGGTGGGGCACCGCAGCACCCAGTGGTACAGCGGCGCGAACACCGAGCCCACCACGCTGGTGCCCGGTCGTGCGGCCACCCGGCCGGGGTCGGCCATCGATGAGATCGTCCACGGCGTGCGCATGGGCCACGAGGTGGGCTTCGACGAGATCGTCACGCTGTTCCGAGCCCGCGGCCCCGAGGTGGTGGCCATCGCCGAACTGGCCGACGAGTTGCGCCGCGAGGCGGTGGGCGATGCCATCACCTGGGTGCACAACCGCAACATCAACTACACCAACGTCTGCACGTTCAAGTGCAAGTTCTGCGGGTTCTCGAAGGGCAAGTTGAGCCTCAACCTCCGCGGTACGCCGTATCTGCTCACGCTCGACGACATCGCCGACCGGGCGCGCGAGGCGTGGGACCTGGGTGCCACCGAGGTCACCCTGCAGGGCGGTATCCACCCCGACTTCGACGGCGACTACTACATCGACGTCACCCGCGCCGTGAAGCAGGCGGTGCCCGAGATGCACGTGCACGGCTTCACCGCGCTCGAGGTGACCGAGGGCGCGAAGCGGCTGGGCGAAGACCTGCACACCTACCTGCTGCGCCTGCAGGAGGCCGGTCTGGCCTCGCTGCCCGGTACGGCCGCCGAGATCCTCGACGACGAGGTGCGGGCCATCTTGTGCCCCGACAAGATCAACACCGAGGAGTGGCTCGAGTGCCACCGCCAGGCACACCGCATCGGGCTGCACTCGAACGTCACCATCATGTTCGGCTCGGTCGAGCACCCCGAGAGCTGGGCGCGCCACATGCTGGTCACCCGCGACCTGCAGAAAGAGACGGGTGGCTTCACCGAGTTCGTGGGGCTGCCGTTCGTGCACATGGCGTCGCCCATCTACCTGCAGAAGCGCTCGCGTCGCGGGCCCACGTTCCGCGAGACGCTGCTGATGCACGCCATCGCGCGCATCGTGTACCACGGCCTCATCCCCAACATCCAGGTCAGTTGGGTGAAGATCGGCCTCACCGGTGCGGTGCAGCTGCTGAACAGCGGCTGCAACGACATGGGCGGCACGCTGATGAACGAGAACATCTCGCGTGCCGCGGGTGCCGCCCACGGCCAGGAGATGACCCCGCAGCGGTTCAGCCAGTTGGCCGAGCAGCTCGGCCGGCGCGCCGAGCAGCGCACCACCAGCTACGGCCGGGTGGCCGCGCCCGCCTGATCGATCTCGACGGTGCCTGCGGTTCCGTCGACCGTCACCATCTGGCCCTCGGCGATGATGCGCGTCGCGTCCTTCACCAGTACGACGCACGGGATGCCGAACTCGCGTGCCACCGTGGCGGCGTGCGACAGCATGCCGCCGGTTTCGACCACCACGGCTGCGGCCGGGATGAACAGCGGTGTCCACGGTGTGTCGGTGAACGGGGCCACCAGCACCTCGCCGGGTTCGATGTCGCGAGCGAAGGCCGCCTCGGTGTTCAGGATGACGCGTGCCCGCCCTGTGGCCACACCCGCGCTCACGCCGAGCCCGGCGAGCGCGCTGGTCTTCTTCACCGCACCTTTCTTGGCGGGCACCACGGTGCCCACCCAGGCGTCGGGCAGGGTGTACTCGGCTGCGTTGGTGCGTTGCTGCTTGCGGCGACGCACGAGCGCCGCTGCATCGGCCACCGCCTTGCCCTTCACGGCTGCTTCCACCTCGCGGTAGGTGAGGTACAACGCATCGCCCGGTTGCTTCACGGTGCCGGCCGCCACCAGGCCGTCGCAGACGGCCAGCAGCGGCGCTCGCATCCGCCGGGTACCGAGCACCCACACCGCCTTGGTGAGCTCGCGCATCGCGGTGAACCGTTGAGCCTGGGCGAGCGCCGCGTCGTAGTGCGGCCGCACCTCGGGCGCCAGCGTGGCGCGCACCGCCCGTTCGAGCTTCACGCGCGAGGCGCTGGCACGTTTCACGTGCGCTGCGGGCGAGTCGGCCGGTTTCAGCGCCATCATCGACTTCACCTGCGACAGCAGGAACGTGGGCTCTTCGCCCCAGTCGGGCACGCTCGGGTCGGCTTCGCCCTGTACGCGGAAGCCGTAGCGGTGGACGAACTCGTCGAACTCGTCGATGAAGCCGGCCCACGCCGGATCGTTGTCGGCCATGGCCGCCAGTGCTGCGGCGGTGTCGCCCGCGGCGAGCACCCGTCGCACTGCAGCCGACTTCTTCGCCACCTGGGCCAGGTCGTAGAGCGCCAACGCCGGCTTCGAGCTCTCCACGTCGCCGAGGCCGCTGCACAGGCCGACGATCGTGTCGGGGTCGCCGCCGCCGGCAGCGATCACACCCGCCAGGCGCACCTGCATCTCCCCCGCCGCGGTCGACACCATCAGGTGCCGGTTCAACAGCACGCCGGTGTCGTCGAGCAGGTCGTGCAGCCGCTTCCAGGCGGCCTTCAGCGGCAGCGCGCGGTCGCGGGCGGCCTGGTCGCTGATGCGCTCGCCGTACAGCGCGGCCTGGTCGCGGCGCGACTCGTCCTCGGCCGCTTCGCGCTGCGCCGTCGCGACGGCCAACGCCGCTGCCACCTCGGCAGCGGGCGCCTTCACGATCAGCCGCAGGGCTTCGTCGCTGCCCTGGAAGAACTGGGCCGCCATCGCCGTGGCGATATCGGGATCGAGACAACTCATCGCTGCCACCGAGAACCCGACGTTCAGCGCCAACCGGCCGGCCGTGATGCCGAAGAAGTTGCCGACCGGCGGCTTGTACAGCGACACCCGCTTGCCGGTGGGGTACGCCTTCATCAGGTCGCGCAACCCCTTGGCGTCGATCTCGTTGTAGAGCGTCGCGATGAACGGGGTGAGCACCCCGGGCAGGATCTCGCCCCCGTTGGTGACGGTCCAGACGTCGTAGCGCGGGTTCGGCTCGGTGTCCCAGTCGGTACGGAATGCGGTCGCCATGACGCGACAGTGTCGCGCAGGTGAACGAGGGGTGACGCGCTTCAGTCGGCGGCGAGCAGGTCGCGGGCGTGGTCGACGTCGTGTTTGAGCTGGTTCACCAGCGCATCGATCCCGTCGAACTTCCGCTCGCTGCGCAGGAAGTGGGTGAACTCGACCTCGGCCCGCTCGCCGTACAGGTCGCCGTGGAAGTCGATCAGGTGTGCCTCGAGCAACGAGTGGTCGGCGTGCTCGTAGAACGTGGGGCGCCGTCCGAGGTTGATGGCGCATGGCTGTCGCTCGCCGGTGGGCCGGATGTACCAGCCTGCGTACACGCCGTCGGCGGGCAGGCAGGTGATGCTCGGTACCTCGACGTTGGCCGTCGGGAACCCGATCGTGCGACCGCGTTGATCGCCCTGCACCACCACACCGCGGGCCTGGAACGGGTGACCCAGCAGCGTCGCGGCCAGTTCGACCTGACCACCCGCCATCGCCCGTCGGATGGCGGTCGAACTGACCGGTTCGTCGACACCGTCGGGACGGGCCACCAGGTCGACGGGCTCGACGTCGAAACCGAACTGTGCACCCATGGCACGCAACAGCGCCACGTTGCCGCGGCGGCGGTTGCCGAAGTGGAAGTCTTCACCCACCACGATCTGCCGGGCGGCCAGGCAGCCGACGAGCACTCGCTCGATGAAGGCTTCGGGGCTCTCAGCAGCCTGCTCGGTGTCGAAGCGCACCAGCACGGTCGCGTCGACGCCGGTGGCGGCGAGCAGTTCGAGTTTCTGGTCGAGGTCGGTGAGCAGACGGGGTGCCGATTCGGGGCGCACCACCGACGCGGGGTGCCGGTCGAAGGTGACGACGACCGAGTGGGCGCCGAGCGCCGCCGCCCGTTCGCGGACTGCGGCGATGACCGCCTGATGCCCGCGGTGCACGCCGTCGTAGGCACCGATGGTGACCACCGAACGGTGCGCTGCGGGGCTGCCGTCGACCACCGGCCACAGCGGACGGGAGAGATCGGTCACCACCTGCACGGCCGTCGACGTTACCGGTGCCGCCGCAACGACTCCTAGTCAGCCGTCGCCGAGCGGCAGCACCACATCGGGCTTTGCTGTGTGGGCGTCGACCCGTTCGTACATGGCCACGAGGTCGCCCTCGGGACCACACACGGCCCAGGGCCCGGCGCCGTCCCAGGCCGGCAGCGAACGCCCGTTGCGCACCAGCGCCACCGTGGCCGCGTCGACGGCGACGTGGGAGTAGTCGCGCATCGCGTCGGACGCGCTCAGCAACGCCGCGTCGTCGGGGGCGGCGGCCTGGTGCTCGTCGAAGCTGCCGCACGCGGTGCGACGCAGTGCGCGCAGGTGGGCTCCGCCGCCCAGCAGGTGGCCGAGATCGGCTGCCAGGGATCGGATGTAGGTGCCCGACGAGCAGACCACCTCGATGCGGTACACCAGGGGGTCGGCAGTGGGCCACACGTCGAACCGGTGCACCGTGACGGGGCGGGGCTGGCGCTCGACCTCCACGCCCTCACGCGCCAGTTCGTGCAGTCGACGGCCGTCGACCTTCAGCGCACTCACCATCGGAGGCACCTGCATGATGGGCCCGGTGAGGTGCTCGCACACTGCGTCGCGCACCTGCTGTTCGGTGAGGCCGGCCATGTCGTGGGTGGCAGTCACCTCACCGGCCGCGTCGAGTGTGGAGGTTTCGGTGCCGAACACCACCTCGCCCGTGTAGGTCTTGCCGAGCGCGGTGAGGAACCGGAGCAGGCGGGTGACGTTGCCCACCCCCACCAGCAAGATGCCGGTGGCGTCGGGGTCGAGCGTGCCGGCGTGCCCGACGCGGCGTTCGCCGAGCCGGCGGCGCAGCATCGCCACCACGTCGTGACTGGTCACCCCGGCCGGTTTGTCGACCACGGCCAGACCGTGCACCGTGGGCGGTCTACGCCTCGCCATCGTCGCCGAAGTCGTACACGTCGTCGCCTTCGGGCGTGGGGGGCCGTTCGGGCAGGGTCTCGCCGGCCGAGAGGATGCGCTCGATCTTCTCGGCTTCGCGGATCACGGCGTCGGGACGGAACGACAAGATGGGCGTCTTTTTGGCGCGCACCTGTCGGCCCACCGACGACTGGATGCGTACGCGGTACTCGTTCAACACCTCGAGGATCGGTTCGTCGCCCTCCACCCCGGCGAGCGAGTCGAAGTAGACGATGGCCCGGTTCATCTCGGGGTCGACGTCGATGGCCGTGATGGTGACCAGGTCGAGGCGTTCGTCGTCGATGCGGGTGAGTTCGTCGGCGATCACCTCGCGCAGCGACTCGTTCAGGCGCGCGGTGCGCGGGTAGCGGTGCTGCGACGGTGCGGTACGGCGGCGTGGCTGGGGTCGGCTCATGGCGTGTCTCTCCTCACTCGACCGTCAGTCGAACGACGGGCGGTCGCGGTTCGATCGCTTCAGTTCGGCGACCCCGCTGGTGGTGGCGATCAGTTCCACAGCGTCCCACAGGCGCACGGCTTCCTCGCCGCGTGGGATACGGGCGATGACCGGGCCGAAGAAGCTGGCCTCGTTCGCTGCGCCGGGATGGAACGTGATGATGGGTGTACCGACGTCGTTGCCGGCCCGTTCGAAGGCGAGGTCGGTCTCGGCCCGGATATGTTCGTCGTGCCCGGTGTCGTCGGCGTGTGCAGCGAACGCGGTGTCGAGACCGGCTGCGTCGAGCACCTCGGCGAGGAACGCCTCGCGCTGCTCGACGAACTCGTCGCGGCGCTGCTGGTTGTGGAAGCGGGTGCCGATCGCGGTGTACAGCCGACCGACCGCTTCGTTGCCCTCGGCCTGCTCGACTGCGTCGGCCACCCGCAGGCACTGGGTACCGACGGCGTGCACGGTGCGGTAACGGGGTGTGTACCAGTCGTCGGTGCGGTGGGCGTTGATCATCATCAGCGAGATGGGTCGCCAGGTGACCGAGTAGTGGCGCTGCTGCTGCACCTCGACCACCCATCGCGAGGTGATCCAAGCCCAGGGGCACACAGGATCCCAGAAGAAGTCGAGGTCGGCCATCCCGGGCATGGTACCGACCGCAGCCCGCGTGACGCGCCCTACCGGCAGAGCAGGCGCTCGATCCGCCGGCTCGCCAGCGTGAGCGAGACGATCGCCAGCGTCGCCAGCACCGCGGTGTGGGCGAGCAACGATGCGGTCCACACCCCGGCATTCGCAGCCCGCACCAGCGCCACACCGTGATAGAGAGGCGAGATCTGCACCAGCCAACTCCAACTGCCATAGGCCGACAGCGGGAAGAACGTGGCCGAGAACAACAGCAGCGGCATCATCACCGTTTGGACGATGTCCATGTCGTTCCAGCTGCGCATGTAGGTGGTACCGAGGAACCCCATGCTGGCGAAGGCGAGGCCCACCAGGGCGCAGGCCGGCAGCGACAGCAGCGCCCACCACGAGCCCACCAGACCCAACGCCGCCATCACCACCAGGAAGCTCACCGCGTAGAGCTGCCCGCGGATGAGGGCCCAGCTGATCTCGCCCACCGCCACATCGGCGGGTCGCATCGGCGTGGCCAGCGCCGCGTCGTAGAGCCTCGCGTACTTCAATCGGTGCAGCACGTTGCCGGTCGAGTCGAAGATGGCGCCGTTCATCGCCGAGGCGGCCATCAGCGCCGGGGCCACGAACTGGTCGTATGCCACCGCTCGGCCGCCCACCGACACGTCGCCCACCAGCGCACCCACACCCGCACGCATCGACAGCAGGTAGAACAGCGGCTCGAAGAACCCGCTGACGATGATCAGCCACTGCCGCCGGTAGGCGACGATGTGCCGCTCGACCATCCGGTGGGGCCGACGCACCACCAGACCGGGCGGCACGATACGCAGCAGGAGCGGCGTGCTGCTCATGGGCACAACCTCCCGGCCAGGCGGCGGGTCGACACGATGCACCCGACCACCGCCCACACCCCGATGTAGCCGAGATGGGCGAGCGCGTTGCCGGCGTCGAACCCTCCGGCGCTGAAACCGCGGGCCACCACCACGCCGTGCCACAACGGGAACACCTTGGCGATCCACTGCACGACGGTGGGCAGTTGCGACAGCGGATAGAACGCGCCGCCGAACAGGAACAGTGGCAACAGTACGAATCGCTGCAGTGCGGCGAACACCCCATCCATCTCGGCCCCGATGGCGATGGCCATGGTGGGCATCGCGAATGCCACCCCCACCAGCGTGGCCACACCGACAGCGGGGACGAGGCCCCAACTGCGGGTGTCGGGGAACAACGCCAGCGCCGCGGCCACCATGGCCGCGGCAAGGGTGCCGCGCACGGCCATCCATGCTGCATGGCCCAACACGATGTCGCGCGGCCCGAGCGGAGTGGCGGCGATGCCGTGGTACTCGCGGCGCCACTTCAGCCCGCCCATCACCGGCCACATGCTGTCGCCCGCGCACAGCGTCATCGCCGTCGTCACCAGCAGGCCCGGTGCCACGAACGCCACATACGGCAGACCGGCCAGCACATCGGCCGACGCGGTGTTGCGATCGACCAGTGCGCCCACCCCCACGCCGAGGCCCAGCAGGTAGAACATCGGCTGCACGAACGACGACAGCACGTTCAGCCGCCAGAACCGGCGGAACACGACGATCTGGCCGCTCATCACACGCAGCGGTCCGGGGGTGGCCAGACGCATCGTCAGTCGACCAGGCTCCGGCCGGTGAGCAGCAGGAACACGTCCTCGAGGCTCGACCGGCGCACCAGCACGCTGTCGGGCCGCACACCGCGGTGGTGCACCTCGGCCAGGGCAGCATCGCCGTCGTCGGCGTACACGAGCAGTCGGTCGGCCAGTTCCTCCACCCGGTCGCCCACACCGGCCAGCAGCGGTGCCACCTCGTGGTGACCGCCGGTGTCGAAGCGCAGCTCCACCACCTCGCGCGTCGAGTGCTGCGCGATCAGGTCGCGCGGCGAACCCTCGGCCACGATGCGCCCCTGGTCCATCACCACCAACCGATCACACAGTTGCTCGGCCTCGTCCATGTAGTGCGTGGTGAGCACCTGCGTGACGCCCTGCTGCTTCAGCCGGTAGAGGCGCTCCCACAACACATGACGCGCCTGTGGGTCGAGGCCCGTCGTTGGTTCGTCGAGCAGCAGCAGTTCGGGTTCGTTGATGAGGCTCCGCGCGATCGACAGGCGTCGCTTCATGCCACCGCTGAGGTTGTCGACCACGCTGTCGGCACGGTCGGACAGGCGGGCGAACTCGAGCAGTTCGGTGGTGCGACGGCGGCACTCGGCACGTGACAGATCGAAGTAGCGGCCGTAGATCCACAGGTTCTCCTGCACGCTCAACTCGGTGTCGAGCGTGTCGAGCTGTGGCACCACACCGAGACGCGCCCTGATGCGCGAGCTGTCGACCACCGGGTCGAGGCCGAAGATGCGCAACTCGCCGCCGCTGGGCGGCGACACGCAGGCGATCATCCGCATCGTGCTGCTCTTGCCGGCCCCATTGGGACCGAGGAACCCGAACACCTCGCCGCGCTGCACCTCGACCTCGATGCCGCGGACGGCCTCGAGGTCGCCGAAGCGCTTGGTGAGGCCCCGCGCCGAGATGAGCGGACCCGACGGATGCGGATCTGACATCGTCAGGTGCGCGTGATCTCGCGCTCGTCGAAGGTCTCGATGATGTCGCCGGGCTTCAGGTCCTGGAAGTCGGTGAGGCCGATACCGCACTCGAAGCCTTCACGGACTTCGCGGACATCGTCTTTGAACCGGCGCAGCGACTGGATGGCGCCCTTCCAGATGATGACGCCCTCACGCAGGAAGCGCACCTTCGAGCCACGGGTGATCGTGCCGTTGAGCACGAGGCAACCCGCAATCGCGCCGATCTTCGGCACACGGAAGATCTCGCGCACCTCGGCATCGCCGGTGACGACTTCTTCGTACTCGGGCGCCAACAGGCCGACCATCGCCCGCTCGATGTCTTCGAGCAGTTTGTAGATGATCTCGTAGGTACGGATCTCGACGCTCTCGGCCTCGGCCAGTTCACGAGCCTTGCGGTCGGGGCGGACGTTGAAGCCGATGAGCGTGGCGTTGGTGGTGGCGGCGAGGGTGATGTCGTTCTCGGTGATACCACCCACGGCGCGGTGCACGAAGGCGAGCTTCACGGTTTCGCGTTCGAGACGGCGCAGGCTCTCGGTGACTGCCTCGAGCGAGCCCTGCACGTCGGCCTTCAGCACCAGGTTCAGCGTGGCGACCTCGCCCTTTTGGATCTGGGTGAAGATGTCTTCGAGCTTCACACCACGCTGCACGCGGGCATCGCCGCGCTGGTTGGTGAGCCGCAGGCGCTGCTCGCGGGCCTCGCCCACGGTGCGGGCGGTCTTCTCGTCGGGTGCGGCGCGGAACTCGTCGCCCGCATGCGGCACCGACGACAGGCCGAGCACCTGCACCGGCGTGCTGGGGCCCGCCTCTTTCACCTGCTTGCCGGTGTCGTCGATCATGGCGCGCACTCGGCCCCAGGCCGCACCGGCCACGATCGGGTCGCCCACCTTCAGCGTGCCCTTGTCGACCAGGATGGTGGCAACGGGGCCGCGACCGGTGTCGAGGTTGGCCTCGAGCACGATGCCCTTGGCCCGACCGGTGGGGTTGGCGGTGAGTTCTTCGAGCTCGGCCACCGTGGCCAACTGCTCGAGCAGGTCGTCGACACCGAGACCCTGCTGGGCCGCCATCTCGACGACGATCGTGTCGCCGCCCCAGCTCTCGGGCACCAACTCGTGCTCGGCCAACTGGGCCATCACGCGCTGCGGGTCGGCGTTGTCCTTGTCGATCTTGTTCAACGCCACCACGATCGGCACCTCGGCCGCCTTGGCGTGGTTGATGGCTTCGATCGTCTGCGGCATCACACCGTCGTCGGCCGCCACCATCAGCACCACGATGTCGGTCACCTGCGCGCCGCGGGCACGCATCTTGGTGAACGCCTCGTGGCCCGGGGTGTCGAGGAAGGTGATCTCGCTGTCGCCCACCGGCACCTTGTAGGCACCGATGTGCTGGGTGATGCCACCGGCTTCGCCCGCCACGACGTTGGCGTTGCGGATGCGGTCGAGCAGCGTGGTCTTGCCGTGGTCGACGTGACCCATCACCGTGATGACGGGCGCACGCGGCACCTGAAGCGTCTCGTCGTCGTCGTCGGAGTCGTCGAACATCGCCTGGAGTTCGAGCTCTTCTTGCTGCCCGGCTTCGACAAGCAGCAGATCGGCGCCGATCTCGAGCGCGTACAGCTCCATCTGCTCGTCGGTGAGGGTCATCGTGGCGGTGACCATCTCGCCGTTCGACATGAGGAACCGGATGACGTCGGCGGCCGAGCGGTTCAGCTTGG
Source organism: Acidimicrobiaceae bacterium (assembly GCA_040380855.1). Classification (GTDB taxonomy): domain Bacteria; phylum Actinomycetota; class Acidimicrobiia; order Acidimicrobiales; family Ilumatobacteraceae; genus VFMC01. Next base: position 337 of record JBEIIG010000028.1, on the reverse strand, counting down.
GCGCGAACTCCTGCGCCGACACACCACGTTCGACGACGATCGTGCCCTCGGGCACCGGGGCTGCGCTGGGCGTGTAACTGCCGCCGAGCTGCGGACCCAATGCCTCGAAGTCTCTGCGCCGACGGGCACGGCTCTTCTTGCGCGGGGCACGGCGCTGGCCACTGGGGCGAGCACCACCGGGACGGGCACCGGGCCCACCGGGGCCACCACCGGGGCCGCCACCAGGACCACGACCGGGGCCGCCGGGGCCACCGCCGGGCCCACCGGGGCGCGGGCCGAAGCCGCCGGGACGCGGCCCACCGGGACCGCCGGGACGGGCACCGGGCCCACCGGGGCG
>JBEIIG010000027.1:0-46173 GCA_040380855.1 Acidimicrobiaceae bacterium | reverse complement strand
GTGCGCTGGCTGTGGTACATGTCGGCCAGCGGGAACCACTGCGAGATACCGGCGGCGCCGTGCATCTGGATGGCCTCGTCGATGATCTGGCAGCACTTCTCGGGCACCATCGCCTTCACCGCGCTCACCCACACCCGCGCCTCGGCGTTGCCGAGCACGTCCATGGCCTTGGCAGCGCGCAGCACCATCAGGCGCATCGCCTCCACCTCGATGCGGCAGCGGCTGATGACCTCCATGTTCTTGCCGAGGTTGATCAGCTTCTTGCCGAAGCCCTCGCGGCTGAGGCCACGGTCGACCATCATCTCGATGGCCTTCTCGGCCACGCCCACCGAGCGCATGCAGTGGTGGATGCGGCCGGGCCCGAGGCGCAGCTGCGAGATCTCGAAGCCGCGGCCCTCGCCGAGCAGGATGTTGTCCTTCGGCACGCGCACGTCGGTGAAGCGGATGTGCATGTGGCCGTGCGGTGCGTCGTCGCTGCCGAACACCTCCATCGGGCCGACGATCTCGACACCGGGGGTGTCGATCGGCACGAGGATCTGGCTCTGCTGCTTGTAGGTGTCGGCGTGCGGGCTGGTGCGCACCATCGTGATCATGATCTTGCAGCGCGGGTCGCCTGCCCCGGAGATGTAGAACTTCTCGCCGTTGATCACCCACTCGTCGCCGTCGAGCACGGCTGCGGTCTGGATCTGCTTGGCGTCGCTGCTCATGATGCCGGGCTCGGTCATCGCGTAGGCCGAACGGATCTCGCCGCGCAGCAGCGGCTCGAGCCAGCGCTCCTTCTGCTCGGGGGTGCCCACCCGCTCGAGCACCTCCATGTTGCCGGTGTCGGGTGCCGAGCAGTTCAGGCACTCGCTGGCGAGACGGTTCTTGCCCAGCTCGACGGCGATGTAGGCGTAGTCGAGGTTGCTCAGGCCCTCGCCGGTCTCGGCATCGGGCAGGAAGAAGTTCCACAGGCCCTGGGCACGCGCCTTGGCCTTCACCGTGTCGAGCAGTTCGAGCTGGCCCGGGGCCCAGCTCCAGCGATCGGCCCGGCCCTCGCCGAGTCGGTAGAACTCCTCGGTGATCGGGTCGACCTCGTCGCGGATGAATGCGCGCACGGCCTCGAACAGCGGGCGGACCTTGTCCGACATCCGCAGGTCGAGATCGTCCATGCTCGACATCTTCAGTGCGCCACCGACCATGTGTGCTCCTCCTCGTGCTGAGCCTTGTGCTGAGACCGTTCCCCGGGTGCGAACGTACCCGAACCGCCGTACTCGTTCTCAATCCCATCGTCGCACGTCACACGGAACGCACTGCTGTGCGCCGGCAACACACCTCCCCCACCCCCTTGTGTCCCGGCACACCCGAATCGCACCCGGGTGCGCACACAACCCCGGGGTGCGCGCCAGACTGGCCGCCGAACGCGCCTCCAGGAGACCCGATGGATTTCGAACTGCCGCCCGACGACGACCCGCGCCGCATCGAGGTGCGCCGCTGGTTGGCCGAGCATCCCGACCCCGATGGCCGCACGCTGGCCGAGGCCGGCTACGTGGTGCCCCACTGGCCGCGCCCCTACGGCCTCGACGCCGACCCGCTGCACCAGCTGATCATCGACGACGAGATGCGTCGGGCCGGCGTGAAGCGGCCGGGCAACGCCATCGGCATCGGCTGGGCCGCACCCACCATCTTCCTGGCCGGCACCCAGCAACAGAAGGACCGCTACCTGCCGAAGATCTTCAGCGGCGAAGAGGTGTGGTGCCAGATGTTCAGCGAGCCCGACTCGGGCTCCGACCTGGCCTCGCTGGCCACCCGCGCCGAGCGCGACGGTGACGAGTACGTGGTGAACGGCTCGAAGATCTGGACGAGCGGTGGCCACCACAGCCAGTTCGGCATCCTCATCGCCCGCACCAACCCCGACGCACCGAAGCACAAGGGCATCAGTTACTTCATCTGCCCCACCGATCTCCCCGGCCTGACGATGACCCCGGTGATCGACATGACCAGGGCACATTCGTTCAACCAGGTGTTCTTCGACAACGTGCGCATCCCCGCCAGCCTGCGCGTAGGCGACGAGGGCGACGGCTGGCGTCTGGCCAAGGTCACCCTGGCCAACGAATGGGTGTCGCTCTCGTCGGGCGGCATCCTGTGGGGGGCCGGCCCGTCGTGGCGCGACCTGCTCGACCTGGTCGTCGCGGGCGGTGGCACCACCGACCCGGTGCTGCGCCAGCAGATCGCCCGGCTGCATTCCGAGGCGACGGTGCTCGACCTGAACCGCATGCGCACCCTCACCGCCCGCCTGCAGGGTCGCACGCCCGGGCCGGAGGCATCGATCCAGAAGCTGATGGCCGACGAGCACGGCCAGCGGGTCGCTGCGCTCGCCGCCGACCTGGTGGGTGCCCATGCGATGCTCACCGGCTCGGGGCCGGCGGGCGACCTGCCGGCCTCGTCGCGCTCGGCCCCCACCGAGAACCGGGTGACCAACCGCCAGTACCCCGATGTCGACCCGGTGTGGTTCTACAGCCAGCTGTTCGCCCCGGCGCTCACCATCGGCGGCGGCACCTTTGCGGTACAGCGCAACATCGTGGCCGAAATGGTGCTGGGCCTCCCCCGCGAGCCCGACGTCGAACGCGGCCTCACCTGGGCCCAGACCCGCCAGCAGCGAGGCCGCTGACCGCGCTGCGTCTCCGGCCGGCGGGCCGATCTGGCAACATGCCGACATGTCGCTCGCACCACCGCCCGACCGTGCGGCACCTTCACCACCCGACTTGCAGCGCGAGGCCATCAAGCGCGTGGCCTCCGTCATGGCGTTGCACCTCGAGGGCCTGGCCGCACGATCTGCGGGCGAGATCTGGACCCGCGAGCCCGAGTTCCGCAGCCACTTCGAACGGCCCGAACAGCTCCACGAATCGTGCCGTGTGAGCCTGGGAGCAGCCCTCAGCAGCCTCTCGGTGGGGCACCTCGAACCTGCTCGCGCCACACAGGTGCGCAACCTCGGACGGAGCGCCTCGACCCAGGGGATCCCCCTCGAAGTGGCGCTTCGGGCACTGCGGATCGACTACCTCGTGCTGTGGGGCGAGATGCTCCTCGTCGCCCGCACCACCGATGCACGCACGCTGCAATCACTCATCAACGCGTCCGAACCGGTGTGGGCGGCGATCGACGGGGTGATGGTCGAGTTCACGGGCGGGTACCGATCGAACCAGGACGAACGCAACCGGGCCGACGCAGCGCACCGCGAGGCTCTGGTGGCTCGACTGCTCGACGGCCGACCGGTCGAACCCGACGAGGTGAACGAGTGGTTGGGGATCACCCCCACCGACCGTCTGGTCGTCGTGGCTGCGCACCGGCCCGATCAGGCAACGCGCGATGCGCTCGAGCGAGTGGTCCGGTACGCCTCGATGCGCGGCGCGTGGACCGACCGTGGCGACATGGCCTTCGGAATAGTGGCACTGCGGACCGAACAGCCGGGTCGTCTGCGTGTTGCGCTGCAGCGCGTGCCCTCGCTGCGCGCCGGCCTGAGCGAGACGCACCATCTGGCCCAGATCGCAGAGGCCGCCCGGCAGGCCAACCTGGCGTTCGAGTCGATCACACCCGGCGCGGCCGAGGTGGCCACCGTGTTCGACCACCCGCTCGGCGTGCTGGTGGCAGGCCAGTCTGAGCTGGCCACCATGCTGGCGCGTTCATTCCTGGCCGGCGTGCTCGAACGGCCCGAACGCGAACGCGACCTGCTGCTCGAGACGCTCGTTGCATTCGACGATGCCGATGGTTCGGTGTCGGACGTGGCGGAGCGGCTGTTCTGCCACCGCAACACGGTGTTGAACCGTCTCGCCAAGATCTCGCGGCTCACCGGCGCATCGTTCACCGCCCCGCGCGACCTCGCTCACGTGGCGCTTTCGGCACAGGTGCTGCGATCGCGCGGCCTCGACGCCGTCACGGCGCCCACGGTTGGTCGCTGAGCCCTGTGTGCGGCCACAACGCGACGAGGAAATCTCGTTGCACCGGCACAGCGCACTGCCCGTTCGAGGCGTCGGACAATGGTGACCGGGCGATGCCGCCGTTGGGGGGTGCATCGCGGAGAGGGGATTCCACAATGCGTTCTGGACCTGTCCTGGGCAGCCGTCGACGCGCTGCGCGCGCCGCCATCGGTGCGCTCGTCGCTGTGAGCATGGTGGCCGCGTGTGGCGGCGGAGACGACAACAGCGGAGGGGGTGGCGGCGGCAGCTCGCGCGAGATCGTCATCCTGCGCGACACCGACCTGAGCACGCTCGACCCGCACCGGATGTGGTGCGACACCTGCATGATCGTGCTGTCGGGCGTGTACGAGCGGCTCGTCAACGTCGACCCGTCGAACCCGAACAACCTGCTGCCCGGCCTCGCCACCAGTTGGTCGGCCAATGCCGACAGCACCGAGTTCACGTTCACCCTCGACCCGAAGGCAACCTTCGCCGACGGCTCGCCGGTCACCTCCGCCGATGTGAAGTGGAGCTTCGAGCGCAGCGCCAACATGAACGCGGGCGGGTCGTTCCTGCTCGCCGGGCTCGCCGGGGTCGACACACCCGACGCCGCCACCGCAGTGGTGAAGTTCGAGAAGCCGAACTCACCGTTCCTGAAGATCGCCGGTGCCGCCCTGGCATTGAGCATCGCGAACTCGAAACTGCTCACCACCGAGGCCAAGGCCACGACCGGTCCGGGAGCCGACAAGGACGAGGCCGACACCTGGTTCGCCGAGGGTCGCTCGGCCGGCAGCGGCCCGTACACGATCACGTCGTACACGACCGACCAATCGATCGTCCTCGAGCGCAACGAGAAGTACTGGGGCACGAAGGCTCCGTTCGCCTCGATCGCCATCAAAGAGGCGACCGACTCGGCCGGACAGTTGCTGCAGATGCAGTCCGGCGACGCCGACATCGCCATGAACATCTCGTTCGACTCGATGGCCGAGGCCGACACCATCGAGGGCGTCGACGCCGTGGCGCTCGACTCGTTCAACTTCATCCACCTCAACCTCAACCACTACGCACCCGGCGGCGAGGAACTGGCCGATGCCAAGGTGCGCCAGGCGATCCGCTACGCCATCGACTACGACAAGCTGATCGAGGCCACTCTGGCCGGGAACGGCCGGGTGCAGGCCACTGCCATCCCGAACGGCTTCCCAGGTACCGAGAGCCTCGAGCTCCCTGCGCGCGACCTCGACAAGGCGAAGCAGCTGATGGCCGATGCCGGCAAGGCCGACGGGTTCAGCATCGAGGCCCAGTACTTCAAGGCCAACGTGTACGGCGTCGACTTCGACACCATGATGCAGCGCATCCAGCAGGACCTGAAGGACATCGACATCGATCTGCAGCTGAAGCCCGTCGACGGCCCCCAGTGGGTGGATGCGATGAGTGCGACCGACATCCCCTTCACCCCGGTGTACTTCGCCCCCGACTACATCGATGCAGCCGAGTACATCCAGTACTTCGGCCCGGTGTCGACGAGCAACCGCGGCTTCGGCGTACCGGTTCCGGGCGCCACCTACGAAAACGACGCCACGGCCGAGGCCACGCTCGCCGAGGCGCTCGCTCTCGGCGACGCAGCGGCCCGAGCCAAGCTGTACACCGAGTTGGGCCAGATCATGATCGACCAGTCGGAGGTGATCGCGCTGGTGAACCCGAAGACGCTCTTCGTCACCAAGTCGGACATCCCGATCAAGTACCTCAGCCCGTGCTGCATCCTCGACCTGTCACGCCTGGGCACCGAGTGATCGACACGGATCGTCCACACGTGCGGGCCGGCAGGGTGCCGGCCCGCACGGGGTGATTCGATGGGGCGCTACATCCTGCGCCGGATCGCGGTGATGCCGCTGATCCTCCTCGGCATCGTGACCGTCGCGTTCTTCGCCTCACACGTCGTGGGCGACCCGCTCGCCTCGATCGTCGGTCTGAAGGCGCTGAACCGGCCCGAGGTGGTCGAGTCGGCGAAGGAGCGCTGGGGCCTCGACGGAAGCCTGTTCGAGCAGTACATCCGCTACCTCGGCAACCTCCTCCACGGCGACTTCGGCACCTCGTTCACCACACGCAAACCGGTGCTCGACGACGTGCTCGACCGCTTCCCCGCCACGGCGGAACTCACCATGGTGGCGATGTTCATCGGTGGTGTGGGCGGGATCGGCCTGGGTGTGCTGGCCGCCGCTCGCCGTGGACGATTCGCCGATGTCGGCATCCGCCTGTTCGCGCTGGTGGGCGCGTCGGTGCCGGTGTTCTGGACCGGGCTCATCATGCTGTCGGTCTTCTACGCCCGCCTCGGCTGGCTGCCGGGGCCCGGCCGGCTCGACGGCCGCAGCGATCCGCCGATCGACCGGACCGGCCTCTACACCGTCGATGCGCTGTTGCAGGGCGACGTGGCGCTGTTCCGCGAGGCCTTCGCCCACCTCCTGCTCCCGGGTTTCGTGCTCGGGTGGGCGCTCATCGGCGGCATCGCGCGTACCGTGCGCGCCACGGTGCTCGACGAGTTGCACGCCGACTACGTCCGCACCGCGCGCGCGAAGGGCGTGAAGGAACGCAGCGTGTTCATCGGTCACGTGCTGCGCAACGCGATGCTGCCGGTGCTGACGCTGCTCGGACTGTCGTTCGCTGCGCTGCTCACCGGCGCTGCGCTGATCGAGACCGTGTTCCAGTGGAACGGCATCGGCTACTACGCCGTCGCAGCAACACGATCGCTCGACTTCCCGGCCGTGTACGGCACAGCGATCCTCGGTGGTCTGGTGTTCCTGGTCGTCAACCTGGTCACCGACATCCTCTACTCCTTCGCCGACCCGAAGGTGCGTCTGTCGTGAACGTGGCCGCTCCCGTCGGCACCGGTCGCGTGAAGCGATTCGCCGCGACCCTGCGCCGGCCGTCGCTCGCCTTCGCCGCCGTGGTGATCGTCTTCTGGCTGCTCGTGCTGCTGACGGTGCAGTGGTGGGCTCCGTACGACCCGTTCGAGGAGGTGGGGCGGCGTCTGCAGCCGCCGAGCGGCACCTACTGGTTCGGCACCGACGAACTCGGTCGCGACCTGTTCACCCGCGTGATGTACGGCGCCCGTGAATCGCTCCCCATCGCAGCCGCAGTCATCGTCGTCGCGGTCACCATCGGCACCGTGATGGGCGCCGTCGCCGGCTATTTCGGCGGCTGGGTCGACAGCATCGTCATGCGCCTCGCCGACGTGCTGATGGCCTTTCCGGCGCTGCTGCTCGCCATGGTGGTCTCGGTGGGCCTCGGCCCGGGGCCTCGCAACGCGGCGATCGCCGTCGTGGTGGTCTGGTGGCCCGGCTATGCGCGTCTCGTGCGCGGCCAGGTGCTGACGATCCGCACCCGTGAACACGTCGAGGCCGCCATCACGATCGGCGCCGGACGGAGCCGGGTGATCGGCAAGCACGTCCTGCCGATGGCGTTCACCCCGATCATGGTGAATGCCACATCCGACATCGGGCAGGTGGTGATCGTCATGAGCTCGCTCAGCTTCCTGGGGCTCGGCACCGCTCCGCCCGTCCCCGAGTGGGGTGCGCTCATCACCTCGGGATCGAAGTTCTTCTTCCAGTGGTGGATCGCCGGGGCACCTGGCCTCGCCATCTTGACCGTGGTGGTGGGCTTCAACTTCCTCGGCGACGGCCTGCGCGATCTCTTCGACCGGCGATCGGCGGATCGATGAGCGATGGTCGAGCACCCCTGCTGTCGTTGCGCGGCCTCACCGTCGACTTCACCGTGAGCGGTGGCGTGCTGCACGCGGTCCGCGGCATCGACCTCGACCTGCACCGTGGCGAGGTGGTGGCCGTTGTCGGCGAGTCGGGTTCGGGCAAGAGCACGGCGATGCTGGCCGCGATGGGCCTGCAGGCACCGAATGCCACCGTCGGCGGGCAGGCTCTGCTCGACGGCACCGACCTCGTGAGCCTCCCGCCCGCTGCGCTACGAGCCGTGCGCGGCAGGCGCGTGGCCATGATCTTCCAAGACCCGATGACCTCGCTGAATCCCGTGCTGTCGATCGGCCGCCAGCTCAGTGAGGCCCTGCTGGTCCACCGACCGATGCCCAAACGGGCCGCGCACGACCGAGCCCGGGAACTGCTCGAACTGGTGGCGATCCCGCACGCCGCCGAACGGCTGCACAACTACCCCCACGAACTGTCGGGCGGCATGCGCCAACGCGTGATGATCGCGATGGCGATGGCGAACGACCCCGATGTCCTGATCGCCGACGAACCCACCACGGCACTCGACGTCACCATCCAGGCACAGATCCTCGAGGTGCTCAGCCGCCTTCGGCGCGAACGCGACCTGGGTGTCATCGTGGTCACCCACGATCTCGGTGTGGTGGCCGGCATCGCCGACACGGTGCACGTCATGTACGCCGGCAGCGTGGTCGAGCACGGCGATGTGCGCAGCGTCTTCTACGCTCCCGACCACCCGTACACCCGAGGACTGCTTGCCTGCTCGCCGCGTCTCGACAGCGCCGACGACGACCTCGCACCCATTCCCGGCAGTCCACCGGTGTTGACCGAACTACCTGCGGGGTGCGCCTTCGCGCCGCGGTGCGCCCACGCCGCCGACCGTTGCCTCACCGAGCGGCCGATGCTCCGACGCGGACGGGCCACGCAGTCGGCCTGTCTGCTCATACCTACGACCAACGAGCAGGAGCTCCGATGAGCACGATCGACCCGCTCCTCGTGGTGCGCAACCTGTCGAAAACGTTCCGGCCGCGTGGTGGCCGCGTGCGCCGCGGTGCCACCGTGCAGGCAGTGTCCGACGTGTCGTTCGACATCGCCCGCGGCGAGACGTTCAGCATCGTCGGCGAGTCGGGCTGCGGGAAGAGCACCACCGCGCGATGTGTCACCCGCATCGTCGAGCCGACAGCGGGCTCGATCCGGTTCGACGGCCATGAACTCGTCGGGTTGTCGTACCACGACCTCCAACCGCTCCGTCAGCGCTTCCAGATGGTGTTCCAGGACCCGATGGCATCGTTGAATCCGCGCCAGCGGGTACGCGACATCATCGGAGAGCCGCTGCGCGTCAGGGGCGACGAGCGCGACTCGATCCGCGACCGCGTCCACGAGGTGGCCGGGCAGGTGCAGTTGCGCACCGACGATCTCGACCGCTACCCGCACCAGTTCTCCGGTGGGCAGCGACAGCGCATCGGCATCGCTCGCGCCCTCGCGCTGCAGCCCGAGCTGCTGGTGCTCGACGAACCGGTGTCGGCACTCGATGTGAGCATCCAGGCCCAGATCGTGCGCCTCCTGCGTCAACTGCGCGACGAGATGGGGCTCGCCTATCTCCTCATCGCCCACGACCTCGCCGTCGTCCGCCACCTCAGCCAGCGGGTGGCCGTGATGTACCTCGGCACGATCGTCGAGACCGGCAGTGCCGCCGACGTCTACGAACGGTCGCTCCATCCCTACACGCAGGCACTGCTGTCGGCTGCCCCGATCGCCGATCCCGACATCGAGCGGCTCCGCGAACGAATCGTGCTCACCGGCGACGTGCCGAGCCCACTCGACCCGCCCTCGGGCTGCCGGTTCCGCACCCGGTGCTGGAAGGCAACCGCCGAATGCACCGATGTCGTCCCACCACTCACCGACCTCGGCGACGGCCATCACGTCGCATGTCATCATCCGGAACCGGTGAACGTGATCATCGGACGCCGACCCATCGCTCCCGACGAACACTCCGCCGAAAGGACCTCCCTGGCATGACCTCCACCTCCACCGTCACCGGCACCGACGACCTCGTCGCGCGGCGCGATCGGCTCTTCGGGAAGGGAGCACCGCTGTTCTACACCACACCGCTCCATCTGGTCCGCGGCGATGGCGTGTGGATGTTCGATGCCGAGGGTCGGCGCTATCTCGACATGTACAACAACATCCCGGTCGTCGGACACTGCAACCCGAACGTGGTGGAGGCGATGAGCCGGCAGGCGGCCACGCACACCACTCACACCCGCTACCTCGACACCACGGTGCTCGACTACGCCGAGCACCTGCTCGGCCTGCACCACGAGCAGATCGACAACATCATCTTCGCCTGCAGCGGCACCGAGGCGAACGAGATCGCCATGCAGATGGCCCGCATGGCCACCGGCGGGCGTGGGTTCATCTGCACCGATGCCACCTACCACGGCAACAGCGCCCTCGTCGGATCGCTCACCCGTGCGCCTCGCCGCGGTCGACCCGATGTGCATGCGATCCCCTTCCCGCAGCGGTATCGCCCGCTCCACGAGGGGCTCACCGACGACGAGCTGTGCGATGCCTACTTGGCCGAGGTGCAGTCGGCGATCGACGACTTCGCCGCCGACGGTGTGCCGTTCGCCGGGATGCTGCTGTGCTCGATCCTCGCCAACGAAGGCCTCCCCGATGTGCCGGCAGGGTTCGTCCGCCGCGCCGCCGAACTGGTGCGTGCTTCGGGTGGACTGGTCATCATGGACGAAGTGCAGGCCGGCTTCTGCCGCTCGGGTCGGTGGTGGGGCTACGAGGTGATGGATGTCGTGCCCGACATCGTCACCATGGGCAAGCCGATGGGCAACGGCATCCCGCTGTCGGCCTGCGCCGCGCGATCCGACCTGGTGGAGGTGTTCCGCGCACGGACGCGCTACTTCAACACGTTCGCCGGCAGCCCGCTGCAGGCCTCGGCCGGCCACGCGGTGCTGCACGAGATCGAGTCCCGCCACCTCCTCCGCCAGGTGAACGAGGTGGGCACGTACCTGGTCGACGAGCTGCGGAAGCTCACTGAGACGGTCGACCAGGTGGGCGACGTGCGTGGGTGCGGCCTGTTCGTGGGCATCGAGTGGGTGACCGACCGCGAGAGCAAGGAACCCGACTGGATGGGCGCGATCGACATCGCCAACCGGCTGAAGGACCGGGGCATGCTGCTGTCGAACGCTGGCGCATTCGGGAACGTGCTGAAGGTACGACCTCCACTGGTGTTCGAACGCGAGCACGCCGACCTGTTCCTCGAGGCGTTCGGCGGCATCCTGAGCGATCTCCATGTCTGACGCCGACGACGCTGCGACGACGCAACGCTGCGCGGAGGACGCCCTCGAGTACTGGCAACTCGACGTCGAATCGCTCACATTCGTCGTGGCCCGCGAGAACGCCGTGTTCAAGGTGACCTGCACCAACGGCGTCGCGTACGCCCTGCGCATCCACCGTCAGGGCTACCACTCGCTCGCCGAACTCGAGAGCGAACACGAATGGACCACGGCCCTCAATGCGGCCGGCATCGACACGCCTCGGCCGGTTCCCACGCGAGCAGGCACCGCCTATGCCACCGTGCCGTTCGGCACCAGCGGCGACACCAGGCAGGTAGGTCTGATCGAGTGGATCGACGGCATACCGCTCGAGGCAGCGCTGAGCGGCGGCTCGGCCGACGCCCTCGCCATGTACCGCGACCTCGGGGCGCTGATGGCCCGCATGCACGACCAGGCCACCAACTGGTCGCCCAGCCCTGCATTCGTCAGGCACGCGCTCGACGCCGAGGGGCTCATCGGCGACTCGCCGTGGTGGGGTCCGTTCTGGGATCTGCCGGAGATGTCCGACCGCGACAAGGGGATCATCCGCGCCGCCCGGGCCCGCATGTATCAGGTGTTGCTCGAATACGGCACGGCTCCGCGCACCTACAGCCTCATCCACGCCGACCTGCTCCCCCAGAACGTGCTCGTGTTCCGAGGCCGTCCATTCGTGATCGACTTCGACGACGCCGGCTACGGCTGGCACCAGTACGACATGGCGGTGGCGCTGATCAGCCTCGCCGAGCGACCCGACTTCGCGGCCCATCGCGATGCGTTGGTGGTCGGATATCGCACGGTCCGGCCGTTTGCCGACGACGACCTGGCCCTACTGCCGATGTTCCTCACGATCCGCGAACTGGTGCAGGTCGGCTGGTTGCACAGCCGCGTGCCGGTGGAACTCGTACTGTCGAGCGGAACACGGCTGTCGCGCCACCAAGTGCTCGCCCCCAACATTGCACGCGCCGTGCGACGGTGCGAGGAGTTGCTCGACCGATGAACCGCCAGGAGGCGATCGCCCAGTTGACCGCCGAGGGTCAGCCCTACGAACTGTCTACGGTCGACGGACCTCACGGACCGCTGAGGGTCTTCGCCAACGCTCCTGCGAACCTTGGCCGTCTCTACGCCGCGGCCGTGAGCGATGCCCCGTTCCTCGTGTACGGCGATGAGCGCTACACCTTCCGCGAGGCGTACGACGCTGCCGCCCGCATCGCCCAACTCCTCGTCGAGGAGTGCGGTATCGAACCGGGCGACCGCATCGCCATCTCGATGCGCAACTACCCGGAGTGGATGCTCGCCTTCATGGCCATCACCTCGGTCGGCGCGATCGCCGTGGCGATGAACTCGCTGTGGACCCCCGACGAGATGGCCTATGGGCTCACCACGTGCGGCGTGTCGGTGCTGTTCGCCGATGCCGAGCGGCTCGACCGGCTGGCCCAGTGCGACACCGACCCGGCGATGCGCGTGATCGCCGTTCGCGCCCCGTCTGCCGGCGCCGGCGTGATCCAGCTCGACACGGCGCTCGCGCAGCTCGCCGCAGCCGACATGCCGCCTGCGGCCGTGCATCCCGACGACCCGGCCATCATCTTGTTCACCTCCGGCTCGACCGGGCACCCCAAGGGTGTGCTGTCGACCCATCGGAACGTCATCTCAGCGCTGCTGTCGTGGGAGCTCGATGCGCGACAGAACCTCCTCCGCGGCGCCATCCGCCCCGCATCGTCGCCCCACCCATCCGCAGTACTGCTCGGCGTACCGTTGTTCCACGTGCTCGGCATGCATGCGGTCTTCCTGTCGTCGTTCCGGGCCCAGCGCAAGCTGGTGAGCATGCACAAATGGGATCCGGTCGTCGCTGCCGAGCTGATCGAACGCGAACGCATCACCTCGTTCAGTGGCCCGCCCGCGATGACCGGCGACCTGGTGCGCGAGGCCCAGCGTTCACAGCGCGACCTGTCGTCGCTGCAGTCGGTAGGTGGCGGCGGCGCCGCCCGCGCTCCCGAACAGGTGCGTCAGATCGACGCATCGTTCCGCAACGCGGCACCCAATACCGGCTGGGGCATGACCGAGACCAACGCCATCGGCACCACCATCGGGGGCGACGACTACCTCACCCACCCCAGCAGCGCCGGGCGCTGCCTGGCCGTGCTCGAACTACGGGTCGTCGACGACCTGGGCGCGCCGCTGCCCACCAACGAGCGTGGCGAACTGCAGATCCGCGGCACGTCGATGTTCTGTGAGTACTGGAACCGCCCCGACGCCACCGCCGACTCGTTCACCGACGACGGATGGTTCCGCACAGGCGACGTGGCCTACCTCGACGACGAGGGGTACCTGTACATCGTCGACCGCATCAAGGACCTCATCATCCGCGGCGGCGAGAACATCGGCTGCGGTCAGGTGGAGGCAGCGCTGCTGGCCCATCCCGCCGTGTACGAGGCGGCCGTGTACGCCGTGCCCGACGAACGCCTCGGCGAAGAGGTGGCTGCCACCCTGCACGGCAGCCCCACGCTCGATCTCGACGAACTCCGGAGGTTCCTGGGCGAGCACCTGGCCGCGTACGAGGTGCCCCGCTACCTGTTCGTCACGGCCGAGCCCCTCCCCCGCACCGGTTCGGGCAAGTTGTTCAAGCGCCAGTTGCGCGACGAGGCCGTCGCCTCGCTCACCCCAGGCGGTTGAGCGGACTGCGCATGAAGAACTCGACCTCGTAGGCCTGCTCGGGTTCGGCGCGCACCATCTCGTCGAGGTGTTCGGCGTCGGCACCGACGAGCACCCGCCACCGGTCGCGACGCACAGCATCGAGGATGACGGCGGCGGCCTCGGCTGCCGACATCGGCGCGTTGTCGCGGAACATCTCGCCCATCTGCTGCATCATCGGATCGAGCTCGGCGGTACCGATGTGCAACTTCATCGAGTTGATGGCGATGGAGGTGCCGATGTGCCCCGGCATCACGACCGAGGCGTGGATGTGCGGTGCGTTCACGCGCAGGTCGGTGATGAGGGCCTCGGTGAAGCCCTTCACCGCGAACTTGGCGGCGCTGTAGGCGGTGTGCGGGTTGGCCGGGCCCAGCGAGGCGAAGAAGCCGTTCACCGAGCTGGTGTTCACGATGTGCCCGCGTTCGGTCGGCAGCATCAGCGGCAGGAAGGCGCGGGTGTTGTAGTACACGCCTCCCCAGCACACGGCGAACGTCTTGTCCCACTGGCTCCGCTCGCCTGCCACGATGCTGCCGCCACCGCCGATGCCGGCGTTGTTGAACAGCAGGTTCACCGTCGGCCGCCAGGCGGCCACCTGGTCGCGGAAGGCCACCACCTGGGCTTCGTCGCCCACGTCGGCCACCACCGACAGCACCGCGCCACGGCTGCCGTCGGCTGCGACGAGATCGGCGGTCTCGCGCATGTTCGCCTCGATCACGTCGCACATGGCCACGTCGCAACCGTCGGCGGCCAGTTGCCGCACCAGTTCACGGCCCATCCCGGTGCCACCACCGGTGACGACCGCGACGCAGCCGTCGAATCCGTCCTCGAAGTGACGGCCGCTCACGGCTCCCGACGCGATGCTGACGATGCTGTCCATCACTGCCCCCCAATGGCTCGGACCCGGTGCTCCGATCTGCTCGCCGAGCACCGCCTTCAGTACCCTAGCGAGCACAGACAACCAGCATGGGGGCGAACGTGGCACACGACCTGATCATCCGGAACGGCACCGTCATCGACGGCACGGGGAAGGCAGGCATCCGTGCCGACATCGCCATCGACGGCGACCGCATCACCGCCATCGGCGACCTCAGCGGCGCCACCGCAACCGGTGAGATCGACGCCACGGGCCTCACCGTCACCCCCGGGTTCGTCGACCTGCACACCCACCTCGACGCCCAGATCGGCTGGGACCCGTACATGACCTCCAGCTCGTGGCACGGTGTCACCACGGTGCTGATGGGCAACTGCGGTGTGACGTTCGCACCGGTGCGTCCCGAGAACCGCGAGTACCTCGCCGAGATGATGGAGAGCGTCGAAGACATCCCGCGCCAGGCCATCATCGAGGGCCTGCCGTGGGACTGGTCGACATTCCCCGAGTACCTCGACTCGGTGCAGCGCCTCCAGCCGGCGCTGAACGTCGTCGGCATGGTGGGGCACTGCGCAATGCGCTACCACGTGATGGGCGACCGCTCCCTGGGCGAGGAGGCCCCCACCGCCGACGAGCTGGCCCAGTTGCGCGATCTCGCCGCCGAGTCGGTGGCCGGTGGCGCGGTGGGCGTCTCCACCTCGCGCATCCTGCTGCACCGCGTGCCCGACGGCCGCTGCGTGCCCGGCACGTTCGCCCCGGTCGACGAGTACCTCGCCATCGCCGACGGCATGAACGACGCGGGCGGTGGCCTGTTCCAGGCCGTGCTCGACTTCCAGACCAAGCCGGCACACGAGGTGGGCCTGGTGAAGGCCATGGCCGAGCGGTGCGGCGACGTGCTGTTCTCGGGCGGTGTGGGCGACGGCAGCCCCACCACGCTCGACTTCTACCACTCGTTCCTGTCCGACACGCGGGCCAACGCCGGGCGCGTCACCACCGCGTCGATGACCCGTCCGAGCGGCAGCCTGATGGGCCTGTTCCAGGTGCCGCCGGTGCGCGGCCGCGCCTGGGCCGCCGTCATGGCGCTGCCCACGCTGGCCGACCGCGTCGCTGCACTGAAAGATTCCTCCACCCGCGCCGACCTGGTGGCCGAGGGCAAGGCCAAGGGCCTCAACCACCGTGCCGACCAGGTGTACCCGCTGGGCGTGGGCGCCGTGCCCGAGTACCACATCGACGGCGGCCTGTCGGTGGCCGACCTCGCTGCGGCCGCCGGTGTCGACCCCGTCGAGATCGTCATCGACCGCCTCATCGCCAGCGACGGCCACGAGATGTTCAACATGTGGTACTTCAACCGCGGCACGCACCTGCTGGGCGACTTCCTCACCATGGACCACGTGTACCCGGGCCTCGGCGACGCCGGCGCCCACGCCGGGCAGATCTGCGACGCCGACGCCACCACCCACTACCTCGCCTACTGGCAGCGCGAGCGCAACGTGGTGAGCCTTCCCAAGGCCGTCCACCAGCTCACCGGCCAGGCCGCTGCAGTGCTGGGCCTCGTCGATCGCGGCACGCTGGCGCCGGGCAAGTTCGCCGACATCAACGTGTTCGACGCCGACGCCATCCAGGTGGGCCAGCCCGAGTACGTGAACGACTTCCCCGGCGGCAAGGGCCGCCTGCGGGTGGGTTCAACCGGCTACGCCGCCACCATCGTGAACGGCCAGGTCGTCACCCAGCAGGGCGCCCACACCGGTGCCCGCCCCGGCCGCGTGCTCCGCGAGTTCTCCCGCTCCTGACCCCCCCCTCCCCACACTTGCGTTTGTGAGCAGGGCCCGGCACAACCGGGTTCCGCTCACAAACGCCGCAATTCGGGTCGCGCCTGGGACCTGCGTTTGTTAGCGAGTCCCTGCAGTACCGGGGTCCGCTCACAAACGCCAGATGGCGGGGGCGGGGGCGGGGACGCCCGCGGGGGTCGGGGCTCAGGGGAGCCGGGTCAGCTGATGGCGACGCCGCCGTCGCAGGTGATCACTTCACCGACGGTGTAGGCGCCAGCGCGCGAGCACAGGAAGATGGCCAGGCCGGCGATGTCCTCCGGAGTACCCACCCGCCGACGCGGGTTGTGGCGTCCGATGGCGTCCCAGTCGGTGTTGTCGACATCGCCACCGGTGCCCACCCCGGTGCTGAGCATCCAGGTGGGGAACGGGCCGGGGGCAATGGCGTTGACGATGATGTTGCGCTTCACCAGCCGCGCCGCCAGTTGCTGGGTGAGCGTGTGCACGGCTGCCTTCGACGGACCGTAGTTGACGGTGTCGAACACGGGCAGGCGGATGCCGTCGATCGAGCCGATGTTCACCACGCGGGCCGGGTCGTCGACGGTGCCGGCCGCCTCGAGCAAGGGCAGCAGCTTCTGGATCGTGAAGAACACACCCTTCACGTTGGTGTCCATCACCTTGTCCCAGCCCGACTCGGGGAACGTGTCGAGCGGCGCACCCCACGACACCCCGGCGTTGTTGATGAGGATGTCGAGCTTCGACTCGCGCTCGCCCAGCGCGGCGGCGAGTTGCTCGATCGACGCCACGTTGGCCACGTCGGCCGGCAGCGGGATGCACTCACCACCGTAGGTCTCGCTCAGCCGCTGCGCTGTGGCGTCGCAGGCCGCGGCCTTGCGCGAGCTGATGTACACCTTGGCGCCGTTGGCCAGGAAGCCGGCGGCGATCATCTCGCCGATACCACGCGACCCGCCGGTGACGAGGGCCACCTTGCCGCGCACGGAGAAGAGGTTCTGGATGTCCATACGGGCGACCGTAGCAGCGACCGTCGGGCTACCTCAGGCCCACATGCTCTGGCCACCGCACACGGTGAGCGCCTGCCCGGTCATGTAGGCGCTGGCGTCGGATGCCAGATACACGGCCAGCCCCTGCAGATCGTCGGCCTCACCCAAGCGACGCAGCGGGATGTTGCGCCGCGCGTTCGCTTCCGCCTCGGGGTTGTTCCACAACGCCTCGGCGAAGTCGGTGCGGATGAGCCCGGGGCAGATGGCGTTGGCGCGCACACCGTGCGGGCCGAGTTCGGCAGCCAGGTTGCGCACCAGCGCGATCACGGCCAGCTTGGAGATGTTGTAGGTGCCCAGCGTGAGCGACGGCGCAAACGCCCCGATGCTCGACGTGATCATGATCGAGCCGCCGCCCCGCTCGATCATGTCGGGCGCCACCATCTGCACCAGCCAGTGGTTGGCCTTCACGTTGGTCGACATGATCTTGTCGAACGCCTCGTCGCTGATGGCCGACATCGGCCCGTACGCCGGGTTCACCCCGGCATTGCCGATCAGCACATCGACCGGGCCGAGCCGCTCGTGGGTGGCGTCGACCAGCGCCTGCAACTGCTCCTTGTACCCGGCGTTGCAGGCGAAGGCATGGGCACGCACCTCGCCGCATCGTTCGTTGATGGCGGCCGCCGCCAGTTCGCACTGGTCGAGCTTGCGGCTCGACAGCATCACCTGCGCGCCGTGCACCGCCAGTGCCTCGGCCATCGCCCGGCCCATGCCCTTCGACGCGCCCGTGAGCAGCGCCACCTTCCCCGACAGATCGAACAGTCCCCGTGTCATGTGCGCACCTTGGCACACCGCGCAGCACCCCTCCGAAGCGACAGCGCATCTGGCAGGCTGGAGCGGTGACCACCGCCCGCCAGCGCCGAGTGCTCGGCACCATCACCGAACCCGCCCGCCAGGTCGACGTCATCCACGACACCGATGTGCTGGTGGTCGGATCGGGGCCAGCAGGCCTCGCTGCAGCCCTCGCCGCCGCACGCACCGGCGTGCAGGTCACCCTCGTCGAGCGGTTCGGCTGCTACGGCGGCAACATCACCACCGTCGGCGTGGAGGGCATGGCCTGGTACCGCCACGAGCAGACGATCGAGGCGAACGGCATCGCCCGCGAGATGGAGGACCGCGCCTACGCGATGGGTGCCGCCGTGCCCGAGAGCCAGTCGCTGAGCTACGAGATCGATGCCGAGGGCTTCAAGGTGGTGGCCGACACGATGGTGGCCGAGGCCGGTATCGACGGGCGGATGCACCGCAGCTTCGTGGCGCCGGTGATGGAGGGCGACGGCATCGTGGGCATCGTCACCGAGTCGAAAGCTGGCCGCGAGGCCATCCTCGCCCGACGCGTCGTCGATGCCACGGGCGACGCCGACGTGGCCCATCGCGCCGGTGCCCCAACGCACCTCACGCCACGCGAGCAGATGATGGGTGTGTCGGTGATGTTCCACCTCGCCGGTGTCGACAAGCGCCGCTTCATGGAGGGGGTCGCCGCCGACCCGCAGACCTACAAGGACTGGGCCGGCAACGGCGAGTGGAACATCGAGACCAGCGGCAAGGAGGACGAGATGTTCTCGCCGTTCCTGCACAAGCCCTTCCGCGCCGCCATCGAGAGCGGGCTCATCCCGCCGCGCCTCACCACCATCGCCGGCACGTGGGGGGCGGTGCACGACTCGGGCGAACTCACCTACATGAACCTCGTGCACATCGACAACATCGACGGCACCGACCCCGACGACCTCACTCGCGGCGAGGTGGAGGGCCGCCGCCGGGCGATGTACGCCATCGACGCGCTGCGCCGCTACACGCCTGGCTGCGAGAACGCCCGGCTACGCAACTTCGGCATGACCCTGGGGGTGCGCGACACCCGCAAGATCGACGCGGCCTACAACATGACCGAGCACGATGTGCGCGAGCAGGCCCGCTTCGACGACTCGATCGGCATCTTCCCCGAGTTCATCGACGGCTACGGCATCCTCATCCTGCCCACCACCGGCCGCTATTTCGCCCTGCCCTACCGCAACCTGTTGCCGCGGCGCGTCGGCAACCTGTTGGTGGCAGGGCGTAGTTCAGGCGGCGACCGGGTGTCGCACGCGGCCACGCGCAACATGGCGTGCTGCGCTGTGCTGGGCCAGGGCGCCGGCATCGCTGCGGCGCTGTCGGTGAAGCACGACCGCACGCTCGATGCCCTCGACATCGGCGCCGTGCAGGCCGAACTCGACCGGCAGGGCGTGCGCTACTCCTGAACGATCTGGTACGTGCCACCGTCGTCGACCGCCGTGGCCACCATCGTCGGGCGGGCCGACGCCGCCGCCAACGTCGCTCGACCGGCGTCGAACGTGCCGCTCACCGTCACCTGATAGGCGTTGCCCACCACGCGATCGACACGGATCGTGAGGCCCGCCACGGCGACCTGCGCTCCGACGGCCACCACATGGTCGGTCGAATCGGGACGCCCGAACGCCTGGCCCTGGCGACGCGACAGCGACACGCACGCACCACCGATCCGCCACGTGCACCGACTGGCCCGCATGTCGACGAGGTGCACGGCCACACCGGCGGTGTCGAGCACGGCGTCGTAGCCCACACGTGGTCGTGCTTCGAGGGTCACCAGCACGTCGGGTGTGTTCGGGTCGACCGCCATCATGATCTGCACACCCGACTGCTGTGGCGCGGCGAGCACGGTCGTCGTCGAACCCGAGCGGTGCACCACGGTCTCGTCGTCATCGATCCAGCCGGCAGCCAGGCGGTTGAACGCAAGGGTCTGCTGGGCCTTGCACGGATACCACACCCGCCCGACCTGGCACCATGCCCCCTCGGGTTCACCACTCATCAGATCGACCGGGTTGTCGTACTCGTCGTTGGGGTCGAGGTTCGAGTGCGGCCAGTGCAGGGTGTGGCCGATCTCGTGGGCGATCACCAGTTGGCTGGGGTACACCGACACCGAGGCACCGCCGACCCAGGCCCCGCGCCGGGTCACCTCGGGCGGGTCGAGCAGGTGTCGGCCCACCTGTCCGGCCGACGACGAGATCATGCCCGGCCCGGCGAAGCCGCCGCCGTAGTCGCTGTTGTCGACGGCGAGCACGTTGGTGAACGGTGAGCCGGTCGACGATTGGGCGCGATCGAGACAGTCGCTCGGGCCCTCCTCGTCGGTGAGGTCGAGGTAGCCGGCCGGTTCGAAGGCAACGGTGTAGCGACCCTCCGACACGGTGGCGAAGTAGGGCGACACCGAGAAGTTGGCCACGGCGGCGGCGCCCTCGGGGGTCACCTGCAAGCGTTGCGGCCCGAACGACAGATACGACGGGTCGACCGTCGTCGTCGGCACTCGGCACACCCACACCGCGGTCCGGTCGAAGCCGACCGAACGCTGCAGCGCTGGCTCACGAACCAGCGCAGCGCCACCGCCGGTCGGCGCTGCACCCCCTGGGCACGCCACTGCTGTGCCCGACGGGGTTGCCCCGGCGAACGTGCCGAACAGGTCGACCACCACCTGCACGGTGCCGGCGAGATTGAACAACGACACCTGCCCAGCAGCACCCACCCCGACGGTGACGAGGTTGGAGGTGGCCTGTTCGCCGGGCACTGCGTTCACGCTGCTGGCCGTCGGGCGGGTGCTCCCGGCCGGCCAGACCGTGAGATAGGTGTTCGCGCTCGCCGAGACCGCGATGACGTTCAGCACCGCCGCCGATACCGAACCACCCTGGGCCACGGTGATCGTCCGCGACTCACCAGGCCCGAGCGAGAACCCACATGTCCCGCTGCGCGTGTCGAGCACCCGCGACGGTGTGGCGAGTGCAGCGAACCCTCCCGACGAATCGAACCACCCCATCACATCGGCGATCACCTGCACACCACCGGCGAGATTGAACAGCGAGACGGCACCACCGGCACCCACGCCCACCACGACGAGGTTCGCCGCCGTCTCGCCGGCCGCGACATTCAGATTCGACGTCGCCGGCCGTACCGTGCCCGACGGCCAAGCCGTGAGATACGACGCGGCGGTCGGTTCGGTGGCCGTCAGGTTCAGCACCACCGCAGCTGCGTTCGCCGGCACACCCGATCGTCCGGCCACCGGGAGATCGATCGTCGTCTGCGGTCCGAGGCGTGCGGCGCCCAGCCCGATCCGGGTGTCGAGCACCCGCGCCGGCTGCATCCCGGTGAAACCCGAGGTGGTCCAGCCCATCACGTCGACGATCAGGTGCACGCTGCCGCTGTTGTTGTACAGCGACACCGACCGGCCGGCACCCAGCCCGACGATCACCGCATTGGGCCGGGTCTGGCCGGCGACGACGTTGAGGTTCGACGTTCCCGGTCGTGTCGCGCCGGCAGGCCACACGGTGATGTAGGTCGCCGCTGTCGGCTCGGTGGCCGTGACGTTCAGCGATACGGCCGTGGCACCTGCCGGGGCGATCGTCGACAGATCGATGGTCTGCACCGAACCGGGTTCGAAGCGCACCGCGCCGAGCCCCGACCGGGTGTCGACCACCCGGGTGGGCGAGATCGGGGTGAACCCGCCGGTGGATGCTGCGACGACGGGCTGACCACCAGCCACGACCGGCATCAGCGCGACGGCGAGCACGCACGCGACCAGGCAGGCTGCCCGACGAGGGCGGCGGGTGCGTGGGTCGCTCGATGGCATACCGCTGACCGTCCGGTGGGCCGGTAGCGGTTCACGGATGGCGGGTTCGCCGCCGCGCCGCTTCAGGGTTTGATCATCTTCGAACGATCGAAGCGGATCGGCAGCTCGCTGCGGATCTTCGCGTCGACCGCTTCCGGGATGTGCGTCGGGTAGTGGTTGGCCAGCACGTCGCGCACCTTGTCGCGGGCCCGGTCGAGCACCTTCGGGCGGCCCACCTCGTTCCACTCCTTCGGGCTCAGTCGGTCGCCGATGGCCGGGTAGATGTACTCGGTCTGCATCAGCTCGAGCGTCTGCGACGACCCCAGGTAGTGGCCCGGGCCCCCGATGACGGCCTTGCGCATCGTGTCGATCGACAACGACTCGTCGGTCACCTCGATGCCCTTGATGGTGCGCTGCACTGCGCCGATGGTGTCGTTGTCGATGACGACGCCCTCGAGCGAGAACCCGAGCAAGCTGCCGTGCATACCCGCCGACTCGTAGATGAGGTTGGCGCCGGCGTTGCCGACGAGCGCGTGGTTGTAGCCCTTCTCGGCGCCCGACTGGGCGTCGGGCATCTTCGAGTCGCTGATACCCGACGACGTACCGCCGGTGAGGTCGTAGAAGTGGGCCATCTGCCCGCACGCCGCCGACAGCAGCGCCTGCTCCGGGCTGCCGCCCGACATCGCGCCCGAACGCAGATCGGACACGAAGGGCCACAGGCCGAAGATGGCGGGGGCACCTGGCTGGATGGCGTTCACATAGGCCAGGCCGGCCAGCACCTCGGCCACCTCCTGCACCAGGGCACCGGCGAGCGCGGCAGGAGCCGTTGCCCCGGCCTGCCCGGCCGACAGCAGCAGCACGGGCATGCCGCCGCGCACCGCCACCTCAAGACAACGGCACGCGTCGGCGGCGAACTTCAGCGGCGGCACGACGAAGCAGTTGCTCTGGCTCACGAACGGGCGGGCCCGCCACTTGTCCTCACCACCGGCGATCTCGTGCAGCATCTTCAGCGACGCGTACAGGTGGTCGGGGTGCACCCACGAGGTGCCCACGTGCTTGGTGGTGCCGCTCACGCTCAGGTAACAGGTGTTGATGTCCATCTCGGCCGGATCGGGCAGATCGCGGGGCACGACGGTGCGCTGGTAGAAGTGGATGTGCTCCATCGTGTCGACCAGACGGGCGATGTCGTAGCAGTCCTGGGTGGTCGACTCGCGGTACTCGCCCGTCTCGGGGTCGACCACGTACACCGCTGCACCGGCGGTGCCGAAGTAGACCCGCTTGCCCCACGGTTCCATGTCGTGCTTGGGGTCTTGGCCGTAGAGCGTGAAGTTGCGACCGGCCATGGCGAGGGTGTCCTCGATGAGCGACCGCGGGAACAACAGGCGGCCCTCGTCGCTGAGGCGGCAGCCCTTGGGCAGCAGCAGGTCGAGGCATGACGGGATGGCGTCGGCGATGCCGATGTGCTCGAGCACGTCGAGGGCGGCCTCGTGCACCTTGCGCACCTCGGCATCGGTGAGCGCGTGGTACCGGCCCGAGGTCATCCCGGGGTTCACCGAGCGGATGTCGGTGGCGAGCGGCGCGGCGCGCAGTGCCTTGCGGGCCTCACGGCCGCCACGGCGGCCCGGTGCTTGTACGTCGGTCATGGGTTCTCCAGGTGCTTGCGTCGGGATCAGTAGTGAGGCGGGGTGATGACCCACAGCACGCGCACCGGGCGATTGCCGGTGTTCGCGCAGCGGTGGGCCGTACTGCTGGGGAAGGCGAAACTGTCGCCCTGGTTCAACACGAAGTGGCGGTCGCCCACCCACAGTTCGAGGCGGCCCTCGATCACCACGCCGGCTTCGGCGCCGTCGTGGCTGTAGAACTCGCTGTCGGCACCGGGGTGGATGGTGCTGATGAGCAGTTCGAGCGGGCCCGACAGGTTGGGCGACAGCAGTTCCTCGGTGATGCCGAGGCCGGTGAAGGTGAGGTTGCGGCGGTTGTTCGCCCGCACGATGACGTCGCGTTCGTCGGCGGGGCCCTGGTGGCCGCTGTGGAAGAACCAGTTCATGTGCACGCCCAGTGCATCGGCGATGCGCTTGAGCACGCCGATGGGCAGACGCGACACATCGCGTTCGATCTGGCTGAGATAGCTCACCGAGATGCCTACGGACGTGGCCACGTCGTTCAGGGTGCGGCCCTGGGCCT
Source organism: Acidimicrobiaceae bacterium (assembly GCA_040380855.1). Taxonomy (GTDB): domain Bacteria; phylum Actinomycetota; class Acidimicrobiia; order Acidimicrobiales; family Ilumatobacteraceae; genus VFMC01. The sequence goes on along the minus strand of JBEIIG010000027.1, from coordinate 22,017 downwards.
TGCGCAGTTCGCGGATGCGACCACCGATGGGCGCGTCGGCGTCGTACTCGCCGGCGCTCGGCGGCGAGGTCGCCTCCTGCGCGGTGCTCAGGGCACGGATCGCCATCGGGTCAGGCCTTCACCCTCAGGCTCTTCGGGTCGTAGAACGGCTCGAGCGACACACGTGCCGCCACCCGCTCGCCGGCCACCTCGATCTCGTAGGTGCCGCCCAGCACCCAGTCGCGGCTGGTGATGCCCGACGGGTCGGCCACGTAGCCCATGCCCAGCGAGGCATCGACGAAGTGTCCGTACATACCCGAGGTGATACGGCCGACCAGCACCCCGTCGCGCCAGATCGGCTCGTTGTGGTAGAGCAGTTTCGAGCCGTCGTGCAGTGCGAACTGGGCCAGGCGCTGGCGCACACCGGCCGTGCGCTGCGGCAGCACCGCGTCGCGGCCGATGAAGCCACCCGGCTTGTCCCACGCCACCACGAAACCCAGGCCGGCCTCGAGCGGGTTCTCGTCGGGCGAGATGTCGTGGCCCCAGTGGCGGTAGCCCTTCTCGAGGCGCAGCGAGTTGAGGGCGTGGTAGCCGCAGTGCACCAGGCCGAACGCCGGGCCGGCGGCGACGATGGCGTCGAACACGCCGGTGGCGTACTCGGTGGGAATGTAGAGCTCCCAGCCCAGTTCGCCCACGTAGGTGACGCGACTGGCCCGCACCCGGGCGTAGCCGAGGTCGATGTGACGCGAGGTGCCGAACGGGAACGCCTCGTTCGACAGGTCGTCGGCGGTGAGTGAACTGAGCAGTGCACGCGAGTTGGGGCCCATCACGCTGAGCACGGCGTGCGCCGAGGTGACGTCGACCGCCACCGCGCGGGCATCGGCCGGGATGTGCTGCTTCAGGTAGGCGAAGTCGCGTACCTGGGTGGCGGCAGCCGTGACGACGAGGTAGCGGTCGTCGGCCTCGCGGGTGACGGTGAGGTCGGCTTCGATGCCGCCGCGCTCGTTGAGCCACTGCGTGTAGACGATCTTGCCGACGGGCACCGACATGTCGTTGGCACTGATGCGGTTCATCACCGCCTCGGCATCGGGACCCTCCACCACGAACTTGCCGAAACTCGACTGGTCGAAGATGCCCACGGCGTTGCGCACGGCCAGGTGCTCGGCTGCCGAGTAGGGGAACCAGTTCTGGCGGCCGTAGGTGTACTGGTAGCGCGGCTCGACACCCTCGGGAGCGAACCAGTTGGTGCGCTCCCACCCTGCGGTCTCGCCGAAGCAGGCGCCCTTCGCGGCGAGGCGGTCGTGCAGCGGCGAGCGGCGCACCCCGCGGGCGGTGTCGGGCTGGCGGAACGGCCAGTGCATCGCGTACAGCAGGCCCAGCGACTCGACCGTGCGGTCGTGCAGGTACTGCCGATTGCGCTGGAACGGCATGACGCGGCGGATGTCGACGTCCCACAGATCCATCGGCGGGTGGCCGTCGACGATCCAGTCGGCCAGCACCTTGCCGGCGCCACCCGACGACTGGATGCCGATGGAGTTGAAACCACAGGCCATGTACAGGCCGGCCACGTCGGGCGACTCGCCGAGCAGGTAGCGGTCGTCGGGGGTGAACGCCTCGGGGCCGTTGAAGAACAGGCGGATACCGGTTTCGGCCAGCAGCGGCATGCGGTGCGTGGCGGCCTCGACCAGCGGGGCGATGTGCTCGAAGTCTTCGGGCAGCGAGTCGAAGCAGAACGACTCGGGGATGCCCTTCATGCCCCACGGCTTGGCCACGGGCTCGAACCAACCGACCAGCAACTTGCCGGCATCTTCCTTGAAGTAGCCGCAGCCGTCCTGGTCGCGCAGCACCGGCATGGTGGGCGAGATGCCCTCCACCCCTTCGGTGACGATGTAGAAGTGCTCGGCCGCGTGCAGCGGCACCGTGGCGCCCACCGCGTCGCCCAGTTCACGTCCCCACATGCCGGCCGCGTTCACGACCGCGTCGGCACGGATCTCGCCCTGCTCGCCGTCGACGCTGTAGGCCACACCCACGGCGCGGCCACCTTCCACGATGATGCGGTCGACCTTCACGTTCTCGGCGATGCGCACCCCGTGGGCACGGGCACCCTTGGCCAGCGCCTGCGTGGTGTCGATGGGGTTGGTGATGCCGTCGCCGGGCAGGTGCACGGCACCCACCAGGTCGTCGACACGCGACAGCGGCACCAGTTCCTTCACGTCGGCCGGCGTGATGATGTTCACCTCGAGGCCGAAGCAGCGGGCCATGCTGGCGCCGCGCTTGAGTTCCTCGAAACGCTCCTCGTTGGGGGCGATGGCCACCGAACCGCGCTGCTGGAAACCAGTCGCCTGCCCGGTCTCGGCCTCGAGCGTGGCGAACAGGTTGGTGGTGTACTGCGCCAGTCGGGTGAGGTTGTGCGTGGCGCGCAACTGGCCCACCAGCCCGGCCGCGTGCCAGGTGGTGCCGCAGGTGAGCTGCTTGCGCTCGAGCAACACCACGTCGGCGACCCCGCGCTTGGCGAGGTGATAGGCGACGCTGCAGCCGACGATGCCGCCACCGACGATGACGACACGTGCGTTGCTGGGCAGATCGGTCATGGGCTTCCCTTATGTGGCCGCTGTGAAATTTCGTCTATCTTTACACAGACCGGTGGTGCACATGCCACGCTGACCCGCACAGGGTCGGGTGTACAAGGGGGCTGCAGTGAGCGAACAGGCACGGATCGTCGTCATCGGCGGAGGTATCGCGGGGGTGAGCACCGCCTATCACCTCGCCCTGATGGGCTGCACCGACGTGCTGCTGCTCGAGCGCGACGAACTCACGTCGGGCTCCACCTGGCACGCCGCCGGCAACGTGCCCACCTACAGCACGTCGTGGAGCGCGATGAAGGCGCAGAGCTACACCGCTGCGCTGTACCGCGAACTGGCCGAAGAGTTCCCGATCAACTACCACGTCACCGGCTCGGTGCGCCTGGCCCACAGCGAGGAACGCCTCGCCGAGTTCCGCCATGTCACCTCCATGGCCAACGCCCAGGGCATGGGCTACGACATGCTCACCCCGGCGCAACTGCAAGAGGTCTACCCCCTCGTCGAGACCCACGATCTCGTCGGCGCGCTGTGGGACCCCCTCGACGGCGACATCGACCCGTCGCAGGTCACCCAGGCCCTCGCCACCCGCACCCGCACCATGGGCGGCCGCATCCGTCGCTACGAGCGCGTCATCGGCCTCGAGCAGCAGCCCAACCACCACTGGACCGTCACCAGCCGCACCAAGAACGGCGACATCAACGTCATCGAGTGCGAGATCGTCGTCAACGCCGCCGGCTACCGCGCCGGTGAGGTGATGGCCCTCCTCGGCCGCCACCACCCCATCGCCCAGATGTCGCACCAGTACTACGTCACCGACGAGATCCCCGAACTCGCCGCCCGCAGTACGCCCCTGCCGCTGCTGCGCGACCCCGACACCAGCTACTACCTCCGCCAGGAGCGCAACAGCTACATCCTCGGGCCCTACGAGTGGAAGAGCACGGCGATGTGGCTCGACGGCATCCCCGACGAGTTCGCCAACATGCTGTGGTCGGAAGACCTCGAACGGCTCGAACCGCAGATCCTCGACGCCGGCGAGCGCGTGCCCGCGCTCGGCGAAGCCGGTATCGCCCGAGTCGTGAACGGCCCCATCCCCTACGCCCCCGACGGCTACCCCTACCTCGGGCCCGAGCGCGGGCTGCGCAACTTCTTCCACTGCAACACGTTCAGCTTCGGCATCGCCCAGGGCGGCGGCGCCGGCAAGCTCACTGCCGAGTGGATCCTCGAGGGTCGGCCGAGCTTCGACGTGTGGGGCTGGGACCGGCGCCGCTACAAGGAGTACGCCACCACCGAGTACACCATCGCCAAGGCGCTCGAGCTGTACCAGCACGAGTACGCGATGGGCTTCCCCAACACGGAGTGGCCGGCCGGCCGCCCCGGCTGGACCTCGCCGCTCTACGACACGCGGGCGGCGAAGGGCGCGCACTTCGGCCAGCGCGGCGGCTGGGAGCGGCCCACGTGGTTCGACCCCACCGGCGAGGTGCCCGTCGACGACTACTCGTTCTTCCGCACCCAGGCCTGGCGCGGCCCGGTGGCCGCCGAGTGCGAGGCCGTGCGCAACCGCGTGGGCATCCTCGACATGCCCGGCTTCACCAAGATCGAGGTGAAGGGCCCCGGCGCCGCCGCTTACCTCGACCACCTGCTGTGCACCAAGCTGCCCCGCCCGGGCCGCATCACGCTGGCCTACGCGCTGCTGCCCGACGGCAAGCTCCTCAGCGAGTTCACGGTGGCGAAGCTGGCCGACGACCACTTCTACCTGGTGGGCGCGGCGGGTGCCGAGTGGCACGACCTCGACGTGCTCGAGGCCGCGCTGCCCACCGACGGTTCGGTCACCCTCACCAACATCAGCAAGGACTACGGCTCGCTGGTGCTGGTGGGTCCGCACGCACGCGACGTGCTGGCCCAGGTCACCTCCACCCCGCTCGACAACACGGCGTTCCCGTGGCTCAGCGTGCGCGACATCGACACCGCGGTGGGCAGTGTGCGCACCCTGCGGGTGGGCTACGTGGGCGAACTGGGCTGGGAACTCCACGCCGCCAACGACCAGTTGGTGGCGCTGTACCACGCCCTGTGGGCCGCCGGCGAGCAGTACGGCATCGCCGACTTCGGCATCTACGCCGTCGACAGCCTGCGCCTCGACAAGGGCTACCGCGGCTGGAAGGGCGACATCGAGATCGGCTTCTCGCCGTTCGATGCGTCACTCGACCGCTTCGTCGACCTCACCAAGCCCGACTTCGTGGGCAAGGCCGCGCTCGTGGCCGAGCAGGCCACCGGGTCGCCGTGGCGGTTCGTCAGCATGACCCTCGACGAGGCCGGCGTGGCCGACGCCCCCGCCCTGTCGAGCATCTTCGACGGCGACGAGCGCATCGGCCTGGTCACCTCGGGCGGATGGAGCTTCACCCTCGGCCAGAGCATCGCCATCGGCTACGTGCGCCCGCAGTACGAGGCACCGGGCACGAAGCTCACCGTGCTGGTGCACGGTGTGCGCTGCGCCGCCACCGTCGGCACCGAACCCCTCTACGACCCCACCAACGCCCGCCTCCGCGCCTGACCCGTCAGCGCGATGAGCAACATGCGCACCTGCTGCGCAACTCGCTCATCGCGGAAGGGCCGTCGGTCCTGTCAGCGCGGGATGATCGTGCCGATGTTCATGATGCCGTGCGGGTCGAACGCCTGCTTCAACGCCTCGAGCATCGGATACGACGTGCCGTACTCGTCGCGCACCCAGCGCGCCCGGGCCTTGCCGATGCCGTGGTGGTGCACGATCGAGCCGCCGTAGCGCAGCGTCTCTTCCACGATGATGCTGATGATCGGGAAGTAGTACTTGTCGTTCTCCTCCTCGGGCTCGCAGTCGATGAGGTCGTAGAAGTAGTTGAAGTACATGTTCGTGCCGTTGATGTAGCTGTGCGACGAGTGCCCACCCAGCAGCGTGATGCCGTTGATCTCGGCACGGATGCGCGGGATGACGGCGTCGTAGATCTTTCGGATGTTGGTCCAGTCGGCCGAGATCTCGGTGGTGCGGTTCACGTTGCGCGTGGTGCGGATGCGCTCGTCTTCACGGGTCACCTTGTCGGGGCCCCACACCAGGTCGTTGAACCACTCCTCGATCAGCGCCGGGTCGACGGGCTTGCACTCGGGGTACTTGGCGACGAGTTCGTGGATACCGGCCTCGGTGGCCGCGGTGATACCGGCATTGCCTTCGGCCATGAACAGCAGGATGCACTCGTCGGGCGCGGCGAAGTGCGAGAAGTGCAGCTGGCCGTCCTCGTAGTCGTACAGGCGGGCCACCGACGGCTTGTAGCCGGCCACCATCACCTCGCGCAGCGCCTCGAAACCGGTCGACATGTTCTTCAGCGTCCAGCCCATGAAGCGGTGGTTCTCGGGCATGTACGGGAACAGCTTCACCGTGAGCTCGGTGATGTAGCAGAGCGCACCCTCGTTGCCGATGACGATGTGGCGGATGTCGGGGCCGGCGGCACGGCGCGGCACGTTCTTGATGCGGCTCACCTGGCCGCCGGGGAACACCACCTCGCAGCCCACCACCATGTCTTCGATACCGCCGTAGAGGGTGCTGAACTGGCCGATGCTGCGCGTGGCGGTGAGACCGCCCATGCTGGCGATGGGCTTCGACTGCGGCGAGTGACCGGTGGTGAGGCCCACCTTGCGCACCTCGTCCTCGAGTGCCTGCAGGGCCACACCGCACTCGACGGTGGCCTGCATGTTGTAGGCGTCGATCGAGATGATGCGGTTCATCTGCGAACCGTCGACCACGATCGAGTTCTCGACACCGCTCTCGAGGCCGCCCTCGGTGGCGGTGCCGCCGGTGCGGGCCACCACGTTCACCCGGTGCTCGTCGGCGAAGGCCAGCACGCGGGCCACCTCGTCGGTGCTGCGCACCATCACCACGGCGGCCGGCATCAGCATCGTGTGCACGCCGAAGATGTTCTGCAGCTTGCGGAAGTTGTCGACGCTCGACCGCTTCAGCTCGGCCTCGTCGGTGACCACCTGGGCGGGGGTGAGCAGTTGCTGGAGGTGTTCGACGATGGCATCGCGGCTGAGTGACATGGTGGGTCCTTGCGGTGGGTGACGGTCAGTGGAAGATGGGATAGGCGCGCTGGTACAGCGGGTCGGTGGCGGCGCGGATGGCGGGATACACAGTTTCGTTCATCTGCGCGTACACGGCACCGTTCGCCGCGTCGGGCGCGAACGACTCGCGCGGCGAGGCCATGCGTGCCGCCGCGGTGGCGATGTCGGGATGCACACCGGTGGCCGCGGCAGCGCAGATGGCGGCACCGAGGCTGGCGCCGCTGGCACCGGTGCTGCGCAAGGCGGTGATGCCGAACACGTCGGCGAAGATGTGCATGAACAGCGGGCTGCGCGAACCGCCGCCCGACACGACGATCTCGTCGAGCGTGATGCCCAACTCGGCGCACATCGCGTCGACGTGGTGCTTCATCGTCAGCGCGATCGCTTCGAGGATGGAGCGGTAGATGTGGCCGCGGGTGTGGCGGGCGTCGAAGCCCAGCATCGTGCCCTTGCGGAACGGCTTGTCGCCCGGCGCCAGCCAGTCGAGCACGGTCATCAGTCCCTCGCTGCCGGCGGGCACCTGCGCGGCTTCGCGCTCGAGGTACTCCTCGCGGCTCAACCCCAGCGACACGGCCCGTTCGGCCATCTCGTCGCCCAGCAGGTCGAGGAACCAGGTGAGGGTCCACATCCCGCGCCGCACTCCCCCGCTCTCGTACAGGTAGCGGTGCGGCAGGCAGGCGAAGTTGGTCCAGAAGTTGGCGGGCGACGGGTGGTTCTCGTGACCGTGCACCATGGCGGCGATGTAGGTGCCGAGCGACACCAGCGCCGTGGTCTCGCCGAGCGTGCCCGAGCCGAGCATCTCGACGGCCTTGTCGTTGGCGGTGTGCACCACGGCCACGCCGGCCGGGATGCCCGTGGCCGCCGCGGCTGCGGGCGTGAGCGGGCCGATGACCTCTCCCGGCATCTGCAGGTCGAACAGTTGCTCGCGGCGCACGCCGAACTGCTCGTACAGCGCCGGGTCGTCGCTCCACTGCCAGGTGTCGGTGTCGATGGGCCACTGCAGGATGATGTTGTTGGCAGCGGTGTCGACGAAGCGGCCGGTGAAGCGGTGGGCGATGTAGCCCGACGCCGTGGTGGCGTAGGCGAGCGCCGGGTGGTCGGGCAGGTACGGCCGATAGGCGCGCTCGTCCATCCAGCTCATCACCGGCTCGACCAGTTCGCCGTTCGCGTCGAGGAAGGCCTTGCAGCATCGGATCGGGCAGATGCCCACACCGGCGATGTCGGCCGGGTCGCCCGTGAACGCTGCCATCGCCTGGCGGCTGGCCGAGGCGATCGCGGTCCACAGGTCGTCGTCGGGGTGCAGGGCCACCCCGTGGCGAGGCCGGCTCATCGGGCGCAGCATCTGCTGGGCGCTGGCCACCACGGTGCCCGCGGCGTCGACCACCACCACCTTGGCGCTCTGCGTGCCGCAGTCGATGCCGATCAGATAAGGCCCAGCCATGGGTGTGCTCCGTCCGTCGCGCCGCGACTCAGCGGACCAGGTAGCCGCCGTCGACGGCGAGGATGTGCCCGTTCACGTAATCGCTCGCCCGGCTGGCGAGGAACACCACGGTGCCCATCAGGTCGGCCACATCGCCCCACCGGCCGGCGGGGATGTGATCGAGCACACGCTGGTTGCTCTCGGGGTTGCTGCGGGTGTTGGCGGTGATGGCGGTGGCGTAGTAGCCGGGAGCGATGCCGTTCACCTGGATGTCGTACATGGCCAACTCGTCGCAGTAGGCCTTGGTGAGCCCGGCGATGCCGTGCTTGGTGGCCGCGTAGGCCGACGACAGCCGCCCGCCCAGGAAGCTGAACATCGAGCAGATGTTGATGATCTTGCCGCTGCGCTGGGGCACCATCTTCTGGGCCGCCTCATAGCTCATCTCGAACGCAGCGGTGAGGTTCACGGCCACCGTTGCGTCCCACTTGTCGCGGCCGAACTCGAGCACCTCACCGAGCGGGCAGATGCCGGCGGAGTTCACGAGGATGTCGATCGAGCCGAGGCGGGCGACGCACTCGTCGACCACCTGGCGGGGCACGCCCTCGCCGGTGATGTCGGCCACCATGAACTCGTAGCGGCGGCCGACGCCTTCGACGAGGCGGCGGGTGGTGCCGTCGTCGTCGGCCAGGCTGGGCACGAACACGTTGGCTCCGGCCTTGGCGAGAGCGAGCGTGAACGACTGGCCGAGGCCGGTGTTGCCACCGGTGACGATGGCGTTCTTGCCCGCGAGGCTGAAGAAGTCCATCGAGAAATCGGTGATGTCCATTGCTGTGTCCCTCCGTACCGAACCGGGTCGATGCTAGTGCGGGGGCCTCTCGCCACACGGAACGCGCGTACCGTCATTGCTGCGACGATGTGGTCAACTGGTGCCATGCCGCATGGGGCCCTCACCGATGCCGAGCGCTACCACTTCGATCTGTACGGCTACGTGGTGCGTCGCAACGTGCTGAGCAGCGGCGAGGTGCGTCGCCTGCACCTCGAGATCGACGCGCTCGGACCGCCTCCTGCCGCCGAGTCGATCCAGTCGCAGCGGTTCGTGGGGCTCGTCGAGGCGGGCGGGCTGATGCGCGACCTGATCGACGACGACACGGTGATCGACGTGGTCCGCGAACTGTGCGGCCCCCATGTGCGGCTCGACCACGCCTACGGCATCGTGATGGCACCGGGCACCTCGGGCCTCGGGCTCCACGGTGGCGCGCTCCCCTTCGACCCGGCGCAGTACTACGTGGTCGAGAACGGTCACATCCACTGCGGGCTCACCGTGGTGCAGTGGGCCGTGTCTGATCATCCGCCCGGGCAGGGCGGGTTCTGCTGTGTGCCGGGTTCGCACAAGGCCAACTTCCGCATGCCGGCCTCGATCGATCTCGATCATCCGATCGTCGCCGAGGTGCCGCTGGCGCCCGGCGACATGGTGGTGTTCACCGAGGCGCTCACCCACGGAACGCTGCCCTGGACCGCTGCGCACGAGCGGCGCAGTCTGCTGTACAAGTACTCGCCCGGCCCCACGTCGTGGTCGGCGCGGCCACCGTGCCGGCCCGAGGTGCTGGCCGAGCTCACCGACCGCCAGCGCCGCCTCTGCGCGCCACCGTCGGTTGCCGAACACCCCGTGGTGTAGTCGCCCGGCAGCGCGAGAACCCTGTCACACCCTCCGCGTACGGTGCCGGCCATGGACCGGGTGGCGTGCGGGTTGCCGACGATGATGGAGTTGGCCGAGGTGGCGGTGGCCGACCATCGCGAGTTCGAACGTGTGCTGGCCGACATCGAACGGGTCCGTCGCCGTTGCGAAACCCTGCTCGCAGCCGGCTCCGCGTTCGCCGATGCTGGCGGCATCTGGCGCGCCGACGGGCATCGCACCGTGCGCGCCTGGCAACGCGCCACCCTCGACCACGCGTCCGACACTGCGTTGCGCATCCGCCGCAACGGCGCCGCACTCACGGCGCTCACCGCCCTCGCCGACGCGTGCGAACGCGGCGCCATCGGTGTCGACGTGCTCGATCTGTTCGGCCGACTGTGGGCCAACCCGCGGGTCCGCACCCAGCTGCGCACCGACATCGACCTGCTGATCGACGTCGCGGTCACCAACTGGTTCGACGACACCACCCGCCTGCTGCGTCGCTGGGAAGCACTGGCCGATGCCGACGGCGCCGCCCGCTCAGCCGCCGACGCCCACCACGCACGACGTGCCCGGGTCAGCCTCGTCGGCGACGAAGGTGTGCTCGTGGCCGACGGTGGCATCGCCGACATGGTGTTCCTCCGCGAAGTCCTCGCCCGCTACACCGACGCCGAGTTCCACGCCGATCTCGACGAGGCACGCGAACGCACCGGCGGGCCCGTCACCGCCACCGATCTCGCCCGCACCCACCGGCAACGCTGCTTCGACGCGTTGGTCAACATCTTCACCACCGCCGCCACCGGCGCGCCCGCCGTCATCGGTACCGAACCACTCGTCAACATCAAGGTCGACCAGTCCACGGCCGAACACCTCCTGCACCGCGCTGCCGGCGAAGATCCTCCTGCGCCGCCGGCCAGCGAGTTCCGCGACCGGTTCTGCGAAACCGTCGACGGCACCCCGCTTCCCCACCATGTGGCGCTGTCGGCGCTGCTCGTCGGACGACTCCGCAGCTACCTCACCGACCCCAAGGGTGTCGTCACCCACCTCGGCCGCCGCTCACGGCTGTTCCGCGGCGGCGCACGCGACGCTGCCCTCCTCCACGACCTCCGCTGCCTGTGGCCCGGCTGCGACATGCCCATCCACCGCTGCCAGATCGACCACACCATCCCCTGGGCCAACGCCGGCCCCACGAACCCCACCAACGCCGGTGGCGGCTGCAGCACCCACAACCTCACGAAGAACCGCGGCTACCGCACCGTCCGCCGGCCCGACAGCTCGTGGGACATCTACCGACCCGATGGCACACGCATCGGCGAACACATCCACCCCGCGGCCTGACGCCGACGGCGATTCCTCAGCGCTGCACCGATGTCAGCACGGCGCGGGCGCGCTCGACCGGATCGGGGTAGGTGTCGCGCAGCCAGGCCGAGCGCACCTCGAACGAGATCGGCACCTCGGGAACGCAGGCGAGCAACGAGTCGAGCGGCAGCGACCCCTCACCGGGCAGCAGTCGTTCGTGCAACGCCTCGCGGATGAGCCCCATCGGCGAGGTGTCGTCGGGTGGTGCGCCTGCGTCGCACAGCTGCAGGTACGGCAACCGACCGGCTGGCGCGGCACGCAACACCTCGGGCGCCTCGCCGGCGCGGGCCAGGTGCAGCGCGTCGACGAGCACACCCACGGCCGGGTGGGCCACTGCGTCGACGATCGCGCTCGCCTGGGCGAACGTGCGCACCCCCAGCGCGGGCAGGAACTCGAGCACCAGCGTCACCGCCGAGCCCTCCAGTCGCCCGGCGAGCGCGGCCAGCCGCGCCGCCACTGCACCGTTGTCGGCTTCACGGCTGGCCACCAGCACATGGCGTGCGCCCAGTTCGATGGCCGCGTCGACGATCGCCTCACCGTGGTCGTCGGCCGAGCCGAGCATGATCGGCTCGACATCGAGTGCGGTCAAGCCGTGGAAGGCCAACCGATCGGCCACTCCGCGCAGCACCTGCGGCGACCAGGTGGCCGGATCGAACCACACCCCCACGGCGGGGAACCCGGCGGCGGCGGCCGCATCGACCACCTCGGCCGGCGCGAAGTCGGGCACAGTGCCAGCGGCCAGCGACAGCAACCGCGCACCGACGTGCGGTCGTCGATCGGGCACCTTCGAGTGTTCGTCCACGCCTCGACCGTACCGTGTCGGACAGCGCCCGCGCGGCGGCCGGCAGCTCAGCCCTGTTGCGGCTGGAACACCCCGATGACCGTGAAGTCGCCACGCCAGTCGATCATCGGCAGCACTGGGGTACGGGTGAGCGAACCGTCGCCCTGCACCGTGTACACCTCGTCGCCGGCGCGAGGCGCGCAACCCGTGTTGGTCGACGCAGCAACCACCCGACCGGCACCGTCGACACGCAACAGCACCACTGCCGGCACCGTCACCGACACGGCCTGCACGCCCGGACCGGTGGGTGCGCTCTGTGCCTCGGCGGGGCCGACGACACCGCGGGCCGCGCACGACGGATCTTCGATCAACACGGTGGCGACGGCTACCGACGGCTGCGCCGATGCAGGTGCCAGTGGGCCGAGAACCACGGCCGCAGCGCTCGCGCCAGCAGTCGCCACAGCGCCCAACCAGGTCGCCAACTTCATGATGCCGTCCAGTCACGTCGAGATCGTCTGCACCTCCTTCATCGACGGAAGGAAGCGGACGCTTGACGGACTTGACGAATGCTTGACGAACGGCCGCCTGGAGTTACCTACGGCGGGGGCGCCTGCTGACCGAATGGATCCGACTCGGTCACCGAGCGGATCGCCCGACGCAGCATCATCCGCCGCATGAACACGGTGGCGATCAGCATCACAGCCGTCATCACCAACACGATCAGCAGCAGGGGCCGGTGCCGTGTGTCGGTGTCGGCCTTCACCGTCGGCCCGGCCCCGGTGACCGCGACCTGCCACCGCACCTCGCCGAACGACGGCGACGGCACCACCACCGTGACGGTCTGCCGCCACGTCTGCCCGGGGGCAATCGGTCCGGGATCGTCGAACTCGAGCACGGCCAGGGTGTCGGTCTCCGACCGCTTCGCTGTACCCGATAGTCGTGCCGCCCGCAGTGTCTCGACCGACCGGTTGCGCACCGACACCGTCACCTCGTACGGGGCAGGACCGCCGAGCGCAGCACGGACCGCGTCGACGAGTCCCTCGGGCGCCTCACGAGCTTCGAGGGTGACGTCGATCAAGCCCTCGATCGTGGGCCCCTCTACCACCGGCCCCACCGGGTGACGGATGATGACGATCGGGACGATGGCGATCTCACCCGTGTCGCGACTCGACACGCGCAGTACGCACGGACACGTCGTCGGCGGGACCGCGATCGGCATCTGCGACACGGTGGGTTCGTCGCCCTCGTCGATCCGCAGGCCCTCGCTCGCAGCCATGTTGCAGTCGGACGAGCCACGCCGCGCCTCGTTGCCGCACACCTCGATCGTCACCGACGCCGCAGTGAATCCGTCGAGTGTGACGAACACACGCTCGCCCGGCTCCACCTCGTCGCGGTCGACGCTGGCCACGGGCCCGTCGGTCGAGCCGGCGTCGACGCGTGGCACCAGTCCCGCGCCCAGGGCGAGTGGCACCAGCGCCGCAGCGCGCCACACCGACTGCGACCATGGGCTCATACGGGTTGCGGGAACCGTTCGCGGTCGTGCTGTTCCGGCGACTGGCTGGGGTCGGCCGACGGGCGGTCGCCCGAGCGATGACGGCGATAGGCGCGCACGGCGAGCAACGCGAACACACCCGCAAGCACCAGCAGCAGCAGTGTGAGGGGTGGCGCGAACAGCCGGTCGGTACCGATGGCCGCTTCGGCCCCTGCTTCGACCGCGGCGGCCGGTGGATCGATCCGCACGGTTGCCGTCTGCGACAGCAGGGCCGGCACACCGTCGAGCGTCGCCGTCACTGTCACATCCTCACCGGGCAGCAGCTCGACCAACTCGGGCAGCACCAGGGTGCGCTCCCCCAGACCGAAGGGGCCGTCGACGGTGACCGTCGGCGTGCCGCCGAGGCGGGTGTTGCCGCGGTTCTCGACGCGAAAGGTCACGTCGGTGCTGCCGCCGAACGGGTTCAGCGCGTGGTGGTACTCGCCCGCCACCTCCAATACCGACAGTTCGCGGGTGAGCTGTCCGCTCACCTGCATGTACAGCCGCGTGCCGGTGCGCCATTCGACGTTCACCACCTGGCCGTCGCCGTTGTCGCTCTGCGAGGTGCTCGCAGCGACGATGGCACCGGCGTGGTCGCCTGGCGCCGCGTCGAGCGGCACGGTGATGGTGATCGGGATCGTCGCCTGCTTACCGGGCGGCAGGGTGATGTTCTCCTGGGCGATCGACACCCACGACCCGACGTCGACCGGCTTCTGGTCGCCGGGCAGCAGGTCGAACTGACCCTCGTCGTTGTTGAACGCATCGGTGGCGTAGACACGGAAGTTCATCGGCACGTTGCTGAAGTTGTAGACGATCACGGCATCGGGGATGACCGTGCCGGGTGAGGCGAGGTAGGTGAGGTTCGGCCGGTTGCCGGCGGCGTCGCCGTCGAGTGAGCCGGCCGGGGCCAACGTCCAGCTCTGGACGAGTTCGGGTGGTGTGTCGGAAGCGGGGGCGACGCTGTTGTCGGCCACGGGCTCGGGAACGGTGGGCGGCACGCTGGCGAGTGCAGCGGGCACCGCGCCAGACGCGGAGAAGGCCACCGCGAGTGCGGCGGCCAGACGGGCGAGGCGGCGGATGGAGCTCATGTGCGGTGGTGTCCTCGACGGAACCCTCACCGGTGGGGCGGAACGGTCGACCCGCTCCACCCCACCGGCTCGGTGGTTGTTGGTTGTTTCCCCGATCGGGCTAGTCGCCCGAGCAGACTGCTGGATCCGCGGTGGATCAGATGGTGGTGAAGGTGAGCGTTCCCGTGAAGGTGCCGTTCTTGGCCGTCAGCGGGATGAACAGCTTCAACCGGGCATCGAGCGTGGCGATACCGAGGCCTGCACCGGTCGGGGCCGAGGCGAGCGGCTGGGCGGTCTTCAGCCCAGTCGTCGACGACTCGGCCGCCGGGTTGCGCACCGCGCCGGCGGTCACGGTCTGGTTGTAGTTGTCGAGCGTGGCGTCGGAGTCGTCGGTCATCACCGGCACCCAGCCGAGCTTGTTACCGCTGAAGCTGTTCGAGCCGTTGACGAAGTCGCTCATCGTGCCGTTGAGCGTCCAACCTGGGTCGGTGTCGCGGGTGTCGACGACGGTGACCTGGTTGATGCGACCCGTGGCAGTGAAGTACTGACCGGCCCGGGCCCCCGAGGTGATCAACTTGCCGATGCCGAGGTCGACGCCGCAGTTGGTCGGGTAGTTGGGGTTCGGCACACCGTTGGCGTCGACCGGGTAGGGGTACTGGTTGAACTTCGGATCGGCTGCACCGGTGTAGTTGGGGGCAGTGCCCACCGTGCCGCCGAGGGCGGGCAGCGCCGGGAGCGAACCGAAGTCGGCATCCGACGCATCGGGCAGCGCACCGAACACGCCACACCGCTGGGTCAGCACCAGTGCGCCCACCGGGCGGGTGACGGTGATGTCCTGCACCAGGATGTTGTTCGGGAAGGGCGTGAACGACACCGGAGCCGATGTGGCACCATTGAACGGTGCCGGATAGGTCGCCTTCACGGTGGCCGTGTAGATCGTTCCGGCGGTGAGGCCCGTCTTGGTGAAGGTGGTCACCCCTGCGCCGACCGAGAACGGAGAGCCAGCGATCGGCGTGCCCCCTGCGGTGATGGCGACCGAGTAGCCGGTCGGTGCGGGGCCCGTCGGCGCCGTCCAGTTGACGGTGCCCTGCTCGATACCGGGCACGGCAGGCAACATCGTCGGAGCAGCGCGGTCCGGCGGGATCGACGTCGAGACGGTGTTCGAGTCGGTCGAGCCGACCGAGTTCGTGAGGGTGACCTTCACGGTGTAGGTGTTCCCGGTCACGAGCCCATCGGCCGCGGTCAGGGTGAACGCGCCGGCGGCAGCAACGGTCTTGGTCACCGTCGTCGGGCTGTTGTACGACGTGGTCGGCGTCGCCGTGATCGTACGACTGGTGATGGCCGGGTCGGCCGCGCTCTCGGTGAACGAACCACCGATCGTGTCGTCGCCGGGCGTCAACGTGCCGAGCACCGCTGCGGCGGGCTTGGTGCCCTTCACCCAGTTGAAACTGGTCGCAGTCGAACCGCTCACGGTGATCAGTGTCTGCCAGTACCGCTCGGTCTGGCCGTCCTTGTGGCAGGCGTAGCCGATCTTGTACTCGCCGTTGGGGACAGGCAGTTCGGCGATGGCCCCGAACTGATAGTTGGCGGGGATACCGCTGATGAGGCCGTCACCGAGGCCGGGGCTCTTGTTGATCTGCGGCGAACCGGTCGACGAGAACAACGGCTGGGCGAACACCCCCGAGCCGGCGTTGGGGCCGGTGGCGGTGTAGGTGAGGGTGGCAGCGTCGACCGACGCGGGCACCATGTAGGTGCTCCACTTGAAGCCCGCGATACCGTCGCCGGGGCAGGTGTTGCTGCCGGCGGCGAGGGTGAGCTGATAGTTGGTCGACGAGGTGGCACCGGCGGCGACCGTGAGGGTCTGGCCGGAGGTCGGGGCAGTGCCGCCAGGCAGCGCTGCCGCAGGGGAGGTGACCAGTGCGACCGATGCGGCAGCGGCGAGTGCCGCTGCGACCGCAGTCGCCTTGGTCAGGCGGTTGGTTCTACGCATGTTGTGATTCATCCTTTGAGATCGTGTTGTCGAAGCGGTGTCGAGGTCGGTGGTGCGCACGGGTCAGAGCTGACCGGAGATCAGCGAGCCCTTGATGGTGGTCGAGCCACAGTCGGACGCCGGCAGGAAGCCGAGCGACTCGATGGTCACCGTGTACGGGGCGTTGCAGATCACAGCGGTGTTCGGCGCGCCGGCATCGGTGTCGACGAAGAGGCTCTTCAGGTCGGCATTGCCCGGGCCGGTGATGACGGCGGTGGGGAACACGTTGAAGACGCGCCGACCGAAGACGCTGTCGCTGAAGAACGTGCTGCTCGGCGCCAGGTTGGGAGCGGTGCCCGTGATCGGGCTACCCAGGTTGACGCCCGAGCCGTTGTCGCTGATCGAACCGATCCCCACACCGGCGGGCGGTGCAGGCGTGGCGAATCCGTTGCTCCTCGCCACGAACTGTCCGGCGGAGAAACCGACGATCACTTGGCTGTTCGACTCGCCGGCCAACGCTGCGAGCGCTTCGCCGCGGTTCTTCAGGTCGACGCCGTCGCTCTCCTGGGCGCGTCCGCCGGTGAGCGGATCGGGCACGAGGCCGTTGCACAGCGTGGTGGCCGTGGCCTCCTGCGCAACGGTCGCCGTGGTCACCCTGTTCCAGAACTCGAAGGTGCCCGAGCTGGTCTGGATACCACACGGCACGATGCGCACACCGTCGATGGTCTGTGGGCCGGTGGTGAACAACGTGGTGAGCTGCGCACGCGTGAGCGTGGTGACAGGGGTGCCGTTCTTGCGGTAGTAGGCGAAGCTCATGCCGTCACGACCGAACGGGATGTAGGTGAGGACGGTCCCGGTGTCGCCCGGTGTCGGACCCGACGAGGAACGGGCGAAGTCGACGAGACCGGCCACATCCTTCAGGCCACCGCACTCGGCGCTGCCGTACTTGGTGCCGTCGATGGCCCGGCTCACGGCGCGGCGGCCGGCCGACGACCCGTTGGGGCGGGTGAAGCTGGGCGCGCCGGTCTTGGTGGTGATGCAGTTGTCGCCCGCACCCGCCGAGGCGGCCGTGGCGTCGAACGAGATGACCTGCGTGCCACCCGTGGCGTTGCTGCTCTTCAGCGGTGTGAACAAGATGCCGTTCGAACGGCCGGACAGCGCGTTCATCACGTCTTGCGTGGTGTCGGAGCCGACGCCGACGAACGCTTTGAACTGCGCCGGGTCGGCGCTGGCGGAGCCGTTCATCAAGCCGGCCCCCAACGCGGTGAGGGCGAGGCCGGCGGCCAACGCCTTCGTGGTCTTTGAAGTCAACATGGCGGTGTTGCGTTTCCCTTCGGGTTGTGCGGAGCTCGGCGCTCCGTCGCAACGCACCATGACAGGTCAACCTGTCGTCAAGATTGAGCCAAGATGAACACAGAGGGTGATCGCCGAGTGTTCATCCAGCCGTTGCCTGGCGCTCAGCCAAAGCGACCGTTCACGTAATCGAAGGTGCGCGGATCCTGTGGCGATCCGAACATCGCAGCGGTCTGTCCGTGCTCGACGATCACACCCGGTGTGCCATGTTCTGCCAGGAAGAACGCACATCGGTTCGACACGCGCGCGGCCTGCTGCATGTTGTGGGTGACGATCACGATCGTCACCTCCGACACGAGTTGGGTGATGGTCTCTTCGATACGTCGCGTGGACGTGGGGTCGAGCGCCGAGCACGGTTCGTCCATCAACAACACGCGTGGCTTGATGGCCAGCGCACGAGCGATGCACAGGCGCTGCTGCTGTCCACCCGACAGGCCGCCGCCGGGCTGACGCAGTCGGTCGCGGACTTCTTTCCAGAGGCCGGCCTTGGTGAGGCACGACTCGACGATCTCGTCCTTGGTGGCCACAGTCGCCTTCGTGCCCGTGAGGCGCAGGCTGGCGATGACGTTGTCGTAGATCGACATCGCAGGGAACGGGTTGGGCTTCTGGAACACCATCCCGATCTCGCGTCGAGCGTCGGTGAGCTTGCGCTCGCGGTCGTAGACGTCGTGACCGTCGAGCAGCACCTCGCCCGCCATCGACGCAGAGGGGATCATCTCGTGCATCCGGTTCAAGATGCGCAGGAACGTCGACTTGCCGCAGCCCGACGGGCCGATGAGCGCGGTCACCTCCCCTGCCGGCATCTCGAGCGACACCCGATCGAGCACCTGACGCGAACCGAACCACGCCGAGATCTCGCGTGCGTCGATCCCCGCGAGTGCCGACAGGGAGGCCGGCGCGGACACCGACAGCGGAGCAGGAGCGGCCGGCAGCGGTGGGGGCAGAGGCGCCGCGGCCAGCGGGGTGGCCGGGATGATGGGCACCGGTTCAGTGATCGGGAACGCATCGGCGGGCGGCGTCGCCTCGACGATGACGAGCGGGGCAGGCGGTGGTGCCGAAACCACCGGCGCTGCACTCTGCTGGTACTCGATGTCGAGCCCTCCGACAGCGGCGAGCGCGCGACGGAACTCGTCGACGCAGTCGGGCGGCACCGAGACCCCGAAGTCGGGGATGTCAGGCACCTCGATCACCGTCCATGGTCCGGCGGTGCCATGGACCACTCGGACGATGTCGTCGATCGACCACGACCAGGCCACATCGCCATCGGTTGCGGCGATGCGCGACCCGCTGACCGTCACCAGCGCCGGATGCAGATCGATCACCACGGCGTCGATCGCGCACGGATCGGGGCTCAGCAGTTGCACAACGGCACCGCGCTGGAACGACCCGAGGTCGATGTCGCGGCGATCCACGCTTCGGCGCTCGGCGTCGCGGAAGATCTCGGAGGGGTCAGTGGTCACGGCGCAAGGCTCCTCGGGTCGGACACGGTCAGGTCACAGCAGATTCGGCAACGCTCGGGCGATCTCGCCGGCCACGGCGAGGCCGACAAGCAGCAGTGGCGGCACGAACACCATCCAGGCCTGCGGTCGACCCCATCGATGCCACGACCACACCGCGCCGAACGACAGCACGATCAGCAGTTGCAGCCAGAGCACCAAGGCCCACAGCGTGCTCGTATCGCCCCGCAACGCCTGTTCGTTGTCGGGCAGGGTGGCAGCCGAACCGAATCGGGGTGGGCCGACGACAGCCCCCTCGAGCAGCTCGGCGTCGACACGCAGCACACCGTCGGGCATGTAGGCCCGGCCGGCTGCAGTCACGAGCATCAGCCGCCCCACACCGGCAGCCGGCGGCTCGGGAACCGGGTCGCCCTCGGCACGTACGCCCATCACCGAATAGTCGAAGGTTCCCTGTCCCGTGGTGACACGGACGAGCGCGCCGGGTTGCAGTTCGTTGATCCGGGCGAACGGGCCGCCGTACGCGGCTCGGCGGCCGAACACCACACTCGAACCGATCTGCCCCGGCAGTGGAGTGTCGCGCCGATGCCCGGGGCCGTCGAGCAGGGCTCGCGACGTGGTGCCTTCGACCACCACCTCGCGCAGGTCGATCGCCGGGATCTCGAGGAATGCCACCGGTGCACCGATCGCCAGGTCGTTGTCGTCGATATCGGTGGGCCCGATCGGGGCGGTGCCGTTCGCCAACTGCTCGCGGAAACGGTCGAACGCTCGACCCTGCGATGCCGAGTGCTGCAGGCCACTGACGATGCTGAACTGGATCAGCATCGACACCGACAGCACGAACACCACCACCAGGACCGTGCGTACCGTCTGCAGCCTGGGGCTGAGCGGTGGGATGTCGGTCGGCTTCTCACGCTTGGGGCGCGGGGCGCGAGTGCGAGCGCTGCGGCCTTCCCGCATGACGGTGCGTCGGAGCGCCTCGATGCGTCCCGAGAACCCGGTGGTGGTGGCTGCCGTCATCGGCGGCGGTCGGTGACGACCCGCACGGGTCGGGCGAGCAGGATGGTGATCCGGCCGAGAACCAACACCATCACCGCCCAGAAGGCGATCACTCCCGCCGACGACGAGCCGGTCGTTGGGAAGAAGTTCGGAAGGGTGACGACACCGATCGTGGTCGACGGGCCTGCTGCGCCGGCGATCGTGGTGGTCGTCGAACCGGTGGTGGTCGTCGGTTTGATCGTCGTGGTGGTCGACCCGGCCACCGTCGTGGTGGTCGACCCGGCCACGGTGGTGGTCGTCGTCGGTGCAGCCGAGACCGTGAAGTCGAAGCCGGCGGCTGTCGAGTTCGTGATCGTGATCTCACGCTGCCAGAACCGTTCGGTCTGACCGTCCTTGTGGCACGCGTAGCCGATCTTGTACGTACCGTTCGGCAACGGTGGCGTGAGACCGACCAGTGCCGAGAAGCTGTACTCGGCCGGTGTCCCTGTCACCAGGCCGTCACCGATACCCGGGTTCTTGTTGATCTGCGGTGAACTGCCGACGGCGCTGTACAGCGGATATGCCACCGACACGCCTGTGGGTGCCACCGGGCCGGCGTTGTTGTAGGTGAGCGTGGCCACGTCGACGGCCGACGGCACCATGTAGGTGCTCCACTTGAAGCCCGCCAATCCGTCACCGGGGCACTTGTTGTCGGGGCTCGTCAGGCTGAGCGCCCACTTCGTGTCGGTCGCTGGTGTGGCCGACGCCTTGCCCGAGGTGACCGACACCACCTGCCCCGGGGTGGGCGGTGTGTTCGCCGGAAGGGCCTGGGCCGACATGGCGGTGACGACCGAGATGCCGAGCATCACGGCCGACAGCGCCGTGGCGGCACGGAACGCGTCGCGCCATCGCCGGCGGCCAGTGGAGAGTGGAGTGTTCATGTCTCGTCCTTCGGGGGTGTGTAGAACGGGGTGTGCCGGTGACGGCGCGTGGCGACAGCGCTCACTTCGGTCTCGCAGCGAGCACGCGCACAGGGCGGGCGAACAGGATCGCCATCCGGCCGAACACGAGCACCAGCAGCGACCAGAACACGATCGTCGCCGTGCCCGAGGCACCCGTTGCGGGCAACAGCCCCGGCAGGGTGATCGCTCGTATCGTCGTGGTCGGTCCACCTGCGCCCACGATGGTGGTGGTGGTCGTCGAGGCCTTGATCGTCGTCGTGGTCGTCGACGATGGCGTGGTCGTCGTGGTGGCCGTGGTCGGTGCCGGCACCGTGGCCTGGACGGTTGCCGCCGCGGCAGTGAACGGGAACGGGTGCAGCGGCTCGACGGCCACCGAGTACGAGCCGGTGGCAAGCCCGGCTCGGGTGATCGCAGTCGTCGCCGCATCGATCACGACCGCAGAACCGCCCACCAGCGTGCCCCCGATGGCGACCGAGATCCGGTAGCCGATCGGAGCCGGCCCGGTCGGCGCTGTCCATGTGATCGCCAACTGACCAGATGTCGGAGTCGCCACCAGATTCGTCACCGCAGCACGCGGCGGCGGCGCCACCGTCGGGCTCGTCACGCTGTTCGACGCCGCACTCGTCCCCGCCGAGTTCGTTGCCCGCACCACCACCGTGTACGTCGTCCCGTTCACCACACCATCAGCAGCCGTCAACGAGAACGACGTCGAACCAGCAGCCAACGTCTTGGTCACCACCGACCCCGTCCCAGGCGTCGCCGTCACCGTGTACCCCGTCGTCGGCGGGTTCGAGACCGCATGCGTGAACGTGCCACCCACCGTCGCG
>JBEIIG010000026.1:0-46789 GCA_040380855.1 Acidimicrobiaceae bacterium | reverse complement strand
GAGCGAACCGAGGGGCGCAGCCTCACCGCCAACCTCGCCCTGGTGCGCCACAACGCCGCCGTCGCGTCGCAGATCGCCGTGGCCTACGGCACCCTGCTCGAGGGCTGATCGTGGGCGTGGGCACGGGCCTGAAGCGTCGCTACGAGGAACGCATCCTGCCCGTGGTCATCGACAAGGCCTGCGCGTCGACGGGCTTCGCCGCGCCTCGCGCCGGCACGGTGGCGGGCACCCACGGCACCGTGCTCGAGATCGGCTTCGGCTCGGGCCTCAACCTGGCCCACTACCCGGCCGCCGTCGAGCGACTCTGGGCGGTGGAGCCGGCAGGCAGAGCCGTGGAACTGGCGGCTGCCCGCATCGATCGGGCACCGTTCCCGGTGGAGGTGATCGGCCTCGACGGCCAACACCTGCCGGTGGACTCGGCCTCGGTCGACTGCGTGGTGAGCACGTTCACGCTGTGCACCATTCCCGATGCACAGGCTGCGCTCGCCGAGATCCGCCGTGTGCTGCGCCCCGGCGGCACGTTCCACGTGCTCGAGCACGGCCTCGCCGACGACCCGCGGGTGCAGCGGTGGCAGCAGCGCCTCACCCCGGTACAGCGGGCCGTCGCCGGCGGCTGCCACCTGAACCGCCACATCCCCACGCTGGTCGAGCAGGCCGGCTTCACCTGGTCGACGGTCGAGCGCTGGTACGCCGGCCGACCACGTTCGCTCACCCTGCTCACCCGCGGCGTCGCCACCGTCGCCTGATCCAGCCCCGCCACCGGATCTTGCGACGATTCGCGTCGGATGCGACGCGAATCGTCGCAAGAACGGGAGTGACGGCGTCAGTGGACGCCGGTGCCGCCGAAACTGGCACGCAGGTTCTCGGGGGTGAGCACCTGCTCGGGTGGTCCGGCGGCCACGATGCGACCCGCCAGCAACAGCACCAGGTCGGCGGTCTCGGCATCGTCGATGTCGTGCGTACTCATCACCACGGCGCAACCACGCGCTCGTTCGGCGGCAACGGCGCGGGCGAAGGTGTCGCGACCCTCGATGTCGAGGCCAGCGGTGGGTTCGTCGAGCAGCAGCACATCGGCCCGACGCGCCAGTGCCTGGGCGAGGTGCACGCGCTGGCGCTGCCCGCCCGACAGCTCCATCAACGGCGAGTCGGCGAAGGCGCCCACACCCATCCGCTCGATCGCCTCGGCGCAGGCGCTGCGATCGACGGGCCGGGTGCGCCGGAGCAGACCGAGGTGGGCGAATCGACCCATCGCCACCACATCGGCGGCACGCAGCGGCAGGGTGAACGACGACGCAGGATGCTGCGACAGATAGCCCACTCGGGCCGGTTGCGAGCCCGGCGTACCGCCCAGCACTCGCACCGCGCCCGCCACCGGCTCGATGAGCCCGGCGAGGGTCTTCAGCAGCGTCGACTTGCCCGAACCGTTGGTGCCGATGAGGCACAGCAGACCGCCGGGACGCAGCGTGAGCGAGATCTGTTCGACCACGGCGTGGCCGAGGTATCCCACATCGAGCGAAGCGGCCTCGACGGCCCGACCAGGCGACGCCGAACCGTCATCGGTGCGATCAGTGCTGGTGGCCATGCTCACCTCCGTGCACGTGGACCGGCTCGATGACCGCTGGCCGGGTACCGCGCCGTGCACCCACCGAGCGACGGACCTCGGTGAGCGCGAAGGTGACCAGGAAGATGCCCACTGCCACAGCCACGACGCTGGCGCCGCCTGCGAGGTCGGCGTGGTAGCTGAGCAGCAGACCGGCGTACACCGACAACGAACCCACCAGCGCCGCGACCGCCATCATCGCGGCGATACGCCGGGTGACGAGCGCTGCGGTGGCGGCCGGCGCCAGCAGCATGCCGAACACCAGCAACGTGCCGACGGCCTGGAACGAACTGACGATGGCCACGGCCACGATGAGGAGCAGCAGGTTCTCGTAGCGGCGTACGTGGAACCCCGACGTGGTTGCCAACTCGGGCTCGAGGCTGAGCAGCAGGAACGGCCGGCGGCACGCCCACGCAACGCCCATCACGAACAGCACGGCCAGGCCCTGCCACATCAGTTCGGTGGCATCGACGCCGAACAGGTCGCCGGTGAAGATGCGGGTGAGATCGCCGAAGAAGCTGCGCGACTTCGACGTGATCATCACGCCGAGGGCCAACATGCCGGCGAACAGCAGCCCGATGGCGGTGTCGCCCGACAGGCGTGATCGGCGGGTGATGACCGACACGCCGCCCATCATCACGACGGTGCCTGCCGCCGCGCCCAGCACCGCCGGCCACCCGAGCAGCACGGCGATGGCGATACCGGGCAGCACCCCGTGGGCCAGCGCGTCGGCCACGAACGCCAGGCCGCGCAGCACCACGAACGTGCCCACCACCGCGCAGGCGAGTGCGACGAGAACGCCGGCCGACAGGGCGCGGGCGAGCCACTCGTTGTCGACGAACGGGTCGATCAGCCAGCCGGACATGCCACCACGGCGCAGACCTTACGCAAGCGCAGTGGCGATCCGCGTGGCCAGATCGGTGATGTAGGCCGCATAGCCGCCGGTGTCGGGCAGGTTGTGCGACGGCAACTCGACCAGCGGCACACCCACCGTGTCGGCCACTTGTTCCGCCACCTGCTGCGGTGTGCCGACCTCGGTGAACACGGCGGCGACACCTTCGGCGGTCGCAAGGGCCTCGAGCGCCTCGAGTTCCTTCGCCGAGGCTTCCGCCGTGCTCGACAGGCTGGGGATGACGGCGCCGATGAGCCGGCAGCCGTAGCGGTCGGCGAAATAGCCGAGCGACTCGTGGCCGGTGACCAGTTTGCACTCGCCGGCGGGGACCGACGCCATGATCGCCGCCGTCTCGGCGTCGAGTGCTGCCAGCTCGGCCTGCAGGGTGGCGAGCGAGTCGTCGAGTTGCACCCCGAGCGCTGCCTCGAGCGCGGCAGCGAGGTCGGGCAGCATCTCGGCCATCACGGTCGGCGACGTCCACAGATGCGGGTCGCCACCGTCGTGGGCATGGTCGTCGGCGTGAGCTTCCTCGTCGGCGTGAGCTTCCTCGTCGGCGTGAGCGGCACCGTCTCCGGCCTCGGTCGGCTCACCCTCACCGAACTGACGCACCGTGATGTGGTCGGCCACCTCGAACACGGGCACCTTGTCGTCGTCGGCCTGGTGGATCGCCTCGAGCAGACCTTCTTCGAGGCCGAGTCCGTTGCTCACCAGCAGCGCGGCACCCATCATCGTCTCGATGTCGCGGGCCGAGGCACTGAAGTCGTGCGGGTCCTGGCCGTTGGGGATGACGACCTCGACGATCGCCGCGTCGCCGACGAGCTGCTGCACGACATCACCGAGGATCGAGTAGGTGACCACGACGACCGGCTTGCCGTCGACGGTGGCGACAGGAGTCGACCGCTCACCGTCACCGCATGCGGCGGCGAGCAGGACGCCGGCGCTGATGAGCACAGCACCGCTGAGCCGACGGACGACGTTGTGTTCCATTCCCAACCTCTTCCCGATAATGAGAATCTCTCTCAATAGTCTGTCGGGCCGATCGCCGGGTCCGCAAGTCCCGCCCGCAACTCGTCTCGGGCGCGTCCGGTACGCAGCGACGCGAAACCGCTGGGTACAGTCGGCCCATGACCGACACCAGTGCTCCCGCCCAGGTACCGCTCGTCGACTACCTCGTGCTCGGCGACCAGCCCCATCTCGTCGCCAACCAGTGCACCGGCTGCGGCGCCCGGTTCTTCGACCGTCGCAACGCGTGCGCCGGCTGCTTCGGCACCGAGTTCACCAAGGTGGACATCGCCACCGAGGGCGAGGTGCGCTCGTTCACCATCGTCACCTTCGCCGCACCCGGTGTACCGGTGCCGTTCGTGGCCGCCGTGGTCGACTGCGGCGGCACCAGCGTGCGCGCCAACATCATCAACACCGACCCCGATCCCCAGCACGTGAAGCTCGGCATGAAGGTGCGCCTCGCCACCTACTCGCTCGGATCCGACGACAACGGCACCGAGGCCATCGGCTTCGGCTTCGAACCCGCCTGAACCGCTCACTTCACATACCCGTTCGCACGACCCACGCACTCAGAGACACAGGAGATCACCATGGCTGACAACGTCTGGATCCTCGGCATCACGATGACCAAGTTCGGCAAGCACCCCGACAAAGACGTGGTCGACCTCGGCGCGATGGCGGCCATGGGCGCCCTCGCCGATGCCGGCGTGACGATGCGCGAGATGGGTGTGCTGGCAGCCGGCAACCTGATGAACGCCAGCGCCGGCTTCGGCCAGCAGCTGCAGAAGCAGATCGGCCAGACGGGCATCCCCGTGTACAACGTGGCCAATGCGTGCGCCACGGGCGCCACGGCGCTGCGCACCGTCATCATGGCCATCAAGAGCGGCGAGGTCGACATGGGCCTGGCCGTGGGCGTCGAGAAGTTGGCCGGAGCCGGCCTGCTGGGCGGTGGCGGCCGCGGCAAGAGCGACGCCAAGGTGTGGTCGCCGTCGGGTCGCTACGGCGCGGTCACGCCCACCGACGGGCGCGTCGGCACCGACGCAATGCCCGGCACGTTCGCCCAGGTTGGCATGGAGTACGGCCACAAGTACGGCGAGGTGTCGTTCGAGACGTTCGCCAAGATCAGCGAGAAGAACCACGCGCACAGCACGCTCAACCCGTTGGCGGCGTACTCGAAGCGGTTCACGCTCGACGAGATCATGAACGACATGATGATCGCCTACCCGAACACGCGGGCCATGTGCTCGGCCAACTGCGACGGCGCTGCCGCAGCAGTGGTGGTGAGCGAGGCCAAGTTGCGCACGTTGTCACTCGAGCAGCAGCGTCGTGCGGTGAAGGTGTCGGCGTCGGTGCTCACCACCGACCCCTACGAAGAGGCCTGCCAGATCCTGCCCAACGTGAACACCCTCACCCGCAACGCGGCGAAGGTGGCCTACGAGGCCGCCGGCGTGGGCCCGTCGGATCTCGACCTGGTGGAGCTGCACGACTGCTTCGCCACCGCCGAGCTGGTGCACTACGACAACCTGATGCTCTGCCCCGAGGGTGGCGCCGTCGACTTCTTCGAGTCGGGCGCACCGTGGCGCGACGGCAGCACACCGGTGAACGTGAGCGGTGGCCTGCAGAGCAAGGGCCACCCCATCTCGGCCACCGGCATCGCCAACGTCTGGGAGATCTGCCACCACCTGCGTGGCGAGGCCGGCGATCGCCAGATCGAGGGTGCGAAGGTGGGCCTCGCCCACGTCATCGGCCTCGGCTCGGCCTGCGGCGTGCACATCCTGGAGAAGTCGGGCCTCTGAGCCCCGCCCTGCCGGCTGCAGGTCGGTAGGCGGCTACATCAGTCCGTACTCGGCGATGTCGACGATGCGCCGCTCGTCGATCGAGCGGTGTGCGGCCGCACCCATCACCACACTCCACAGCCCGTCGTCCGGTGTCACCTCGGCGGGTCGGCCCGACCGCAGGCAGTCGATGAACCGGCGGTGCTCGACGAACGACGACCCGTGGTGGAACCCCTCGTAGGTGACGTCGGCGCTGGCGTGGGCGGGCACCTGGTGCGGGCCGCTGCGGTCGCGCGGCCCGACGAACACGGTGTCGCCGGGCACCGTCGCTTCGAGTTTCGCTCGGTCGCCCACCACGCTGATCTCCTGCTCGTGACGGCCGCCCTCGGCGAACATCGACAGGTCGAGCGAGCCGCGCACACCGTTGTCGAACTCGACGATCACATAGGCGTGGTCGAGGATGTCGGGGGTGCGGCCGTCGTAGCGTTCGTCGAGGTGGTTCACGGCCTGGCCACCCGAGGCCATCACCCGCACCGGCAGCGCACCGGTGCCAGCCGGTCCGGCGCCGGCGACGAGGCGCATCAGGTCGAAGAAGTGGCAGCACTTCTCGACCAGCGTGCCGCCGGTGTTCGCGGTGAAGCGGTTCCAGTTGCCGACCTTCACGAGGAAGGGGAAACGGTGCTCGCGGATCGACACCATTCGCGTGGTGCCGCACACGCCGGTGGCGAGTTGCTCGAGCAGGGTGGCGATGGTGGGCATGAAGCGGTATTCGAGGCCGACCCAGGTGAGCGCCGAGCGGTCGGCCGCCCAGCGGCGCACGTCGAGGCAGTCGTCGACGGTGGTGCACATCGGCTTCTCCACCATCACCGCCAGGTCGGTGGCCAGCGCGTCGCGCAGCACCGTGGCGTGCGTGTGGTTCGGTGAGGCGATGACGACGGCATCGAGATCGTCGCGGGCCAGCAGTTGGCGATGGTCGGTGTAGGTGGCAAGGTGCGCACCGGCTGCACGGCGGCCCCAGTCGAGCGACGACTCGACCGGGTCGGCGACGGCCACCACTTCGGCCTCGGGCAGGTGGACGAGGTTGGTGATGTGCTCGCAGCCCATCATCCCGGTGCCGATGATGCCGTAGCGCACGGGTGCCGCTGTCATGGCCCCAGTGTGGCATCGCGGGCGACGCGCACGCGCCTCGGCCGCCGGTCAGACGAGCAGACCCATCCGTTCGGCTTTGCGCACGGCCTGGGCGCGGTTGGGCACGTCGAGCTTGCGCAGCAGATGGGCGACGTGGGTCTTGATCGTCTCGGTCGACACGTACAGCTGGCTGGCGATCTCGGCGTTGCTCGAGCCCGATGCCAGCAGGGTGAGCACCTCGAGTTCGCGCATCGACAGCGTGGGCTGCTCCACATCGCGCCACGAGGTGGCGAGCATGGCGAGCGCCTGCTCGTCGAGCACGCTGGCGCCGCTCGCCACCGTGCGCAACGAATGGGCGAGCGCCGCAGTGGGGGTGTCGCTGCACAGCACACCGACCACGCCGGCGTTCACCGCAGCCGACACCATCGACAGGTTGCGGCCGTTCACCAGCATCACCGCACGGGCGAAGGGCGACAGGGCCCGCAGATCGTTCATGAAGGCTCGGCAGGCTTCGGGCCCCGACGGTTCGTCGACGAGCACGACGGCGCTGGGCGACTCGGCCAGTGCGCTTGCAGCTTCACCCACGGTGGCGGTGCTCGCCACCACATCGAAGTCGGCCTCGGCATCGAGGCGCAGCTGCAGCGCCTCACGCAGCACGCTGTGCTGCTGGACGACCACGATGGGGAGACGGTCTGCGGCGTTCATGGGGAAAATGGTCCACCCTCCTGGCATCTGAGCAACCATGTCCGGACACTCTCACTGAGTGTGAGCACAGTGGTGCTCTTCGTAGTCGATGCATCAGACCTGTGTCCCCCATTAGAGGGATAGCAGTAGCCTCTCTCCGGCACATCCCAAATGACTCACCAGGAACTTCCCCCGAGTGAGCCACTCCAGCATGCTGTCCCAGTCGTCGGGAGCCCCCGATGGCAGAAGTACCGGTGTCACCTGATGGCGGGACACCGGTAAGCGTCCGACCAGGACACCGATGGCAGGAGAACACTGATGGCGGTCACCGAGATTCCCACAACCCGAGGCGCCGACGAGTACGTCGACGGCAACTCAGAGCTCTTCGAGCGGCGCAAGGCGCTGCTGACCCAGCTCGCCGAACTCGAGCAGGAGAATGCCGACGCACGGCGCACGGCCCGCATCCGTCGTTCGATCGACGATGTGACCGCCGAGATCGTGAAGTTCAACCTCGGTCTGGTGCGCTCGTACTGCAAGCGGTTCACCTCGAACTCCACCCGTGAGGACTCGGCCGACTTCGAGGCCGCCGGCCTGCTCGGCCTGATGCGGGCGATCGACAGCTTCGACCCGAGCCAGGGCCGCTTCGGCCAGTGGGCCTTCAAGCCGATCCAGCGTGAGGTGCTGCGGGCGGTGCGCGACGCCGACCACCCGAACGTGAACCTCGGCGATTTCGAGCGTCGTCCCGAGATCCTGCGGGCATTCCGCCACCTGCAGGGTGACGACACCCACTACACGCCGTCGTACGCCGAAGTGGCAGCCGTCGTCGGTGCCACCGTCGACCAGGTGCGTCGTGTCATCACCCCGCCCCGCTTCGAATCGGTCGACCAGTCGGCCGGCGACGACAACGACAGCACGCTCGGCGACACGATCGAGACCGCCAACCCCGGTCCCGAGTCGGTGGTCGTGTCGAGCATGATGCTGTCGGCACTGCGCACCTACGGGCTGGCCGCACTCGACCCCCGCGAACTGTTCGTGATCGTGCGCCGCTTCGGCCTCGACGGCGAGCCGCCCGAGAAGCTGGCCGGGATCGGCGAGACCCTCGGGCTGTCGCGTGAGGCCATCCGCCAGATCGAGGCCAAGGCCATCGCCAAGATCCAGCACCCGATGGTGCTGCGCAAGATCCACGCCCACGGCCGCTCCTGACATCCGATCGCTCCACGCCACGGCCGCCGGTGCACCCGGCGGCCGTGGCGCGTCTGGGCCCCGATACGGGCAGTGGGTAACGGGGGTGACGGGTGACGACCGCCATCCCCCGACTCCGCGGCGAGATCACTCCCCGATCGCCCTCGAGCCTGGTGCCCCGGTCGCGACCGATCCGGACGATTTCCTCCATGTCTTTCCACGGATGGAGAGACCTGGCAGCAGCATCACGGAGGAGTCATGGCCACTCGGTCATATGAAGACGTGGAGGACCGCACTCGGCAGTCGGTCGCCACAGGGTCTGCTTCGGCAAAGACCCGAACACAGAGCGGTGCGCCGCCCAAGCGCCTCGCCGAGGTGTGCAATCCCTGGGCAGGCCGTCAGTCGCCGTGCTCTCGCCACGAAGAGACCGACCTGGTGCGTGAACTCACCATCGTCGTGGGTGCCGACGG
Organism: Acidimicrobiaceae bacterium; assembly: GCA_040380855.1. Classification (GTDB taxonomy): domain Bacteria; phylum Actinomycetota; class Acidimicrobiia; order Acidimicrobiales; family Ilumatobacteraceae; genus VFMC01. The sequence goes on along the minus strand of JBEIIG010000026.1, from coordinate 38,056 downwards.
GCTCGAGCTCGACGGGCTCGAGTTCGAGCGCCGCGACGTCACCGTGCTGATGACCGCTCTGCGCTGCGGACTGACCCTGCCCGAGATCCGGGTACAGGCACCGGGCGTACGGCCCACCCGCCTCCTCGCCGCCTACATCGAACTCGAACGTCGCCGCGCCGAGGCCGAGGCTGCCTGGCGGGCGATCGAGCACGACGGCTCACCTCGATCCATGGAGTACCACGCCGTGCTCGCCGCGCAACTGCTGCCGGCCATCGTGACCCAGCTGTCGATGTTCGTCGACGACGCCGACCGCTTCGCTGGCGAGCTGGCCAAGTGCGTCGACCAGATCAACCGCACAGCGCGGCGCGTGCTGCTGCTGGAGGACCGCGTGGCGCAGGGCGCCGACGACCCCGATCGCATCCGCGAACTCGGCACCCTGCTGTACGACGTCTACGGTCACGGAGCCTGGAGCCTCGAGACCTTCCTGCCACCACGCGTGGGAACGCTCGTGCCGCTGCGGCTCGCCGCCCTCCTCGGCGAAGACATCACTGCCGCACGACGGGTGAGTTGAGCGCCGGCTCGACCCACCGTCTCCGGGCCTCGGCCCCCTCTTCCACGCTGCCTCGACGACGGAGCGCCCGCTGCGGGCGCTCCGTCGTCGCGTACCATCTCGCCATGCGCGCGGTTCGTGAGCACCGATGACCGGCGATCGATCGGGGCACCACGGCGCATCGGGCTGGCTCACCCTGCCTCCCCCCGAACTGGTCGCGAGCGTCGACATCGCCCCGACACCCGATATCCCGCTGGCAGCACTCCGCGACGTGCTCATACCGCGGCACCGACCCGACGGCAGCCTCGCCGACTGGGCACTCTCGACCGCCGATGTCGAGCGGCACAGCACGGCGCTCGAGTACTGGGCCTGGCGGCAGTCGTGGCGGCGGTCGTGGCGGCTCGGGCCGATCACCAACGTGATCGCTCTCGATCGGTATGTCGCCGAACTCGACCCCGAACTGGTCGCTGTCGTCCGGCAGATCGTGCGCCGCATCGTCGACGAACACGAACAGGGCATCATCGTCTCCCTCGACCAGGCATCGGCGCTGGCGGACGAACTCGAGTTGGTGCGGCTCGCGCTGTCGGTCGACGATCGAACCGGTACCGGCATCGTCGACGACATGGCCGATCCCGACCATCCTGCCGGGCTCGTGCGCACCTGGGTACGGCCCGAGCGCCGGATGATCCTGGCCGCCACCCCGGCCACCGCGGTGCTGCTGCGGCGCGACGACGGCCTGGTGGTGCTCCACGGCACGACTGCCGAGCCCGACCCTGCGGTGCCCGACGCCACCGATCCGGGCATCGCCGACGTGATCGCCGACATCGTGGCAGCCGATCTCCGCAACGACCCGGTGGTGCTGACCGACCGAGGCGGCAACGTGCACACCCTGGCTGCAGCCGAGGCCCGACCGCTCGCCTGGTTGGTGCCCCATTCGCTCCGCTGGCACCTGCACGACATCCCCATCGCCGCCGTGTGGGCCGAGTGGTTCGCCGGGTGGGCGTCGGCGATCGACCTCGCTCGGGCCCGCGAGACCGAGATCACCGTGACGAGCCAACCGCCTCTGGTCTGAATCGGTCGACGGCCACCGGAAATCACCCGGCAAGACCTGGCACGAGCCGGTCGCCGACCGGACGGTTCGATCCGTGTTCGATGCCCGCAATGTCCAGATCCGCGATGCACTCGTCTCGCTGTACGGCTTGGTCGCCGCCGTCGTCCGCGACGACCAGGTGGGCGTCGAGGTGCTGCTGGCCGACATCCGTGAATCGTTCGACAACATCCACGAGATGCTGACCACGATCGCGTTCGTCACGCTCGACCGACTCGACGCCACGATCGACGACTGCGGTGCCCTGTCACCCGACGACGGGCGCCATCTCGCCGCCGATCTGCTCGCCCTGGCACGCCATTACGACCTCGCGGCCCCGGGCGCTGTGGAGGCTGCTGCCTGGCGCCTCGACGCTGTCAGGCGCCGCGACCACGGCCTGGTCGTCGCCGAGATCGACAGCGCCCGCTCGATGGCAACCGACACCGAGTTGCTGGCGGGTGCCGCAGCGTTGCTCACTGCCACGGTCAGCCTGTGGGCCCGGCGTACCGGCCGCTCGCCGCGCCGTGCGGCCGCCGAGTTGTGCATGGCGGCATCGCTCGACTCGGTCGCCTGACCTGCGAGACGGCCCACCAGATTTTCGCTTGCGCTTCACGGCCGTCCACGGACTGTCGTTGTGGTCAACCGATCGGCGCCGCGGGGCGCCGTACCTGGAGGGATTCCGATGCCGAACGGCCGCTCGCTCGACGCTCTGATCGAACACACACCCGACCTTCCCTGGCTGCGCCAGGCAGCGTGTGGTGAACTCGATCTCGAGCAGCTCGACCTGTTCTTCGTCGAGGCCGGCCGCACCATCGCGTCGTCGACGGTCGCCTTGTGCCAGCAGTGCCCGGCACGTCGCGACTGCCTCGACCACGCGTATCGGCACGAGATCGTGAGCGGCTACTTCGGTGGGATGTCGCCGGGCCGTCGGCGGGTGCTGACCCATGCCCAGGCCGTGGCCGAGATCGAGCGCGAGACCACGCTCAGGTCAGCACACCGAGGCGCAGCGCGCGGCTGACCGCGTGCGTTCGGTCACGAGCATGGAGCTTCTCCTGCACACGGCTGAGGTGGGTCTTCACCGTCTCGGCAGCAATGCCGAGGTGGTCGGCGATCTCGGCATTCGTCATTCCCTCAGCGGCACAGCCGAGCACCGCGATCTCGCGCTTGCTCAGCGGACGCAGACTGCGCAGTTCGCCGGCCGCTTGCCGGGTCTGCAACAGCGCGGTGATGGCCCGCGGATGCAGATAGCGCTCGCCGGCTGCCACCGTGCGCACCGCCGTACCGAGTGCATCGACGGAACAGGTCTTCGGCACGACACCGAGGCATCCGTGCTCGATCGATGCATCGACCACCGTGGGCGACAGGTCGGAGGTGAGCACCAGCACCGCCGCGGCGGGATGGGCTCCGAGCAGGGTGGCCACTTCGCCGAACACCGTGCCACGGCCGCCCATGGTGGCTTCGATCACCACCACGTCGGGCCGGTGCTGCTCGTAGGTGCGCAGCAGTCGTCGCGGGTCGTCGAGCGTTGCGCAGATCTCGAACCCCAGAGCGCCGAGGTACACCGTGGCCCCTCGCACCGCGACGACCTGGTCGTCGGCGAGCAGCAGTCGCAACCGGTCGCCGTCGCTTGGCACGGCGCCGAGTATACGAGCCTCGGTAGCGCACCATGTCGGCAGCGACATGCGGGTACGGTGTCGGCATGACGTCGAACGTCTACCTGGGCAGGCAACCGATCCTCGATCGGCGTGGGCGTACCTACGCCTTCGAGTTGCTGTATCGCGACAGCGCCGACAACTCGGCCTTCTTCGCCGATCCCGACGACGCGACCCGTCGGGTCATCGAGGCGGCGATGCTGGAGTGGGGATTCGATCGACTCATCGGCGACCGGTTGGGTTTCATCAATGCCGCGGGCGGGCTGCTGCACACCGGCCTGCTGTCGATCCTGCCGGCTGGGCGCACCATCGTCGAAGTGCTCGAGGGCGTCGTGCTCGACGAGGCCATGGTGCAGGTGATCCGGGCGGCACACGCCACTGGGTTGCGGTTCGCGCTCGACGACGTGGTCGACCTCGACCGCGAGGGCCTCACCGAGATCGCCCCGCTCATCGATGTGGTGAAGCTCGACGTGCTGGCCATCCCGCCGGCCGATCTGCCGGGCATCGTCGAGCGTTCACGATCGATGTTCCCGAAAGCGCTCCTGCTGGCCGAGAAGGTCGAGGACACCAGCAAGTACGCCGACTGCATGCAGCTCGGGTTCGATCTGTTCCAGGGCTACTTCTTCGCCAAACCCGAGACACTCGAACGGTCGGGCCGCCCGAACAACGTGTCGACGGCCATCTTGCTGTTGGCCGAAGTGAGCCGCCCCGATGTCGACATCGACCGCATCGAAGGTCTCATCTCGGCCGATCCGAGCCTCGCCTATTCCATCTTGCGGCTCGTCAACTCGAGCTCGTTCGGCCTGAACGGCCGGGTGCAGTCGATCCGGCACGCCATCGTCATGGTCGGGTTCGTCCAGGTGCGCCAGCTCGCCGTCCTGCTCACCATGGCCAAGAACAGCCGTGCCATCAGCGACGAGATCATCGTCCTCGCGGCAGTGCGGGCCCAGATGGCGGGTCAGCTCGCCGGGACCAGCGGCCAGTCGGGCGTGGCATTCACCACGGGGCTGCTGTCGGTGATCGACACCGTGTTCGGTGCGCCGATGGAAGAGTTGCTCACCGGCTTGCCCCTTCCTGCCGAGGTGCGCGAAGCGCTGCTCCACGGCAGCGGGCCGCTCGGTGAGTTGATGGAGATCGTCTACGCCTTCGAACGAGCCGACATGGACGAACTCGAGCGACTCCGCCCGGGCGAGGCAGAGACGATCCGCGAGTACTACGCGAAGAGCGTTGCGTGGGCCGAGAACGTGCGCAGCGAGCTGCTCAACTCCTGAATCACGGCATCACGAATCACTGCATCACGAACTCGACGAAGAACAGTCCGTAGACGATGTCCTCGTATTCCTCCGAGAGGCGTTCCAGCAGCAGTTTGCGTGCCTCGTCGCGGCCTTCGGGCGTCTGCAGCACGGCCATCGAGCTGCCCGAGAGGGTCGAGACGATGATGTCTTTCGCCGGTGCCGTCTGCATCGGCGCCTCGGGGGTGACCAGCACGTCCGGGCAGAGGTTCAGCGACACGGCCACGCTGAGGTAGTGGCCGTCGGCGAGGTTGAGGTTCATCTTCGGCAGGTCGACCACGTTGGGCTCGACGTCGGTTGCGTCGGTGCCTTCCTTGCAGCCCTCGAGCTGCACGATCGTCGTGGTCGTCGCCACGCCCTCTGCAGAGGCGCCCCCACCGCCGAGCTTGTAGCCGGCACCGGCGAGGCTCGCGCACAGCAGCACGAGGACGATCAGCTTCTTCTTCGACTTCTTGCCACCCTCGGCCTCACCGTCGGTCTCGGCAGGGGCGCTCTTCTTCTTCTTGGCCATGGGATCATCCGTGAGTCATGCCCTCTCGTCCATGAGAGGATCGTCTCTGATGACTGTGCCGAGCGACACCCGTTCGTGCCAGGGTGTGGCGAGTCGCCTCAGGGCTCGACAGCGGGAGCGAGACCACCTTCGGCCGAGCCCGAGTCCGACGCGGTCTCGGTGGCAGTCGAGTCGCCCGACTCCGCGTCGGCGGCGTCGGCGAGCACTGGCTCGAGCGACACGTCGGTGAGGATGACGATCTCGACACGACGGTTCTTCGCCTGGCCCTCTGCGGTGCCGTTGTCGGCTACGGGGTGGGTCTCGCCGTACCCCATCGCCGACAGGCGGCCCGGGTCGATCCCGACCCCGGCCAGATAGCGGAGCACCGCAGTGGCACGGGCGGTCGACAACTCCCAGTTCGACGGGTAACGCGATGTGGAGATCGGCCGCGAATCGGTGTGGCCTTCGATGACGATGTCGTTGGGGATCATCTTCAGCGCCTCGGCGACGATGCCGAGGACGGTGATGCCCTGGGGTTCGATGCCTGCGGCGCCGGGCGCGAAGAGCACCGAGTCGCTGACGACCGTCACCACCATGCCACGACCTTCGAGTGTGAAGTCGAGACCCTGCCCGAGGCCGGCGATGTTCGATTTCGAGGTGAGCTGCGACTCGAAGTCCTTCAGCTTGTCGATGGCTTCCTGCGCTGCTTTCTTCTCGTAGTCCTGGCGCGCCTTCTCCACCTGCATCTCGGTGGGTTCACCACCTACCTTCGGGGGGACGGCGCCGTCGAAGATGCCGTTGCCGCCCTGCATCGGCGTCGTTCCCGAGCCACCGGAGCCGACCGACACCATCTGGGCCGAACCGCCGCCGAACTCCTGGCGCAGGCTTTCGGACAGCTTCTTGAACTTCTCGAGGTCGACGCGACCGGTGGCGAACAACGCCAGGAACATCACCATCAGCAGCGTGAGCATGTCGGCGTAGGGAATCACCCACGCCTCGTGGTTCACGTGCTCTTCATGCTCTTCGTGTTCCTCGTGGCGTTTGTGACCACCACCGCCGTGACCGCCGCCTCCGCCGCCATGACCACTAGCCACCGGAAGCCTCGCGGATGGATGCGGCCTGCTTGGGCGGCAAGTACGACAACAGGGTCTCTTCGATCACGCGCGGGTTCTGGCCGCCCTGGATGGCGAGGACGCCCTCCATCACCATTTCCCGTTGAGCGGCCTCCTGGGTGGAGAGCCGCTTCATGCGGTTCGACATCGGCAGCATGACGGCATTGGCGATGTACACACCGAGGAAGGTGGCGCAGAACGCGCCGGCGATACCCGCACCGAGCTTCTCGGGGTTGTTGAGGTTCGCCATCGTCTCGATCAGGCCGATGACGGCGCCGATGATGCCGAACGTGGGGGCGAAGATGCCGAACGTCATGCACCACTCGGCGCCCACCTTGTGACGGGCCTTCATCGCCTTGATGTCGGTCTTCATCACCTGCGCCACCGCTTCGGGGTCGCTACCGTCGATCGCGAGCTGCAGCCCACGTTTCATGAAGACGTCGTCGAGATTGCCGACCTCCGACTCGAGGGCCAGCAGGCCTTCGTGACGTGCCTTGCGAGCGAACTCCACCAGACGGTTGATGGTGTCGGACGGACTCGACCCCTTCTTGGGGAACAGGGTCACCATGATCGCCTTGAACACACCGGTGGTCGCCTCGAGCTCGAACGAGGCCATCGTGGCACCGAGCGCTCCGATGATCACCACCAACAGAGCGGTGATGTTGGTGAGGAGGAAGACCGGGCTGACGTGGTGCGTGATCGCACCGACGAACGTTCCGACCGCAGCAAGGATGAGTCCAACAAGTGTTGCCGGCACGAGTTACACCCCTTCGTCCGAGGACACCGGGTCCAAATCGTCGGGAGAGACCACGGTCGGCAGCCCCGGGGTGGCGGCCACGACCTGCACGTCGGTCACATCGGCTGGCATCGTCGTGTGCTGTTCGCTCACCATCCGGGCAGCCGTGGCGATGACGCGGGCGCGCAGCATGGTGACCTGCTCCATGATCTCCTCGGGCGACTCGACCACGACGTACTCCGTGCCGTTGAGGAGGTGCACGATCGTCTCGTGATGACGATCGAGGCGCTCGATGTGGTCGGGATTGATGTACAGGGGGTCGGTCTGACGAAGCCGCGTGAGGCGGATCATGGGTGCTCCTCGGTCGCTGGGCGTCCGCGTGCTGACGGTCTCTTGACACCGACAGTGTCGGGCCGACCCGTTTGCGCCACCATCTGGCCCGAGGTCACCCTCTGCCTCGGAGCACGCGTCGGGCACCGCTCCGGCCACGGCGCCGAAATGGATACCTGCGGTTTTCCGCCGGTTCCGGACAGTCCTTCTCGTGGAACCCGCAGAGGATCTCTCCCACCAACTGTGGACGATGCGCGAGCTGCTCGAACAGATGGTCTACAAGCTCGAGATGCAGGGTCTGCTGCTCGCCGCGGGCCGCACCCGCTGGCTGCCGTTCCTCAACAGCGAGATCGAGTCGTTGATGGAGGCGGTGAACGCTGTCGACACCGCTCGTTCGCAGGCGTCGGCCCGTCTGGCGCGCCGCTACGGCCTGCGGCCCGACGTGTCGCTGTCGGAGCTGTTGCAGTACGTCGAGCACCCATGGGGCCAGCTGCTGGCGCAGCACCGCCTGCACCTGGTGTCGCTGCAGTCGGAGATCGAGGACGTCTCGACGTCCAACCAGGAACTGGCCCGCCGCGGCCTGATGCGCTCGCGCGAGATCATCGCTTCGCTCGGTGACAGCAGCGTCGACGTGTACGACCCGCGCGGCTATGCGCGGCCCCTCACCACCTCCGCGTTGCGGTTGGATCGGACGGTCTGACGATGCCCAACATCTCGTCGCTCAATACGCCGCTCAGCGCCATGCGCGCCCAGCGGCAGATCCTCGACGTGACGGCACGGAACATCGCCAATGCCACGACACCCGGCTACCACCGCCAGCGCGTCGACCTGAGCAATCCGAACACCACCGGGGTCGGCGGGGTCGGCGGGAACAACGGCGTCGACGTGAGCGGTGTCACCCGCTCGGCCGACACCCTGATCCTCGGTCGGGTGGCCACCGAAGAAGGCGGTCGTGCCGCGGCCGACACGACGGCGGCGACGCTGAAGCGCATCGAAGAACTGTTCCCCGAACCCACCGACCACGGGCTGTCGGCCAAGCTCGACGCCTACTGGGCGGCATGGACGCAGGTGGCCAACAACCCGGGCAACATGACAGCGCGCTCGGCACTGCTCAGCAAAGCCGGCACCGTCGTCGACGCGTTGCACCGCGGCGTGCAGGACCTGACCACCGTGGCCGACAACGCCAAGGCACGTATGGCCGGTATCGCGTCGGAGGTGAACGACCTCACCGCTCGCTTGGTGACCTTCAACCAGACCGTCGCCTCGCAACCCAACCCGTCAGCCGATCTGCTCGACCAGCGCGACCAGTTGATCACCGACCTCACCAAGCTCACCGGTGCCGTCACCAAGATCACCGACACTGGCGAGGTGAACGTCTTCATCGGTGGTCGCCAAGTGGTGGGAGGTGGCTACGCCGCCCAGGTCGAGGCGTCCACCGGAACCCTTCGCTTCGTCGGCGACAACCAGGTGGTGCTGATGACCTCGGGCGAGGGTGCCTCGGTGGCTGCCACCATCACCGATGTGGTGCCCCGCTACATCGCTGCGCTCGACGACATCGCCTCGACGCTGGTCACGACGGTGAACACCCTCCATGTCGCCGGCTACGGCCAAGACAGTGTGAGTGGTCGCAACTTCTTCGATCCGACGGCCACGACTGCGGCCACGATCGCCATCTCGGCGGATGTGGCCGGCCAACCGTCGAAGATCGGTGCCGGCGAGCCGAAGATGCCCGGCCCCACCGCACCAGGAGTGCTCGACGGCGAACAGGCTCGCAAGCTCGCCGCTCTCGCTTCCTCGGCCACCGGGGCGAGCACCAAGTACCAGACCATGATCGGTTCGCTGTCGGTCGAGTCGAACAGCGCGACGCAGCGCGCCGCCGTGCAGGCCACGATCGCCGACAATGCGGTGCGCGATGCCGACTCGGTCGGCTCGGTGAGCATCGACGAGGAGATGACCCAGATGATGGAGGCGCAACGCGCCTTCCAGGCGGCCAGCAAAGTGCTGGGTACCGTCGACGAGATGCTCGGCTTCCTGATCGAACGAATCGGTCGATGAGCCGCGTCACTGAATTCCCCGGAGGTGCGCTGTGCGCATAACCAACTCGATGATGCTCCGCTCGACGATGCGCGACGTCGGCCAGAGCCTGAGCCGCTATCAACAGACGCAGGCCAAGGTCACCTCGGGCAATGCCATCACCACCGGCTCCGACGATCCGGCCGGCACGACGACTGCGCTGTCGATCCGTCGCGAGCTGAGCCAACTCGATCAGCGCTCGCGTTCGATCACCGATGCCCAGGGTTGGGTGAACGCTGCGGATTCGCAGCTCGACATCATGACCACCCGTATGAACCGGGCGAAGGAACTGACCGTCGCCTCCGGGAACGCGATCACCAACATGACACCTGCGGCCCGTCAGGCGATCGCGACCGAACTCCGTTCGATCCGCAGCGACCTGCTGAACGCTGCGAACAGCACCTACGCCGGCCGGCCCCTTTTCGCCGGCACGGCCGCTGGGCCCGCCTACTCGAGCACCGGTGTGTACCAGGGCAACGACGACCCGGTCGTCCGCGATGTCGCGCCGTCGACCACGATGACCATCAACGTCACCGGCAACGAGGTGTTCGGTGCTTCCGGCGTCGGTGCCGGAAGCTTGTTCGAGGTGCTCGATCGCCTGGCGACGGCGATCGAGGGTGGGAACACCGCCGGCATCGACACCGAACGCGCCAACCTGTCGACGGCGTTCGACCGTGTGCAGGCCGCTGCTTCGAACATCGGCACCAAGCAGAACGCTCTCGAAGCACTCGACACGCGCGCCAAGAACGACAAGCAGACGCTGACCTCCCGGTTGTCCGACGTCGAAGACGTCGACCTGATCGAGTCGATCGTGAAGGCCAAGGCCGAGGAGACCTCGTATCAGGCGGCGGTCCAGATGGCGGCCAAGGCCCTGCCGGTCTCGCTGCTCGACTACCTGCGCTGACCGGCCCGTTCCCGGGCGTTCCCGCCCGGGAACGCCATGTGCCCCCGGGCCGACGCCTGCGTCGGTCCGCTGCCGCGCTGAGCGGTCGAGCGTGATCGAGGTCGTGATCGAGGTCGCGGTACCGAGACGACACGCAGAGCCGGACGCGCCGGTGAGGCGCATCCGGTCAGGTGCGGTCGGACAGGTCGTTCGCGGTCAACGACGAACGGGGGCGCTGGCTCGTCATGGCTCTCACCAGGGTGCGGTTGATCACACCCATGGCGAACCAACTGAGGAAGAACACGCCGAACGAACGCAGCAGGGCGAAATCGACGTGTTGGTCGTTCATCGTCGCGTCCCACAGGGCGGGGCCGGTGAGGGCAGCCGACAGGCCGACAGCGATCGAGAGGCGCCAAGGCGCCAATGGACCATGGCCCTTGTGGTCATCGTCCTCGTTGTCGTCCGTGTCGCGGCTCACGCCTTCGACTCCCATTCGGCGCCCGCCTCGACCTCGTCGTGACCGGCGGTGCGCAGCACGATTCGAACCGAGAGACGCTTCACACCGTCTTCGCGGCTGAGTGAGTCGATGAGCTGATCTGCCGCGGCAACGGCCAACTCGACCTGTCGCTGGCTGGGGCCGGTGTGCAGCGCACCGGCCGACGTCTCATCGCTCGATGCGTCGACGTCAGCGTCGAGATCGGCCACGAGGTCGATCGACACGTCGACCGACTCGTGCATGCGGTGTGCATCGACGTCGATCGCCGTCTGGTCGGGTGCCGACACCACGACGGGGTGCTCGGCGTCGGTGGGGTGGTGGCGAGGTGTGCCGAGCAACGACTGGCGCGACCGCGCCACCTCTGCGGCAGCCTCCTGCGCCTGGCGCTGCTTCATCACCGTGAGCAGGCGCGGCGAGGCCGTGAGTGCCTGGAGTTCCTCGATGATCTTCTCCACCCGGATGAGACCGGGCGATTCGACGGTGCCGGCCTCTGCTGCGGGCTGGGGTGCAGCGGCCCGAGCGATGGCGACAACGGGGGCCGCCTCGACAGCGGCAGGTGCGACGATGTCGACAGCGCGTTGGCTCGTGTACCCGTCGTCACGACTGCCCGCCAGGGCCGACAGCACGTCGATCACGTCGACGTCGCGCCCGGTGTGCCCCGTGCGCTGGCCGGTCACCGTGTGCTCGACGGTGTCGGTCAGCCCGACCCGGTCGATCTGGGCCACGATGTCGTCGAACGAGGCGACCTGCGACGACGTGGTCGAGGTCGCGCCGGTGAGGCGATCGGCCTCCGGCGGCTCCCACCACGACGAGGTGTTGGTCGCCGGGTCGCTCGGGTCGATGTCGACGGTGGTGCGCCGGCGGGCGCGCCGCTCGGCGTGTGAACTGCCGTCGGCCAGTGCGTCCTGGATCGCCTGCGCCGTGGCGGCAGGGAGGTTCGACGTCTGCTCGAGCAGCCACCGGCGGCCGGGCATGTCGAGCGGCGCATCGCTCGACGAGCCGTCGTTGGCGGGCACCGCGCCACGGTCGGCCTGCCACTGGAAGCGTTCCTCCTTGGCCGAATCGTTGATCAACCGTTCGAGGGCGTCCTCGACCGTTTCGCTGTCGGGGGTGACGATCACCTCGATCCCGAGATCCGAGGCGAAGAACCCGCCGATGCCGCCGCGCCGGATGCGGTTGGCGGCGAGCACGCGCACCCGGGTGCCGAGCGACTGCTCGGCCACCGCAACAGCTTCCTCCAGCGTCGGGGCCCGGAAGCGCAGGGTGTCTTGATCGTCAGTTGTTTGCGTACGCATGGCGGTACTCCTCTGGGAAGTCGTTGGCGTTGGTCATCGGGGAGATCTCGAGATCGATGTTGGCCACCACGTCGATGGTGAGGTGGTCGCCCAGTTCGCCGTACGAGACGACGGCCACCGACGGCACCGACGGCCGGATGAGGCGGCTGAGGGCCGGGCGGAGCGGGGCCGAGCACACGAGCACCGGAGGGCCACCACGGTGGTTGCTCGACGCGAGCTGGTTGAGGTCGTGCAGCAGCTGGTCGGCCTGGTCGGGCCGCAGCTCGACCTGGGTCTGGCCGTCGACGCTGCGCAGTCCGTTGAGCATGCGGTTCTCGGTGGTGGGTGCGAGGGTGACGACACTGAGCCGCCCGTCGCTGGCGAGCGCCGTGGTGATGGCAGGGCCGAGTTCGTTGCGGGCTGCTTCGACCATGGCCTCGATCGTCCGAACGGTGCGGGCCCGGTCGCCGATCGCTTCGAGAATTCGGACGAGGTCGCGGATCGCGATGCCGTCGTCGAGTAGCGCGCCGAGCACTCGCTGCACCTCACCGGTGGTGACGCCGACGTTCATCAGGTCGTCGACCACCTGCGGATCGCTGGCGCGCACGCCGTCGATGAGCGCCTTCACATCGCTGCGGCTGATGAGACGACCGGCGCGACGACGGACGACTTCGGCCAGGTGCGTCACGATGAGCGTCGATCGGTCGACCACCGTGTTGCCCATGATCTCGGCCTGTGCCTGGTACTCGACCGGTACCCAACGCGCATTGAGGCCGAACACGGGTTCGCGCACCTCTTCGCCGGGCAGGCCATCGAGCACGTCGCCGATCACCATCACCCGGTTCGCGGGGGCGGTGCCGCGCCCCACCTCGACACCGTGGACCCGGATGACATAGGTCGATGTCGGCAGTTCGGCCGAATCACGCGTGCGGATCGACGGCATCACGAAGCCCAGCTCGCCGGCGATCTTGCGTCGCAGCGCACCCACCCGATCGAGCAGGTCGCCACCGCTGGCGACGTCGACCAGGGTGATCAGGTCGAACGCAATGCTCAACTCGAGCGGATCGACGCGAGCATCGACGGCCATCTGCTGCGGCGACACCGGTGCGGCCTCGGGCTCGGGCTCGAACTGGGGCTTCACCTGCGGGCTGTCGTCGACCACCGGCAGGCGGTTGGCCAGCAGCACCAGCGTGATGCCCACCAGCAGGAAGGGCAGCTTGGGCAGGCCCGGCACGAGCGCCATCAACAGCACCACGACGCCAGCGGCCCGCAGTGCCGAGCGCTGCTTGCGGAGCTGGTTGAACACGTCGGAGCCGAGGTCGGCGCCGCCGGCCGAGCGGGTGACGATGAGGCCCGCCGAGATCGACACCAGCAGGGCCGGGATCTGCGAGACCAGGCCGTCGCCGATGGTGAGCAGCGAGTACTGCTGGATCGCCTCGGTCACCGACATGCCGTGCTGCACGACGCCGATGAGGAAGCCACCGATCAGGTTCACCGCGGTGATCACGAGGCCGGCGATCGCATCGCCCTTCACGAACTTCGATGCACCGTCCATCGCGCCGTAGAAGTCGGCCTCGTCGCCCACTTCCTTGCGGCGGGTACGGGCCTCGTCCTCGCCGATCACGCCGGCGCTCAGGTCGGCGTCGATCGCCATCTGCTTACCGGGCATGGCGTCGAGGGTGAAGCGGGCGGTCACCTCGGCAACGCGGCCCGAACCGTTCGAGATCACGACGAACTGCACGAGCGTGAGGATCAGGAAGATCACCATGCCCACGACGATGCTGCCGCCCACCACGATCGAGCCGAAGGTGGCGATCACCTCACCGGCGTGCCCGTCGGACAGCACGGCACGCGACGTCGCCACGTTCAGGCCGAGCCGCAGCAACGTGACCACCAGCAGCAACGAGGGGAACGAACTGAAGTCGAGTGCCCGGCGAACGTTCATCGACACGAGCAGGATGATGATCGAGGTCGACAGATTGGCGACGATCAGCACATCGAGCAACGACGACGGCAGGGGAAGGATCATCACCGCGACGACGAGCACGACGGTCGCCGGCAACATCACCTGGCCAAGTCGGCTCCGCTCCACGCATGCTCCTGTCGTTGCACTCGATGCCGTCCGAGAGGCGGGTTGCGCACTTCCCGTATCGCCGGACCGTCATGACTGTTCGCAGCAAGAGCCGTTTGTCGACAAGGTGTTCACCAACGGGGTGGCACGTCGATGACGCAGACAGGAGGTCACATGCTGTTCGACACCACCAGGTTCGGCCTACTCGACATCGACGAGGCCGACCTCTTCTCCGTCCCGGGCGGTATCCCAGGATTCCCCGACATGAATCGGGTGTACTTCCTCGCCGCCGGCCAGGCGCCGGGGCAGGAGGAACCGGCCGACGACCACACCTTCTACTGGATGCAAGACGTCGACAACGGCGATCTGGCCTTCATGTGCATCGTGCCCTGGTCGGTGGTTCCCGATTACGACATCGAGGTCGACAGCGATGCGCTCGGTATCGCCGACGGTGACGACGTCCGCGTGTTGACGCTCGTGTCGGTACGACGCGAGGACGGCACCGCCAACCTCACGACCAACCTGCGTGCACCACTGGTGATCGACATGCGTCGCCAGGTGCTGCAGCAGGTGATCCTCACCGACTCGATGTGGCCGGTGCGGGCACCGATCGCGTCGCTCACGACGAACGGAGCGCGCTGATGTTGGTCCTGGCACGCCGTGTCGGCGAGAACATCCTCATCGGTGACGACATCGTGGTCACCGTCCTCGAACTGGGTCGCGACCAGGTGCGGATCGGTATCCGTGCGCCACGGTCGATCTCGGTGCACCGCGAAGAGGTGTACCAGGAGATCCTCCTGTCGAACCGCGAAGCCGCCGAACCGGCCGACGCGACCGATGGTTTCAACGGTTCCGTCGTGAAGGCGACCCCCGGGTCGCCGGCGCTCAGCGCGGCTCGCAAACCGTCCTGAGCTCCCCGTCCGTTCGACGATGCCCCCGCCTCGGCGGGGGCATCGTCGCGTCTGGGAGCATCGCCCCGATCGGGCGCAGTCAGGCCGCAGCGCGGCGCACACGCTTGCGGCGGTCGGGCACTGCGTCGAGCACCGATGCATCGACGTTGTAGGTGCGCGGCAACGGCATCGGGCCCGACGGCATGTAACTGCTGCGCAACCGACGCACGAACGCGAGCACCTTGGCCACGGCCTCGTACAGCGTGAAGGGGATCTCGTCTCCCACGTCGCAGGCACGCCACAGGGCGCGGGCCAGCGGCTTGGCCTCGACGATCGGCACCTTCGCCTCGGCCGCCTTTTCGCGGATACGGGCTGCAACCGCATCGACGCCGATGGCGACCACGCGCGGCGCGCCCCCTGCGGCCGGGTCGTACAACAGCGCCACGGCAATGTGGGTCGGGTTGGTGACCACCACCGACGCTCCCGGTACCGCCGACATCATGCGGCTGCGCGCCATGGCCATCTGCAGCGACCGGATACGGCCCTTCACCTGCGGATCGCCCTCGGCGTTGCGCATCTCGTCGCGCACCTCCTGCTTGGTCATCCGCAGGTCGAGGATCTTGCTGCGGCGCTGGAACGCGTAGTCGAACAGCCCGACCGCCACGATCGCCCAAGCGATCGCCCGGGTCATCGCCATCATCTCTGCAGCAGTGGTGCTGAGGCCGGCCAGCAACGGTACGCGCCCTTGGCGCGAGAGGAGGCTGTTGATCTCTTGCACATGGGGCCACGCCAACCAGCCGATCAGGGCTGCCTTGGCCACCTGTTTGACGGTCTCCCACAGCGATCGGGGCGACACCAACCGGCGCACACCCTCGATCGGGTTGAGTCGTTTGAACTCGGGCTTCAGCGGGTGCAGCGACAGCACCAGGCCGGTCTGCCCGAGCATGGCGACGATCGCGATGAGCCCGACTGCAGCCAGGAACGGCACCAAGGCCATGAAGCCGGCCGTCGACGCCGATGCGAGCAGCGTCAGTGCATCACCGGGATCGGGATTGGAGGCAAGGCCCTGCAGCGCCGACAATGTGTCGGTTGCAGCCTTCCCCACTGCGCCGATCAGCCACGGGAACAGGTAGGTGGCCACCAAGAGCGTGAGCCATGGGCCGAGGTCGGTCGACTTGGCAACCGTGCCCTTCTTCTTGGCGTCCTGCTTCTTCTTCTGTGTGGGTGCCTCTGTCTTCCCTTCGCGCTTACCCATCGGTCACCCCGTGAAGATCCCGAGGCCGGTGCGCACCGCACGCCCGATCAGCGACTCGACCGACTCGGGCAGCAAGGTGAGGGTCGCGCCCAGCAACAAGAAGGTGATGAACGCCTTCAACGCAAAGCCGATCACGAGGATGTTCAGCTGAGGAGCCGCCTTGCCGAGAAAGCCGAGCGCGAGTTCGGCACAGAACAGCGCGGTGAGGATGGGCAGGGCGATCTCGATCGCCGCCATCAGCAAGATGCCGAGCAAGCTGCTCAGCGACTCCAACGCGTTCTCGGCGCTGATCGTGCCGAGCGGCGCGTGCTCGACCGACAAGATGAAGGCGCGCGTGACGATGACGTGACCGTTGATTGCAAACAGGATGGCGAGGGCGAGCAACTGGTGGAATCGACCGAGCGGTGTGGAGTTGTTGCCCGACAGCGGGTCGAGGACACCACCCATGCTGAAGCCCACCTGGAGGTCGATCAACTCACCGGCCATCTGCACAGCGCCGAACAGCACGAACACGAAGAAGCCGAGGAGCAGTCCGGCCACGATCTGGGTGAACAACGCACCCACCAGTCCGGCCGTACCCATGTCGCCCACCTGCGCACCCACGCGCTCGGCGAGCAGGAACGACAGCGCCACCGCGACGCCTACCCGCACGCGCACCGGGATGGCCGGCGCGTTGAACGGTGGGCAGATGATCGCCCAGGTCGTCGCCCGCACGAGGACCAGGCAGAACCCGATCAAGGCGGTGGGTTCGATGAACAGTTGCACGAAGCGGTCAGCCGTTCAGCAGTGCAGGGATTCCCGCCATCAGCTCGTTGCCGAAGGTGACCAGCGACTGCAGCATCCAGTTGCCGCTGACTGCGATCACGATGCCGGCACCCACCAGCTTGGGCACGAACGTGAGGGTCTGCTCCTGCAACTGGGTGACCGACTGCAACAGACCGATCACCACACCGACTGCGAGCACCACCACCAGGAAGGGGCCGGCCACCTTGGCGCACATGATGAGCGCTCGGGTGCCGATGTCGATCACCTGCTGGGTTGTCATGGTCTACCTGGTCCTTGTCGAAATGGGTACGTGCAGGAATCCGGCGAGGACTGCTAGCCGTACGAAGTGAGCAGGGTGCCGACCACGAGCATCCAGCCGTCGAGCATCACGAACAGCAAGATCTTGAACGGCAACGACACGAACGACGGTGGCAGCATCATCATCCCCAGTCCCATCAGCACCGCGGAGACCACGATGTCGATGATGAGGAACGGGATGAAGATGACGAAACCGATGATGAAACCGCTCTTCAGTTCCGACAGCACGAAGGCGGGCACCAGCGCCACGAGGGGTACCTCGTCGCGGGCCACCGGCGTCTCGGTGTTCGAGGCGTCGAGGAACATCTTCAGTTCACCCTCGCGGGTGTGCTCGAGCAGGAACTCGCGCAGCGGCGCCTGAGCAGCGTCGTAGGCCTGCGACACCGAGATGGTGCCGTCGAGCAACGGGTCGAGGGCCACGTCTTTCATCTGGTTCAGCGTGGGGCCCATCACGAACAGGGTGAGGAACACGCTGAGGCCGACGATCACCTGCTGCGGGGGCGCGGTCGGCAGACCGAGCGCGTTGCGGGTGAGCGACAGCACGATGACGATGCGCGTGAACGACGTGCAGAGCACGAGCAAGCTGGGCGCCACCGACAGCACCGTCAGCAGCAGGATGATCACGACCGAGTTCGACGCCTTCTCGGTCACGCCCGGCAGGTCGAGGCTGATACTGGCGTCGGCCGATCCCGCATCGCCCTCGTCGGCAGTGATGGTCCCGGCAGGCGAACCCTCGTCGAACGACGAGCCGAGGGTCGACGGTCGGTCGGGGTTCACCGGTGTGATCGGCGCAACCGGAGCAACCGGTACGGGCGGGACCGGGGGTGCCACTGCACCCGCCTGCGCAGAGCCACCCAGCACCACGAGCGCGACGAACACACCGGCGAGCAGCGCGCCGCGCCGCACCCAGGTCCGTTGCCCGTTGTGGGTGGTCTGCGGGTCAGGCACGACGGACGGTTGCCTCTCGCAGCGCGTCGACGAAGGTGCGTGGTGCGGGTCGCTCGGCGCCACCGTCGATGGCCACCAGCTCGGGCGTGATGGGGATCACCGACTCCACCTCGTCGGTGGCGGCCAGCCACTCGTCGAGGGGGAGCTGGGCGATCACGTTCGGGGTGCCCTGCTCGGATGCGGCGATCAGATAGACCTGGTCGACGAACTGCACGGCGACCAACTGCGTGGCGCGCCCGATGCCCACACGACCGACGACGCGCATCGCCCGCCGCTGACCCGAGCCCTTGGCTGCCGTCGAGCCACGACTCGCACGCGGCGACATCCCGACACGTGCGCCCGAGCGCCCTGCCCGAGCCGTACGACCGCCATGATGACGAGCGCCGACCGACCGCATGCCGGTGGAGGAGCCGCCCTGCTGGCGACGACGCAGGAACACGTACCCGCCGCCGATGAAAGCGAACACGATGGCGAGCGAGATCAGCATCCTCACCACGAGGCTGCCGAAGCTGGCGTCGGTCATCGGACCATCTCGTCGGGGGGCGCGATCTCCGTGATGCGGATACCGAACTCCTCGTCGATCACCACGACCTCTCCGACCGCGATCCGGCGGCCGTTCACGAGCAGGTCGATCGGAGCGCCGGCCACACGGTCGATCTCGACCACCATGCCGGGCGACAGGTTCAACAGCTCACGCACCGGCATCGTGGTGCGGCCGAGTTCGGCCGTGACGGTCATCATCACGTCGTTGAGCACCGTCAGCGGGGTGGGGGCGACGCCACGACCACCAGCCGCCATCCCGTCGAGCGGTGTCGGCACGAACGGTGCCGCGCTGCTACCAGCGTCGTCGCCGACAGCCGCGACATCGAGGGTCACACCTGCGAGGGCGGTGAGCTGCTGCACGTCGAAGATCTCGACCACGACGTTGGGGCGGGCGGCGGTGCTGCGCACCACCGAGCCGCCGGTCAGCCGCATCCCGATCTCGCGGCCCAGCGCACTGAGCGCCTCGCCGAACACCTGCTCGAGCGTGGCAGGATCGGCGAGCAGGCGGTCGGCCACCTCGTCGTTCACTGCCAGGATCATCGAGGCACCGGGCTGCTCGTTGATCGCCATCCGCAACACGGTGTCGTTCGGATCGATCGGCCAGCCCTGACCCTCACGGGTCGTGTCGCCGAGAATCAGCCGTTGTGCCAGTACGAGTGCTGCTGCCTCACAGCCAGCCACCATCACCGCTCGCGAGTTCTGAGGGTCGAACACATCAACTCCTGTTCCGCCACATCTGCCGGGTCGTCGACCGGAACTGTGCGGTGGATCGACCCCTTGTCAGGCAGGTTGGGTCAGGCAGGCCCGGATCACGCCGGTCGGCGGTAGCGCTCCTGGTCGGGCGACCAACGAGTGGGGGTCGGCACGTCGTCGGCTTCGACCGGCGAGTCGATCAGCACCGCCATGTGTCGATTGCGTCGCCCGATCCGCGCATTGTGCGTCGGTGTCTGACCGACGATGAGCGTCAGCGGCTCGTCGAGGGGGTGGCTGAGGGGCAGCACATCGCCCACCTTCAACCCGACGATGTGTCGCGCCAGCACCTCGACCGGGCGGAACTGGGCCGAGACCGACACCGGCGTCTCACCGAGGTGCAGCTGCAGACGGCTGAGGTTCTCCGACCGGTTCGCGCTCGACAGGTTGCCGTAGAGCGAGCTGGCCGACAGTGCTTCGAGATGGGGCTGCAGGCTCGAGAACGGGATGCACAGTGACGCGATCGCGGCGACCGACTCGATCTTGATCTCGTACGAGACCACGATCACCATGTCGGTGGGCGCAGCGATCTGGGCGTACTGCGGATTCGATTCCTGGCTGACGATCTTCGGTTCGGTGGCAACCACCGGCTCGAGCGCGTACCGCAACTCGGGCAGGGCGCTCTCGATGATGCCGCGCATCAGCGTGAGCTCGAGGTCGGTCAACGCCCGGTCGGGCTGGTTGCCGTCGCCGCTGCCACCCATCAGCATCTCGACCACGCAGTAGGCGACCTCGAGCGGGATCTGCAGGATCGCCGCACCCGACAGCGGCGACAGGCTGAGCATCGTGAGGAGGTTGGGGTTGGGCAACCACCGCACGTACTCGTCGTACGAGCGCTGCTCGATCGAGGTGATGGTCACCGAGGTGACGCTGCGCAGCTGCGATGCCAGGACCGTGGTGAAACCACGGGCGAAGGTCTCTTGCACGATCTGCATCGTGCGCACGTGGTCGCGCGAGAGCGTGCTCTGCCTGCGGAAGTCGTACAGCTTCGGTTGCCCACGCCGCTTGCGTGCGGCAGATGCCGGTTCGTTGGCGACGACGTCGTCGCCGGTGCTGGGGGGAGTGTTGATCGCCATGACTCGTCGGTCTCAGTGCGTCGGGCCGATCAGCGGCCGATCCGCACGACTTCCTGCAGGATCTCGTCCGATGCCGAGATGACCCGAGCGTTGCCCTGGAAGCCGCGCTGGGCCACGATGAGCCGACTGAACTCTTCGGCGAGGTCGACGTTCGACATTTCGAGCGTGCCGGCACTGATGTTGCCGCGACCACCCGATGAAGCCTGGGCCACCTGGGCGATACCCGAGTTGCCGGTTTCGCGCCAGCCGCCGGCGACACGCTCGAGGCCCTGCGAGTTGGCGAACAGCGCCAGGCCCACCTGGCCGACCGTCATCGTCTTGCCGTTCGAGTACACACCCTGGATGGCCCCGCCGTTGCTGACGTTGAACGACTTCAGCGAACCCGCCAATGCGCCGTCCTGCTTCACCACGCCCACCGTGCTCGCGCCACCGAACTGGGTGATCCGGTTGGTCGAGCCGGCCTTGCCGAGCTGGAACGTCACGGCGCCGGTGACACCGGGGATCTGGCCGGCAGCGACGTTCATCGTGAAGTCGGCCGGAGCAGTGATCTCGCCGTCGTTGCCGAAGGTGAGCACGTTGTCGGTGAGTGCGATCGCCGTGGCCGGGGTGCCGTGGCTGGCGCTGACGGTCCACTGGTTGGCGGCGGTCTTCTTGTAGACGAGGTTCACCTGGATCGTGGCGCCCTGGTCGGTGTACGCCGTGAACGAACTGGTCACCTCGGTGTTCAGCGCGGCTGCGGCCGAGAGGTTGCCCGAGATGGTCACGTCCGACGTCTGGGTGGGCGGCAGTGCGCTGCCGATCGGCACACTGATCCGCGTCAGTGCACCGGCCGTGTTGATCACGCCGTCGGCGTCTGCCTGCCAGCCCATCACGAACCCGCCGTCGGTGGTGGCGAGGTTGCCCGACGAGTCGAGCGACAGCGCGCCACCACGGGTGTAGAGGCGATCGGTGCCGCTCTCGATCACGAAGAAGCCGTCGCCCTCGATCGCCATGTCGGTGCTGCGACCGGTGCGCTGAAGCGCGCCCTGACTGAACGTCTGGGTCGTTGCCGCGAGCCGGGCGCCGAGGCCGACCTGCGATGGGTTGGTACCGGCCACGACACCGTTCGGGTCGCCCGCGGTGAGCGTCTGGCTCAGCACGTCGGAGAACACGACGTTCGAGGCCTTGAAGCCCGACGTCGAGACGTTGGAGATGTCGTTCGAGATCACATCGAGCATGAGCTGATGGTTCTTCATTCCGGAGATGGCGCTGGACATGGAGCGGATCATGGTGGGTTCCTTTGTGGTGCGGTTGAGTACGGGAAATGCCTGGTTGACGGACGGGGTGATCAGCTGGCTGCTGCACCCTCGACGGGTGCTGCAGCCTGAACGGGTGCTGCAGCGACCGAGCGAATGGCGTCGGCAGGGACGTCGAACGTGCCGGCGCGGACCACCATCGACGAACCGTCGAAGCTGATCGACGAGGCGATCGCGGTCTGCGTCTTGCCGTCAGGGTCGGCGAAGGTGATCTGCTTGCCGATGATCGAACTGCCGAGCGACAGGCGGTTGGTGGTTCCGCTCGTCGCGAGCACCTCGGAGATCTGATCGAGCTTGTCGACGACCGACAGCGAGGCCGACTGCGACACCATCTCGGCCGAGTCCATCGGCTTGTTCGGGTCTTGGAAGCGCAACTGGGCGACGAGCAGCTTCAAGAACGCGTCGCGGTCGAGCATCGCCGGGTTGGCGGTGGGCGACGTGGTCCCGGTTCCGGACGTGCCGGTGGTTCCGGTGGTGCCGGAGGTCCCGGACGTGCCGGTGGTCGGGGTCGCCGTTGCGTTGGCAGCGGGCACCGACGTCGCGGTCATCGCTGTGGTGCGTCCGATCGGGGTGATGGTCACGATTGATCTCCTGGTCGGTTGGTCAGATGAGCAGATCGACGCCGTCGGATGACGCCGTGCGACTGGAACGAGCGAGGGCGCCGACGGTCGACGCCGCCGGGCTGGTGGCGCTCGACGAGATGAGCGGTGATCGGGGGGTTGCCTGTTCGCCAGCGCCGCTGCCGCGGCCACCCGATGACCGGGCACCGGCCTGCTGGATGTCGAGCGAGCCGAGGGTTGCGCCGGAGGCCTCGAGATCGCTGCGCAATGCGGCCTCCTGGCGGCTGAGCAGATCGCGAGTGGCCGGATCGGCCGCGTTCAAGGTGAGGTGCAGTCCGCCTGCGCTCTGCTGGGCGTGCAGGGTGAGCGGGCCGAGGCCCTCGTCGGACAGATCGACGCTCATCGAGCCACCACGGGCACCGCCGAGCGCTGCCCGTTCACGCATCCGCCGGAGGTCGGCGAGTTGGTCGGCCCCCGCAGGCACCGCTGGGCCAGTCGGCGCAGCGCTTGCCGTGGCAGCGTCGGTCGTGGGGCGCCCGGCGTGCGCAGCCGCCGAGACAGCGGCGTCGGTCGACGCCGACGAGCGCTGCGGGGCCGCTGCCGACACCACCGGCTCGTCAGCTCCGGAGCGAACCGCCACCGGCTCCATCGCGGCCGCCGCAGCGGCCTCCACCGCTTCCGTCGAGGGCGCCGCCGTCGTGGGCACAGCGTGGTCGACGGCGGCCGGGGCCGGAGCGGCGGCGGGTTCGGTCGGCGAGCCCTGCGCCGTCGGTGTGCCGACGACCCCACCGGTGCCCGCGCCTGCCGAACCCGGTAGCACCGGGACTGGGCTGTCCGTCGTGTCGGCAGCAGCGGATGGCGCCGTCGGAACGAGTTCCGTGGCCGCCACTGCCGACTGCTCGAGTCGGTTCATCGCATCGGATGCGCCCGCGACGAGTTGGGTGAACGCCTCGGGGGTGGGCTCGCCAGGACCGGCCGCTGCGATGGGCTGGTCGAGGGCCTGCGGCACCGCCTGCAGACCTGGCGCTGCACCGTCCTGCGCCACCGCAGTGTCGCTGATCAACTCGACGGCTGCTCCGTCGAGCGCCATACCGGTGCCCACAGTCGGGGTCACGGCGATGGCCCCGCCCGGTGCGACGACACCCGGCGTCGCAGGAACGACTGCCACCATCGAGGCGACCGCTGCATCCGTGCGCCGCGACTCGTCGGCCTCGTCGGGCTCGTCGACCACCGTGGTGTCGCTCCCCTGGGCCGCCGAGGCGGCGTCGTCGGGCCCGGACCGATCGCGACCGGGGTGGTCGGAGCGCCGCACCCGCGCGTCGTCGTTCGTCACGTTCCGCCGGCGGTCGTCGCCCGCTGTCCGATCGACTCGGCCGACCGAGTCTTCAGCGTCGGGTCTACGTCCACGCTCGTCGCGAACAGCGTTCGGGGTGCTCGACAGGTCGTCGGCTTCGAGTGTGCGGCTGAACAGCGCCTCGAAGCCACCATCGGTGCCGACATTCGACCCGCCACTGCGAGCCGACGCGAGGTCGACCAGGGTGGCGGCCGACGAAGGCCCACCGACGAGACCGGTTCCGACTGCGGTCATGACATCCTCCCCGCAGCGGCCTTCACGGCCGCCACGTATCGATCTGCTTGTGTCCCGGGCACCACTGCGCCCGCGCGTGCCATGGCGCCGGGCCCGATGTTGTAGGCACCGATGGCCATGTCGAGCGATCCGAAGCGGTCGAGCGCGTTGCGCAGGTAGCGCGCCGCGCCGTCGATCGCCGAGTCGGTGTCGAGCGGGTTCACTCCCATCGAGGCGGCCGTGGTGGGCAGGAACTGCATCATCCCCACCGCACCTGCCTCGCTCACGACATCGTTGCGGAACCGCGACTCGACGTAGGCCATCCCCGCCAGCACGGTCGGCGGAATACCCCAGCGGGCCCCGGCGGCATTGAACGTCGAGGCGTGGGGAACGGCGGCACCGACTGCGTCGGGGCCCGACCAGGTGGTTGCGAGCCCCGCCGCGGGGGCAGCGCCCATCAGCGGGTTGTACACGGCGGTGGTACCCACGCCCATCGGGCGTACCGAGCCGGCGAAGTCGCCGGCTCCGGCAGCGCCGGCCAGTGCACCCAGCTGGTCGTCGACAGTGGCTGCGACGTCGGCGAACCCGAGCGGGAGCGCCGAGACGGACGCACCGGTCTGGTCGTTGAGGACTGGTGCGCTGCCCATCTGCGCAGCGCGCGACCTCGCGACACCGAGCCGCGACTCGATCGCTCCGATCCGTGCCTGAACGGCACCGATGCCGGCCGGGGCGGTCACGGTGCAACTCCGGCAGATGTTCCCTCGTGGCCACCCTCACGACCACGGCGGGCCAGCACGAGGTCGTCGATCTCGTTCCCTGCCAGCCGAGTCGACTCGAGCCGCTCGGCTTCGCCGATACGTTCGGCCAGGCGCTCGAGGGCCTCCACCCGGCGGGCTGCGATCGTCCACTCGTGCTTGGCCGTCTGCATCGACTCGTGGGTGCGCACGGTCTCGACATGTAGCGAGTGAACGCTCAACAGGCCGGCCTCGACGCGTGTGCGACGACTCTCGAGATCGCTCGCCGTGGTACCACGTACCACCGGAGGTGCCAGCTCATCGAGCTGCGACCAGGTGCGTTCCTCCACCGTGCGAGCACGGTGATGATCGCGTCGCGTGCGGGCGAGTTCACCACGAGCCCCACGCTCCTGGAGGGTGCGGATGCGCAGCACCGCGGCAAGCCGCTTCTGGTTCACTGCCCACCGCCCATGCGAGCAACGGTGTTGCCGACGCCCGGACTGGCAAGCAGGCTCGCCAGACGATCGAACGACTGTGCCGCGTTCCATCGGTCGTCGACCGACTGACGGAGGAACTCGCGGATGGGCTCGCGTAGGGCGACGGCACGGTCGACCACCGGGTTGGTGCCCGGCACATACGCGCCGATCTCGATCAGGTCGCGGGCCTCGGCCTCGGCAGCCATCAACTGCCGCAACTCGCCCATGAGGCGACGCTGTTCGGGCGTGGTCACTGCACCCGACACACGCGAGATCGAGGCGAGTACGTCGATGGCCGGATAGTGGTTGGCGTGCGCCAGCTTGCGCGAGAGCACCACGTGGCCATCGAGGATCGAGCGGGCGGCGTCGGAGATCGGTTCGTTGTGGTCGTCGCCGTCGACGAGCACGGTGTAGAGGCCGGTGATCGAGCCCCGTTCGGCCGCTCCGGCTCGCTCGAGCAGACGCGGCAGCAGCGAGAACACGCTCGGCGGATAGCCGCGACTGGTGGGAGGTTCGCCCGCCGACAGTCCGATTTCACGCTGCGCCATGCAGAACCGAGTGAGCGAGTCCATCATCAACATCACGTCGTTGCCCTGGTCGCGGAAGTACTCGGCGATCCGGGTGGCGACGAACGCGGCACGCAGGCGCACCAGTGCCGGGCTGTCGGAGGTGGCGATCACCAGCACCGACCGGGCGAGGCCTTCGGGGCCGAGGTCGCTCTCGACGAACTCGCGCACCTCACGGCCACGTTCACCGATCAGGGCGACCACATTCACATCGGCCGCGGTGTTGCGGGCGATCATGCCCATCAGCGTCGACTTGCCCACGCCCGAACCGGCGAACACGCCCACACGCTGCCCGCGGCCGGCAGGGATGAGCGTGTCCCATGCACGGACGCCGAGCGACATCGGCAGATCGACTTTGGCGCGGCGCAGCGGATGCGGCGGCTCGCCGTCGATCTCCACGTCGACCAGACCCGGGATGGGCCCGCGGTCGTCGAGCGGACGACCGAGCGCATCGATCACTCGACCCAGCAGCTGCGGCCCGACGCCGATCGACGAGGGCTTCTCGCTGCCCGAGACACGGGCACCGACACGCAACCCCTTCACCTCACCGAACGGCATGCAGGTGACCGAGCCCGAGCCGACGGCTACCACTTCACCGGCCAGGTCGATGCCGTTGTCGAGCACGCGCACCGTGGCACCGATCGGCAGGTCGAGCCCCTCGACGTCGAAGCGCAGACCGAGCACCCGACTGATGGCTCCGGTGCGCTGCGGCACTGCCGCAGCCCGAGCCTGGTCGAGGACACCGGTGAGTTGATGCTTCAACGCAACGGGAGGGGCGGACATCTGACTCCTGGTCTGTGCTTCGGTGCCGTTCCGTCGACCCTGGCGGCGCCATCCCTGGTTCGCCGTGCCTGCAACCGTCCGGAGATCCCGGTGGCGTCATGGAGGTGCGTGGGTGCCTCGCGGGGGATTCACGCCTCCCCGCCGAAGGGGTCAGCTCACGTATTCGTCGGCACCGCGGGTGATGACGATCTGACCGCTCTCCTCGAGCGCGCGGATCACTCGCACGATGCCACCCTGCGACTCTTCGACGGTCTTCATCTTCACCGGACCGAGCAGGGTGATCTCTTCGGCGAGGTTCTGGGCGGCGCGTTCGGACATGTTGCGCATGATCTTGTCGCGCACTTCCTGCTTCACGCCCTTCAACGCCGTCGCCAATTCCTTCGCCTCCACCTGGCGCAGCACGAGCTGCACCGAGCGGTCGTCGAGCGTGACGATGTCTTCGAACACGAACATGCGCGAACGCACTTCGTCGGCGAGTTCACCGTTGTGGTCGTCGAGGCCTTCGAAGATCGACCGTTCGGTCGCACGATCGGAGCGGTTCAGGATCTCGATCAGCGTCTGCACGCCATCGGCCATCTTCGTCTCCTGGTTCTTCACGCTCGACGACAGTCGCCGCTCGAGCATCGCCTCGATCTGGGCGATCACCTCGGGCGAACTGGGCTCGAGCATGGCGATGCGCACCGACACGGCCCGCTGCACCTCTTCGGGCAGGCCACCCACCACCTGTGCGGCGATGTCGGGGTGGGCGTGGGCCACCACGAGCGCAATGGTCTGCGGGTGCTCGGCCGAGAGGAAGTTGAGGATCTGGCGGGGATCGGCGTTCTTCAGGAAGTCGAAGGGACCCTTCACCATCGACTGGTAGAGGCCCTCGAGGATGGCTGCGGCACGTTCGGCGCCGAGCGATGCCTCGAGCATGCCGCGCGCCGCCTCGGGACCACCCGAGGCCACCCGACCGCCCGCCACCAGCAGTGTGGCGAACTCTTCGAGCGTCGAGGTGCTCTCCTCGCGGCTGATCGAGCCAGCCTTCACGATCTCGGCGGTGATCTGGGTCACCTCGGTCTCGCCGAGGAGCGACATCACCTTGGCCGAACCCTCGGTGCCGAGGGACAGCAGCAGGATGGCCGCCTTCTGGGCGCCGGTCATCTGTGCAGAGGCCGACTCGATCATCAGCGGCGGGCCTTCGACTCATTCAGCCAGGCACGCAGCACGTTGGCCACCTCCTGCGGACGCTGGTCGGCGATCACCGACAGTTCCTCTTCCGGCGTCGGCGGGCGAGCAGCGATCAGGGCCGGCACATCCATCCGGGCACCGGGCTCGATGGCCAGCGGTGTCGCGTTCCCTGAGCGTGGGTAGGCGGTGGTGAGTTCGCCGATGTCGATCGGGATGGCGGTCACCTTGCGGGCCTGCTTGGCACTGCGATAGGCGAGGAAGAGGGCGATGACGATCACGAGGATGATGGCACCGGTGCGGGCCATGCTCATGATCTGCGCCTGGCTGGCCGCGGCATCCTCGGCCTTGGCGGCGTTCTCGGCCTCGGTGATCATCGACGTGTCGAACGGAAGCCGGGTGATCGTCACCGTGTCGCCGCGATCCGCATCGATGCCTGCGGCGGTGGCCACCATCTCCTGAATGGCCTCGACCTGCTCCTCGGTCACCGCCACGTCGTCGACGAGGACTGCCACCGACAAACGGGTGACGGTGCCGGGAACCTTCACCGTCTGCGAGATGGTGCGATCGAGCGCATAGGTGCGGCTGGCCTCGTCCTTCAGGTAGTCGGTGTTGCCGTCGGCGCCGGTCACGGCTTCGACGGGCGCGTCGGGTGTGACCGTGGCGCCATCCGGGCCGAGCACACCGGCATCGCCGTTGATGGTCGCATTGCCGTACTGCTCGGTGAGCGTCTTTTCGGCCTGCACCAGACCACCGGCCTCGTCGGTGCCGATCGGCGTGAAGTCTTCCGAGGTCGACTGCACCTCGTCGAGATCGACGGTCGCGTTCACCGACACCGACACCTTGTTGGGCCCGGTCATCCGGCTCAGCATCGCGGTCACCTTGGCGGCGGTCGACTGTTCGATCTCGGCGATGTACTTGGTGCGCGTCGTACCGGCAGCGCCGCCGGCCTGACCGGCTGCCGACAACACGACGCCGTTGGCATCGACGACCGTGACACCTTCGGGCTTCATGTCCTTCACCGACGAAGCCACCAGATGCACGATCGCCTGCACCTCCTCATCGGTGATGCCGCCGCTCATGGCACCCATCACCAGCACCGACGCCGTGGGGCTCGAGGGCTGGTCGACGAACACCGATTCATCGGGCAGGGCCAGGTGCACCGACGCCGACTTCACGCCGTCGAGTGCCGACACGGTCTTGGCCAGCTCGCCCTCCAGCGCCCGCTGGTAGTCGACACGCTGACGGAACTCCGAGGTGGTGATTCCCTGGTTGTCGAGCAACGCATACCCATCGTTCGCCGAGGGAAGGCCCTGGCCCGCCATGTCGACGCGCAGGTTGTACACATCGGTCTTGGGCACCATCACCGTGCGACCGGCATCGGTGAGTTCGTAGGCGACACCTTGGCCTGCAAGCGCATCGACCACCGACGAGGCGTCGGCCGACGACGAGTCGGTGAACAACACACCCATCTCGGTGCTGCCCTTCGTTCGCGACAGCACGAGGCTGCCCGCGATCACGGTGAGCACGACAGCGCCGAGCGCCACCTTCTGCACCGGGGTGAGTCGGCCGGCGAGATCCTTCGCCCGGCCCATCATGCTGGAGTCGTTGGTTGCCATTTAGACCTGCATCCGCATGATGTCGTTGAACGCCTCGACGGCCCGGTTGCGCACGGTGACCGTGAGCTGCGTGAGCAACTGCGCCTCGGTCGACGCGATGGTGAAGTCCTGGATCGACTGGAGGTCGCCCGTCGCGGCCTGCACAGCGAGGTTGTCGGCGTTGTTCTGCGCAGCCGACACGGCATCGAGTTGGTCGGCCAGCATCGACGCGAACGACGCGCCGCCCGACCCGCCGGCGGCGGCGGCCGACTGCACCTGGTTCGGCGCAGCGATCTGACTGATCGGAGTGATGGGCATGATCGGAACGATGGCCATCTCGATCACTTCCCGATCGACAGGAGCGACTCGTACGCCTCTTTGGCGCTCTCGAACGATCGGACGTTCGCCTGGTATCCCCGTTGGGCGAGTTGCATGTACACCATCTGCTCCGTGAGGTCGATCGACGTGTGTCGCACCATGCCGTTGGCATCTGCGTAGGGGTGGCTGGGGTCCCAGATCACCCGGCCGTCGGCGCTGCCGAACATCACGCCCGACACTTCGACACCTTCGCCCACCTCGTCGGCGGTGGCCTTGGCCTGCACCGAGATGAAGCGCTCCTGGAAGGCCGGCTCGGAGGTGCGCGACACGTTGTTCATGTTGGCGATGTTGTCGGCCACCGCATTCAGCCAGGTCTTGTAGGCACCCATGCCCGAGGTGGCCACGTTGAAGATTCCGAACATCTGTGTCATCGGTGAGTCACCTCCTGACGACTCGGGGTCGCGCCGGCCATCACTGGCCGATCGCCGTGCGCAACAGGGAGTACTTGGCGTTGACGGCCTGCACGACCAGCTTCTGGCGCAGCACGTTCTCGCGCTGGGCCAGCATCTCGAAGTCGATGTTCACGTTGTTGCCGTTGGCGCGGGTCGGGGCCACCGACTGCGAGACCGAATACGACGACGACGACGGCTCACCACCGGCGATCGCCGCTCGCAGGCTGTCCTCGAAGCTCACCACCCGGGCCTGGTAGCCGGGCGTCTCGACGTTGGCGATGTTCGACGAGATCACCTTCTGGCGAGCCTCGAGCCCGTTGAGGGCCGAGTGCAGGGCGGCAGTGACCGAGTCGGAGACGGCACCGATGCTCATCGGGTCACCGCCACATGGGCACGAGGAACGACACGACGGGTCATGAGTACGACTGTCCCGGATTCGCGCCGAACGCAAGCATCTTTTTTGCTCATTGCCCCAGGGCCTCGGCGATACGGGCGATGGCTGAAGTGATCTGTGCGTCGACCAACAGCGGTCCGGCCACTGCGAGGCAACCACCTCGCTCGACACCCGGATCGGCGACGACCTCGACGTCTTGGCGCTGATCGGCCGCCGACACGTAACTCACCACTGCGGCGCGGTCCTGCGGATGCACACGCAGCATGCACGGACCACGGTCGGGGGTGAGGCTCATCGCCTTCATCGCCGAACCGATGGCGACGTCGTCGAACGCACGCACCTCGCGACCGAGGATCTCCTGGGCGAGCGCCAATGCCAACGCCACCACCTGCTGCTCCAGATCGGCCAGTGTCTCTTGATCCATCAGCCGCAACTGCATGGCTGCGGCGTTCAGGGCGCGACCGGCCTGTTCAGCGTCGAGCCGGGCACGACGGTGCTGCTCGACGAGGTGCTCCATCTCGGCGAGGGCCTGCTGGCGGCCCTCCTCGCGAGCCTCGTTCAGCGCACCGATGCCCACCGAGGCGCGGCTCACCCGACTGGTGCCGGCGCTCGACAGGCGCGGGGGCTCGAACCGCATCGGCTGCACCGCCGGCTGAATTGGCTGCACGCTCACACATCCTCCTCGTACGTACGGCCGTCGTTGCGCAACCACTGCTGGATCACTTCGACGATCCGGTCGGGGTCGTTCATCGCCAGATGACTGGCCAGGTTCGAGGCCTCGTGGAAACTCAATCGTTCACCGGGTTGGGGCACGATCGGCACATCGATGATCGGACCGTGAGCACCGGGGCGGCCCGTTCGATCGGTCACCACCGGCACGACGATCTCGTCGCCAGGAGGCAGGGCCAGGGGCGCGTGGACCGGGCGAGGGGCCATGGTCACCGCGCCCGGAGGAAGCACGATCGGCTCGGTCGACGAGTGGTCGACGACGATCGACACGTCACTGCCGTCGAGTCCGAGTTGGCTGCTCAGCACTGCCGGATCGGTGCTCGCCAGTGCCGCACGCTCTTGCGCCTGGGCCAGCAGTCGGGCTGCCCCGGGCGACAGCCGACGTTGGACTGCGTCGCGAAGATCGTGTCGACGCCGATTCGGCATCATGTCGACCACCATCAACGTCGTGCTGACGATCATGGCGATCACCCCACCCATCAACACGACGGTGAGCAGATCGAAGGTGAGCCCTGCTGCGATCACGTCGTCACAGCTTCCGGTCGATCAACGACGACGTCAGACCCGAGCTCGTCGGAGTGCCCAACCGCCTCACCCCGGGCATCGGACGGTTGCGCTCGAGGTAGTTCTTGGCCAGTTCGACGAGTTCGTCGGTTTCGCGAGCGAGCGCCGACGCCCATTCGACGAACGCCTCGGGTAGGCGCGGCAGGTTGCTCGGGGGCACGAACATCGGTACGACCCGATCCTGATCGACACCACTGGTGCCCTCGCTCGCCAACTGCAGATGCCGACGGTGCTCGTCGAGGTCGGCCTGGAATCGCGACAGCACCGACTCCCAGATCTCCTCGTCGCTCGAGCGGGACGCAAACATGGTCACCGGCACGATCAGGCCTGCAACGAGAGGCGGCGTTCCGTGGTGGCAGGCACCTCGGGTGCGGTCGCGACTGTTGCCTGTGCCGCAGCCTTCGCGAATGCGCTTCCGAGCTCGCTCAGCAACCGACGCGCCTGCTGTGCCTGTGCAATCGACTTGCGCACATTGGCCTGCACCAACAGGTCCCACACGAAGAGGTAGATCGCATCGATCGCGCTGGCGTGCTCCCATGCGTTCAGATCGAGCATCAGCCGCAGTTCGCTGATGATGTCCTGGGCGTGGACGAATGCCAGATGCGCAGCCTCGACATTGCGGCGCTCGATCGCACCGATCGCTTCCAGCAGGTCGCGGTCGAGCCGCTCGAACGCCATCACCAACACCTTCGGACCCGATGTGGTCAGCAGGCCGCCGCTGATGAATCGGTCCCGCTTCGACTCCCTGTCGTACATCGATGGTTCCTCTGTGGTCGTGGTGAGATGGGCACCGGTCCCGGCCGACTGTCCGATGATTCGAGCCCTGGTCCAGCAGGATCAGGCAGCCCGGTTCACACTGTGCGCGAGATCACGAGTTCGACGAGTTCATCGCCGCCACCTGACCCTTGATCCAGTCCTGCTGGCTCTGCAGCGACGCCAGGTTGGCCTGCACCGCACCCCATTGCGCCCTGAGCTTTGCCTCTTTGCCGCTCGAAGCGTCGGTGAGTTTGCGCTCGAACTCGTCGATCTGGCCGGTGAGGTCCTTGATGCGCGTGTTGTAGCCGTCGGTGAGCACCTTCATCGTGCCCTTGTCGGCGTTGATGTCGTTCGTGAGGTTCACCAGTCGACCGGCGATGCCCGGGCTGTAGGTGAAGGTCAGGTTCCCGGTGACGCCTTCGTCGACATCGAGCTTCAGGCCCTTCACCCTGGTCGTCGACACATCGGAGATCCAGAGTCGACGCCCCACACCGGCTGCCGCCACACCGTCGATGGTGCCTGCCACATCGGTGCCCGTGGAGGCGACCCAGGTGCCGGTGCCGTTCACGTCGGTGTTCACCGAGAAGTTGCCGCCCGAGCCGTAGTCGACCGCTGTCAGCTTCACCCCGCCGCCACTCACCTCGGCGTTTACCTTCACGCCAGCGGCGCCGAGTGCCGCGTTCAGGCTCGCGGCCACCATCGCCGGCGTGGCGCCGGCGGAGAGCGACACGTTCGTGGTCAGCGAGCCGACCTTGACTCCCATCACGGTGTCGGCGGCAACACCCCCGACGAACACGGGTGCCGAGGCGGCCCGCGTCGCGGCCTGCGTGATGACGACGTTGTAGGTGCCCCCACTGGTGCCGTCGGTCGCCTCGGCGAAGGTGAGTCCCGGCGAGCCACTGCCACCTCGGCTGAACAGACCGGAGACGCCCGACTGCGACGCTGCCAGTGCCGAAGTGAACTTGGTGCGATCGAACTCGATCGTGCCGTCCTGGGCGGTGATCAGCCCGATCTCGGCGGCCGACGTGTAGCCGCCGCTCGATGCCACGAGGTCGCTCACCATCGACCGGACCCGCACAGCGAGCGTGCGGATCCCTGCTTCGGAGGTGAGTGCCGAGCCCGAACCGTTCGTCGGGTCGTAGGCGGTCTGCACCTTGATCTGCCCGAGCACCAGGTTGGCGGCGAGCACCAACGCCTCGACATTGTCGGCGGTGAGCGAGTCGTCGCGGTTCACCGACACCGTCACGGGTGTGGCCGACACCGCCTTCGCCGTAACGGTCACGCCCGGCATCACCCCCGAGAACGAGCTGCTCGACGACGTCATCGAATAGGCGCCCGCGCCGCTACCGATGGTGATCTTCGCGTCCTGCGCCGCCGAGGTCTCGACCAGCCCACCGCTCATCGCGAACATCGACGAGTCGAGCAACATCCGACTCTGCAGGCCCGACGACTTCGAACCGAGTTGTAGCAGCCAGTTGCCCTCCGACACCTTCACCGCCGAGGCGGCGATACCCGTGTCGGCGGAGGCGATCGCGGCTGCGACCCCGCTCAACGTCCGATCGCCGGTCGACACCACACTCAGCGACCCGTCGCCCGCGCGAAGTCCGCCCGACAGGGTGAGGGTGACACCCCCGAGCGCCGCCGGGCCGACCGTGGTGCCTGCCTCGACGCTCGACATCGTCGCCGTTGCGGCAGTGGCACCGGCCGTGTAGGCCAGCGCCGACAGTGCCGTGCCACCGGTCACCTTGATGCTTGCGCTCGATCCGCTGGGCGCGACGGTGAAGCGGATCGTGTTCCCTGCATCGAGCGCCACGGTGGCGGCCGCAGGGGTCACCAGTGGAAGCGACTCGTTGACGGCAGTCTGCAGTGCTGTCACCAAGCCGGCTCGGGTGTAGCTACCCGTTGCCAGGGTCACGGTGCGCGCCGTGCCGTTGATGTTCAGTTCGAGGGTCTTGTTGCTGTCGGTGATGGTCGTGGTCTCGGCGATCATGCCGCCGGCGAGCGTTGCTCCCGGGTCGCTGAGCGAGCCCGAGATCACGTTCGACGAGCCGATCTTGATCATGCCGTCGGTGCCCGTGGCCGACCCGGGGGCCATACCGATCGATGTCAGCAGCGATCCGCCGGTGACCGACATCGTGGCCGCCGACCCTTCGCGCACGGTGCTCAGCCGCAGCCCGCCGCTCGAGTCGATGGTGGCCTTGGTGCCGCCCGGGAACTGGGCGTCGAGCGCCGTCTGCACCGCCGTGGCGAGCGCAGCCGGCGTATAGGTGCCGGCGGCGACGGTGGCCGTCTTGGCCACCCCGTTCACCGTGAGCTGCAGCGTGGCCGGTGTCGCCAGCACCGTCGACGACGACAACGTCACCGAGCTCAGTGTTGCACCCGCCGACGACTGCACCACCTTCGTCGCGTACTTGCCCGTCGTCATGCTCGGGTCGACCGTCACACCCGAGACACCGAGGGCCGTGAGCGTCGTGGAGACCCCGATCGTCGACGCGCTGGTGATCATCGAACTCGACGACGCCACGGTGTTCGCGGTGCGCAGACCGTGCGTGCTGGCCAGTTGGTTGACGACGAACGACACCGACCCGGTGGAGGCGCCCTTGCCGATCGTGGCTGCTGCAGCGTTCGGGTCCGACACCGCAGCACTGAACTTCAGCACCCCCTGGTTCGTCAGGGTGGATGCGGTCGTGCGCAGCGACTCGAAGTCGGTCTTGATCAGATTCGCGGCATCGAGCCGCTGCTGGATCTCGGCCTGTTTGTCCTTCAGCTTCGTCTGTGGGATGCGTTCCGCATCCATCAGTGCCTTGACGATCGCGTCGACGTCGATGCCACCGGCCTTGATGCCGAGTGCAGAGCTCGAGACTGTCGCCATGGAGTACCTCGCTTGCTGAAGAGCCCGCAACCGTCGGGGTCGCTGAACTCACCGAACCCTCTGGTCGGACGAACCGGCAGAGAGCGTCGACAGTGACTGTCCGAGAATGGGGCAGAGGCGCACGGATCGTGCGCCTCTGCCGTCTTCGAACGATGATCAGGTGAGCGGCGGCTCAACCCTTGAGCAGCGACAAGATCCCCTGCGGGATCTGGTTGGCCTGGGCCAACATCGCCATACCGGCCTGCGAGAGCACCTGGTTCTTGGTGAACTCGACCATCTCGGCCGCCATGTCGACGTCGCGGATACGGCTCTCGGATGCAGTGAGGTTCTCGGTGGTGGTGGCCAGGTTGGCCACCATCGACTCGAACCGGTTCTGCAACGCACCGAGTTCGCCACGCTGTGACGACACCTGGGTGATCGCCAGGTCGAGCGCAGCGATCGCGGCATTGGTGGTGACGTCGTCGGTGTTGATCGCGATCGTCCCGATGTTCAGCGCCGCCGAAGATGTGTTGTTGATCACCAGCGTGATCTGCTCTTCGGCCGAGGTTCCGGCACCCACCTGGAAGCGCGAGCCGGCGCTCGTGACGTTGACCGCAACAGCGCTCAGCAAGGTGACAGCGTTCGAGCCACCACCCAGGGTCACCGAGGCACCGCTGGTCACGCCGTCGACGCGAACCGACAGCGTGCTGCCGGCACCGCTGGCGGTACCGGTCACTGTCACCCTCGACGCAAGCTCGGCCTGCGACGCCGTGCCGGCGAGCAGGGTCGAACGCAACTTCGACTGGATCTCAGCGGCCATCGACGCAAACGTGTAGTTGCCCGCCGTCAGGTTGGCGGTCACCGTGCCGAGGCCCGACATCGTGCCACCGAAGGTCAAACTGAGCACCGAGGTTCCTGCAGCGATGGTGTAGCTGCCGTCGGCATCGAGGGTGCTGGCGACGTTGGCGGTGCCACCGGTGCCGAACGTGCCGTCGAGCAGGTTCACCGAGCCGAAGCGGGTGGTGCTCGAGATACGGTCGATCTCGACGCGAAGTGCAGCGAGCTCGGCCTGGCCAGCATCGCGTGAACTCTGGCCGTTGGTGCCCGAGTTCGACGCCTGCACCGCGAGGTCACGCATGCGGTTCAGCATCGTGCTCACTTCGTTGAGCGCACCTTCAGCGGTCTGCAGCACCGAGATGCCGTCCTGCGCATTCCGGGTGGCCTGACGCAGCGCGCTCACCTGGGCGCGCAGCTGGTTGCTGATCACCAGGCCCGACGCATCATCGCCCGCGCGGTTGATTCGGCGACCCGTCGACAACTTCTCGATGTTCCGGTTGGTCGCAGAGCTGGTCTGGGCCAGGTTCCGCGAGGCGTTGGCAGCGGCGACGTTGTTGTTGATACGCATGGTTTCCTCACCGCCCTGTCGGGCTGTCCACTCGGCCGAGGGATGTGACACCTCGGACTGACTCCGGTCACCGTCCCCCGGTCCGACCTTGCGCAAGGATGATCGCCCGGTATCACCCGTTTATCCCCCGACATCACCCTGCGGTGGTGAGGCGCTGATGGACGGGAGCGCACCTGCGCGCAGACGCGCCGAGGGGGGCCCGGCAGATGCCGAACCCCCCTCGTTGCTGACTGTCGGTTGTCGAGTGTGGTACTCGATCAGCCCCGCAGGAGCGACAGAATGCCCTGCGGGATCTGGTTGGCCTGGGCCAACATCGCGGTACCGGCCTGCGAGAGCACCTGGTTCTTGGTGAACTCGACCATTTCGGCCGCCATGTCGACGTCGCGGATACGGCTCTCGGATGCGGTGAGGTTCTCGGTGGTGGTGGCCAGGTTGGCCACCATCGACTCGAACCGGTTCTGCAACGCACCGATGTTGCCACGGTTGGTCGACACGGTGTTGATCGCTGCGTCGAGCGCCGTGATCGCCGCGTTGGTGGTGGTGTCGTCGGTGTTGATCGAGATCGACGCGATGCTCAGTGCCGTCGACGACGTACCCGAGATACCGAACGAGATCTGCTCGCTGCCCGAGATACCCGAGCCGACCTGGAACTTCTGGCCGGCCTGGGTGACGCTGACCGCAGTAGCGCTCAGCAAGGTGACAGCGTTCGAGCCACCACCCAGGGTCACCGAGGCACCGCTCGACACGCCCTCGATGCGGACCGACAACGTGCTGCCAGCACCGCTGGCCGTACCGGTCACCGTCAACCTCGACGCCATCTCCGCCTGCGACGCCGAGCCGGCGAGCAGGACCGAACGCAACTTCGACTGGATCTCCGACGCCATGTTGGTGAACGTGTAGCCACCCGCCGACAGGTTGGCGGTCACGGTGCCGAGGCCCGACATCGTGCCACCGAAGGCCAGGGTCAGCACCGACGAACCGGCAGCAATGGTGTAGCTGCCATCGGCGTCGAGAGTGCTGGCCACGGTGGCGGTGCCACCGGTGCCGAACGTGCCGTCGAGCAGGTTCACCGAGCCGAAGCGGGTGGTGCTCGAGATACGGTCGATTTCCGTCCGCAGTGCGTTCAGTTCGGCCTGGCCGGCGTCACGTGCACTCTGGCCGTTGGTGCCCGAGTTCGACGCCTGCACCGCGAGGTCACGCATACGCTGGAGCATCACGTTCACCTGATCGAGTGCCCCTTCAGCGGTCTGCAGCACCGAGATGCCGTC
>JBEIIG010000025.1:0-46962 GCA_040380855.1 Acidimicrobiaceae bacterium | reverse complement strand
CGGCGGCACACTGGTGCCGATGGTGTCACCGGCGTCGGGTGTCGACGGGCCGCTCGGCGGCGTGGCCAGAGTGACCGCGGCGAGTACCTCGTCGACCCGGTCGCCGAGCACCGGGCTGATCCGGAGGATGCCCCACCACTGTCGGGGCGTTGCGCTCGTAGCAGGGATCGTTGCACCGTCGATCACCCACACGACGGTCGTCTCGCCGTCGGCCTGGGTGCCGCGCCAGGCCCGGTTGCGGGCGACGAACGTGTCGGTGATACCGGTGGCTTCGGACAGATGGTTCAGCGGCGAGGTGCTGCCGACCCCCAGCACGATCGCCGTGTCGACACCACCCACCGCATAGTCCTGCTTGTATTCGATGACCTCGTCGGTCGGGCTGGCGCCCACCCACTCGGCACGCTCGTCGGGGTTGTTCAACAGGTCGTTGAACGTGCCGCGCTGCACCTGGAACACGTAGTCGGCGAACGCCGACCCGTCCGCATCGGTGGCGCCGATCAGGCCTGCCTGGGTCACGAACCAGACGGTGCCGTCGGTGCGTTGCCAGATGAGCTCCGGGCTGCCGCTGGTGGGGGAGCCGGGGTCGGTGAGCAGCCACGCCGTGCCCTGCGGCGCGTCGATCTCGGTGTAGTTGTCATCCGGCGGCAAGCCGAGCTCGTTGTAACGCACATCGATGATCAGCAGCCCGAGCGACGATGTGTCGCCGTTCGTACCGGAGACGATCCAGCTCTGAGTGAAGCCGCCGGCTTGGTTGCCGACGGTGCTGGTGCTGATGCCACCGGGAGCGGCGTCGGCAAGGCCCACGGTATACCAGGGCGCTTCGCCGGTGTCCGGCACGAGGGTGGCAGCCGGGTCGGTGACACTGGGCATCGAATCGAGGGTCGTGTCGGCGTCGGTCGCGGCGGGTGAGGTGCGCTGCGACAACGCCCAGCCGGCCCCGCCCATCAGGACGATGGTGGCCGCGGCCACTCCGATCCAGGTGCGGGCCGGGCGGCGGCCTGGGGTTCCGGCGCGCAGCGGTACCACGGAGGCGTCGAACACGTCAGGTGTTTCGGCGGTGATCGGGCCACCGCTGGCGACCACTTCGTCGAGGGCGCTGCGCAGCCGGGCGATGACGGCGTCGTCGCTCGTCGTGTCGGTGAGCATGTCGTTCATCGGGCCATCTCCTGCTTCAACGTGGCCAGGGCGCGGTGCACGAGCACCCGAACCGAGATGGGCGCGCAGCCGAGTGCCTCGGCGATCTGTTCATCGGTCCAGTCGTCCCAGTAGCGCAGGGCGACGGCGACACGCTGCTTGTAGGGCAGCGCTGCGAGTGCGCCGAGCATCTCGTGGGTCTCGGCGCTGTACGAGGTGGGCTGCCCGGCGGCGGCCCGGTGGATGCGCCGCTGTTCGCGGGCGTGCGACCGGTGCCACGAGGCGGCTCGGTTCACCACCGTGCGGCGCAGGTAGCCGGTCGGGTTGTCGAGGCCCTCCAGTCTGGCGCTGACGGCGATGAGTGCCTCCTGGGCGAGTTCCTCGGCCACTGCCCGGTCGCCCACCAAGGCCACGGCCCAGCGCACGGCGTCGGCGCGATGGCTGCGGTAGAAGTCGGCGACGTCGGGTGGGGTCACGGGTGAGGCTCCAGGCATCAGTGTGATGCTCTTCATGCTCGCTTTGACGTCACTGGTCGCGAGTCTGTTTCACTGGTTCCATGCTGCTCACCGAGATCGACCACATCGCCATCGCCGTTCGCGACCTCGAGGCCGCGATCGCCTACTACGCCGAGGCGTTCGGTGCCGAGGTGCACCACCGCGAGATCGTCGACAGCGACGGTGTGGAGGAGGCGTTGGTGAAGGTGGCCGACAGCTACATCCAGCTCACGGCCGCCACCCGTCCCGACAGCCCGATCGCGAAGAGCATCGAGAAGCGCGGCGAGGGTCTGCACCATGTGGGCTACCGCGTGGCCAACTGCCAGGAGGCGCTCGACGCGATGGTGGCGGCCGGTGCGACGCCCATCGACAAGGCACCCCGCCCGGGTAGCCGTGGCACCACCGTGGCCTTCATCCACCCCAAGGGCAGCTTCGGCACGCTCATCGAGTTGGTGCAGGAGAACCCCGGCGCCGCCCACCACTGAGGCACCCCCAACGCGCCGCGATGAGCGGTGTGCGCAGCCGGTGCGCAGGTTGCTCATCGCGGCGGGGGTGCGGGGTCAGTCGGCGTGGAGGACGAGGCCTTTCAGGTAGTCGGCTTCGGGGAAGGCGAGCGGGACCGGGTGGTCTTCGGGCTGGGCGAGGCGGTCGATGATGCGCACCGTCCGCTTGGCGTCGAGGGCGGCACCTGCCACCACCTTCTGGAACAGATCGGCGCTCATCGCCCCGCTACAACTGAAGGTCAGCAGCACTCCACCCGGGGCGAGCAGTTTCACGGCCAGCAGGTTCAGGTCTTTGTAGGCGCGGCTGGCCCGGTCGAGTTGCCGTTCGTTGGCGGCCAGTTTGGGCGGGTCGAGGGCGAT
Organism: Acidimicrobiaceae bacterium; assembly: GCA_040380855.1. Lineage (GTDB taxonomy): Bacteria > Actinomycetota > Acidimicrobiia > Acidimicrobiales > Ilumatobacteraceae > VFMC01. Next base: position 44,471 of record JBEIIG010000025.1, on the reverse strand, counting down.
CAGGTCGAACTGGCGGGCGCGGTCGCGCAGGCCGCGAAGCGCGGTGAACGCGTCGGCCTCCATCACCTCGCCGATGTCGAGGCCGTTCAGTTCGCCGTTGCGGCGGGCGATCTCGAGCGCCGGCCCCGACGAATCGATGCTCAGCACACTCGCTGCGCCGGCTCCGGCGGCCACCACACTGAATGCCCCGGTGTACGAGAACACGTTCAACACGCGTGCTCCGGCGGCGAACCGATTGATCGCTGCGCGGGCGTTTCGTTGGTCGAGATAGAAGCCCGTCTTGTGCCCGCCCACCGGGTCGACCGAGTACCGCCAGCGACCCTCGTGCACCACCAGATCGGGCGATGGTGCCGGCCCACGCAGCACCCCGATGCGCGCCGGAAGTTCCTCACGTTCGCGGATGTCGGCGTCGCTGCGTTCGTACACGCTCGTCACACCCGGCAGGGCGGCGAGCGCGTCGGCGATCGTGGTGCGCCAGCGGTCGGCGCCCACCGACGTGCACTGCACCACCACCGTGTCGCCGTAGCGGTCGGCTGTGAGGCCGGGCAGGCCGTCGGCCTCGCTGAACACCAGTCGAGCACCATCGGTGGGAGTCGGCGACGCCGGGTCGAGCAGGCGGGCGCGACGGCAGGCCGCTGCGGCGACGCGATCGGCGACGAAGCCCTCGTCGATCACCGTCGATGGATCGTGCGACCACATCCGCACCCTGATCTGCGAGGCGGGACTGTAGGCACCCACGCCGAGCGCATCGCCGCCGGCCGATTCGACCAGCACGGTGTCGCCGGGTCGGGGTGTGCCGTGCACACTGTCGATGGCACCGCTGAACACCCACGGGTGCAGGCGTTCGAGCGACCGCTCGCGGCCTGCCCGGAGCCGCACCGTGGCGGTGGGTGATGGGGGCGGTGGTACCTGATCGGCGGACATCGTGCCCACCGTAGAACGACGGGTGACCGCTACCGCAACGACAGGTCGCCGACGCTGCCGCTGGCGACGAGCCAACCGTCGCGCTGCATGCGCTCGTCGAGCAACGTGGCGAGCTGTTCCGCGAGCACGCACTGGTTCTGGATGCTGCGCTCGAGTGCAGTGGCGAGTGCTTCGATGCGCTGGTCGAGGATGTCGAGCCGCGCTGCGGCGTCGGCACCCAACGCACCGGGTGCCGCGCCCTCGCGGGCGCGCAACGCCTGGATCTGCTCGTAGGTCTCGCGGCGCAGGCGTTCGACGAGGCCGATCGTGGTGGTCTGCGAACGGTCGAGATCGTTGCGGTTCTCGGCCTGCACCGCCTCGATGTTCTTCTGCGCGATGGTGGCGTATGCCGCCATGGCGGTGTACTGCTGCAGCACCTGGTTCTCGAGTTTGGCGACGCGCTCGCGCAGGTCGTTGGCGGCCGCCCGCCACTCGGCGCCGGGCTCGTCGGCGAGGAAGGGTGCCGTCATATCGGGCTCGTCGCTCCACGAGCTGTCGTTGCTGTTGTTCCGCCGCACCGGTACCTCCACTGGGTCGCCTCGATGTATCGGCACTCGAGCACCACACCTTGAGCGGTTGTCCGGAACGTCTCGTCCACTGGTTCGTCAAGGCGGAAAAAAACCGCCGAGGACTGTGGCATTTCCGTCACATCCCGGGACCGTCCCCTCGGCGGACAGAACGACTGCGGCTGCAGTGCACCTGCCGTTTCGACACCATCATGGAGGAACCCCCAATGACTACTGAAATCATCCCGACGGAGACCACGAAAAAGCGTGACAAGGGCTTCACCCTCGTCGAGTTGCTGATCGTGGTCGCCATTCTCGGCGTCCTCGCCACCATCACCGTGCTGTCGGTGCGTGGCATCAGCAACAACAGCAAGTCCAGCACCTGCGCTTCGGACAAGAAGACGCTCGAGGTGGCGATCGAGTCGTACTACGCCAGCAATGGCTCAAATGCGACTGCGCCCACCGAGGCGGTGCTGGTGAGCGGGCGTCTGCTCCAGAACCTGTCGTCCAACATGGACATCGTGTCGGGCAACGTCGTTGCTCAGTCTGGCTCGGGCTGCTAAGGATGGCTGATTGATCGGTCTATCCGATCAACAGAACGTCGAACGGGGCCGGATCTTCGGATCCGGCCCCGTTCGCGTGTCCGGCCTCAGTTGGTGGGCCGAGTGCGAGTTGACACTGCGCTCGACGACCGGCTCAGCGGAGCAGTTCGATGCGCAGGCCGGCGTCGTTCCAGGCCATGTCGATCGGAAGCCGGCTGGCGGCGCGGGCGAGCGAACGCCGGGCGGTCCACAGCAGTCCGGCGGCGCGCAGCAGGTGCACCGGGGCGGCACCCTCGGGTGGTGTCTGCACCACCACGTCCTCCACACCGGGCAGTCGCTCGCGCAGCAGGGCGCGTCGTTCGGCGATGCCGTCGGTCTGGTACGGCGAACTCCGCACCGGTTGGTCGCCGTTGAGCGAGAGGAAGCTGAGTTCGGGGTGCGACGAGAACCAGTGCCGCTGATGGAACGGTTGGATCTCGTCGAGTGACTCGCGCAGCCAGCGGAACCGGTACCAGTCGTAGCGGGTGAGCCACGGCTCGAGTGCGTTCGCTTCGGCGAAGGTGGTGGCGTGGAGCGCGGCTCGCGACGGGACGGGGTGGATGGCGGCGAACCGCGGCCAGCCCAGCATCTCGCGTGCCTCCAGCTCGGCAGCCCGGAACGGGCCCGCCGGCTCGTCGGGGAACCCGATCGGTACGTCGATCGCGGCCGAGTCGAACGAGGGCTTGTACTCCAGCACGTCGCGCAGCGTCGCCACCACGAACGGCTCGTCGACCACCACCGTCACCCCGCTCAGACGCGCCGGCAGCACCAGCCACCCCCCGGGGCAGGGCGTCACCCCACCGAGGGTCGAGTAGGGATTCCGGGGCGGCATGGGCGCGGCCTCAGTTGCCGTTCAGGTATTCGGCGTTGGCCGTGGTGGCGCTCTGGCCCGCCAGGATGGTTGCCTGGGCCTGCTGCTGGGCCCGCTGGGTGGAGGCGAGCGTGAGCACTTCTTTCGGGTACATGCTGGCCGCGGTGGCCGTGTCGTACGAGATGATGCCGCTGGCGGCCAGGCGGGCGAGGTCGGCCTCGATGGTGAGCATGCCGTCGCCTTGCGCAGCGATCATCACGTTGCGCAACTGACGCGACTTGCCCTCGCGCACGAGGTTGCGCACCGCCTCGGTCGACAGCAACAGTTCGTAGGCGGCCACACGGCCCCCGCCGATGGCGGGCAGCAAGCGTTGGCTCAGCACGCCCTGCAGGGTGTTGGCCAGTTGCACCTGGATCTGGTCGCGCCGTTCGGCGGGGAACACGTCGATCACACGGTCGAGCGACTGGGCGGCATCGTTGGTGTGCAGGGTGGCGAACACCAAGTGGCCGGTCTCGGCCAGGGTGAGCGCGATGCTGATGCTGTCGAGATCGCGCATTTCGCCGAGCAGGATCACGTCGGGGTCTTCGCGCAGCGCCGCGTGGAGACCTTCGGTGAAGGTCGGTACGTCGGTGCCCACCTCGCGCTGGTTCACGATCGAGAGCTGATGGTGGTGCAGGTACTCGACCGGGTCTTCGATGGTGAGGATGTGGCATGCCCGAGTGGCATTGATCCGGTCGATCATCGCCGCCAGGGTGGTGCTCTTGCCCGAACCGGTGGGGCCGACGACGAGCACGAGGCCGTAGGGTCGGCGCAGCAGGTCGTACACGGCCGAAGGGCAGCCCAGTTCGGCGAGGCTGCGGATGCGCGTGGGGATCACGCGCAGTGCCAGCGCATACGAACTGCGCTGGCGGAAGACGTTGGCGCGGTAGCGACCCACGCCCGGGATGCCGAACGAGAAGTCGTACTGCTTGTACTGCTCGAGGTCGGCGAGCTGGTCGTCGTCGAGCAGTGCCAGCACGGCGCGTTCGGTGTCGTCGGCGGTCAGCTCGGCGGTGCCCTCGAAGGCCACGAGGATGCCGTCGCGGCGAGCTGTCGGCGGTCGACCGGGGGTGAGGTGGAGGTCGCTCGCGCCGGCTTCGACCGTTGCGACGAGCAGCGCATGGAGCAGGGGGTCGTCGTTGAACATGGTGGGCTAACCTCCGCTGCCGTGTCGGTGACTGCTGCCTCGATCGTGTTGGCCGTCGTGGCAGGGTTGTTGATCGGGTCGTTTCTCACCGTGGTGGTCGATCGGGTTCCCCGCGGTGCCTCGGTGGTGCGTCCGGGCTCTGCATGTGGTGCGTGCGGGCTCGAACTCGGGCCACTCGATCTGGTGCCGGTGTTCAGCTGGCTGGCGTTGCGCGGTCGATGCCGGCGGTGCCGCGCCTCGATCGGCGTCGAGCCCTTGATCATGGAACTGGGTACGGCGGCGCTGTTCGTGGCGATGGTGCTCCGGTTCGGGCCCACCTGGGAGACGGCGGCCTTCTGCGTGCTGAGTGCCGGGCTGCTCGCGTTGAGCTGGATCGACCTGCGCACTCGGCGCCTGCCGCGCGAGATCACCTACACGGTCGCTGCCATCGGTGCACCGTTGCTGGTGGTGGCTGCGCTCGTCGACGACCGGCCCGGACGCATCGTCACGATGCTGGCCGGCGCGGCCATCGCACTTGCGTTCATGGGGCTGGTCTACGTGGCCAGCCGCGGCGGCATGGGCGACGGCGATGTGCGCCTGTCGCCGCTGCTCGGCGGCTACCTCGGCTGGCTGGGCCTGGGGTACGTGCCCGTGGGCCTGTTCCTGGGGTTCCTGTTCGGTGCCGTGGTGGGTGTGGTGGCCATGGTGGCTGGCACGGCGGGGCGCAAGACGGCGCTGCCGTTCGGCCCGTTCCTGGCTGCGGGCACCATCGTCGGTGTGATCGCCGGCGAGGCGATCATCGACGCAGTGTGGTGGGTGTGACGGCCGGCAGCGCATGGTGTGGTTCGCCCATCAGCCGTTCATGTCGCCCATCATGCCGTACATCGCCGAGACCAGGGCGACGGCGACGAAGCCGACCACGCCACCGATGAAGATGATGAGCAACGGCTCGAACATCGCCGTGAAGCGACGCATCCGGTCCTCGAGTTCGCGCCCGAAGTACTCGGCGGCCACCTTCAGTTGCTTGTCGAGGGTGCCGGTCTCTTCACCCACCTTGAACATCTGGCGGGCTGCGCCGGGGAACAGTTCGGTCTCGGCCAACGGCTTTGCGAACCCCGCCCCCTCGAGCATGGCTTGCTGCACCTCTTCGAACTTCCGACGGAACACCAGGTTGTCGGTGCCCGCGGTGGTGGTACTGAAGCCGTCGATCAGCGGTACCCCTGCCGACACCATGGCGCCGAGCATGCGGCAGAAGCGTTCGAGCAGGCTGCACTCGACGAGGCCCCGCACCATCGGCATCTTCAGCACCACCCGGTCGCGCACCGGCCGTCCGCTCTCGGTCCTGAACACCCAGTACGAGCCGATGATGAAGGCGAGCATTCCGCCGAGGGCGATGTACCAGTAGTTCGAGAAGAAGTCGGAGATGCCGAGCATGATCTTCGTCGGCAGCGGCAGTTCGGTGCCCATCTCGGCGAAGAGCGGTTTGAACTTCGGCAGCACGAAGCCGGCCAACAGCACCACGGTGCCGATCGCCATCACGAGCACGATCATCGGATAGGTGAGTGCCGACACCAGCTTCGAGCGGGTGTCGATCTCGCGCTGCATGTAGTCGCCGAGGCTCTCGAGCGCCTCGTCGAGTTTGCCTGTCATCTCGGCCGAGCGGACGATGCCCACGTAGTAGCTGGGGAAGACGTTGGGGTGCTTCAGCATCGAGGCGCTCAGGGTGCCGCCGTTGCGCAGGTCTTCGGCCATCTCGACGATCGAGCGCCGCAGGGCCACGTCGGTCGACTCGTCGCCGATGATGTCGAGTGCCTCGGTGATGGACACGCCGGCGATCGTGAACACGCCGAGCTGCCGGGTGAAGTGGAGCAGGGCCTTGCGGTCGACCTTCTCGCTGGTCAGTTCGAACTGCAGCAGCCCGCGCTTCTCCTCGATCCGGACGGGATAGAGGTTGCGGTCGATCAACGACGCGCGCGCGGCAGCGATCGTCGGGGCTTTCTGGGTTCCTTCGACGGTGCTACCGCTCACGTCGATGGCTGCATAGGTGAAGCTGGGCATGGTTGCTCCTCGGGGCAGCTAGCTCGCGAACAGGGTGCGGATGACTTCGGGCACGGTGGTGACGTCGTTCTCGACGAGCGCCATCGCCTCTCTCAACATCGTCCGCATTCCTTGCGCTACTGCAAGGCGGCGGAGCTCTTCGGTGGTGGCCCAGCCGATGAGCAGGCGGCGCAGTTCGGGTGTGATGCGCAGCAGTTCGTACACGCCGATGCGGTCGCGGTAGCCGGTGCCGGCGCAGTAGGCGCAGCCGGCACCGCGGAAGAACTGCGCCTTGTCGCTGCCACCGCTGTGCTGACGGAACACGGCCAGCTCGTCGGCCGGCGGGTTGTACGGCTCTTTGCACGAGTCGCAGATGCGGCGCAGCAGTCGCTGGCCGATCACGCCCACCACCGACGAGGCGATGAGGAAGGCCTCGATGCCCATGTCGAGCAGGCGGTGCAGTGCGGCGACGCTGTCGGTGCCGTGCAGCGACGACAGCACGAAGTGGCCGGTGAGTGCCGACTGCACGGCGATGCGGGCCGTGTCGACGTCGCGCATCTCGCCGACGAGGATGACGTCGGGGTCTTGGCGCAAGATGGCCTTCAGGCCGGTGGCGAAGGTGAGGCCGGCCTGTTCGTTGGTCTGGATCTGGTTGATGCCGGGGACGATGTACTCCACCGGGTCTTCGATCGTGGTGATGTTGGTGCCGAGTGTGTTCACCTCGGCGAGCGAGGCGTACAGGGTGGTGGTCTTGCCGGCACCGGTGGGGCCCGAGCAGATCACCATGCCGAACGGTGAGTGGATCAGCTTCGAGTAGTGGAGGTAGGTCTCGCGCGGGAAGCCGAGGCGGTCGAGGCCGATCATCGAGCGCTGCTTGTCGAGGATTCGCATCACGATCTTCTCGCCGAACACGGTGGCGACCGAGCCGATGCGCACGTCGACGCTGCGGCCGTCGACGTTGGTCGAGAACTGGCCGTCCTGCGGGCGGCGCTTCTCGACGATGTTCATGCCGCTCATGATCTTCAGGCGGCTCACCAACGGTGCGTGGACGCCGATCGGCAGGCTGAAGCTCTCGACCAGGTGGCCATCGATGCGGAACCGGATGCGCAGCCGGTCGTCGAGCGGTTCGACGTGGATGTCGCTGGTGCGGTCGCGAAGCGCCTGGCCGACGATGCGGTTGACCAGCTGCACCACCGGTGCTTGGTCGTCGAGTTCGATCTCGTCGCCGTGTTCGACGGCACGCAGTTGGGCGCTCGACTGGTCGAAGGCCTGTACGAGGCGGTCGATGTCGGCGTCGGCGCGGTAGCTGCGGTCGATGAACGTGCGGATGGTGGCCGGATCGGCCGCGAGCCACACCATCGGCCGGCTGAGTGCGCTCTGCACGGCGTTGCGCCGATCGGGCGAGGGTGCGGCCGACAGCACGACCAGCGAGCCGCTGCGTTCGCCCACCACCACGATGCTGTGCTGGCGGGCCAGTGCCTCAGGAATGTTCGCGGCGAGTTCGGGCTGTACGTCGAGGTTGCGGGTGTCGGCCACCTCGACACCCCAGACCGCAGCGATGGCGGCGGCTGTTTCCGACCGTCCGGCGCCCAGACGGCCCACGACGAGGTCGGCGAACTGCAGCGCATCGCCGTTGGCTTCCTGCAGTGCGGTGCCGAGTTGCTCGGTGGTGAGCTGGTTGGCATCGACCAGGAACTGGCCGAGACGCATGCATTCGGCGGCGTGCTGACCGGCAGGGGGCGCGGCACTACCGGCACCGTTCGGCGCCGGTGTTGTCGACTCCTTGCTGCGGAACAACGCCATCGTGGGATCCTCTCGTCGACGGTGCGAAGCCGTCGTCGCCGTCTACTCAGCTGCTGCCGAGCGACGACTCCGTTGCGGTCGAGCCGTGTTCGGCGGGAGTGGTGGACGGAAGGCGCGGGGTGAGCGTCATCGGGGGAGGTGCCGCCATGCGGCGGGTGAGCGCCGGCGCCCGCAGCACGGGCACTTCGGTGGTGTCGTTCACCGACGGGGTTGCGGCGGCGGTGACGGGTGCCACGGGTGTGGCGGCCACCAGGTCGGCCAGGAGCGAACTCGTCGGTGCTGCAGCGGCCGGTTCGGGCGCAGCGGCGGCAGGGGTTGCGGCGGCAGGGGTTGGAGCGGCAGGGGTTGGAGCGGGGGCGAGCACCGGTTCGGGCAGGGTGAACACGGGCTGACGCAGCACGGGCTCGACGATGATCGGCTCGGGGATCACCGGTGTCGCCACCGGCGAACCCGGCAGCCACACCTCGGCGGGCTGCTGGGCGGGTGTGATGGAGTCGACCGGTGCCGGAGCAGCGGCGACGGGGCTCGCTGCGATCGGCTCGGGGGCCTGCACCGGGGCGGCTGGGGCGACGGGTTCGGCTGCGGGCAGCACGGGTGCCACCATTGCGGGTGCGCTGATGGTGGGCTCGATGATGGTCGGCATGGCAGTGGTCACCGGACGGCCGATGGCCGACAGGTCGAGTGAGTTCACCTGTCGTTCGAGTTCGTCGAGTCGTTCGAGTTGGACGGCCGAGTTCACGTCGGCTTCGCCCTGCAGAGTGTTCTCGATGTCGGCGATGCGCACCGCGTAGTGGTCGAACTGTTCGCCGGCCGTGCTGGTCAGCCGTTCGAGGTCCATGCGCAGCAGGGCTGCCTCGCCGGCGGCGCCGCTGGCCAGGGTGCGCAACGACTCGATCTCGAGGGGGTCGACCGACAGTTGGCGGGCGGCCAGATCGTCGGTGCGGGCGGTCAGGCTGGCCACACGGTTGTCGAGTTCGAGCATCCGCTGCGACAGCGCCCCGATCGCTTCGTCGAAGCCGGCGTTCACGCGGCCCACGACTGCTTCGAGATCGGCCATGCGCCGTCCGAATTCGTCGCTGACGCGGTGCTCGACGGCCAGCATCCGGTCGACCAGTGTGCGTTCGGTGGCCTCGAGGCGCGAGTTGATGCCGGTGAGGTCGGCAGCGGCGGCCGGGTGGGCGGCGAGCGCGTCGAACTGCTCCTCGATGGCCACCATGCGTTCGTGTTGATGCTGGGCGAAGGCGACGAGGCGCTCTTCGAGTGCGGCGCGCAGGGCCTCCTGGTAGTCGCCGTTGGCCCGGTGCTGGGCTTCGATGGCCTCGGTGGTGGCCACTTTCTGTGCATCCACCTGGCGCGAGATCGACGCAAAGTAACGGGTGAGTTGCTGCTCGACCGCGCTCAGCAGCGCGGATGTGTGCTCGTCGAGGCCACCGGTCATGGGTCGATCATTCATCGTCACAGGACTTCTTTCGGCAGGGCGCCCGCGTGTCTTGAACAAAAGTTGACGATTGCCAGCGTGCGGACACCGGGTGGAAGGCAGGAATGCTCATGGTCGACTGTTCCGATCGCGGCCGAGATGTCAGTGAGGTGACTGGGCGGGCGCGGCCCGAGCCGCTGTCGACGGGAGGGGGTGAGATGCGACAATGGGGGTCGTGACGTCGTGCCCCGCTCTCCATCGCTTCCACTCGATCAGCCGTGTGGTGCAGGCGTGAAGGTCCATCTCGTCGACGGCACCTACGAGCTGTTCCGACAGCACTTCGGCCAGGCGGCGCGTCATGGCAGCCCGGGCCCCTTTGCCGCTACCGCCGGGGTGGTGGCGTCGACTCTGCAGCTCGTGGCCGAGGGTGCCACGCACATCGGGGTGGCGTCCGATCATGTGATCGAGAGTTTCCGCAACCAGTTGTGGGCCGGGTACAAGACGAGTGACGGGATGCCGGCCGAGTTGCTCGAGCAGATCCCGGTGATGGAGGAGGCGTTGGCCGCGGCCGGGTTCACGGTGTGGCCGATGGTCGACCACGAGGCCGACGATGCGCTCGGTGCTGCGGCGGCGGTGGCCGATGCCGACGAGCGGGTCGAGCAGGTGCTGATCGTCACCCCCGACAAAGACCTGGGCCAGTGTGTTCGTGGCACCCGGGTGGTGCAGTTCGATCGGCGCAAGGGTGAGGTGATCGACGAAGCCGCCGTGGTCGAGCGGTTCGGGGTGTCGCCCGGGTCGATCGCCGACTACCTGGGCCTGGTGGGCGATACGGCCGATGGGTTTCCCGGCCTGCCCGGCTGGGGGGCGAAGAGCGCTGCAACGGTGCTGGCTGCATTCGGGCACCTGGATGCCATCCCCGATGCGGCAGCCGATTGGGGGCTGGCCGGTCTGCGCGGTGCCGAGAAGCTGGCCGCCACACTGCGCGACCAGCGCGATCTGGCGCTGCTGTTCCGGCGCATCGCCAGCATCGGTGAGGGCACCGGCCATCCCCTGCCGGTGGTGGGTACGGTCGACGACTGGGCGTGGCGTGGCCCCACGGCCGATTTCGCAACGATGGCCGAGCGGTTGGGGGCACCGAACCTGGTGGCCCGCGCCGAGCGCCTCGCCGAGCGCCGCTGACAGCTGTCGGTGTGGGATGTCGGTGCTGGCTGCCGGTGCGGGCTGCAGACGACGTCGGCCGAGGCGCCCCGGCCCCGGAACGCGACGACGCCCACCGAGTGAGGTGACGGCCAGGCGACCTGCGGCACACGAGCGACACCGTTGAAGGCTGCTCCCTCCCGGGCCTGACCTGATTCCCGGCTACCCGTCGCACAGGACCCGACCGTCACCTCACCCGGCGGGCGCACCGTCGAGCGATGGCCTCAGGCTACCCGGCCGGGACGAGGGATCCCATCGGGCCACCCGCTAGCCTGCCGAGCACTCCCGTCAGGGACGGGGAGGGGTGCGAGAGCGGCCGAATCGGCAGCACTGGAAATGCTGTGACCTCGCAAGGGGTCCGTGGGTTCAAATCCCACCCCCTCCGCCATGGACAGCGTTGCCGCGATGCAGCACGCGCTCGACGAGGCCGTTCGGGCCGAGGCGCACGACGATGTGCCGGTGGGTGCCGTGGTGGTGCGCAACGGCCTCGTCATCGCTGCCCGGCACAACGAGCGCGAGTTGACGGGCGACCCGACGGCGCATGCCGAGGTGTTGGCGCTGCGCGACGCGGCCGCTGCCGTGGGGCACTGGCGGCTCGACGACTGCGATCTGTACGTCACGCTCGAGCCGTGCCCGATGTGTGCGGGCGCCATCGTGAACAGCAGGATCCGTCGGGTGGTGTTCGGCGCCTCCGACCCCAAGGCGGGCGCGGTGCGGAGCCTGTTCGAGATCGCCGACGATCCGCGTCTCAACCATCGCGCTCAGGTCGACGGCGGGCTGCTGGCCGACGAGGCGGCTGCGTTGTTGAAGAACTTCTTCGCGAAGCGACGTCGTGGGTCAGCCGCGGCGACCGAACAGACGCCGCCGCTTCCCACTTCCTGACTCGTCGCTGCCGTTGGTCGGCGCTGCGGCAGGAATGGTCTCGAGCAACATGGTTGCGGTCGGGTCGGCTGCGGTGGTGTTGGCGTCAGCCTCGGCTGCTGCGAACATCGAGGCCAGCGAGGTTCTGGTCGCTTCGGTCCGGGTGGCACCCTGGGCCTGGGTTGCAGCGGGCACCGGCGCTTCGTCGAGATAGGTGAACGTGAACGACCCCGAGGTGCTCGACATGCCGGTCGACCGCTCGGTGAGGCTGGCGCGGATGCCGGCCAGGGCCTGGCGCACTGCTGCGGCGACGTCTTCTGGCAGCACCTCGTCGTCGTGCTGCTCGGTGTACACGGCCGGTGCCGGGGCGGGCGAGGCGTGGGCGGGCGAGGTGTGGGTGGGTGAGGCGTAGGTGGGCGAGGCGTGGGCAGGCGGGGCGTCGTGGCCCTCGAACCAGAACACGATGCCGCTGGGGTGGTGTCGGCCGGCAGCCACGTCGACGCGTGCGGCCACCAATTCGGCCACTTCGGCGATGATCGTGTCGCGCACGTAGCCGAGGGCGTTCATCACCTCGTCGCGGTTCAGGTTGGGCACACGGGCGAACAGCTGGCCGACGAACGCCGCGTCGCCGAGTTGGGTCGTTCCTGCGGCGGCCTGGCGCTGGTCGAGCACACCGAGTTCGACCAGTCGGTCGGCCACGGCCAGGGCGCCCGCCCGTTCGGCCCAGTACACGGTGCCGTCGACCGCCCACACCCGCACGGCGGGCATGGTGTGCAGCGTCACCTCACCGCTGAAGCGCTGATGGCGCACGGCGTTCAGCAGCATCCACGCGGGCAGCGGGCTGCTCGTGTCGAGGCCGAGCAACTGCATCGCGTTGGCGGGGCCCGACTCGATGTCGGCGGCGGAACGAGTGGCGGCGGCGATCACGGCAGTGACCGTCCGGGGCAGTGGCCGTTTTGGCAGCAATCCCGTCCGGGTCCGTCTTGCGAGCGATAGTCTGCCGGGCGGAAGGCTGCCAGAGCGGACGAATGGGACAGTCTCGAAAACTGTTGAGGTCTTCTGGGCCTCCGTGGGTTCGAATCCCACGCCTTCCGCCACTGGCCTCTCAGAGGTTCACCGAGACTCACGAAGAGGCTCCTGACCAGGGAGAATAGCCAGAGCGGTTCACCGGTGTTCACCGCCGTTCGTGGAGTGCAACTCTCAGCGTAACTCTCAAACTGGCTCTCATCGGGCTAGCCTGCGGGGGATTCGGACTCTCTGCAGGGAGGTGTGAGTCATGCCTCGTGCTCCTCGTGGCAAGCGGGTTGTCGACCCGTCGAGTGGCTCGTTCGTGGTCGTCAACCGTGCTGTGCGCGGCCACCCCGACCCCTACTTCGACAAGACGCGCGGTGTGTGGGTTGCTCCCTGGCGCAAGGCCGACGGCAAGGTCGGTCGGCCGACTGGGCGTACTCGCGTTGCGGCTGAAGCGTCGCGTGATCGGCACATTGCTGCCGAGCGTGAGGCGGAGAAGTTGGCGCCTCTGTCAGGCGGCTTCACTGCGGCGACGACGGTACGCGAGTTGTCGGCCTGGTGGCTCGAGCACGTGGTGCAGCACCGAGTGCGAGCGACGTCGTTGTCGACCTACACCAAGCACATGCGTGTGGTGTGCGAGCGGCTGGGTGACGTGGCGGTGCGACGGCTCCAGCCCGAGCAGGTCGCAGGGTTCATCTCGGAGCTGGCCCTTGCGGGTTCGGCGTCGCGCGCGAGGAACATCCGGATGCTGCTGGTGCAGCTGCTCGACGAGGCGGTGAACCTGGGGCTGGCTGACGACAACGTGGCCCGGCGAGTGCGCTCGCCGCGCGTGCAGAAAGAGCAGCGTCGCACGTTGAGCCCGACCGAGGTGGCGGCGCTCGTGGCGAAGTGCGATCAGCGGTTCGCAGCTGCTGTGGCGCTGTGTTTCGTGCAGGGCTGGCGGGTGAGTGAGGCGCTGGGGTTGGCGTGGCAGGACCTCGATCTGGAGGCAGGCACGGTTCGCGTTCGGCGTGCTGCGACGTATGCCGACGGGGTGGGGATGGTGCTCGGCCCACCCAAGACCAGCCGCACTGCTGGCCGGCAGTTGTTGGCGCCGACCGTTGTGCGCTTGCTCACCGCGCACCGCGCGCGGTGGATGGAGCTTCGTGAAGCTGCACACGAGGTATGGCCGGTGACGGTGTACGACGAGGAGGCGATCGACTTGGTGTTCGTCAACCCGGTCGGTGGGCTGGTGTTGCGTCAGCATGTGGACCGGGCGATCCGGCGGGCGGCTGTCGAGGCCGGGATCGATCCGACCGGTATCGGTACGCACACGGGTCGCCGGTCGGTAGTCACGAGTCTGTACGCGTCGGGAGATCTCGATCTTCACGACGTCGCCCGGTTCGTCGGTCACGCCGATGTGTCCACCACCCGCGGCTATGTGCAGTCCGAAGGTGAGCGGCCGCAGATGGTGTCGCGCAAGGCGTTCGGCATCCTCGACTCAGCCGAAGCGTGATCGATGGTGTCAGTGGCCACCAGAAGCTGCCCACCGGTGGCCGACGGATCGCTCGCCATCGTGAACGCTCACTGTGGTGACTTCTGGGTCCTCCAGCATTGTGGATCACCTGAATAGAACCGGCGGTAGGTGGCACACTCAGATCGAATGATCTGTGCGCGATAGTGCCTTGCATTCTGCGCACCTAGCGGGCAATCTGCGCTCTCTCATCCTGTGGCGTCAGGGCTGAGGCACAGTTGCCTGGGTAGACGCTGGGATGGTGGTGGTGGCTGCGGCAGGCGGGCCGAGCACGGTGATCGGGATGGCGACCGACCCGATCAGGGCACCGTCGGCGTCGGTCACGGTGATCCTCACGGTGGTCGAGCCGGGTTGGAGGAGGATCAGGTCGAACCTGCCGAAGGGCTCGGGTGCTGGGGTCTGGGGGTCGTAGTCGTATTGAGGTCCCGTGCTGTCGGCGAGGATGGTTGTCGTGGGTGCCGGCGGCACGCCAGGGACCGTGGTCATCTCGGATGGGATCGTGGTTGCTACCACAGGACCGGCTGAGAGGCTGGTCACGATTGACGGGTCGTCGACGACAGCGGTGAATGTGTATGGGGTCGGGTCGATCGGGGTGCAGGTGGAGGTGTCGATCAGGTCGATGCGGCCGACGAACCCGTCCCCTGGAGAGCCTTCGATGATTGGGTAGGCGGACACGACGGCGATCGGGCTGGTGGGTCTGTCGCACGGTGCCGGGCGGAGGAAGGCCTCGACGGTGAGCCCACTGATGCGCAGGTTCGGCAGATCGACATCGCCGGTCCAGGCTTTGCCGAGTGGTGAGGGGAACCACCGTTGTCCTTCGGGGGTGGACACCCATTCGCCCGCCGGGTCCGTGGTGCGGATCTCGCTCGCCCACCATTCAGCGCCGTCGCTGGCGAACATGAGGTAGAGGCGTCGCTCGGCTCCGGCATCGGTCCAGGACAGTTCGAGGCTGGTGAACTCGCTGGTTCCGGGATCGCTGCGAACCGCAACCGCAGCGGGGATCGACACCTGATCGCCGTTGACGACCTCGATGCTGTCTGCGCTCAAGCGCACCGTGGGTGTCTCGAACGAGAACGGCGCCCCCGATGTGTCGGGTTCAGCCGCCGGGACGGAGGGAGGAGCGTCGGGGGTCGTCCGCTGAGCGAGTGCCACCCCGCCGACCGCGACGAGGACCACCGCAGCGGCCGGCAGGAGCCAACGCCGCTCACGTCGAGCATCGAGCAAGGTCACACGCGCCAAAGGTTGGTCGAGGATCGGTGTCGGGACGCGCATCGCATCGGCCTGACGCGCGAACAGGTCGCGCAGATCGTCATCCAGTGTGTTCATCGGGAGATCTCCTTCGAGAGCGTGGCAAGGGCGCGAGAGGACAGCGACTTGACCGTGCCGGGCCGGCAACCGAGCGCGTCGGCGATCTCGACCTCGGACAGATCCGCGTAGTAGCGCAGCACCACCACTGCTCGTTGGCGGAACGGCAATCGGGCGACCGCGTCGGCGAGATGATCGAAGCGGAGCTCGTCACGGCCCGAACCGGCGATGAGCGGCAGCTTGCGATCAGCGGTCCGACCGCGACGCTTGTGGTTCCACGACGCATTCGTGACCGCTCGCCGCATGTACGCGTCGGGCACGTCGAGGCTCTCCCAACGCCGTGACATCTCGGTCAAGACGTCCTGCGCGATGTCCTCGCCGGCTTGGGTGTCATGCGTGAGGAACGCCGCCAACCTGAACGCCTTCGGCCACGCCTCGACGAACCAGTCGTCGAACGATCGACCTGACACATCAACGGCGTTCGCTCGGTCCACGATCCTCACAGCATCATCGACACCCGAACCCGCCGCCAGGTTCCCGACGATTCACTCGAACCTGACAACAAGCGCCGAACTGCCGTTCGGCGCTGATCCGCTCCTCAAATCTGGCAGTCTCCATTCATGCCGATGGAGGAGTTCCCGACGCTGGATGAGCTGTACTGGTTGTTCGAGAGCGAACCGGTCTTCGCCGACCCCGACCTCGGTTGGCCCGTCAGCGAAGCGACATGGAGCACGGCACGTGGCGACTGGACCGTCACTGTGCGAGTGGGCGTGTATGACCGAACTGTGGAAGTCAGCGGCGAACTCGCGGGCGTACCGGCGATCCACGTGAAGCTCGACGGAGTGGTCGAGCACTTGGCGGTTGATCGGACGCACAACGTCGAGAGCCTGTCGATTGCGCCCGGTCCGACTGGCACGTTCCATCCAGTGCGACTCACGCTCAAGCCGAGCATCTTCGTCGACGTGGAGAACCGCCATCCGTGGGAGCGTGCATAGCTGCCGATCGGGCGCGACGCGGTCAGCGTCGACGGCGACGTGCGAGGAGTCGTGAGAGTCGGGTGGTGATGTCCTCGAGAGACGCGTTGGTCGAGGCGACCCAGATGACGAGGTCGTAGACGTCATCGTTGGAGATCTTGGATGCGTTGAACCCGTTGAGCTCGAGGAACACGGCCGTGGCGAGCCAGCCGAGCCGCTTGTTGCCGTCGACGAGCGCGTGGTTGTTGACGATCGATTGCAGCAGCGCAGCTGCCTTCGTGATGACGTCCGGGTAGGCGTCCTGGCCGAACGCCGTTGCCTGAGGTCGGGCTGCGGCTGATCCGAGGAGGCCGACGTCGCGGATCGGTGGTGGATCGCCGAGCAGCGCGCGGGCGAGATCGATGAGGTCGTCGAGGTCGAGGTACTCAACCGGATCGTTCATTCGCCGAGGCGACGCAGCGCGTCGGCGTGGCGGTCCATCACGAGCGCGGCTGCCGACGAGACGCGGTCGCGGTGCTCGCCCCTGGCAACGAACTCGCGCACGGCGCGCCTGGCCGCTTCCTGCATCGAGATGCCCTCTGCCTCGGCGCGCTCGCGAAGGGCGTCTTGTTCGCTGTCCGTCAGTCGAAGGGTCATGGCCATTGGCGCATGGTATCAGTTCGATACCGTGCAGATCTGCCGCTCGGGGCTATCCGGTCAACCGCCTCGAAGAGCGCATAACGACGGCTGCGAATCGGTCGTCGGCGCTGTCTGACGCGTGGCAGAAGTGTTGTTACACGGGTGATCCAGGGGTCTCGGGCTGGGTCATTCGAGCATGTCTGGTGCCTCGTTGTCGATGCTGTGGAGGAGTCCGGTGAAGATGGCGGCTCGGTCGTGCTGGTCGTTATCGATGGAGTGGTCTCGTTGGCGGCGCAGGATCGGGATGAACTGGGGGCCGGTGTCGAAGAAGCCGCATCGTTCGCAGATGGTCTCGAAGTTGCAGTCGAGTGCGGCGGGTCGGGTGCAGTGGCCGTTGCCGAGGAGGCGGCGGTGGTCTGCGGCGAGGCGTCGCATGTTGGTGCCTTCGGCGGTGGCAGGGACCGGTTCGCTTGTGCGGTAGCTGGCTTCGACGGCTTCGGTGACGCGGAAGTACTCGTCGGCGACGGTGCGGTCGGAGATGCGCGCGTAGACGAGGGTCATGCGCATGGTGCGGTGGCCGAGCAGCGCGGCGATCGCTTCGAGGCTCATCCCTCGGTTGATCGCTTGGGTCGCAAGGGTGTGGCGGAGTTGGTGCGGGTGCACGTGTCCGACGCCGGCGCGTTTCGCGACAGCGGCGACGTAGCGGGCAAGGGTTCGGCGGTCGAAGGGTTGACCGTCGTTGCGTTCGACGAGCATCCCGGAGCGGCTGGGTCCTCGGTGGTCGCGGTAGTCGGTGATGAGCTCGACCAGGATCGGGTGCAGCGGGACGTAGCGGTCGTTGTGGAGCTTGCCGACGGGGACACGCAACCAGAAGGTGTCGCCGATGCGGATCATCGCGTCGTCGCGGAGCGCGCCGAGTTCACCGGCGCGCATGCCGGTCCGGGCAAGGATCTCGACCATGAGCCGACGGCGTCGGTCGGGGTCGTTCGCAAGCGCGGCCATGAACTTCGCGGCGGTGGGGTCGTCGAGAAACTTCGGGAGCGGCTCGTCGGCCTGGGGGAAGTCGCCTGGGAACACCGGGACCTTGCGCGGTGCGTCGTCGTAGTCCCAGTCGATGATCCGTTCGAAGAACGCTCGCAGCAGGCTCAGGTTGTGTCGGATCGTGGTCGTTGACAAGGTGCGTCCGTGTTTGCCGGGACGCTGTGCGAGCCACCGCTTGTAGTCCTCGAGCTGGGTCCGACCGATCGACGCGACACGCACGCATGCCGGGTCGGCTTCGGTGACGCGTCCGGCGAACAATCGCAGCATCAGCGAGTAGGCGTCGACGGTGTTAGGCCTTGCCGAGACGGCGAGCTGATCGAGAAACCGGTTCATCGTCAACGCCATCTGCGGCGCTCTCGTTGCGATCTCTGCCCAGGTGATCTCCTGGGTCTTGCGGAGCGACACGCGCCCCGCCGACGACGCTGATCCGGCGGGTGGCTCCGGGAGATGGTGTGCGGGGAGCGCGTTCACCGTGCCGCTCCGACCATTGCTTGCGCTTCGATCGCTTCGACCGCGCGTCGATACTCGCCAGCGAGCCAGTCATCACCGAGGTGCAGATAGATCCGGGTCGACGCGATCGAGCGGTGACCGGCCTGGACTTGGATCGCTTCGATCGGCATCCCCGCCTGACGCAGACGCGTGAAACACGTGTGGCGCAACTCGTGACATGTCCCGCCCGTCAGCCCGGCGCGGGCGCGGGCTGCGGTGAGGATCTCGTCGAGCCCGTCGGCCGACAACGGCTGCCCACGACGTGGGCCCTTCAACGCGACGAACACCCGATCCGTCACAGCGTCAGCCGGACGTTCGCTGTTGAGATACGCGGCGACCGTCGTGAAGAACGTCTGCGAGATCGGGACCAGGCGTTGATGACCGCCCTTGCCGTCAGCGATGAACACCCGCCACTCGCCGAGCTTCAGATCCGACAACCGCAACCCGAGGACCTCGCAACGGCGGAGCCCGCCGAGCAGCATCGCTTCGACCATCGCCCGATCCCTCGACGTGCGCAGCGCCACCACGAGCGCGTCGACCTCGCTGCTGCCGAGGATCTGCGGCAGCCGCCGCACCCCGCGCACCAACGGTGCGCCACGCTGATCACGATGTCGACTCCGCCGCGTCGGCACCCCACGAGGCACCGGATTCGCGATCACGCCGGTGTCGCCACGCACGACCAGATAGCCGAACAACGACGACACCGCCGCCAACCGACGGCGGATCGTCGACGCCGACAAACCGGCCTGACCGTCACTGATCCGCACCAGGTTCTCCGCGCCCGCTCGAGGACGCTGCTGCGCGACGACGAACGCGAACACGTCCCTCGTGGTCACCTCGACCGGGTCCTTGCCGACCACGTCGAAGAACGCCCTCAGATCATGCGCATACGCCCGAACCGTGTTCGGCCGGCACCTCCCAGCAGCAAACTCCAAGAACTCATCCACGAGCTCATGACCCAGCCGATAACGACACCGACCGTCCTCGACGACCGACACCAACAACGGCGACCAACCCATCCGAACCACCTCCACATCTCGGGACCAATGCCCGGAAAGGCTTCCCGGACACGACGCCCCAGACGTGGATCACCCGTATAAGTGCCGGTACGTCACGCCCGCGAACGTTCGCTCGCCGGTCACTGACAGCGGTCGATTGGTTGTAAGCCGGCACTCGTTCATGGCCACCGGTGGGCGGAATCTGACGTCCGCCGACCGATGGCGTGATGCCCCGCCGACCTGTTTACAGCGGGGCATCACACCGAGGCCATCACACCGAGCTCAGCGCCCTCGCGCCGACTCGAAGGACTACACCCGGCTCCAGGTTCCGCAGTCGGCGTCGCTGGTGAATCCGACGTCGGTGGCGGAGATCGTCACCACGGCGGGGCCGGCTGATCCCATGAAGTCGTTGGCGATGAGGTCGGCGAGCCTGCCGGTGAACGCTCGGGTCCGTTCCCAGTAGCACCCGGACTTGGCTTGGGCGATGTAGGTGCCGGGCGCAATGTCGCTTCCGACGACGTGCGAGCCGGGAGTGATGACCGTCGAGGCTTGTGCTGGAGCGCCGTAGGTGCGCATCGGTCCGCATTCACGGTCGAACTTGAACCCGGCATCACTCGCAAGAACATCGACGATCACGGGGCCGGCATAGGAACGGAAGTCGTTGGCGATGATCTCGCCGAGCGTCCCGCCGAATCCGCTCGACCTTTCCCAGTAGCACCCGAGCTTTGCTTGCGCGATGTAGCGGCCAGGCGGGATGACGGTGTTGACCACGTGTGTGCCTGGCTGGAAGGTGAGCACGACCGGCGGGGGCGGCGGGGGCAGGACACGGGTGTCGGCGAGGCGTGCAGGTGTGAGCCCCTGGTACGAGCCCGCTGTCGGGAACCAGCCGAGCACGTCGACGATCACATCGGTGGCGCCCGCGAAATTGAACAGTGAGATCTGCCCGCCAGCACCGACCTTGGCGATCACCATGTTCGGAACTGTCTGGCTGGTGACGAAGTTGAGATTCGATGCGGTCGGCCTCGTCGCGCCTGTTGGCCACACCGTCAGATATGAACCGGCAGTGGGTGCGGTGACGGTGACGTTCACTGCGACCGACCCGACGCCGGTCGTCGGAACACCGCCTCGTCCGGCGACGGTGACGTTCATGGCCGACCCAGGCCCGACCTGACCGGTACCTGAGAAGGCGCCGTCGACGGTGGGCTGACCCGGTCGGCTGTCGAGCAGTCGTGCCGGTACGAGGCCGGTGTAAGTCGAACCTGTGGGGAACCAGCCGAGTACATCGACGATCAGGTCCACACTGCCAGCGAGGTTGAACAACGCGATCCGTCCGTCGGCACCGACTTTCACGATGGCCATGTTCGGTACGGTCTGCCCGGCGGTGACGTTCAGGTTCGATGCGGTAGGGCGCTGCTCACCCGATGGCCACACCGTCACATACGACGACGCGGTCGGGTTGGTCGCTGTCACGTTCACCGCAACGGCACCGACTCCCGACGCGGGCACCCCACCGCGGCCGGTTACGGCCACGGTCCGAACCTCGCCTGCGGTCACCGGGCCTCCACCGGCCGCGATGCCGTCGGTCGTCGGGAGCCCTGGCCGGGTCTCGAGCACTCGTGCTGGTGACAGTCCGACGAAGCTGCCGCCCGACGGGAACCAACCCAGCACGTCGACGACCACGTCGACACTTCCGGCAAGGTTGAAGATCGACACCTGCCCGCTGGTGCCAACCTTGGCTACCACCATGTTCGGCACGGTCTGGCCTGCCGAGAAGTTCAGGTTCGATGCCGTCGGCCGAGTCGAACCGGTCGGCCATACCGTGAGGTACGAATCCGACGATGCGCCCGTCGCCGTAACGTTCAACGCAACGGCATCGACACCAGTCGCAGGCACCCCGCCACGACCGAGCACTGTGAGGTTCAACGTCTGCCCAGGACCGATCGGTCCGGTGCCGGAGAACTGCCCATCAGTTGTCGGGTAGCCCTCCGCGTTCACCGTGCTCGGGATGGCCACCGATGCACTCACCAAGGCGATGCCTGCCACCATCATGGCTCTGAAGAATCTCTTCATTGTCTCCCGCTCCGTTCTCGGTGCCATTGGGCACTCGGAAGGGGACAACGCACGACTCTCGCAAAAATGTGACTTCTATCTCATCTGAGCTATCGACGACCGAATGTCGCTCGACGATCAGCAGCCATTGATGGGGTAGCGGCTCACCGAATGGAACTCACATGTGCCAGCAGTGGGCGCAGGCCACGGGGCCCGACACTTCACTCACCGCCACCGCGTTGACGGACGAACGCCTCGAGTTCGGTGACCGCGTAGCGAGTGGCTCGGCCGAACCGGATCGACGTGAGTTCGCCGTCACGGGTGAGGTAGTAGAGCGTGGTGCGGCTCACGCTGAGCATGGCTGCCGCCTGGACTGGTGTCACCAGAAGGGGCATCGGCTGAGTGACAGCGGTGGAACGATCGGACATGGTCATCCTCCTTGCACAGTTGTCTTCTGACGGAGAGCGTCCAGACGTTCGTGGTGAATCACGGACAATCAGCAGCGGGCCATCATCGAGGAGTCCTTGCGGTCAGTGGTCGGTCCACCACGCTGGATATCGACGCTTCGGCCGCCAGGAATCTCCTCCTCCGTTCACCACTTTCGGTCCGTTGATCTCCGTCAGTGGGTATGCGCGATTCTCGAATGCACTCGGGTATAGGTTCACGATCGTCACCTCGTAGGGGTTCGAGGGGCACCCCGGTGACGGGAAGCTTCTCCTCAGTTTCGTTGTGCAGCGCCGTCCAATTGGTCGACGTTGCACCCGGAATGGAAGGAGGTGTGATGGGTGGATATCGAGTTCGTCGTCCAGAGGTTGGCGGCAAGCGATGCGCCAGCCTCAGGGTGACTCGTGTGCCCGAAACAGGGCCAGGTTGCCATTCGCTGCTCACGGTTCCCGTCGCGCTGCTGGTGCTGCTCGGCGCCAGTTGCTCATCGGGCAACGATGCGGACGGGGCAGGGTCTGCCGGGACACAGGCGTCGATCGAGAGCCTCGTCACGGGCAGCGAATCTGATACTCGGCCCGCATCGGCGCCGACAGACCCAACGACTGCACCAACGACGACCGTGGTCGCAACGACGCTCGCCACGACGACGACCGTTGATCGCCGTGCCGAGGCTGAGGCCGGTGTTCGGGCAGCCGTGGCGGCGGCCGTTGGTGCCTTCCGAGACTGCCTCGGGCAACTGCCCAAGTGCGACGTCGCCACCCTTGAGGCAACACGACGGGGCGACATGCTGCGCGTCAACTCCGAGCGGATCACCGAGTGGAACTCGAAGGGCTATGCGATCCGTAAGGCCGACACGTTCCGGTTCGTCGTCGAGTCGGTTGACGTGAATGCTGATGCCACACGGGCAACGGCTCTGGTGTGCATCGCCGACGGCACGGCCCTGGTGAGCCCGGGCACCGGACCTGGCGGCGCCGACGTGATCATCGACGACAGCTACATCTCGGGCCGCGAGCTGTGGGATGTGCAACTCGACCCGGATGGGGTATGGCGCCCCTACGCCGCGCCGGCCTCGGGTTCGACCGAAGCGAGGGACGTGTGCCCGGCGGGCTGAAGCGTCGGGCCGGCACCGGGGCGGTGCTGGCAGCGTTGCTGGCCGTCTGGCCGTCGGTAGTGAGTGCGGGTACGGGCGGCGGTGGCGGCCAGGGCGGTGGCGGCAGCGAGGACGGCGTGATCACGGCGATCGTGAATGACGCCACCGAAGGGTCGTCGACGCGGAGTGCCTGTTCGTGGCAGCTGCACAACGCCACCGTTGGCGTGCCGAACCTGGGCACGATCACTTGGCCGTTCACGCTCAACGGGGTCACGTACAACCTGTTCGTGCGCACCTGTCCCGAAGGGGTTTCGTACTTCTCGGTTCCTGATCGCGACCCCGAGGACCTGCTGCCGCAACTGTTGACCGACCTCAAGCAGCGCACCCTGCCGCAGCCGACTCCGGTGTTCACGATGCTCGATCCGGAGTTCGGCTGGGCATACGCACAGACTCCGCTCGACTTCCGTGCCGGTTCATCGTGGCATTCGGTGTCGGTGACGGCTTCGGTTGGCCCGATCTGGGCGCGGGTGACCGCAGTGCCTCGCCGGCTCACGTTCGACCCGGGTGACCCAGCGGGGCCGGGCCCCGTGTCGTGCAGCGGCAACGGACCGGTTGCGGCCTACGTGCCGACAGCACCGGGGACGTGCTCGTACACCTACCTGAACGCATCATCGACGTCACCGGTCGACGGGTACCACTTCCGTACCCGGATGACCATCGACTGGTCGATCTCGTGGACATCGTCGACCGGCGCGGGTGGCGCGCTGGCGTCGTACTCGACCTCGACGGTCACGCCGCTGGCGGTGGCCGAAGTGAAGGGGTTGGTCACCTGTACCGGCCCGCAACCTGAACAAGGAGGATGTTGATGGCGATCTCGACCGAGTCGTTGCGTGCAGGTAGGGCGTCTCCCTCAAATCGACGCACCGCTCAGGCAAGTCCGAGCGGGATCCAGGTGACAGGTCCAGTGAAGCGTCGGCCCGCCTGGACGATCGCTGGTGCGGGTCTCGTGGTGCTGGCGATGTTGCTGGGGGCGTGGGTGTTCACATCGCAGTCGACGACGGTGGCGGTGATGGTGGCGGCTCGCGACATCGAGCCGGGCCAAGTGTTGACCACGGCGGATCTCCAGGTGGTGGAGCTCGCCAATGCCGGAGCCCTGCGGGCGGTGCAGTCGTCGCAGCAGCAACTGCTCGTCGGCCGTGCGGCCCGAGGACCGATCCCTGCTGGAACGGTGCTGAACACCGGCCTGGTGGTCGATGCGGGCGCGGTGGTGCCGGCTGGTGAGGTGGTGGTGGGAGTGGCTGTCGATGCGGGTGCTTCGCCCACCAACCGCCTGGCGGCTGGAGACCTGGTCGAAGTGCTCGCCGTTGCCCGAACGGTTACCGGCGTTACCGACGATGCAGCGACGGCGGCGACCGTATTGACCACGGCGTCGGTGTGGGCGGCCGAGCCGATCGGTACGGGTGCGACGTCGGCGGGCAAGACATGGGTGTCGTTGCTGATTCCGCGCAGTGCCCACACCCTGGTGGCGCAAGCTGCTGCAGAGGGGCGGCTGCGGCTCGGGCTGTTGGGGGCTGGGTCGTGATCGTTGCGCTGGGGTCGGTGCGTGGCTCGCCGGGCGTCACGTCGTGGTCGTTGCTCTTGGCCGCCGCCTGGCCCGGTGACGTCGAACGTGTGGTGCTCGAAGCTGATCCCGATGGTGGTGTTCTCGGTGTCCGCTACGGGCTGGGGGTCGAACCGGGTGCCGTGTCGTTGTTGGCCGCGGTGCGTCGTACCGATGGCGCAGTGCCGGTGGAGGAACATGGCAGTCGCTGCGGCGAGGTGTGGGTGGTACCCGGCCCGGAAGCGGCCGAACACGCAAGCCGGGTATGGGCGGCGAGTGGCGATCAGGTTGCCGATGTACTTGCCGGCGACGAGCGGGTGTGGTTCGTCGATGCCGGTCGTCTGCACGCCAACAACCCAGCTCGGGGCCTGGCCGATGCTGCGGCCGTGACGGTGCTGCTGTCGGGCCCTCGGCTGGAGGACCTGGTGCAACTGCCGGCTCGGGTGGCGGTGCTGCAGAGCACGGTCGTTGTGTTGGTGGTGGGCGACAGTCGCCACAGCGAAGCTGAGTTGCTCGAGTTCACCGGCGCCGCGGCCGTGTGGCGGGTCGACGGTTGCGCCGATCTTCCAGTACTTGCCGGACAACTGCTCGCACCGAGCAGGGCACGTCGTTCGTGGCTGTGGCGTCAAGCCGTCGATGTGGCCTCGGGGATTGCGGCTGTCGCCACCGGGCCCGGCGAGGCCATCGACTCGACGACATCGCCGGAGTTCGAGGTGGCGTCGTGAGGCGCGCTGCTGACCCGGCGTTGGTGGCTCGGCTCACCGCTGCCGTACAGGATGCGTTGGTGGCCGAGGCCACCGAGCGGGTGGGCGCAGGCAGGTCGGCACTCGACCGGCGTTCACAGGTGGCGCTGGCCGACAAAGTGGTGCTCGACGAGCTGCAGCGGATCGACCGCGAGCGCCTCGCTGCCGGCCTCGCGCGACTCGACACCGAGACCGAAGCGGTGCTGACCGATCGGGTGCTTGCGCTGTCGGTGGGGTTGGGGCCAGTCGAGTTGTTGCTTGCTGATCCGTCGGTGGAGGAGATCGTCGCCACCCGCTTCGACCTCGTGTTCGTCTATCGGTCCGATGGCTCGGTGACGGAACTCGATGAGCGGCTGTGGGCCTCGGAGGCCGAGTTGTCGGCATGGCTGGCGCATCTTGCCCGCACCGCAGGTCGCACCGAGCGACAGTTCAACGCACAGGCACCGATGCTGGTGATGCGTCTCGGTGACGGCTTGCGCCTCGCAGCCTGCCGTGACGTGTCGGCCCACGTGTCGTTCGCGCTACGGCGCAACACGAAGGGCAAGGTCACACTCGCCGATCTGATCGGGCTGGGGATGCTGCCGCCGGTGTTGGCCGACTTCCTCGCCGCCTGCCTTCGAGCACGCGACATTCGCATCGTCGTGTCCGGCTCCACGGGTGCAGGCAAGACGACCCTGCTGCGGGCCTGCCTCGGTGAACTCGACCGGATGACTCGTGTGGTGATCATCGAGGACACCGCCGAGCTGGATGTGTTCGACCCGGTGATGCACCCGAACGTCGAGTCATGGGAAGCCCGGCTTGCCAACAGCGAAGGCGAGGGCGGCGTCGATGTCGGCGAGCAGGTGAAGCACGCCCTGCGCTACCGGCCCGACTGGCTCGTGTTCGGCGAGGTGCGCGACTCCGACGCTGCGGTGCCGATGGTGAAGGCGATGACGCACGGCCAGGCGGCGATGACAACGGTGCACGCCGCCTCGGCCGAAGGTGCACTCGACAAGCTGGCGTTGTACCTGGGCACCGGTGAGGACCGCTTGCCGCCTGAGGTGGCTCACAACCAGCTGCATCAGGCACTCGACGTGGTGGTGCACGTCGACAGGTTGACCGATGGTCGGCGCGTGGTGTCGGAGGTGCTCGAGGTCGCGGGCTTCGACGGGCATCGGTGCACGCTGAACCGCATCGCCCATCGCGATCGCACGGGTAGCGGATGGACGACGATGAACCGGCTCACGCCCCGGCATGCCGAGGTGATGCTTGAAGTGGGCTTCGATCCGCAGTGGCTCGGCGGAGGTGTGCGGTGATCGCCGTCTTCGGTGCCGTGATCGGCCTGATGGTGGCCGTCGGCGTGTGGTTCGCAGTAGACGGGTTGACACCTCGGCCGGTAGTGGTGCGCCAGGTGGGCCGGCCGGTTGCGTGGCGACCGCTGCTGATGCGGGCGGGTGCTGCCGGTGGTGTGTTCCTGGCGGTGTGGCTGGCGACGGGCTGGCCTGCCGCCGGTCTGGTGGCTGCCGCAGGGATGTGGGTGGCGCCGCTGCTGGTGCAGGCGAAGCGTGAACGGTCGGCCGTCAATGAACGAGCCGATGGGTTGGCCGCGTGGGCCGAGATGCTGCGAGACACGATCTCGGCCCACGCCGGTCTGCACGAAGCGATTGCTCTCACAGCGCCGGTCGCCCCGCAGTCGATCAGGCCACAGGTCCAATCGCTTGCCGCACGCGCCGAGCGTCAGCCCCTCGCGCAGGCGTTGGCGCGGTTCGCCACCGAGGTCGCCGACCCGGTGGCAGATCTGATCGTCGCTGCCCTCACAATCGCCGCCGACCGCCAAGCGCAGCGTCTCCCTGAGTTGCTGACGCAGATCGCCGCAGCAGCACGCGAGCAGTCGTCGATGCGGCTGCGGGTCGACACCGGCCGGGCCCGCACCTACGCATCGGCACGGGCGTTGGTGGTGATCACCTTCGGGCTTGCCGTCGGGCTGTTGTTGTTCTCACCGTCGTTCATGCTGCCCTACGACACCGCGACCGGGCAGTTGGTGCTGATGGGTATCGGTGGCATGTTCGCCGGGGCACTCGCCGGGCTGGTGTCGATGTCTCGCCCGGCGCTGCCCCCTCGTCTGTTCGTCAATGACGCCGAAGCACGGGGTGGGGCATGACTGCGGTGATAGTGGCCGTGTGCTGCGGCCTCGCAGCTGCGGGCGTGCTGTTGATCGTGCGAGGCATGGTGGGCACCACCGCCCCCCTCGCAGCTGTGGTCACCGAACTGCATCGTCCGCGCAGCGCGGCTTCAGGGCGACGGACGGTGTCGTGGGATCGGCTTGCCGGTCGTCCTTCGCCATCTCGCGACTCGGACCTGGCTGCATGCGGCAAGGACACGGGCGACTGGGTACGCGACCGATGCACTTGGGCGTTGCTCGGAGCTGCGCCGGGCCTGATGTTGTCGGCTCTGTCGAGTGCAGCGGTGCTGACTTCGGTGACGATCACCACGGCACTCGGCGTTGTCGTGGTGGGGGCCGTTGCTGGTTGGTTGTGGGCACGGGTCGATCTCGCGTCCGATGCAGCGAAGGCTCGCCGCGAGTTCCGCCATGCGCTCGCCGCCTACCTGCGGCTGGTCACGATCCTCATGTCGGGCGGGGCCGGTGTGGAGACCGCCATGTTCGACGCGGCAACGATCGGCCACGGTCGTGCCTTCCGTCAGGTGCAGGCAGCGCTCACCGCTGCGCAAGCCCGCCGGGAAGCACCGTGGCGTCAACTGGGCGCGCTCGGCCTACGGCTGGGTGTGCGTGAGCTCGATGAACTGCAGGCAGCAATGACCCTCGCCGGCGGCGGCGCGCAGGTTCGCGAGTCACTGATTGCGAAGGCTGAGGCGATCGCCGAGCGCGACCTGGCCGACACCGAGGCAGCTGCACAAGCACGCTCGGAAACGATGGTCGTACCCGTTGCACTCATGTTCGCCGGCTTCTTGTTGCTCATCGGCTATCCGGCGCTCGCTGCGCTGTCGGCGACGTGATCTGCCATGACGGCCAGTTCTCCATCCCAACCAACCAGAGGAGCACCCCATGAACACACTCGGCATCCAGCTGCACGTGTGGTGGACAACCACCGTCACCGATACCCGCGATCGGCTTGCGGCCGCCGCACACGACGATCGGGGCGAGGTGACATCGTCGACTGCGCTGATCGTGTTGCTGGTGACAGCAGCGATCACCGCCGGCGGGATCATCGCGGCGAAGCTGATCGCCAACGCAAACAAGGTGCCCAGCCCCTGAACGGCAAACCGGCGACTGGCTGGGATCGTGGCGAGGTAACGGCGACGGTCGTGCTGATACCGGTGGTGTTCATAGCCGTGATGCTGGTGGTTCAGTTCGCGCTTGCGTATCACGCCCGCCAGGTGTTGGCGGGCGCTACGCAGGATGGCGCTGTGGCTGCAGCGAGGTATCAGTCGTCTCCGGGCGACGGAGTCATCCTGACGCGGAGCCTCATCGTCGGGTCGGCCGGCGGGCTGGTGCACGACACGTCTGTCACTGCCAGCAGCACTCAACGTGCGGTCACCGTCGAAGCATCGGCACAGGTGATCTCGCTGTTGCCGTTCTTCCAGGGAATCACGGTTCGCGCAGCATCGACGGCAGCGTTGGAGACCTTCAGCCCGCAGGGGGCTCAGCCGTGACAGGCATCGACGACCAGCGCGATCGCGGCACGGCAGGCGTCGATGCCGCCATCGCTGTCACCGGCCTGCTGATGGTTGCGTTCTTCGTGGTCGGTGCTCTCCGCATCGTCGGCACCGGTGGCGATGTCGACGCTGCAGCGCGAGCCGGGGCGCGTGCCGCAGCCGCTGCATACGACCCGGCAGTTGCGCAGGCCGCAGCATCGGAGGTGGTGGCCGGCGCCCTCGCCGACCGCGGTGTGGCCTGCCGCCAGTTGGCCGTCAGCACCGTGGGCGATGTGCGGCCGGGCAGCGTGGTGCGGGTCGATGTCAGTTGCACGGTGGATCTCGGCGACGTGGCCCTGGTGGGCTTCGGTGCATCGCGCACACTGAACGGCACCGGTGTCGAGTACGTCGACCTCATCCGCGGCGGTGCACCATGACCACCATCCCCGAAGCGCGTGAGCGCACCGACCGCGATCGGGGCTCGGTGATGCCGATGGCGGCGATCCTCGTCGCGTTCTTGATGGTGGGGATCTGGACGCTCATCTCCGCCTCACAGCAATGGACCGCGCGCCGTGAGGCCTACGCCGCGGCGGCAGCTGCTGCACGCGCCGCTGCACAGGCCGACCCATTGGCATTGCGCGCCGGTGCCGTGCTCGACCCGGAACGTGCCCAACAACGCGCCGCCGAGGTGCTGGCCGCCACTGGCTACACGGGCAGCGTGTCGATCGACGGCGTCACCGTGTCGGTGTCGGTGGCGGTCGACGTCGACTACGCCTTCCCTGCGCCTGGTTTCGCCGGCCAGGTGGTCGGCACCGCAACCGCAGTTGCCCGTCGTGGGGTGACAGGGCAAGAGCCCGGAGGATGACCATGACCGTTCGCTCTCTCGTTCGTCGCTGCCTCGCGGGCGCGGCCCTCCTCGGCGGCGTGGTCACCGTGCCGGTGGTGCTGGTGCTCGTGGCCGGATGGCCGCTGCCCACTCGAATGCCCGACTGGGCGCGGGTGGCGACAGCGTTCCGGCAGGGCGACCTACCTGCGGCCGCAGTGGTGAAGGCGCTCGCCTGCCTGGTGTGGGTGTGCTGGGCGCAATTCGCGGCTGCGGTGGTGTGGGAGTTCATCGCCCAGATGCGTCACCCCCACGATCCACCGGCGCAGCACCAGCCGCCCCTGGTTGCCCGTTCGGTACACCGCAAGGTGGGCCGCATGGTTGCCTTCGTTCTGTCCGCCGGTGTTGCCGTTGCCACCACACCAACCCCGACACTGGTGCAACGCCACCTCGGTGTCGCTGCGGCGGCCGCAGCGCCGTCGCCGGCCCCAGTTGCTACGCCGCACGAGGCGTCCAGCAGCGGTCAGGCGGTGTGGGTGGTGGCGAAGGGCGACGCCGTGTGGGACATCGCCCGCATCGCGTTGGGCGACGGAG
Organism: Acidimicrobiaceae bacterium; assembly: GCA_040380855.1. Classification (GTDB taxonomy): domain Bacteria; phylum Actinomycetota; class Acidimicrobiia; order Acidimicrobiales; family Ilumatobacteraceae; genus VFMC01. The sequence continues at coordinate 14,205 of JBEIIG010000025.1, read as the reverse complement.
GCCGCAGCACCGAGATCCTCGAACTCAACCCAACGGTCGTGCCGCGCCGTCTACCGATCGGGGCCCGGCTGGTGCTGCCCACCGATGCCGTGGTGCCAGCCGATCGTCGAGCCCCGAGCGCCGCACCCGCCCCAGTTGCACGAACCACCGCCCCTGCGCCCGACAGCGCGCATGTGATCTACCTCCCTGCCGACACCATCACGGTCGAAGTGGGCGACAACCTGTGGACACTCGCAGCCTCCCGACTCGATGCTGCCGACGGCCCCGACAGGCAACCCGCCGGAGCCGAGATCGCCGGCTACCTCACCGAGACGATCGACGCGAACACAATCCCCTCCGGCAACCCATCACTCATCCATCCCGGCGAGCGCTACACCTTCCCTGCAATCGGCACCCCACCGCAGGCCGACACGACAGCCGTACCGACCGTCGTCCCATCCTCCGAGCAGCCCAGCGCGGATCTGCCACCGAGTGAGTCGCCCACCACGGCCGCTACGCAACCGGCCGCGGTGCCCGCTCCCACACCGGTAATGACAACAGTCAACATGTCGACAGCGACATCTACTGCGCCAGGCAGTCCGGCCAGCGGCTCGGCCCCAGCTCCCGCATCGGTCACGGACGATGCCGACAACAGCGTGGTCGGAGAGGTGATCGCAGGTCTGTCGGGTGCGGTCGTACTGGCCGGCGGATTGCTGGTCGCCTATCGCCGTCGCCGTCAGCACGCCTCACGGCTCGGCACCGCTGTACTGCACCGGCCGCTGCCGAAGCGTCAACATCAGATCGTCGACGAACTCGTCCGCTCCGCCGACGTCCCCTTGGTGCGATGGGCGAATCACGAACTCGCAGTCCTGATGGCCCGCCTCGCCCCCTCCGACGTGTCAGGTACTCCGCTCGCGATGGAACTCTCGGCCGATCACGGCATCGAGTTGCTGTGGGACACGCCGCAGGCGGTGGCGCCTGCACCGTGGGAGGCAGCCGATGGCGGATGGGCCTGGCGCCTGCTCTACGACCCCGACCACCAGATTCCGAACGAGCCGGCGATCGCCCCACTGGCGGGCATGGTGAGCATCGGCACCCGCGACGGCAACCAACTGCTGCTCAACCTCGAAGCATTCGGCACGGTCGCGCTCACCGGCGACAGCGCACGCGCCGAGAACCTCGCACGGGCGATGGTGCTCGAACTCGGCAGCAGCGCCCAACTCGCCACTGCGACGTGCAGCGTGGTGGGCCTCGCTGTGGAGGCCGATGAGCACCTGTGGCGTGTCGAGCACACCACCGCCGAACAAGCTGCCCGGCAACTGACGGCGCAACAGACCGGCTACCGGAAACTGCTGCACGACAGTGGACTCCCGACGGCGTTCCACACCCGGCTCGGCGACCCCTTCGACCGCGAAGTACATGTGGTGGTGCTCGACACCGAGGCGAGCACGCTCGTCGATAGCGAGTTCATCGAGCCGAACCTCGGCGCAGCCCTCGTAATGCTCGGCGATCCGACCGGTGTCGCGACGTCGATCCGCGTCGCCGACGACGGCAGCGCCGTACTTGAACCACTCGGCGTCGCCTTCACTGCTGCTGGGGTGTCGCTCACCGATGCCAGCGACATCGCTGAGTTGCTCGACGAGGTCGACAGCCCAGCCATCGGCTTCGACAGTGACCACGAACTGCCCGACGTCTTTGCCCTTCCCGCACCGGCCGAGGATGACCAGCTTGGCGAGACGGCCGAGTTCGACGACGAGCCAGCAGGTAACCCCAGCTTCGTCGTCCGTCTCCTCGGTCGCCCACGCATCGATGGCGTAGCAGAACTCGGGCCGCTCGAGATCAGCATCATTACGTTTCTCGCCTGCAACGGAGGCTCGGCAACTCCCGAACAGGTCATCGACGCTGTGTGGAACGGACGCCTCATCGAACGCGGCACCTTCCTCAACCGGCTCACCAAGACACGCCGGGCCGCGCCAGGCGTGCTGCAGTCACGCAGTAGCGGCACCCGCCGTCTGGCACTCGGCCCAGGGGTGACCACCGACCTCGAACTGCTTGAGCGAGCGTTCCGCAACGCCGCACACGCCTCTACCGGTGAAGCGATCGAACACCTGCGGGCCGGCCTGGCCTATGTCGACGGCGTGCCGTTCGACAGCCCCAACCTCGACTGGCCGCACAACCAGCAACACCACGCGCATGCCAGCACCCTCATCGAGCACGCGGCCCTCATGCTGGTCGACCTGGCCCTCGACATCGGTGACATCGCCACCGCCCGCTTCGCCTGCCAGCAGGGGCTCATCGGCCTTCCGCTCAACGAACCGCTGTACTGCGCCCGCATGCGCGTGGAAGCCGCCGCCGGCCACCCCAACGGCATACGCGAGGCTTACCGCGACCTCGTTCGCGGACTCTCCGGCCTCGACGAAGGCCTCGGCACCTACCAACCCGACCCGAACACCTCCCGGCTGTACGAGCAACTCCTGACCGCATCGAAGCTCCGACCAACTGGGTAGCAACGGTCTCGGAGCAACGTGAGGATGAACGTCTACGGCAGAGGAACCAGTGCGATTGCGCGTTGCTCGCCCGAGTCGGATGACCGACCGATGGCGACTTGGCGATCGATCGAGACTCTGCACTGACTGTCGATACCGCTCACCCGACGCAGAGTTGAAGCACCGTCATCGGCCGACGTATATCTAAGGTTGGCGACTGGATTGGACTGTCGGTCACAGCGCGTCGTCAGTGGTGACGGCGAAGAAATGGTTGTGCCATGATCCGGAACAGGTGATTGGCGGAAGGAACACACGTCGGTGGATCTCGCAGAAGAACTAACGAACCTCAATGACCTGCGGATCAAGGGAATCCTTACCGATCAGGAGTTCGAGCGCCTCAAGCAGGCGCTTCTGGAACAAGTGCTCGGAGACCGCCCCGACAGGGGCCAGGAGAGCGAGGCAAGTCAGAAGCCGACGACAGATTCTGCGGGGCGGCCTCCGGTCGTCGATCAGGCAACCTCCAGCAGCCACGTCTCGCGCGCCGGTGTGGTGTTCGAGTTCCAACCACCCAACGTAGAGGCCAATGAGAGCGTTCCATCCCGCAGCGAGGAGATGCCTTCCTCGCAAGCCCCACTGAATGCACTCGGCAACGCATGGGAGACGGCAATGAGTTGCCTGTTTGGCGCACACGCTGTCGTGGCACTGTTCGCCGGCTACTGGTGTCTCGTCGCCGGCATGCGAATCAACCGCTATCTCTCGGGCATGGTCGACGCCGAGCAATCTCGGATTCTTGAGGCTGCCGACTCGGCCGACACGTGGTCCCTTGTTGCTGCTGGAGTCTGGGTCTTCACTGCGGTCATTGTGATCATCTGGTCGTATCAGGTTCGCATTGCTTCGGAAACCCTCTGGCGTGGAGCCAGGAAGTGGAGCCGAGGTTGGACTGTCGGTGGATTCTTCGTTCCGGTAGCGAATCTGGTCATTCCCAAGCTTGCGCTCAACGAGTCGGAGAAGATTGCCCTCCACTACCGCAGAGCCGGTGTGGCCGAGCCAGGGTGGGCAGATCGTCAGCCTATAGCTGAAGGAACTATTTGGTGGATTGGGCTGATCATTGCAGGACTTCTCAGTCGACTCACAGGGAACCTGGCTGAGGAGTCTCTCGAGGAGGTCCGTCTGCTCTACTTCGTCCAGGCTGGTGCTTTTGGTCTGGGTGCACTCGCGCAGCTCTTCGGTATCTCGTACGTAAGCTCGGTCTCTAACGCCCTCACGCGTCAAGGCCTCGCGGAGGCCCGAACCAAGTAGATGGTCGCCGAACTCGTGGTACGAAAGTGCGCGGTGAGACGCATTTTGCCGTGAAGCCAGACACCGGGCATCTAGGTTGCTGGTTTGATTCGGAGCACTAAACGATGAACGATGTAATGGAAGACGTATTGCAGTTTGTTGCAGTCTTGGGAGGTTAGGAATGAGTGAAGAGGCCTGGCAGACCGCTCGTCTGATACCCACTAGTGGGATCAGTGGTCAGGAGGAGGCTGAACGCCGCGCCACCTCGGCCCTGCTTGCTGTGACATCTGTGGTGCGGGACTTCGGAGTGAGCCTTGTCAAGCCGCTCGGTGCTCCCGCTTCCAGTCTCGAAACGTTCATCGAGGTGCCGTTCGTGATCAACGATAAGCGGGTCTACCCCGACGGGTTGATTCGGGCGAAGCGTGGGTCCAAGGAGTGGGTTGCGCTGGTCGAGGTCAAGACTGGCTCCGCGAGCCTGCAGCGAGAACAACTAGAGGCGTATCTGGATGTTGCTCGCGAGCAGGGCTTCGATGCTGTGCTGACGATTTCGAATGAGCTTTCTCAGGCGCCCGGCGTTCATCCCACGACGGTCGATAGGCGTCGCCTCAAGAAGGCGGCGCTCCACCACTACTCCTGGGCTGAGATCCTCACGATGGCGGTGCAGTACAGAGTGCATCGACGGGTGTCTGATCCGGAACAGGCGTGGATTCTCGGCGAGTTGATCCGCTACCTGGAGCATCCGCGCAGTGGTGCTCTGGACTTCGCTGACATGGGGGAGAGTTGGACGAAGATTCGGGACTCCGTGAGCGCCGGCACCCTGAGGGCCTCGGACAAGGGCCTCGCCGATGTCGTGCTGCACTGGGAGCGACTGCTTCAATTCGCTGCGCTCAAGATGGGCCGTGAGTTGGGCGCCAACGTTCAGGTCGGGCTGTCCCGCAAGGAATTGGCCGATCCGACGCTTCGCATGTCTTCGCAAACGATCGAGTTGGTGGAGCGCGGACGCCTCACGGGAGTGCTGCGAGTCCCACAAGCCATCGGCGACATCGCCGTTACCGCAGACCTGCGGTCTGGTCGTCTGCAACTCTCGGTGGATGTGGATGCTCCCGAAGAGGGAAAGCAGATCACGAAGGTCAACTGGTTGCTACGACAACTGAAAGACGCCCCTCCTGGTCTTCGGATTGACTCCTGGTCGCACATGTCGCGTCAGTCCATGAGTGAGTTGCTGGCTCACGCCAAAGACAGCCCCGAGAAACTCGTAGAAGACCCAACGAAGAACATCAGGCTCTTTCGAGTCGCGGTTTCGTCGGCGCTCGGCAGTAAGCGAGGCGTGGGTAGAGGTGCCTTCATCGACTCGGTCATCGGGCCACTGGCGCACTTCTACGCCCAAGTGGTGCAGGGTCTTCGTCCCTGGGTCCCCAAGGCTCCACAGCTACCGTCCGGTGGGCGTACCGCGGCAGAGGAGGCAGGTATCGACCTGACTCCCCCGCCGCTTGACATGCAGGAGGCACCCGACGAGCCAGGGTCGAGTGCAGCCCTGATGTCGGCCGGCGATGGCTCAAACCTCGGTAACGATGACGCCGAGTTCCATGGGAATGCCCATGAGGGTGAGCAGCCTGACGACGATGCAGCACCCCGCGCTTGGGCTGTGGAGACCATCACGGATGATGAGCTGGTGGATTGGGGTGACTCCTCCTCCGGCTCCGGAGACGACGGGGAGGTCGGCTCAGACCTCGGGGTACGGGTGCAACCTGATGATGACTCGGTTGGAATCGAGCCAGTTGCTCAGCCAGGCGCCACAGCAATCCAACCGGAGGACGGGGTTGACGTCTGACTTTCACGCTGCTGCCGCCAAGCCCGAGTTCAACATCCTCGGTCTGCTGGGAGCTCTCAATTCACCTGGCAGGCGCTGTGGCGTTCGAATCAGCGAAGGATCACCCTCTTCGCGATTCTTCGATGAGCTTCGAAGGGCTCTCGCAATTGGGAAATCGGCACCCGGTCGCGTCCGGTGCCGTTGGTTCTGCGGCCGTCGCTTCGCTCCGCAGGCTGTGAAGAGCTTGCCTGACGTCGGTCGTTGGCGTACCCACTCAGGCTGCTCGGAGCGCGCGCTCCAGGCTCTGGGAGAGCTCTGACCGAGTTCGAATGGAGCCAAGGTGGCGAAGAAGTTCATCAAGATCCCATTCGAGCAGTTGCGGTCGCCTTGGATAAGCGAGCGCAACCCGTCGGACCGCAAACTCATCAGCGAGATCGAGAAGTGCGTACGAGACCAGCTGGCGGAGGTCGTTCGCAGGAACGCTCGGACTCTTGGTTGTCTTCAGCTCGATCAGTGTCGAGTCCAAGATGAAATCTGCATCGGCACCGCCCACCAGTCTTGACCCGGCGAACACTGGATTCGCAACGAGTGCCGCTGTACCGGAACCGGGCAGAAGGCTGGAGAGACTCTTCGTGAGTATCTTCACCTCCGAGACGATGTCCAAGCGCTGTGCTGCGAGCATCTCGTCTAGCTCGGCACCGTCCGAGATACCCGAAGAAGGATCCGGACTCAGACCGGACCGGTAGATCGACTCAAGGCGGGCGAACACTACGCTCAGACGATTGAGCGCCTCGTCAGCGTCGGGCCGATCGCTGCCTGAATGGTTCCTCAGTAGCTGATCTGCAGCCATACCAATGCGAAGCTCCGCAGAAGCGCCAAACAACTCGCGAGCGCCCAGCAACGCAACCGAATCGCCACAGTCCTCCGTCTGCCAGAGCCACCTGTACCGGTAGTCAACTGCGGCGCCCACGATGCCGAGCGTTCCTCCACTGATTGCTGCGGGGGGCACCAGACCGACCGGCTGACTCCACCTTGCGGAGGTTGCGACTCGGGAGGCATCTGGCAACTCCTGATCCCACCATCGGCGGAGAGCACCTGTTGAGGCATCAAGCATTGACGTGAGCGACATGTAACGAGCGTATTGCAATTTCCTGGAGGGACGCTGCCCCGCTGATTGAGTCACGATGAGCACTTCTCTCGTGAACAGGGTGAGTAATCCCCGCTGCCACGATCTTCGACGGTCTGTGGAGTGCGAGGAACATCACAGCGTGCGGTGCTCTATCGCGCCGAATTGAAGATGTATCGATCCTAAATGTCCCTTGGACGAGTTCATTGTCCATGCTCAATCGGTGCGCTGCTGCCAGCGGACGATCGCGTAGGGTTCGTCGACACGAGAGGTTTCGACATGGCGACAACCAAGAAGCAGAAGGCGGGTCCGCAGAAGACGCTCGAGCAGACGCTCTGGGATGCCGCCGACAAGATGCGCGGCAACCTGGAGGCGGGCGAGTACAAGCACGTCGTGCTTGGCCTCGTGTTCCTCAAGTACGTCTCCGACGCGTTCGAGGAGCGCCGTACCTTCCTGGAGCAGGCGACTGCGGATGAGACCAGCGAGTACTTCATCAACAACCCGCTCCGTCGCCCCGAGATCATCGAGAGCCGCGACGAGTACACCGCGTTCAACGTCTTCTGGGTGCCGGCCGAGGCCCGCTGGGGCTTCCTCCAAGACCGCGCCAAGCAGCCCGAGATCGGCGTGCTGATCGACACTGCGATGGATCTCATCGAAGCCGAGAACCCCCAACTGAAAGGCGTGCTCCCGAAGCAGTTCGCCCGGGCCGAGATCGACAAACGCCTCCTCGGCGAACTCGTCGACCTGATCGGCACCATCGGGTTCACCAAGGTCGACCACGGTGCCGACGATGTCCTCGGCCGTGTCTACGAGTACTTCCTCGGCCAGTTCGCCTCATCGGAAGGCAAACGTGCCGGCGAGTACTACACCCCCCGCTCCATCGTCCGTCTTCTCGTCGAGATGCTCGAGCCCTACCACGGCCGCATCTACGACCCGTGCTGCGGATCAGGCGGCATGTTCGTGCAGTCAGCCGAGTTCGTCGCCGCCCACGGCGGCAAACGCAACGACATCAGCGTCTACGGCCAGGAGTACACCGCCGCCACCTGGCGCCTCGCCAAGATGAACCTCGCCATCCGCGGCATCGAAGCCAACCTCGGCGACCGCGCCGACGACACCTTCCACCGCGACCTTCACCCCGACCTGCGAGCCGACTTCGTCATCGCCAACCCACCGTTCAACGTAAGCGACTGGTACACCGACGCGCTACGCGACGACGCCCGCTGGAGATACGGCACACCACCCGCCGGGAACGGCAACTACGCCTGGATCCAACACTTCGTCCACCACCTCGCACCCAACGGCGTCGCCGGATTCGTGCTCGCCAACGGATCACTCTCCTCCAAGACCTCCGGCGAGGGAGACATCCGCAAGGCCCTCGTCGACGCCAACCTTGTCGACTGCATCGTCGCGCTCCCCGAGAAGCTGTTCTTCAACGCCGGCATCCCGGTGTGCCTGTGGTTCCTCTCCAAGAACCGGCGGGGCGACGGCCACCGCGACCGACACGGAGAAGTGCTGTTCATCGACGCCCGCAAACTCGGCGAAATGGCCACCCGCACCCTGCGAGTGCTTACCGACGACAACATCACCCAGATCACCACCACCCACCACGACTGGCGCAACAGCAACCCTGACACCACCTACGAAGACATCCCCGGATTCTGCAAAGCCGCCACCATCGACGAGATCGCCACCCACGACTACGTCCTCACCCCCGGCCGCTACGTCGGCGCCGCCGACCTCGAAGACGACGGCGAACCCATCGACCAGAAACTCGCCCGACTCCGCACACAACTCCTCGCCGAGTTCGACGAAGCAAACCGACTCGAACAAATCATCCGCCAACGACTCGAGGGACTCGTCCGTGGGTGACCTAGCGCTTGGCGATCTCTGTCTCGAGGTCATCGACTGCGAGCACAAGACTGCGCCGGAAGACCCCCTTGGGGAGTTCTGGTCCATCGGTACACCAGCGATGGCTGGCAACAAGATTGACTACGCGCAGGCCAAGCGCATCTCTGACGGTACGTACCGTGCTTGGACCCGACGAGGACAGCCGGAGGCGGGCGACGTCATCCTCGCGCGTGAGGCACCAGTGGGGCCGGTGGTGCGAGTGCCGGAATCGCCACGAGTGGCGTTGGGTCAGAGGACCGTTTTGTTGCGGCCCGATCCTCGAGTGGTGGACCCGGGCTTCCTCTACTACGGGCTTGTTTGTGATGAGATGCAGGCGCTGATGCGCTCGCGAGCAGAAGGATCCACGGTGGCGCACCTCAACGTGGCCGAGGTACGCGAGTTGCGCTTCATCGATCTTCCGTCGCTCGCGGAGCAGCGGGCGATTGCTGGGGTGTTGGGGGCGTTGGACGACAAGATCGAGTCCAACCGCCGCATCGCGTCGTCCTGCGAACAACTGCTCGCAACGACGGCTGCCTTGGGGTCCGCTGGGTCTCTGGTTCCGTTAGGAGAACTGGCGCATTCGACACGTACGCCGGTCGATCCTCAGTCGCTCGGCGAGCGACTCGTCGATCACTTCAGCATTCCCGCATTCGACGCTCACCGGCTTCCCGAGCGTTGTTCTGCATCGGTGATCATGAGCGGGAAGTTCCTGGTGGCCGGAAGGTCGGTGCTCGTCTCGCGGCTGAACCCGTCGACGCCTCGCGTGTGGTTGGCGGACCCAGGCGACCGGCTTGCGATGTGCTCGACGGAGTTTCTGGTGCTTGAGCCAAAAGATGGTGAGCGTCTCGCTGCCGTTTGGCTGGCCGTCGTCTCAGAGCGATTCGCAGAGGAGGCAGAGCGACGGGCGACGGGAACATCGTTCAGTCACCAGAGGATCAAGCCTGATGATGCGCTGTCTATCGAGGTGCCGGACGCGCGCCTGTTTGATGGGGACCTGCTCGCTGAGGCCGATGTGTGGTTGGAGCGGGCTCTGCTGGCACGTCGGGAGTCGGCGGCGGCTGCAGCACTCCGTGATGCTTTGTTGCCGGAGCTTCTGTCGGGCCGGTTGCGGGTGCGTGAGGCTGAGGAGATGGTGGGGTCGGTGTGAGTGGAATTTCCGAGGAGATGGTGGAGGAGGCGTGTCTTGGTTTCTTCCGCGCTCTCGGGTATCGCACGTTGCCTGGCCCGGAGATCGGTCCGGGTGGTGCGGCGCAGGAGCGCAGCTCATGGGATGAGGTGGTGCTGAGGGGGCGGTTGCGTGATGCGGTGGCGCGGATCAATCCGGATTTGCCGTCGGGGTCGGTGGATGCGGTGGTGGCGACGGTGCTGCGGGCGGAGTCGCAGAACGCGATGGCAGAGAACTTGCGGGTGCATCTGTTGGTGACGCAGGGCGTGCCGGTGGAGTTCCGCGCGAAGGATGGTTCGATCCGTCACACGCTTGCGTGGCTGGTGGACTTCGAGCATCCGGAGCGCAATGACTGGTTGGCGGTGAATCAGTTCACGGTGGTGCAGGCGGGGAAGAACCGCCGGCCGGATGTGGTGGTGTTCGTGAACGGTCTGCCGCTCGGGTTGATCGAGTTGAAGAACCCGGGAGATGCGAACGCGACATTGAAGGGTGCGTTCCATCAGGTGCAGACCTACCGCAAGGACATCGGTGCGGTGTTCACCCCGAATGCGGTGTGTGTGATCTCTGACGGTCTGGGCGCGTTGATGGGGTCGTTCTCGGCAGGGTTCGAGCATTACGCGCCGTGGAAGACGATTGATGGTCGCACGGTGATCTCGGATCGGCCGCAGCTCGAGGTGCTGGTGCGTGGCGTGTTCGAACCGGCACGGTTCTTGGATCTCGTGCGGAACTTCGTGGTGTTCTCTGATGAGCCGGCTGGGTTGGTGAAGCGGGTGGTGAAGTACCACCAGTTCTGGGCGGTGAACGCGGCGATCGACTCGACGATCGAGGCGTCGGGTCCGGGTGGTGACCGGCGTGGTGGTGTGGTGTGGCACACGCAGGGGTCGGGCAAGAGCTTGGAGATGTTGTTCTACGCGGCCAAGGCGATGCGTGCTCCGGAGTTGGCGAACCCGACGTTGGTGTTGATCACCGACCGCAACGATCTCGATGACCAGTTGTTCGGTGAGGTGTTCGCTCCGGCGCGGATCTTGCCGGAAGCTCCGAAGCAGGCAACGTCACGGGCCGAGATGCGTCGCTTGTTGGATCGGGGGAGTGGGGGGATCATCTTCACGACGTTGCAGAAGTTCTCTCCTGACGACAAGCACGATGTGCATCCGTTGTTGACGGATCGGCGGAACGTGATCGTGATCGCTGATGAGGCGCACCGGTCGCAGTACGACTTCTTGGATGGCTATGCGCGGCATCTGCGTGATGCATTGCCGAACGCGACGTATCTCGGGTTCACCGGGACGCCGATCGAGTCGACCGACAAGTCGACCAAGGCGGTGTTCGGTGAGTACATCGACATCTACGACCTCACCCGTGCGGTGGAGGACGGCGCGACGGTCCGGATCTTCTACGAGTCGCGTTTGGCGAAGGTGAAGCTGCCCGAGACGGTGCGTGACGACCTCGATGCCGATGTCGCCGAGTTGACCGAAGGCCAGGAACTCGTCGAAGCCGAACGAGCAAAATCGCGGTGGGCTCGCCTCGAAGCGGTGGTCGGCGCAACAGAACGGCTCGATCTGATCGCTGGTGACATCGTCGATCATTGGGAGAAGCGCCGGGCCGGGCTGGTTGGCAAGGCGATGATCGTGTGCATGAGCCGACGCATCTGTGTCGAGTTGTATGAGCGGATCGTGGCGTTGCGTCCCGACTGGCATTCCGACGACCCGATGCAGGGCCGGATCAAGGTGGTGATGACCGGCTCGGCGATGGACCCGCCCGCGTTCCAACGGCACCTCTACCAGAAAGAGACGTTGCGCGAGTTGAAAGCCCGCGCGAAGAACGCCGACGATCCGCTCGAGTTGGTGATCGTGCGCGACATGTGGCTCACCGGGTTCGACGCCCCATCGATGCACACCATGTATGTCGACAAGCCGATGCAGGGAGCCGGGTTGATGCAGGCCATCGCCCGGGTGAACCGCACCTTCCGAGACAAGCCGGGCGGGCTGATCGTCGACTACATCGGTGTCGCCCAACACCTGCGAGACGCACTCGCCGACTACTCGCCCTCGGATCGTGACCAGGCCGGCGTGCCGATCGAGCAGGTGATCGAAGTGATGCTCGAAAAGCACGACGTGCTGTGCGGCATCCTCCACGGACACACCTGGAACAGCGACCCACGTCTGCCCGGCGCGGAACGGATGCAACAGATCCTGTCGACCGTGAACTTCGTGCTCGCCGATCTCGACCGCAAAGCACGGTTCCTCGACCAAACCCTCGCCCTGCTCCAAGCGTTCTCCCTTGCCGGCGCAAGTGATGCGACCCACGCCATCCGCGACGACACCAAGTTCTTCGCCGACATCCGCGGCTACATCGTCAAAATCGATAAGGAAGGCACCCCTGGCGGCGGTGGTTCCGGCGGATCAGAAGAACTCGACACCGCGATCGCGCAACTCGTCTCCCAGGCCGTGGCGGCCGACGAGGTGATCGACATCTACGCCCAAGCAGGCATGGACCGGCCCGACATCTCGATCCTGTCGAACGAGTTCCTCGAAGGCCTCACCAAGACCGAACGTCCGAACCTGCAACTCGAGCTGCTCCGCAAACTGATCAACGACGAGATCCGCACGGTGCGCCGCCAGAACATCGTGCAAGCCCGACTGTTCTCCGACCTCCTCGAAGCAGCGATCGCCACGTACACGAACCGGAGCCTGAGCACTGCCGAGATCATCGCCCAACTCGTCGAGCTCGCAAAGCAGATGCGCGACGCCCACCACCGCGGCGAGCAGCTGGGTCTCGCCTCCGACGAAGTCGCGTTCTACGACGCCATCGTCCAAAACGACTCCGCCGTCCTCGAACTCGGCGACGAAACCCTCAAGAAGATCGCCCGCGACCTCGTGACCGCCGTCCGCTCATCGGCGTCAATCGACTGGAACCTCAAGGACTCCGTCAGGGCCGAGATGCGCGCCAAGATCAAACGCCTCCTCACCCGCTACGACTACCCACCCGACAAAGAAGAGAAGGCCATCCAACTCGTCCTCGAACAAGCCGAACTCTTCGCTGCCGAAGCGGCCTGACGCGACTTCGAGGTTCCACCGCCGGGATCGGGCTCGCCGCCTTGTGGCCGAAGGAACGACAGCAGAAGGAACAGGGGAACGTCCAGAACGGGTTGGCACCAGAGTTTCCCGCCGAGGGCAGGGGCTACTCGCTAGTTCAACTCAGCGAACATCTTGATCCGCGCACAATACTGGACTTCGAACCTCTTGCATCTGATGGCCTAGTACAGCTAGCACAGCTATCGATCGGTAAGCCACCCCGCCGGTATGAGCTTCTCGCCTCCGCGCCAGTTGTGCACGACTGAATCCTGAAACCAGCTCTCAGGTAGGTTGGCGTGGTCACAGACAATGATCTGAAGCTCGGGAGATAACTCGGTTACTACGTCGAGCATGAGTCGGAAGATGGAGCGCACTGCCTCCCGATCGGCATCGGCGACTGGCACCCCATCCTGCTGCTCGACTTCGGACGGATACCATGCTTGAGTGGGCTGGTCCAGCATCAGAAACCGTGGTACCGGCAACGAACGCGTCACGAAGAACTTCTGGAGCGCTAGGTGCGTGACGAGGTGCGCACCTATCCAGTTCTCGGCGCTACCGACACGCCATAGCGGTGCTGGTCCTTGGTCTGTCTCAGTGATGACCGTGAGCTTTCCAAGATCAAGTCGCATCTCGCCTGGGTGTTCGAGCGAGATCCGTTGTCCCTGCGTCGTCATTTCTCTCGAGATCTCAAGGAGGCGGGAGTCGACTTGCATCTGAGCCTCGTCGTCATCGAGTTCTCGGGCGAGAGCTTCGGCCCGTCGTTCGGCGGAATCGGCAGCGCGCGCTAGTCCAGTCAGCTCCGCCTCATCAACTCTCCGAACTAGGTCCAGCATCGCGCTGATGCGGCCTCGGGTGAACTCCCTGCGCTCATCAGCCGTCCCCGCCTCGTTTGAGTCGTCGCCGTCGATCACCGCTCTTGCCGCGGCGTCGGCAGCCCTGAGTTCGGTTCGCAGCGATGCTGCTCGCTCGTCCAGCTTGGACAAGGCTGAGCGACGGCTTGGTCTCGTTGACTCGAGACCGTCGAGCTGTCGACGGAGCGTCTCTAGTGACTGAGCGAGTTCACGAGGAGTTGCGTCGGGATGGTCTAGCTCGGAGTCACACACCGGGCAGTGTGTCGCTGAAGAAGCCGCGTCGGCATGCATGGGCAGCAATTGGAGGCTCGCGAGACGAGCCGACTGGGTGCGGACGGCCCCCTCGTACCCTGCTTCCTCTACCTCGGCGTCCAGAAGCAACCTGCGCTCAGCCAACACAGCCTTGAGGGCGCTTCGGATTTCACCGGGGTGTGATGGCGTCGAGTAGGTCCCAGTTGGGTCGGCCGGCGTAGAGCAGGACGCGGACGCGGTAGTGACGGAACTCGCGCATGCCGAACGCGACGCGTTTGATGCGTTTGATCAGGTTGT
>JBEIIG010000024.1:0-48859 GCA_040380855.1 Acidimicrobiaceae bacterium | reverse complement strand
GTCGTCGCCCCGCCACCACGCGCATGCCGATTCGATCGTGGGCAGCGATGCCCGCATCGACAACATCGGGTTCAGCAGCACCCCCGACACCGTGTCGCGCAACCCGGCCTCGCGGCCCACGTAGGGCCCGAGGTGGAGGTAACCGCCCATGAAGCCATCGTTCACCGGCACGTTGTCCCACAACAGCGGAAGCCGGCCACCCGTCGACTGCACGCGTGCCGCAGCGTGTTCGGCAGGAATCGAATCGGCCACCACCGACACACCGGTCCACATCAGCCGCACCCGATCGCTGAGGCCATCGATCAGGGTGTCGAGATACGACGACGAGTTGGTGCCCATGTAGTGGGTGGGCACCAGCCACACATCCACATCCATCGCGGCCGCGGTGGCATTGGCCAGATCGCGGTGGTGCACGGCGGCATCGAGCACCGGCAGGTCGTCGAAGCACAGGGTCACCGTGCGACAGCCGGCGGCAACCACCGGGCCGAACTTGGCGGTGATGTCGTCGATGGTGGCGGTGCTGCCGGGGGTGAGGGCGATCGACACCATCACCCGCTCGTCACGGGCGATCAACTCGGCGAACTGCGCCACCTCCTGCGCGGTGAACGCGTCGTTCCAAGCATCGCGGTGCCGCGGCTCCGACTTCGGCGCCCACACATAGGCGTTCGCGCCCCAGCCGGCCATTGCGTCGATGCACGCCAGCCGTTCCGTGTGACTCCACGGGTCGCCATAGAAGCCTTCGATCACGCCGAACACCGGCGTGTGGTGGGCAGGTGATTCATGCACGTCGCTACTGCTCCATCATCGATTCGGCGAGGCGCTCGACCCAAGCCTGGCACGCGCCCCGATGATCGCATGCCAACCGCCGACGCACCATCAATCCGTCCGCGGCGACGGCCGGGCGATGGCTCAGGGGCTGAAGGCGACGTGGGTGGGCACCCGGCGGCCGAGCCGCGTGGTGGCGATGGCCCCGCACAGCGCAGCCGCCAGCGGCAGCAGCCATACGGCACGCAGCGAGTGCTGCATCAGTGCGCCGCCCATCGCGTTGGCTGCGCCCATCGATCCCTGGAACACCATCGCCGCCAGGCCGAAGTAGCGGCCCACCACCTCGGGCGGCGCCAGATCGGCGGTGAGCGGTTGGCGCACCGCACCCAGCAGTGCTTCACCGCATCCGCCGAGCACCTGCCCCACCGCGATCACCACCACCGCCAGCCCCACCGCCAGATAGGGCGTCGCCACCATCAGCACGAAGGCCGCGACGAACCACAGGTTCATCAGCGTCAGCATCCGCATCCGGCGTCGGCCGCTCACCCAGCGCAGGGTGGGTATCTGGGTGATCACCACGGCGGCGGCGCCGAACATGAACAGCAGGCCGATGGTGGCGTTGCCGATGCCCAACTGCGATGCGTACGCGGGCATCACCGAGAACAGGAACCCGAACGACAGCGCGATGGCGATGTCGGTGCCGAGCAACCGCACGAAGAACCTGTCGCTCAGCACCAGTCGGAAGCCGGGCCGATCTTGGCGGCGTGGTGCGCGCTCGATGCGGCCCGACGGCAGCCCGGGCACGACCGTCAGGAACACCAGGTAGCTCAGCACGTTGAAGGCGAACAGCCACCGGAACGACGACAGCGAGCCACTGCTCACCATCAGGCCGCCGATCACGCCACCCAACGCCGCCCCCAGGTTGAGGGCTGCACGGTGGAACGCCGACAGGGCAGGCCGTTCGTGGGGCTGCACGATCAACGACATCAGCGCTTGCTGCGCCGGCCACCACAGCGCACTGCCCAGGCCCAGAAGCGCCGACACCAGCACTGCGCCGGTGAACGTGGTGACGAGGATGTAGCACGAGCCGGCCGCGATCGACACCAGGCACCCGACCACCAGCATCAGCCGCGGCCCGAAGCGGTCCGACAACCATCCGGCGATCGGGGTGAAGGCCACCACCACCAGGCTGGTGGCCGCGATGGCCAACCCGGCCTGTCCCAGCGAGATGCCCCGCACCTCGTGGAAGTAGATCATCTCGAAGCTGAACAACGCCGATGAGCCCATCAGATTGACGATCGTCGCCACCAAGAACCGCTGGAGCGCAGGGCTGAACGATCGGAACCCGGGGTTGGACACGACCGGTGAGGCTAGGCCATCGAGCCTCGGTCGGCCCCTGGTGTTTGTTCGCCGGGGCCGGTCAGGAGCGGGTGAACTCTGGTGGCCGGCGCAGGGCGGTCGCCCGGGTGCCCTCGGCGAAATCGGCCGTGGCGCGCAGTCGTGCCTGCTCGGCGGCTTCGCGAGCGGTGGCTGCCGCCACCCGATCGGCCAGGTCGCCGCGCAGCGTGGCCCGGATCGATTCGACGGCCAGCGGTGCCGAGGCGGCGATGTCGGCTGCGTAGGCGACGGCGTCGTCGACCACCCGGTCGAGCGGGGCCAGGCGGTCGGCCAGCCCGAGAGCGACGGCCTCGGCCCCGTCGACGCGGCGGCCCGTGTACAGCAGGTCGGCGGCGCGTTGTTCGCCGACCAGTCGCGGCAGGGTGACCGACAGACCGAACCCGTGGTGGAAGCCGAGGCGGGCGAAGTTGGCGCTGAACCGCGCCTCGGGCGCTGCCACACGGAAGTCGGCAGCCAGCGCCAGGCCCAAGCCGCCGCCGATGGCCGCTCCCTGCACCGCAGCGACGATGGGCTTGCGGGTGCGGAACAGCCGGGCCGCAGCGGCGTACAGCTGCTCGCTGGTGTAGGTGGCGGTGCCCGAGAAGTCGGCGCCGGCACAGAAGTTCTTGCCCTCGGCGCACAGCACGACGGCGCGGCAGTCGTCGAGTTCGTCGAGCGACTCGAACGCGTCGGCCACTGCGGCGATCATCTCGAGCGAGAAGTAGTTGTGCGGCGGGCGACGCAGCATGACGAGCGCGACGTGGTCGGCCGTGGCCGGGCTCACCGACACGATCGGCCCGACGTCGTGGGGCGAGCCGTCGCTCACGCGGTGCCCGTCCCGTCGTTGCTGCGGCCAGCGTCAGACTGGCCACCTTCGCCGTGCCCGGTGTCGCCGTGACCTGTGTGGCCGTGCAGGGTGCGGTCGAACAGGTCGAGCAGCACCTCCCAGTGGCGCCGGTCGCCGTCGGCGTCGTAGGCGGGGCGGTCGTCGAAGGCGAAACCGTGGTGCAGCCCCCAGTAGCGCTCCACCCGGCCGCGGGTGCCGGCAGCCTGCATGGCGGCCTCGAGGCGGTCGATCATCTCCAGCGGTACGTAGTCGTCGAACTCGGCGGCGCCCACGTACACCTCGCCGGTCACCTCACCCAGCCGCAGGTGCGGCGAGTCGTGCTTGTCGACGTGCAGGCGCACGCCGTAGAACGACGCCGCGGCGCGCACCCGGTCGGCGTGCTCGGCCGCCACCCACAGCGAGAACGGGCCGCTCATGCAGTAACCCACGCAGCCCACGTCGGCCGCGTGCGCCGCCGGGTCGGCGTCGGCGAAGGCGAACAACTGCGCCGCGTCGCGCGCCACCATCGCGTTGCTCACGGCGTACATCAGCTCGCGCATCCGCTCGAACGATTCGGTGCTGGCGAAGTCGAGCTCGAACGCCGGGGTCATGCGGTAGAAGAGGTTGGGCAGCATCACGTAGTAGCCGTTGGCGGCGATGCGGTCGGCCATCGCGTGCAGCAGTGGCCGCTTGCCGGGGGCGTCCATCAGGAACAGCACCACCGGATGCGGGCCGCCCTCGGCGGGGTGCACCACGTAGGTGCTCATCGAGCCCTCACCCGTGTCGAGCTGCAGATGTCGTCCGGTCAGTTCGGTCCCCATGGCCCCGACCGTAGCCAACCCCTCACACCCCTCCGCTCGCTCACCCGCCCGCTCACCCGCCCACACCCCAGCCCATCCGTGCGCCTCGACCACCCCACACGGGGTCCACGCTCACGAACCCCCCACACCCCAGCCCATCCGTGCGCCTCGACCACCCCACACGGGGCCCAGGCTCACGAACCCCCCACACCCCAGCCCATCCGTACGCCTCGACCACCCCACACGGGGTCCAGCCTCACGAACGCCCCACACGCCAAGCCGTCCGTGCGCCTCGACCACCACACACGGGGTCCACGCTCACGAACGGGTCACGAAGCGGGCCGGGACGAGGGGGCGGGTTACTCGGCGGCGGGGAGGTCTTCGGGGCCGCGGGGCACCACTTCGGGTGACCAGCCGCGCTCCATGCGGGTGGTGGCGAGCGGCCGCACCGCGGCGCGCTTGTATCCGAGGTCGTTCACCTTGGCCGGCGGCGGCCACAGGTTGTCGCGGCTGTAGGCCCACCACTCGAACGGGTTCAGGTAGTAGGCGACCGACTCGACCACCGCGCCCACCTTCTCGCGGCGACCGCGCACCAGCCACAGCACGATGCCCACCACGGCGCCGATGCCTGCCCACAGCCCGTAGATGACGAGGTAGAAGGGGCCAAACCAGCGGCCCTGCCAGACGTGCACGTATTCGTGGTCGGTCACCAGGCGGCGGCGACGGGCGCCGCTCATGTCGCCGGCACCGGCGATGACGTTGCCCACGGTAAGGGCGAAGCCGGGCTTCAGCGTGAGGCCACCGCCGTACACGTGGCGGCTGCGGCGTCGGCTGAGCGAGTCGTCGTAGTGCGCGGGTCGACGCAGGGCGGCGCCGAGGTGGGCGAGCAACGATCCGGTGGTGGGGATGATCGCCCACGTGGAGTCGAGCACGAAGGCGATCACGCCCGCGGTGAGCCGCCAGGGGTAGATCTGCCGCCAGCCCGAGATCGCCCCGTTCAACGTGGCGACCACTGCCATCACGGCGCCAACGGCCGGGTGCATCCACGCACCGGCGAACCAGCCCAAGGCTGCGCCGGCGGCGGCCGTGGCGAGGGCCTCGGGTGCTGCACCACGTCGCGCGCCGGTTGTGTGCATGCGGGCAGCGTAGGCGGAAGGGAGCGATCCCCGAAGCGGCAGCACCCGGGCCAAGGGAACAGCGACCGACGCGCCCCGTTGCAGCGAGCGGATGGCGGGCGTACAGTCCGTAGCAGTCTGCTACGCGAAAGGGCCAACCGTGCCGGCACCCACTCGAATCGATGACGACCTGTTCGCCGCGGCGAAGGCTGTCGGGCCGATCATGTCGCGCAGCGCGAGCCAGCAGATCAATCACTGGGCGCGAATCGGGCGCGAACTCGAAGCGGCCAACGATGTGACGACGGCCCGTATCCGTGAGGTGCTGAGCGGTGCTGCCCGGTACGACGACCTCAGCGATGAGGCTCAGGCAGTGGTGCGGGCGGAATGGGTCGAGCGCATGCACGCAGTTCGCGCGGCGCTCGACCTGGCCGACGAGTTCACGCGGACGGGTCGGCCCTTCGTGGAACTCGACAACGACGGCAACGTCGTTCATCGCGGGCCCTCGAACACTTGAGCCGTGGCCACCCCGGTTCTGTTCGTGATCGCTGGGCCGAACGGCGCCGGGAAGACGACGCTCTACGAGCGGGTGATCGCACCGGTCACCCATCTCGAGTTCGTCAACGCCGACCGGATCGCCGCATCCCAGTGGCCGGGTGACGAGCAGGGCCACGCGTACGACGCCGCTCGTCTGGCTGCGCAGCGACGAGCCGAGCTGATCGGAGCAAAGACCTCCTTCATCACGGAAACGGTCTTCTCGCATCCGTCGAAGATCGAGTTGATGAACGAGGCGCAACGTGCCGGCTTTCGACTCTCGCTGCATGTGGTGGTGATTCCGGAGGCGCTTGCGGTTGCTCGAGTCGCCAACCGGGTGGAGGTCGGCGGGCACCAGGTACCCGAGGGCAAGATCCGCGAGCGCTATCGACGACTGTGGGGGCACGTGCGGATCGCCATCGACCTGGCCGACGAGGCCTGGGTGTACGACAACTCGCGGGCCGATACACCGCTGCGGGTGATCGCCCAGTTCGTAGCAGGGCAGCCCGCCGGGGTGATGGCCTGGCCGTCGTGGACGCCGGCCGATATCGCCGACGCCTTCCCAGGCTGACCGTGCGGCCTCTCGCGCCCGCGGTGTCGTGACACAGAGGTGACCCGGGGAGCCCGCGGGCGGGGTCACACACGGTCGGCCTGCGTGCGTTGGGAAGTCGACGACGCGACGCACACGAAGGGCAGGCACGCATGCAACCCAACATCAGGTTCGATCACACGGTGGTGGCTCTTCAGGTGGAGGGCACAGTGCACGTGATGGTGGAGTTGACGGCGCCCGAAGCGCCGGCGGCGCAGCGGCTGCCGATCGATGCGGTGGTGGTGATCGACCGGTCGGGGTCGATGAGCGGTCAACCGCTCGAGTCGGTCATCGAGGCGACCTGCGGGTTGATGCGGGTGGCGGGCCCCGACGACCGCATCGGCGTCGTGTCGTTCGATGGCGAGGTGCGGGTGGAGTTGCCGCTCGACCATCACGACGTCGACCGTGCGGCCGCGGCCCTGCGCCAGATCCGCTCGGGTGGTTCCACGAACCTGTCCGGCGGCTGGCTGAAGGGGCTGGAGGTGTTGAACGATCAGGCTCGGCCCGAGGCGCTCACCCGCATCGTGCTGCTCACCGACGGGCAGGCCAACCACGGCATCGTCGACCCCGACCGCCTGGCCACGATGGCCCTTGGGGCGGCCGGCAAGGGAGTGAGCACATCGTGCATCGGTTTCGGCGCCGACTACTCCGAGGGGCTGCTGGCGGCGATGGCCAACGCCGGCCGGGGCAACGACTACTGGTGCGCCGGGCCCGACCAGGCGGCGGCGGTGTTCACCAGCGAGTTCGAGGGCCTGGCGAGCGTGGTGGCACAGAACGTGTCGGTCGAGTTGCGGCCCGGTGCCGACGTGGTGGAGTTGCTCGTGTTGAACGAGTTCCCCATCACCTCGGTGGCGGGTGGGATGCAGGTGGCGCTGGGCGATGCCTACGGTGGCGAGCGCCGCCGGGTGGTGGCGATGCTGCGCCTGGCGCCCCAGTTCAAGGCACGGGCGATCGATGCCGGTGAGGCCGTCATCCGCTGGGTGGCCGTGGGCGACGACACGTCGCTGCACGCCGTGACCATCCCGCTGACGGTGAACGCCGGCGACAACCCCGACACGGCCGATGCCGAGTTGACCGAGCAGGTGCTGGTGCTGCGCGCCGCCCGCGAGCAGGCCGAGGCGCACCGCGAGATCGAGCGCGGCAACTACGACGCTGCGGCGCGGCTGCTGGGCGATGCGGCCGACAACCTGCTGCACTCAGCCCTGCCCGAGCACGACCGCCGGATGCGCGAGCTGCGCGACGAGATCGACCGACTCACCGTGGGCAACTGGGACAACGCGTCGAGCAAGCGGCTCTTCTCCACCAGCCGCAGCACGTCGCGCGGCCGCAAGAGCCGCTTCGACGCCGACGAAGAGCAGGGCGAGCCGTGAGCGGGGAGGGTGACGGGCGACCGATTCGTTCTTTCGCTGCCGGACAGAATGAGAGACTTCACGGCGGCGGGAGGTGATGGCGATGCATCGGCAGCAATGGGGCTGGGCCGGGTCGGTCGAGCAGTTCCTCGAGACACCGCCCGACCAGTGGCTCGACTCGTTGTCCGTTCACGCCCGGGCCTTGATCGGTGGGGCACCGTCGAGCCAACAGATCACCGCCTGGCGAGATGAACACAACGTGCTCCGACAAGCGCTCCGCGATGTGTGCGTGGCAGAGCCGACCGCAACGGGCTGGGGGGTGGTGTTCGAGTACGAGTTGCCATTGGAAGGCGGGCGGCGACCCGACGTCGTGGTGCTCACCGGCCACGCCCTCGCCGTGCTCGAGTTCAAGCAAGACCCTCGCGTCACGCCCGCTGCCATCGACCAAGTGAAGGCCTACGCCCGCGACCTGATGGAGTACCACGCAGCGTCGCATGGGATGCGCGCCAATCCTGTGCTCGTCCTCACCCGAGCCTCTGACCCGCCTTCCGACGATGAGGTGCAGATCGTCGATCCGACCTCGCTCGCTGCAGCAATCCTGCGAAGTGCTCGCCCCGGTCACATCGACCTCGACGACTGGCTGCACGCCCGGTACGAACCACTGCCGATGCTGGTTGCAGCCGCCCGGCGAATCTTCCAGCACGAGCCACTGCCGGTCATCAAGAGCGCTCTCGCAACGAGCATCCCGCAGGCCGTCGAATTGCTCGGGCAGTTGGCCGAGGAGGCAGGCCGCGATCGGCACCGGGTATTGGCGTTCATCGCCGGTGTCCCCGGCTCCGGGAAGACGCTCGCCGGGCTGTCGCTCGTGTACGAGCGGGTGTCGCGGATGTCGGCGGCAACCTTCCTCTCGGGCAACGGGCCGCTGGTGGAGGTGTTGCGCGATGCGCTAAAGAGCCGTGTGTTCGTGAACGATCTCCACGCCTTCATCAAGACCTACGGCACATCGACCAGGATTCCCAACGAGCACGTGATCGTGTTCGACGAGGCGCAGCGAGCCTGGGACGCCGATTACATGCAGTACAAGAACGGCATCCACCGCAGCGAGCCAGACCTTCTGGTCGACGTGGGTGAACGACTGCCTGAGTGGGCGATGCTCGTCGGCCTCGTGGGTGATGGCCAGGAGATCCATGTCGGCGAGGAAGCCGGAATCGACCAGTGGCACGATGCCGTTCGACCCAGTCGAGGTCGCCAGCAGTGGCGTGTGCACTGCCCACCCCGGTTGCGCTCGGCCTTCACCGAAGTGGCGGCCCAAGAGCATGAGGTGCTCGACCTGACGGTGAGCCTGCGCTCGCGACGGGCCGACCATCTGCACGACTGGGTGGTGGCGCTGCTCGACGGGCGACTCGGCGATGCCGCACGGCTCGCCACGCGCATCCACGCTGCGGCCTATCCGATGTACGTCACTCGCGATATCGATACTGCACGTCGCTACGTGTGGGACCTGTACGGCAGCAACGTCGAGAAGCGCTACGGCCTGCTGGCGTCGTCGCGCAACACCAACCTTCCCAAACATGGGGTCGACTCGTCGTTCCCAGCCACGAAGAAGATCAAGTTGGCGCGCTGGTTCAACGAGTCGCGTGGGCACCCACAGTCGTGCTGCGAACTGAGCGACGTGATCACCGAGTTCCAGTGCCAGGGTTTGGAGCTCGACCTGCCGGTGGTGTGCTGGGGTAACGACCTCACCTGGACGGGGCGAGCGTGGGATTACCGGCCCGTGCGCTCGCAGTATCCGATGCACGACCAGGCAGCAATTCGCCGCAACGCCTACCGAGTGCTCCTCACCCGCGGTCGCGACGGCATGGTGGTGTTCGTGCCGCCCGAGCGGGCGATGGACCAGACCGAACACGCCCTGCTCGCTGCGGGGGTGCGCCCGCTCGAAATGCCGGTAGCGGCGGCACGGCAGGCGTGACGGACACAGTGACCGCGGCTTCACCTGCGGGAGGTTCAGTTCCAGGGAGGTTCATCGCTGTTCTCTTCGCGGCCTGGCTCACCATCCTCATCACGAAACTCACGATCGGGGTACGGCGGAGCCGGGCAGCCGGTGAGCGTTCATGGTGGCGGGCGTTCGACAGTGCGGCTGACGCCACCTTTCGTCACCCCAGAACCGACCCGGCTGCCCTGGTACTGACCCTCACCGCCGGGTACCTGCTGCTCATCGCGTTCGTCGCTCGACGTTCGCCCCCGGCCTCCATCGGCCTGATCATCCTTCCGCTCGCTGTCGTCGCCGTTGTCGGCTTTCGCCGGCTCGGGCGCCAGATGCGGGCACACGACATCGCCGACCACGATCAGCAGGCCCCCGGCAGCGAAGACTCCCGCGCCGCCGACTGACCTCGACACCGATCAGGTGTCGTCGCAACTAGCCTCGGCCGGGTGGGTCAGGTAGGCGAGCGGCACGTGGTCATCGGGGTCGACGGGGGTGGCACCAGCACCGACGCGCTGGTGGCCGACCTGAGCGGCACCGTGCTCGGCAGTGCCACCGGTGGCGGCAGCAACTGGGAGGGTGTCGGCCTTCCCGCCATGGCCGCCGAGGTGGCCCGCACCATCGACACCGCACTCGCCGCCGCTGGCCGAACTCGCCACGACGTGGTTGCGGCTGCGTACGGGCTGGCCGGAGTCGACTGGCCGAGCGATGTCGAGCCGGTGCGACAAGCACTCGCCGAGGCCGGGCTCACCTGGCCCGCCACCGTCACCAACGACTCGTTCGTGGCGTTGCGGGCCGGCTGCAGCCAGCCGTGGGGCATCGTGTCGAGCATCGGCACCGGTGCCGTCACCGCCGGCGTGAACCGCCAGGGCCAGTCGTACCGCACCATGGCCGTGGGCTGGGGCGAACCCAGCGGGGCGCACAGCATGGTGCGCGAGGCACTCGACGCCGTCGCTGCCGCCCACCACGGCGTCGCCCCCGCCACCACGCTCGCCGACCAGTTCCTCGCCGCACTCGACGTGGCCACCGTCGACGATCTGTTCGAAGCGGTCAGCCGACGCCGCATCCGCATCGGCGCCCACCTCGCCCCGTTGCTCGACCGGGCCGCCGCCGACGGCGACCGGGTAGCGCTCGACCTCATCGACTCACTCGCCCGCCGCCACGCTGCGATGGTGGTGGCCGTGGCCGCCCGCCTCCACATGGCCGCCGACCAGTTCGAACTCGTCACCTCCGGCGGGGTACATCGCGCCGGAGGGCGCTTCGTCGACACCTTCGCCGCAGCCGTCGTCGCCGACTGCCCCGGTGCACAGCTGGCGCCGCTGCACGCCAGCCCCGCCCACGGCGCAGTGGCGATGGCGATCGACCTCGCCCGCACCGCCGGATACCCGGCCTGAGCCGTCCGATCGGTCAGAGTGGGCAGGTGAACGAGACGCCGGCTGCCACCGAACGGGGCGGCGCCGACGTTGTCGACCGACCACCCGCCCGCCCGGTCGACCGCACCACCCGCGGCGCGCTGTGGGCCATCGGTGCCGCACTTGCGTTCTCGTCGTCGACCGTCGTGGGCAAGCACCTCCTCGACGCCTACGGCGTGGCATCGCTGCTGTGGTGGCGGTTCAGCCTGGCCGCCGTTGCGCTCTGGGTACTGCTCGCCATCCGCCGTCGGCGCGGCGGCCCCGACCCGCTCGACGCACCCGTCGCCACACTGCTCGGCCTCGGCGTGGCCTTCGCTGCGGTGGTGTCGGCGGGCTTCATCGCCCTCGAGCGACTCGACGCCTCCATCTACATCGTGCTCGTCTACGTGTACCCGGTGCTGGTCGTCATCGGTTCGGTCGTCGTCGGCATCCGGCCGGCGAAGGGCACCTGGATGGCGCTCGTACTGGTGATGGTGGGCATCGTGCTCACCGTGCCCGAACTGTTCTCGGGCACGGGCACGGTCAGCGTCGTAGGCGTGTTGCTCACCCTGCTGCAAGCCGTGTTGCTCGCCGCCTACATGATCGCCAACGGCAACGTGCTCGCCCGCGTCGACAGCCTCACCAACGCAGCCTGGACCATGCTCGGCGCCGCCGTCACCATGCTGCCGTTCGCCCTCGCCGGCGGCCTGACCACGCCCGGCACCACCCGCATCGCACTCGAGACGCTGATGTTCGCCCTCGTGCCCACCGTGCTGTCGACCCTGGTGATGTTCCAGGCGATGCGCGACGTGTCGGCCGCCGTGGTGTCGATGATCATGCCGCTCGAGGTGGTGCTGGCGATGGTGTGGTCGGTGATCTTCCTGGGCGACCACATCCGCCTCATCCAGTGGCTCGGCGCCGCCCTGATCATCGCCGCCGTGCTGCTGGCCCAGTGGCTGAACGCCCGCTCCATCGCGGCCGCTGCCACCCCCTCGGCCGATATGCCCCCCGCAGCCGCCCCACCCGCCTGAGCGCGTCGGACCGAGAGCCCGGGCCGCCGACCTGGGGTCGGCGAGTCGAGTCGGGGGACGGATGCCGGCGATGTCACGTCATTTCGATTCCGACATCGACATCGGTATCGAAATCGAAGTGAGGTGACCATCCGGAACACCCCCGAGCCGGACGACCCGACCCCAGCCCGGAGGCCTCGACTCAGGCCAGGATGCCGGCCTCACCGGCGCGCACCTGCGCGGCGTACAGGCCGTCGCGCGCCATCAACTCGTCGTGCGTACCCTGCTCGGCGATACGGCCGGCGTCGAGCACCACGATGCGGTCGGCGTCGCGCACAGTGGTGAGTCGGTGCGCGATCACCAGCGCCGTGCGGCCGCGCAGCGCGTGGTCGAGCGCTTCTTGCACATGCGCCTCGTTCTCGTTGTCGAGATGGCTGGTGGCCTCGTCGAGGATCATCACGGTCGGATTCTTCAGCAGCAACCGGGCGATGGCCAGGCGCTGCTTCTCGCCACCGCTCATGCGATAGCCGCGCTCGCCCACCAGTGTGTCGTAGCCGTCGGGCAGCGAGCGGACCGTGTCGAGGATGCGGGCACCGCGGCAGGCCTCGTCGAGCTCGGCGTCGGTTGCATCGGCCTTGGCGTAGCGCAGGTTGGCGCCGATGGTGTCGTGGAACAGGTGCGGGTCCTGGCTCACCACACCGATCGCAGCACGCAGCGACGACTGGGTGAGGTCGCGCACGTCGTGCCCGTCGATGCGCACCGCGCCATCGCTCACGTCGTAGAGGCGGGGGAGCAGCGACGCCAGGCTGGTCTTGCCCGAACCCGACGACCCCACCAGCGCCACCGTCTCGCCCGGCTCGAGCACCAGCGACACGTCGACCAGCACATCGCGGTCGGGGTCGGTGCCACCCAACGCAGAAGGCGCCTCGAGCGAGCGCACCGTCACGTCGGCAGCAGCCGGGTAGCGGAACCGCACGTGATCGAGCTCGATCCGGCCCACCGGGTTCACCAGGTCGACGGCACCCGGCCGGTCGGTGATCGACTCCGGCGCGTCGAGCACCTCGAACACCCGGTCGAAGCTGACCATGGCGGTCATCAGATCGACCCGCGCATTCGTGAGCCCGGTGAGCGGCTGGTAGATGCGTTGCACGAGCGCCGCGAGGGTAACCAGCGTGCCGGCCGTGAGCGCCCCGTCGACCACGTAGAACGCACCGATGCCGTATACGGCCGCTGCGCCCAGGGCGCCCACCAAGCCCAGCGCCACGAAGAACACCCGCCCGTACATGGCCGACGTGATGCCGATATCGCGCACCCGCGCCGCCCGCGAGCGGAACAGGCCGACCTCGTCGTCGGCCCGGCCGAACAGCTTCACCAACTGCGCGCCCGACACGTTGAACCGCTCGGTCATCTGGCTGTTCATCTCGGCGTTCACGCCCATCTGCTCACGCGAGATGGTCTGCAGACGCTGGCCCACCCGTTTGGCCGGGACGATGAAGATGGGCAGCACCACCAACGCGATCAGCGTGAGCCGCCACTCCAACGCGATCATCGCTGCCAGCGTGGTGACCAGCACCACCACGTTGCTCACCACACTGCCCAAGGTGCTGGTGACCGCCGTCTGTGCGCCCACCACATCGTTGTTCAGCCGGCTGATGAGCGCACCGGTCTGGGTGCGGGTGAAGAACGCCACCGGCATGCGCTGCACCTTGGCGAACAGCGCCGAGCGCAGATCGAAGATGAGCCCCTCGCCGATGCGTGCACTGCACCACCGCTGCACGATGGCCAGCAATGCGTCGAGCAACGCAGCCGCCACCACCACACCGGCCAGCACGGCGATGTAGCCGCGATTGCCGTCGGGGATGGCCGTGTCGAGAATGGCGCGGAACGCAAAGGGCGGCACCAACCCGATGAGTGCCGCAGCCAAAATGGCCAGCAGGAACAGCACGATCGTGCCCCGATACGGCTGCGCGAACCCCCAGGCCCGGCGCACCGACCCGCGGCGCAGCTTCACGCCCTTCACCGCGTCGGAGTCGCTGGGCATCATCATGTGGGGACCCATTCGCATCGGGAGAACGATACGGGCATGTCGGCCTTCCCTGAGGGGCGATGGGCGCCGCGACCGACGACACACCGCCCCCGGAGCACCCGGTGACCTGGCGATAGCCCTGGAGACACCGCTCGGCACCACCGCCGAGCGGTCTTCACGAAGGGATCAACATCATGAAGAAACTCATCTCGGGCCTCGCCATCGCCACCGCACTGGCCGCAGTGCCCCTGTCGGCCTCGGCCGCCATCGGCGATCCGCACGACGGCACACCGAACAGCGTGAACGCCTGCCACGGCCAGTTCGTGGCGTACTTCGCCTCGAACGGCATCGCCACACCGGGCCAGGCGGCCAAGTGGTTCAGCGAGTACACCGGCCAGAAGGTGAGCGCCGGCGACCTCAACAAGGTCGTCAAGGAGATCTGCGACATGATCCACGAGGTACCCGGCTGACCGACATCCATCAGGACGCTGTGGGGGAGGTGGGCGACTGCCTCCCCCACAGCGCCCACCTCTAGGCTGCAGCGCCATGCGTCGAAGCCGTTCGTTCCGTATCGCCCTGTTCGCACTCCCCATGGCGCTGATGGCAGCGGCGTGCAGCAACGACCTGTCGCCCACCGTCGTCGAGAGCGCCGACGCCTCGGGCTCGACGCTCGCCCCGAACCCCGGCGACACCAGCGCACCCATCACCACCGACGGCACCGGCGACACCGTCGCCCCCGACGACACTGCGGCGCCCGACCAGCCCGGTGGGCCTCGGCCCGACAGCAACGCCGCCTTCGGCTGGCAGCCCTTCGGCTCCGACGAATCGGGCCCGGGTACGGTCGAGACCGGCTCGCTCACTGTTCCGATCGACTACACCGACCCGTCGAAGGGCACCTTCGATCTCTACGTCGCCCGTCGCCTGGCCAACAACCCCGACGAGCGCATCGGCAGCCTGTTGGTGAACCCCGGCGGGCCCGGCTTCGGCGGCAGCGACTTCGCGGTCTACGCCGACCAGATCTACAGCGAGACGCTGCTCGACCACTTCGACATCGTCGGCTGGGACCCGCGCGGCACGGGCCTCACCACCCCCGCCATCGACTGCGTCGACGACTACGACCGGTACTACGCGTTCACCGACATCACCCCCGACGACGACGCCGAACGCCAGCAGATCATCGACCTCGCCCAGGAGTACCAGACCCTGTGCGCCGAGAAGAACGCCGACATCATCCAGTACATCGGCACCAACAACACGGCCCGCGACATGGATTCGATCCGCCAGGCGCTCGGCGAGGAGAGAATCACTTACTTCGGCTTCAGCTACGGCAGCGAACTGGGAGCCACCTGGGTGACGCTGTTCCCCGACACGGTGCGCGCCGCCGTGCTCGACGGTGCCGCCGACCCGAAGGCCGACTTCATCACCAGCGGTCTGCAACAGACCGCTGGGTTCGAGAACTCGATCACCACCTTCCTCGCCAACTGCAGCGACAACAGCGACTGTGCATTCCACAATGACGGCGACGCCGAGGGTGCGTTCGACGCATTGATGCTGGCCATCGACGACCAGCCGATCCCCAGTGTCGAAGGCCGACCCGACGTCACCCGCAGCGTGGCCCTCACCGGTGTGGCCAACGCGATGTACGGCCAGTTCCTGTGGCCCGAACTCGAGCAAGCACTCGCCGACGCACAGAACGGCGACGGTGCCGGCCTGCTGCAGCTGTACGACGACTACTACCAGCGACAGGACGACGGCACCTACGACAACTCGCTCGAGGCCTTCCAGACCATCTCGTGCATGGACGCCCCCGAGCGGTTGACCGTAGAGGAAGAAGACGCGACCGCCGCGCAGTTCATCGAGGTCGCACCGCGGTTCGCCCCCGGCACCACCGGCTCGTACTTCTGCACCTTCTACCCGGTAGCCAACGACCCCCGGGTCGACATCACGGGTGCGGGCGCCGGGCCGGTGCTGGTGGTGGGCACCACCGGCGACCCCGCCACGCCGCTCAGCAGCACCGAGAACATGGCCAAGGCGCTCGAACAGGGCGTGCTGCTGGTGATCGTCGCCGATCAGCACACCGGCTACGGCGTGAACCAGTGCTCGTACGACACCATCGACGGCTACCTGGTCGACCTCGCCGTGCCGGCCAACGGAACCCGCTGCGAGTGACGCCCGCCGCCCGGCTCACACCCGGGTCGCGCCGATCACCAACCCGACGGCCGCCAACGTGACCGGCAGCACCATCGCCAGCGTGAACAACCGCCCGAACTGACGACCCCCGGCCAGGTGGGCGAGCACCACCTTCACCATCGTGTTCGCCGCCAGCGCAGCACCGATTGCGCCCACCGCCGTACTGCGCGACAAATTGCCGTCGGGCACCAGCGACACCATCGCCAGTGCCGTGCCGTGGGCATCGGCCAGGCCGGCCACTGCGGCGGTCAGCACCGCTGCCGCGCTGCCGAACTGCTCCTGCAGCACCGTCGACACCAGCACCGTCGCCGTCAGCACGGCAGCGATCACCAGCGACGCCATCAACTGCAGCGGCCGCCGATGCGTGATCGGCAGATCGTCGGTGGTGGTGGTCTCGTCGCTGCGACGAGCGAGCCACCACACCTCGGCCACCAGCACCATCGATGCCGCACCCATCGCCGGCGCCAACGCCACCGCCACCCGGCGATCGACCACCGCCACGATCGCCACCACCTGCACGCACGTCGAGATGCTCGCCGCCAACGCACCGGCCACCACCGGGCGACGCCGCGCCCCATCCACCCCGCGGGCCGCGCGCGCCAGCATCGCCGTCGTGGCCGTGGCCGACACGAACCCGCCCGCCACACCCGTCACCACGAGGCCGCGCCGCGGGCCGAGCACCCGCGTGCCCACGTAGCCCACCCAACCGAGCCCGGCCAGGATGACGACCAGCCGCCACAACTCGTTCGGATTGATCACGCCCCAGTGGTCGATCGCCCGGTCGGGCAGCAGGGGCAACACGATGAGCGCCATCGCGAAGTAGCGCAACGCATCGTCGACCTCCACATCGGTGACGAGATCGCGCAACAGGTGATGCACCCGCGTCTTCTGCTCGAGCAGCAGTGCTACCGCCACCCCGATCCCCGCCGCCATGGCGATATCGCGTTGGCAGTACGCACCCAGCAGGTAGGTGACCACTGCCGCAACCTCGGTGGTGGTGCCGCGGTGTTCGCCGCTGGTGCGCCAGTAGCCGGCCACCACGAGGGCCCCCACCGCCACCAGGCCCACCGCCACCACCGCGGTCGACATCGAGCCGGTCAACGCTCCGCAGAGGCCGAGCAGGGCGAACGTGCGCGTGCCCATCGGGGGCGATTCCTCGTGCTCGATCCACGCGTGACGCTCGCGCTCGAACCCGATCAGCAACCCGATGGCCGCTGCCACCACGAACGCCTCCATCCCGCCATCCTCCCGCGATCCCCCTGGCCCCGCAACGGACCAAGGCCCACAACGGTGGGGGGTGTCCACCGCTGTGGCCAACCTCGCCGTTGTGCCGGTCGACGCCGACGTAATCCCTCTGCGTCGACACGAAGAACGCTGTCCCTCTCGTCGTCGTCCTGCAGGGCAGCTTCCACCTTCCTCTCCCGACCTGGTCGAGCGGGTTCCGACGAGCGAACACGCCGGCGCCGCCTACCATTCGGCGATGAGCGAATCGCTGCACGCTGCCGCGGTGGAGATCGGTGCCCACGTCACCGAGCGTCTGCGGGTCCCGACGGCCAACCCGCGCAACGTCCACGAGGCGATGTCGGTGGAGGGGCTGCGCGAGCGGCTCGACATCGACGCGCTGTTCGTCGCATCCAGTGCAACGGGGCCTCGTCCGACGGTGATGATCGTGCCCGGCAGCGCTGGCGTGTCACCGAACCACGTCAGCCATGCTCGCACCCTGGTCGAGGCCGGGTACGCCGTCTGCCTGGTGGATCCGTTCCACGCGCGCTCGGTCGTCTCGACGGTGGCGAACCAGGCGCAGTACTCGTTCGCAGCGAGCGCGTACGACGTGCTCGCGACGCTCGCCGTGCTGGTGGAGCACCCGCTCGTCGACGAAACGCGTGTGGCGGCGCAGGGTCACAGCCGTGGTGGCTCGGCGGTGGTGATGGCAGCGATGCGCCCCTTCGCCGACGCCGTCCTCGGTGGGCGGTCGTTCGCTGGTGTGTACGCCGCCTACCCGTGGTGCGGCCAGCAGTTCCTGCGACCCGACACGGGTGCCACGGTGGTGCGAGCGATCGTCGGTGACCGCGACGAGTGGTGCTCGGTGATGGCCGTCCAGGCCCAGATCCACGCGATCTCGATCTGCGGTGGTGATGCGTCGCTGCGGATCGTGCCCGGTGCACACCACAGCTTCGACCGCCTCGAAGCCGTGTACGAGCTGCCCGAGGCACGGGTGTCGCCGAACGCGCCGATCGAGTACCTGGCCGACGACGGGGCGATGATCGACCCGTACACCGGGCTGCCGGATCCGAGTCGGGTCGACATCGATCAGTTCCGCGCCGCAGTCGCGGCCGGGTTCGGGCAACGGGGTGCCCGTCTCGGGGGCAGTGGCGACGAACCGGCGCTGTTCCGGGCCGACATGCTCGAGTTCCACCGCCGGGTGCTCAGCACGCCCTCTGCAGCCTCCGCCTGATGGCATCGACCACTGTCTTCGTGGCTCGGCGGGTGATCACCGTCGGGCCAGGACCGGCCGAGGCGACGGCGATCGCCGTGCGCGACGGGCGCATCCTCGCCGTCGGTTCGCCGGAGGACTGCCTGCGATGGGGCCCGGCCGACATCGACGACCGGTGGGCCGACGCGGTGATCGTGCCCGGCTTCGTCGAAGCCCACGCCCACGTTGCGGAGGGGTCCGTCGGCACGACCGTGCCCTACCTCACATGGTTCGACCGGCCGTTGGCCGATGGCACGGTGTCACCCGGTGTGCGCAGTTACGCCGAACTGGTCGAGCGGCTGCGAGCGATCGACCAACGGATGGACGAGCGCGGCGAGCCCGACGACGCAGTGCTCGCCGTCGGTGGGTTCGACCCGATCTACTTCACCGGCGAGCGACGCCTCGACCGGCACCACCTCGATACGGTCGGGTCGCGGCGGCCGATCTACGTGCAGCACGCCAACGGACACCTGGCGACGGTCAGCAGCCGTGGCCTCGAGCACTGGCGGATCACCGCCGACCTCGCCGTTGACGGCATCGGCCGGCACGCGGACGGCACACCCGACGGCGAGCTACGCGAGTCGGCGATGGCACTCGCACGAGGAGCCGCGGCGCGTGTGGTGGGGGGCCGGGTCGCGCCCGAGACGATCCGATCGTGGGCCCACGCCGCCCGGCGGGCGGGCATCACCACCTGCACCGACCTGGCGTCAGCGGTCGGGCTGGCACCGGGTCTCGAAACGGTGTGGCGAGAGGTCACCGCCGAGGCCGACTTCCCGATCCGCGCGGCGAGCTACACCATCGTGAACGGCGTCCCCGGTGACGTCGACGAGTTCGCCGCAGCGTTCCTCGACCTCCGCGAACGTGAGGCGCACGACCGCTGGCGCTTGCCCGGTGTGAAGATCGTGTTCGACGGCTCGATCCAGGGATGGACGGCCGCGCTCTCGTGGCCGGGCTACTTCACCGGCACCGGGCACCCCATGCTGCTCGTACCCGTCGAGCGCATGCACCAGTTGCTGCTGGCCTTCCACCGGGCCCGGGTGAACGTGCACGTGCACTGCAACGGCGACCTCGCCGCCGAGGCCGTGCTCGACGCCATCGACGCCGCCGTCGTCGCCCATCCGTGGCTGGACCATCGCCACACCATCACCCACGCACAGACGATGACGGCTGCGCAGGTGCGACGCGCCGCACGACTCGGGGCAGGGCTGAACTTCTTCTCCAACCACCTCTGGTACTGGGGCGACCAGCACGCCGAGTTGACCCTGGGGCCCGATCGTGCAGCGCGCCTCGACCCGTGCGGTGATGCGGTCGAGGCGGGTGTGCCCTTCGCCCTGCACTCCGACGCACCGGTCACTCCGCTCGGTCAGTTGCACACGATGTGGTGCGCCGTGAACCGGCTCACCCCGAGCGGCCGTGTGCTCGGCCCCGACCAGCGGATCGGCGTGGCGCAGGCCCTGCGCGCCGTCACCGTCGATGCTGCGTGGCTGATGCACCTCGACCACGAGATCGGATCGATCGAGGTGGGCAAGCGCGCCGACCTCACGGTGCTCGACGACGATCCGCTCGCGGTCGACCCGCTGCGCCTGCGCGACCTGACCGTGCTCGGCACGGTCGTCGACGGCACGGTCACCGCGGCGCGCAGCACCTGATGGGTGTTCCGGTCACCGTGCTCGGCGGCTACCTGGGGGCCGGCAAGACCACGATCGTGAACGCGCTGCTCGCCGACTCGCACGGGCTGCGCATCGCCGTGGTGGTGAACGACTTCGGCTCGGTGAACATCGACGCGACGCTGATCGCAGCCCGAGCTGCACGACGGATCGATCTCACCAACGGCTGTGCCTGTTGCCAGGTGGGCGACACCCTCGGTGACGCATGCTTCGAACTGGCCGAAGCCGACCCGCCGTTCGACCGCATCGTCATCGAGGCGTCGGGGGTCGCCGATCCGCGCCAGGTCGCATCCTGGGCGAGCCTGCCCGGCCTCGAGCTCGACGGTGTGGTCGTGGTGGCCGACCCGGCAACCGTGCAGCACCAGCTCGGCGACCCACTGATCGGCGGCATCGTGCACCGCCAACTCGCCGGGGCCGACCTCATCGTGCTGAGCCGCACCGACGTGGTCGGTCGGGACGTCGTCGAGCGGGCCGCACAGGCCATCCGCGAGCTCGACCTCGGCGCCCCGACCATCCACTCCCGGATCGATGGCGTCCCGCTCGCCGCGCTGATCGACCTCGACGCAGCGTCGCGCAGCGTGCACCACCCGGCCGCGGCCGGGCACGAGCACGTCACCGGGCTGTGGCGACCGACCGGGCCCGTCGACGTGCACCGCCTGCGCAGCGCGCTGACGGCCATCCCGGGGCTGGTGCGCGCCAAGGGCTTCGTCGCCTCCGCCGACGGAGGGAATGTCGTGGTCCACCTCGTCGGCTCACGGGTCGCCATCACACCGTGGCCTCACGACGCCGAGCCGGCGATCGTGGGCATCGGCCACCAGGCCGTGTTCGACGCTCTGGCCTTCGCGCCCGGCCTCGATGCGGCACTCGCCGACGGTGCAGCGCCGAACACCTCGCAGCCGTTCGCCCGGTAGGCAGCGTCGACAGCGGGTGTGTCGAACGTCGTTCCTTCACCCTGTTCGGCGATCCATTCGTCGTTCGTGTCGTGTGTTGCGCACCTCGCTCACCCGCCAACGAACACCGGCACCATGTTCACCCAGGTCAGAAACGCGTTTCGGTTTCTCTGACCTGGACGAGAAACCCCAGTGGCGGAAGGCGTGGGATTCCGCTTCACGCTGGATCACCCCTGTTCAGGGGCTTGCAGTAGCCAGCGAGACGGCAATTGAGAGTTTCACTGAGAGTTACCGCTCGCCACGGATCATCGACACGCAGCGAGCGAATCAGGAACCCGCTGCCGTGCACGGCGTATACCGGAGCCGGGCGAGGCTGTCGATGGGAGCCTCCGGCGCACGCTCGAAGTATTGCGCGGCGAAACTGCGCAGCATTACGAAGTCGACCGGCTGGCCCGCCTTCCACACCGACCCGACGACAGATAGGTGCGCAATCGTGGTGGTTGGATCGCCCGTCACGGCCACGATGTCGGCGACCGAGCCGGGTACGAGTCGACCACGGTCTGCAAGACCCAATGCCTCGGCGTTTCCGGAGGTGAGTGCCCGCATCACCTCGAGCTCGGAGATTCCACACTGCACCAGCAGGCCGGCCTCATCATGGAGCGACACGCCAGGGAGGAGGCCGGGGAACGGTGCGTCGGATCCAACGAGCAGCCTCCTCCCGTGGTCGCGAAGCACCATGATGAGGCTCATCCGCTCGCGGAGGTCGGCGAGGCGTTTGAGGCGATTCTCCGCTGACTGCGTGGCGTGGTGAGCTGATGCCCAGCCGTCGACTACTCGCTGGGGCGCCCACTCGGCTCCTCGATCGCGCGCCGCCCTGGGGTGACCGAGTTCAGCGAGGGCCCTCCACATCACCAGCGTCGGGCAGTGATCGACGTCGGCCCCGGCAATGAATTCACCTGGGCGTGCGGCTGCGTCGAGGTCGAGATCGGCAGCAAGGCAGCCGGCCAGGTGCTGGACTTCGTCGACCCGAGCAGCGACCGTCTCCATCAGACGTGATGCGCCGGGATACCCGAGTGCCCGCAGTCCTCGCCGGTGTGCCTGTGACGCGGCGGCCGCCATGAGCGAGGGGGTTGCGTTGGCGTAGAGCGTTATCCAGCGCAGGCCTCGATCGGCCAACTCGTCGACAGTCGTCCGGATCTCGTCATCGGTTGCGTGTGCGCGCGCGATTGACGGCCAGTTCACTCGGTCGCTCTCGAGGAGCGGCCCGCTCCACTCGACATACGGTCGCAGATGAGTGGGGATCGGGAGTTCCCCCATGAGTTCCTCTACCCGATCGATGTCATTGCCGCAGTCGCGCACCGCGGTAACCCCTGCGGCAAGCAAGCCGAACATCATCCACGGAGCGACGTGCACGTGGGCGTCGATCAATCCGGGCATCAGTGTGACGCCCTGGAGTGATTGCACCTGCGCGCCAGCCGGAACCGACGCGGCGGGGAGCACACGGGTGACCTGGCCGCCTTCGATGCCCACCGCCGAGTCGGGGTGTACGTCGTGGCCATCGAAGACTCGTGTCGCGAGGAGGAAGGACTCAGCCATGTTGGGTGTCGGCTGTCACGATGGCCGTGATCTCAACTTCCACCACGAGTTCCGGAAGCATCAACCGGTTGATCTCCACGAAACTCGACGCCGGAAGTACGTCACCGAACACCTCACCGTGCGCTCGTCCGACTTCCGACCAGTGCGCGATGTCAGTGAGATACACACGCGTGCGAACAACGTCGTGCGCATGGGCGCCGAGTTCGGCCATTGCCGACAACATCTCGCCGAGGATGTAGCGCGTCTGCTCATATGGGTCACCCGGCGCGTGCACCGTTCCCTCCGCAGTGGTTGCAGATGTGCCACTCACCTCGACGAGGTTTCCTTGCCGCACAGCTCGGCTGTACCCCACCACTGCCGCCCACGGGCGCCGGGCATCAACCCGCGCCAGCGCGGAGGTACCTGCAGCTGCAGCATCACCATTGCCGTTCATGTGAGAACTCCTCCAAGCTTCGTTGAGTCAGCGCGACAGCCAGCCACCGTCGACGGGAAGCACGACGCCGTGCAGGTAGTCGGCAGCGGCGGAACAGAGAAACAACAGTGGCCCGGCGATGTCGTCGGGCTCACCCCATCGCCCCGCCGGCAGCCGACTCAGGATCTCCCCGGTGCGGGTGGGGTTGTCGCGCCAGATGTGCGCGTTGGCATTGGTCTTGATGTAGCCGGGTGCGATCGAGTTCACATTCACTCCGCGGGGCGCCAGTTCGTTGGCGAGCGCCTTCGTGAGCTGCGCCACGCCACCCTTGCTCGCCGCATACGCGGCCACATTCAGGCCACCGGAGAAACTGAGCATCGATGCGACCGTCACGATCTTGCCGCGGCCCCGCTCGACCATTGCGGTGCCGACAGTTCGACAGGCACGGAACACCGATGTGAGGTTGGTGTCGATGGTGCGATCCCACGCCTCGTCGTCGTGTTCGAGGAGCGGGCGTGGAAGGGCAATGCCCTGAGCTGCCACCAGGATGTCGAGGCCGCCGACAGCGTGCTGCACATCGGCCAGCGACTGGTCCAGCGACACGCGATCGGTGACATCGCAACGTACGGCATGCACTCGGCCGTCAGTCGACAACTCGGCCGCCACGTCGGGCAGAGATTCACTTCGCCCCATGATCGTCACCTGCACCCCCGACGTGGCGAGCGCCAACGACATTGCCCGGCCCAGTCCTCCGCCACCTCCGATCACCAGCGCGGTGCAGCCAGCAAGCCCCCAGGGATCCACGCGCGCACCCTACCTCGCACTCGGGCCGGCTGGAAAGGTTTCCGAGAAGGTTTCGACTGCAGTACCCTCTCCCTGTGCGGATCGGCGTCGACACCTACAGCTTCCATCGGATGCTCGGCCACCTCCGACCACGCGAGAGGCCGAGCAACCACCACCTCAACGATGGGGGTACCAGTGCGATCAGATTGGCCGTCGGGCTCGGAGCCGATGTGATCTCGCTGCAAACATGCTTTCTGCCCGCTGTGAATCTGGTCGATGAAGCAGCCCTCCTCGAGGCAGCGGAGGGCCGAGAGCTCATCGTCGCCTGGGGTGCACCGGATGGCCTTGCGTACGGAACCCTCCCCGCAGCGACCGACGACGCCCACCGGTGGATCGACCTGTCATCAAGGCTGGGTTCTTCGATGATGCGCATCGTGCTCGGCGGCCCACGGCTTCGCGGCCAAGAACCGATGGACACTCGGCGGCCGCGTACCGTCCCCATCCTTCGCGAGCTGGCCGACCATGCCGCCTCCGTCGGTGTGGCCATCGCGATCGAGAACCACGGTGAGATATCAGCTGCCGATCTCGAGCGCTTCCTTGCCGAGGCCGACCGTGCTGCCCTCGGAGTGTGTTACGACTCGGCGAACGCGTTTCGCATGGGTGACGATCCCGTCGAGGCGGCACGCCTGCTCGCCGATCGAGTGCGGATGATCCACTTGAAAGACGTGGAGGTTCTCGACGGCATCACCGATCTGGTGGCCGGGCCACGCTCGGTGCCCTATGGCGCCGGAGTGATCCCTGTCGCTCGCGTGCTCCACACGCTTCGCGAGGCGGTTCGCTTGGGGGCACCCGTCCTGGTGGAACTTGGCCAGATCAGCGACGGTACCGACGAGCCGACGTTCATCACCGACTGCCTTGGCTGGCTCCGCAGCTTCGAGGCGTCAACTCAGGCACGCTGAACGGCGAGCGTGGCCACCGTGCGATCGAACCAGTTGATACGAGGGGTCTGAGCGGCGGCCAGTCGAATATCACCCAACGACAAGAGGAGCTGCTCGGTGGCCAGCACTACCTCTGCCCGGGCAAGCTGGTAGCCCATGCAGAAGTGACTTCCAAGCCCAAACGCAAGGTGACCCGCGACTCCTCCATCACGAAACCCAGGTTTGCGCTCGATGCCCATCAGGAGGTCACTGCGGTCGGGATCGAAGCGTTCCGGTTCGGTGAACACCGAGTCGTCGACATTCGCCGAACCGATGCACACCAGCACATCGGAGTCGGCCGGGATGACGGTTCCGTACCACTCGACTTCGACGTTCGTGCGACGGTCCTCGTACACGATGGGTGCGTCGCGGCGCAGCGACTCGGAGAAGGCGCGCTGCACCCGAGCGGTGTCGGCACGGCACCGCTCGAGTTCGTCGGGTTCGCTCAAGAGCGCCCACCAGAAGTTGCGCAAGGCCATGTCAGTCGTCGGGCCTCCGGCGGCGAGCAGGAAACTGATGAACGAGTTGATCTCGTCGCGGGTCATGCGTTCGCCGTTTGCTTCGGCATGCACGATCTTTGAGATGAGGTCGGACACCGGGCACGCGAGTCGGTCGTCGAGAGTGGGGGCCATGTGCGCGGCGAGTCGGCGATGTGCCGCATTGCCAGCACTTCGCAGTTCCGGCACATCGGCGAGCCCTGCCAACATCTCGATGCCGACGGCGAAGAGGAAACCCACCTCGTCCTCGGAGAATCCGAGCAGGGCCGAAATCACTCGCAGGGGAAGTTGACTGGTGACGGTTTCGACGAGGTCGAACTGGGGCATCCCGTCGATGCTCTCGACCAGCAGGGTGATCTGCTGCTCGATGAAGGGCCGATACCCTTCCAGGCTCTTACCCACGAACGTCGGCGCAACGATGGTTCGTTCGCGAATGTGTTGCGGGCCGTCGAGTTCAGCGAGTGTTCTGCCCCACACAGGTCGGAAACGCTCCTGATAGGTGCGGGCCGAATAGACCTCTGGCGTGCCGAGCACGGTTCGCACATCGTCGTAACGGGTGAGAATCCACCGATTGGCGATGTCGTCCCAGAACAAGGGATGCTCGTGACGCATCCGACGCCACACCGGGAAGGGATCGGTGAGGTACTCCTCGGAACGAAGCATTGCCGCGGTGATCGGTGCCGAACTCATAGGAAGTCGTCCTCCGGGAGATGCCAGCACAAGGGGTAGTCGAACAGGTTTCCGTCGTCGTCGGTCATGCGCACGATGAACAGTTCCATGAGCACGTTCCATCGATCGACGACAGGTTGATGCCGAGCCGCCATTCGCTCTCGAACCGCGGCGAGGTCGGGGTGGCATTCGCACACACAGATCACCTGGGTGCCGCGGCGGAAGAGGGTGTAGTTGCGGTAGCCAGCGTCGACGATGGCGGCAGCGAGTTCGGGCCAGATCTCGTGGTGGAGACGGTCGTATTCGGCCTCCGTACCGGCCGCGATCTCGAACGTGTGACAGAAGCGCTCCACGTCAGCTGTCCACCCGTTCGAGTTGACCCGACGCAATGCTGGCGTAGGCAGCGGCGAGCACCTCGACAGTCCGGGCTCCGAGTTCGATCGGTGAGCGATTCACCACATCACGCCCCTGGGCGAGATCGAGCAGAGCGTGCACCGGCCCCCGGCAGTGGTATGCGCCGGCGTTCACGGGCAGGTCGACCTCGGCACTCCGGTCAGTGCGCCACAACCACAGACGATCGCGTTCGAGGTCGGCGTGGAGTTGACCCTCGCTGCCGAACACCCGGATCTCGTACTGATGGCGATCGTGCTGGCACCCGCTGTGGAACGACGCACCGCTCACCGAGCCTGTCGCACCACCACGCCACCGGATGGAGTAGGTGTCGTGGAGTTCGACCGGTGCCCCCTCCGGCGTCGAGGCCAGCGCGAACACCTGCTCGGCGCGGAGCCCGGTGACACCCAGTGCCCACCCCAGGATGTGGGTGAGTTGGGCCTGCCCGTATCCGCCACCCGAGATGGCCGGGTCGGTCCAGGTGCGTGTGTCGACCACTTCCTCGGTGGGCCCTGCGGAGTGGAGCGAGGATCCGTTCAGCAACTGGCGCGTTCCCGAGGCCATGTGGATCATCACATGCTCGATGTCGCCGACCCCACCATCGGCCCACAGTTCCTGCGCCTGCACGAACGTCGGCAGGTAGTTCCAACCGAACGACACCACCACGTGCCGGCCGAGCTCGTCGGCCCGGCGCGCGATGTCCCACGCGGCGGCTGGGTCGATGGTGACCGGTTTCTCCACCAGCACATGCGCGCCCGCCTCGAGCGCAGCGATCGACTGCTCGTGGTGGAAACCGACCGGACTCGACACGATGACCGCATCGACACCGGCGTCGAGCACATCGCGGTAATCCTCGCTCGCCATCTGGAATCCGAACTTCCGCTTCACACGCTCGAGGTCGTCGGCGCCCTTCCTGCACACACCGACCAACTCGACCTCGTCGGCCCGTTCGAGGATGGTCGGCAGATGCGACACCTGCGCCCACACACCGGCACCGATCACCCCGATGCGAACTCGACGGCTCACAGTCCGACCTCCTCGACGAGCCGAGCCAGCAGCTCGCCCAGCAACTTGCTCTCCCCGGTGTTGTCAACCTCATCACAACGCCACTTCTCCATCCACACGAACTCACTGGCGATCCAGCCGCTGTAGCCGTGCCGGCCGAGCGCACGCAGCAGCAGCGGCAGATCGACCTGGTTGTCCTTCACCTTGCACTGCATCACTCCCGGCCCAGCCGGACGCACCTGCACGTGCCGTGTCCTGTCGGCCACCAAGGTCATCTGTTCGGTGCTGCAACCGACGTAGGCGTAGTGCGAGGGATCCAGCGTGATCGTGAGGCCAGGGCAGCAATCGAGTAGCTCAACCGTGGCCTCGGGTGTCTCGACACACGAACCGAAATGCGGTTCGATCGACACCGCAAGGCCTCGGCTCGCCCCGAGCTCGACAAGCGGCGTCAGGCCTTCCGCGGCCGCAGCTATGGCCTCACCAGTACTCTGGCCCTCGCCGATCACACCGGGAAGCAGGGTCACACCGGGAGCCCCCATGCGGGCAGCGAAGTCGACCGTGGCCGCGAAGATCCTTCGGAGTTCAGCCTGGTCGCCATGAACTCGACTGGTGGGGGTGAGTCGGCCGAGTTCGAGGCTCGACGTGAGGAACACATCGGCAACCTGCAGTCCCGCTGCAGCCACCTCGGCCGTTACCTCGTCGGCCCGACGCGCCGGATCGGGAAGCACCGACGAGAGCGTCACATGGGTGGCGTCGGCGAACAGCCCGATGTCGACACCGACGAACCCCAGGTCGCGAATGATCGACAACGCGGTGCGATGACTCACCACCGGCCAGGCGTAGTCATTGCACGAGAGGCGTACCGTCACCGTGGGATCCGATACTTCTCGACCACGCGCTCGTCGACCTCGATCCCGAGCCCCGGCGCACTTCGGCCCGTGATGTAGCCGTCTACATGCCAGAACGGCTCGGTGACGAGCTCGTGCTGCATCGGGTTCTCGATCGGCTTGAGTTCGAAGTAGAGAACCCGATGCGACGACAGCGACAGGGCGAGGCTCGCGGCACTGATGATGGCGCTGCTCCAGGCGTGCGCGTTGAACCACAGCTGCGCGTGCTCCACAGCGGCGATCAACTCGCGGAAGCCGGTGATACCTCCGGCCCGGCCGGGATCGCACCCGATCACATCGACGATTCCTGTTGCGATCAGGCGGTGGTACTGCTCGGTGGTCCAGCACCGCTCACCTGTGGCAACGAGGCTGGTGCAGTGAGAGCGCAACTGCTTGAACCCCTGGATGTCCCACGGCTCGAGCGGTTCCTCGATCCACCTCAGGCCGTACTCCTCCCACGCCTTGGTGAGTTTCACTGCGTGGCCGGCGTCCCACTTCAAGTGTTGCCCGCGATCGAACATGATGTCCGGCCCAGGGCCTGCCGCCTCGCGGAGCAACTTCATGAATTGGAGATCGCGCTCGAACTCGTAGCCGACTCGGGCTTCGCCCTTCTTGCCGAGCCCAATCTTGAAGCCGTGGAAGCCGGCGGCGGTGTACGAAGCGTGACGCGCCGCCTCGTCTTCGAGACTCGGCATGAAGGCGTGAGTGGAGGCAATCACCGGGAGGCGCTCGTGGACAGCACCACCGAGCATCTGCACGAGTGATTGGCCCGACACCTTGCCGCGGAGGTCCCACAATGCGATGTCGATCGCGCTGCGCGCGAACGACGCGATCCCTTCCGGCCCGAACCACCACGCCCGGGTGTTCAACTCGCGGCTGATCGCCACGTGATCGAGCGGATCGCGCCCGATCAGCAGATCGCTCAGCCCGGCGATCATCACCTCGGTGGCGTGGCACGCCTCCGGCCACATGGTGATGGCTTCGCCCCATCCGACGATGCCATCGGTGGTTTCGAGCCGGCACAGCGTGATCCGTCGTAGGACCCCACTGTCGTTCGGTTCCGGGTACTCGAGCGACAACGGAGTGACCCGCGCGATCTTGCTCATCTCCTGCCTCCACACTGGCCCGACGTCGGCCTGACGGTCAGTCCGCGACATCGGACTGAGAACGTTTCCAGCCTAGGACACGCCGACGCCTCGATCAAGAGGTCCCGTCCTCCACATCGGTGAGGCCGAGTTCATCGGCGAGGAGGTGCCGACGCACCTTCGCCAGGCCGAAGCGCGGGATCGTCTCCACGATGTGCACCTCCTTCGGCCGCTTGTACACGGCGAGATGCTGTGCTGCGTAGCCCTGTACCGCTGCGGTCGACACATCGCCGACCACTGCCACGCAGACTCGTTGGCCCCAACGGTCATCGGTTCGCGGAAATGCAACCACATCGTGCACACCGGGCATCTTTGCCAAAGAGGCCTCGATCTCCGCAGGGTAGACGTTGACGCCGCCGGAGATGATCAGGTCGCTCCGCCGGCCGGTGAGGAAGAGATACCCCTCGTCGTCGAGCCGCCCAAGGTCGCCAACAGTGAAGGCGTCGCCGCGCCAAGCCTGCTGAGTGCGATCGGGGTCCCGCCAGTACGACCAGCGCGCCCACGAGGGAGTGTGGCACCAGATCGTGTCGTGTTTGTCCACCTCGAGGCGTCGACCCTCACGTGCCCGCCCGACGGTGCCGGGTCGTTCGAGCCATTCGTCAGCGGAACACACCGTGAACTGGCCTTCAGTCGAACCGTAGAACTCCCACAAATGGGTCCGGCCCACGAGGTCGATCGCCGAGCGCTTCAAGGCCTCGGGACACGGTGCACCTGCGTGGGCGACCAGCCTCATCGCGGAGAGTCGGCTGAGCTGCTCCACCTCGTGGAGCCGCTGCAGGTGGGCTGGAGTACAGAACGTGGTGGTTGGTCGCAGTTCGTCGACCACCTGTTCCACCATTTGCGGGCTGAAGGCGTCG
Source organism: Acidimicrobiaceae bacterium (assembly GCA_040380855.1). Lineage (GTDB taxonomy): Bacteria > Actinomycetota > Acidimicrobiia > Acidimicrobiales > Ilumatobacteraceae > VFMC01. Next base: position 18,661 of record JBEIIG010000024.1, on the reverse strand, counting down.
GGCACCACCACGCTGCCGCCGGCGAGCAGCGTGCCGAGAGCAAAACGGATCGGCGCCGAATGCTGCAGCGGCGAGCACACGAGGTGCACATCTTCGGGGTCGAACTCCCACTGGGCACGCTCCTCGCCCCACAGGCGCGCTGCCTCGCGCTCGTCGAGCACGCCCGCCCACACACCCTTGGGTCGACCCGTCGTGCCGGAGGTGTAGTGCATGGGTCGACCGAGCGGATACTCGGCGAGCTCGGCAGGCCGGCCACCGAGGAGCTGATGAAGCCCCTCAAGATCGTCGATCCACTCCCGCGTGTCGGCATCGTCGCGAATCACCGCCCGTTCCTCAGCCAGCAGCAGGTGATTGGCGATCACGGGAACCACGCCGATCCGGAGGGCACCACCGACGACATACAGCGTTGCCGCCGACGACGGCACGCACAGGCCGAGACGATCGCCCGCAGTGAAGCCACGAGCCAGCAGCGCACCGGCCACTGCGGCCTGATGGCGTTCGGCCTCGGCGGCGACAACGAACTCGAGGGTCATGTCGATTCCATCCGATCTCGTTGCTGAACCCAGCGGCTCAGTACAGGCTCGATCCGCCACTCACGTTGATCGTGGCCCCGTGTACGAAGCTGGCGTGCGTGGAGGCGAGGAACACCACCACGGCCGCTAGCTCCGACGGTTGTCCCATCCGCCGGAGCGGGCACGCCTGCATCGCCGCCTGAACCACCTCGGGGGGATTGTCGACGTGCTGCATCGGTGTATCGATCTGTCCCGGCGACACGCAGTTCACGAGGATCCCGTGCGGCCCGTACGCCTTCGCAAAGCTTCGGGTCATCGTGACCACACCCCCCTTGCTGGCCACATACGCATCGCTGCCCGACAGTGCGCCGGTGAGGAAGGCGGCCGACGTGAAGTTGATGATCCGGCCCCCACCACCACGGGCGACCAACGCTTGGCCCACGGCACGGTTGAGAAAGAACGATGCCTTCAGGTTCACGGTGTGCTGGAGATCCCAGTCGGCTTCGGTGACCGCATCGAGCGGCTGTCGACGCAACACCGAGGCCACGTGAGCGAGTGCCCACAGGTCGTCGAACTCGTCGGCGACGCGTGCGACCAGCTTGGGGTATCGCAGGTATGTCGGCGAGGTCGAACGGCACGGCGAGGTGACGGGCCGGGTCGGCGAGCGCGGCGATCGTCGCGTCGATTCCCTCCGCATCGCGATCGACCACTGCCACCCGAGCACCTGCCGCCGCCACCGCTACTGCCGTGGCACGTCCGATACCGCTTGCTCCACCGGTCACGATCACACCGCGACCTTCGAGCCCGGCACCGAGGGGGATGACGTTGGCGTTCATGTCAGTTGTACTCCTGTATCGAATCGAACGACAGCCACAGCCGAAGGAGATGACGCGGGGCAAGCGGGTCGTCGACGAAGTTGGACCGGGCATGCACCACGGCGTGGTTCGACACCAGTTGGAAGTCGCCGGATTCCAGGCGCATCCGCACACAGAACACATCGCTATTGGCCAACTCGTCGAAGAGGTCGAGTGCCCCGACGAGTTGGCGGTCGAGCGCGAACCCCTCACCGTGCCGGCTCACCGAGCGGAAGTAGTCGGAGTGGAAGAAGGTGCGAACACGTTCACCGTCGAAGGCGAACGGTGTGACGTCGATGGCCGGGGTCATCGACTCGTCGCGCGTGTCGAGCCGGACCGAGGCGTACAGGCGGCGGGCGAGCTCGGGAGCCCTCCGCCAGAGTTCGTCGTGGATCGCCGCCGAACTCGCCACTCGACTCTCGCCACCGATCGGGGCCTGCCGCACGCACATCAGGCCCACCGCATCGGCGTAGTCACAGTGGAATCGGATGTCAGCATCCGTCTGATACAGACGCGCGTTCGCCGTGGAGGCCTCGACCACATTGCGCACATTCCCGAGCAGGTCGCCACGGGGGTTCTGAGCACCCGGATCGCCGAGGTGCAGCCCCAGGCACCAGGTTGCCAGTTCGGTTCGTTCCAGCCCCCACTCAGCAACCGGCCAACCGCGTACCACCACCATCCCGCAGCCGTCCGCCACCTGTTCGCGCCAGTTGCGCACCTGGTGGGCGAGGGGGCCGAGCGGGATCTGCTCGCGAGTGAGGGTTCGGACATCGAGGTTGTCGGCGACGATGCAGTCGAGCGCATCGTTGAAGTCGACCAGCAGGTCGGCCTCGAGCTCGACGCACCAGTCGTTGCGCGACAGCAGGTCAGTGGCTGTCCACGCCGCAGGTCCACCGACCGGTCCGAAGGAAGGCGCGCCCGCTGGCCGATCGAGGTACTTCGCGTACTGCTGCGCGAATGTGCGATACGCCACCTCAGCCCACCTCGGACGCGCGCGGCGCTCGGAACGACTCGACCGCAAGCTCACGGAAATGGCACGCCACAGCATGTGGTGCTGCAGCGTCGAGTGTGGGCCGCTCACTGTGGCACCGCTCCTGGGCCAACGGGCAGCGGAATCGGAACGCGCAACCCTCGCCACTGTGTTGCTGGTCGCCGATCTCGGTACGCAGAAGCATGCGGCGTCGGGTCGTTTCGACGACAGGATCGGGAACAGGTACGGCGGAGATGAGGGCCTGGGTGTACGGGTGCTGCGGATCTGCGAACAACGAGTCGGCGGCGGCGGTTTCGACGACTCGACCGCTGTACATCACCACTACCCGGTCGCAGACATGCCTCACCATCGACAAGTCGTGTGAGATGTAGAGGTACGCGAAGCCGTGCTGTTGCTGAAGCGCAGCGAGCAGGTTCAGGATCTGCCCGCGCGCCGACATGTCGAGAGAAGCAACGGCCTCGTCGGCGATGATCAACTTCGGCTGCGTCGACAAGGCACGTGCGATGGCAACTCGCTGACGCTGGCCGCCCGACAGCTCGAGTGGCCTGCGCTCGGCCATCGATGAGCGAAGACCCACACTCTCGAGCAGGTCGTTCACCTGAGGCAGATACCGTGCGGCCCGACCACCATCGCGGAGCACGAGCGGTTCGGCGATGATCTCTGCCACCGACATCAACGGATTGAGGCTGTCGCCAGGATCCTGAAAGACGAACTGCGCGAAATCGGAGGGAATCCGCTGAACGGGTTCGAGGCGTTCTGACACCGCGATGCGGGTCTCTCCGCTGTCGGCTCGTTCGAGACCGATCAGGACCCGAGCCAAGGTGGTCTTGCCCGACCCCGACTCGCCAACGATCCCTACCGACTCACCCTGCTCGATCCGCAGGTCGACATCGTCGACTGCCACGGTGACTCCCTGCGAGCCCGAGAGACCACGACGACCGAACGTCTTCACGATCGAACTCATCTGTACGACCGGGGCCTGACGGGCAACCGCCCGCCGCACTGGCCCGACCTTCGCCTCCTCGTCGGACACTGCACCGAGTTCGGCGGGGAAGTGGCATCGCGCGCTGCCGCCTCCCGCCACCGTTACCTCGACAGGGCGAACCGTGCAACACATCTCGCGCCCGTTCCCCACGACACAACGCGGTTCGAACTGGCAGCCGGCAGTCGGCTGGGTGGGGTCGGGAAGTGATCCGGGAATGCTGCCCAGCGTTGCGGCCCTCGAGTCGGCGATGCTCGGGATGGAAGCGAGAAGAGCGCGTGTGTACGGGTGGGCAGGCGCCGAGTACACGCGAGTGACCGGACCGGTTTCGATCACCTCGCCGGCGTACATCACCGTCACGCTGTCGGCGAAGCCGGCGACGAGTGCCAGGTCGTGGGTGATCAGCAAGGTGCTCATCTGTCCGGTCGAGCCGAGCCGATGTAGCAAGTCGACAACCGTCGCCTGCGTGGTGACGTCGAGCGCGCTGGTCGGCTCGTCGGCGATCAGGAGCGACGGCCGACCAGCCAGAGCAGTGGCGATCATCGATCGTTGTCGCATGCCTCCGGACAGTTCGTGTGGGTACAGCCGGGCGACGAGGTTGGCTCGGCGGATTTCCACCTCGCCGAGGAGTCGCTCGACCTCGGCTCGGCGCTCGCTTCGCGGCACCACACGGTGGGCTGCGAGCACCTCGGAGATCTGGCTGCCGATCGTACGCACTGGATCGAGTGATGCCTTGGCATCCTGGAACACCATGGCCATCGAACGGCCGCGGACTCGACGCAGCGCACTCGGATCTCCGATGGCGATGGACGTTCCGTCGAGCACTACCCCGTCAGCAGACACGGTGCTGTTTCGTGGGAGCAGTCCCATCACCGCGAGTCCAAGGGTGCTCTTGCCCGATCCCGACTCCCCGACGATCGCCATCCGATGGCCCGGTGGCACGTCGAGCGAGACATCGTGCAACGCTCGAAGGCGTCGGGCTCCGACGGCATACTCGACACTCAAGCCGGTGACCTGGAGGTGTCCGCGCCCGGCGTCGCCCGCCACGTTCACACCCCACCGACCGTGTTGCCGAGCGTTCCGACATTGCGATCGGTACGGAACTTCCTTCGAAGCCCCTCGCCGATCAGGATGTAGGCACCGGCCACCAGTGAGATGCACACGCCGGGTCCGATGCCGTACAACGGAGCGTCGAACACCACGCCGTATGCCGACCGCAGCATGTTGCCCCAGCTCGGTTCGGGTGGCTGTGCACCGAGACCCAGGTAGCTCAGCGACGCAGCAATCAGCACGGCGCTGGAGGCGAGCACGCTGGCTGCCACCAAGAGGGTGGGCATCGCGTTGGGAAGCACATGTCGAACGAGGATGTGGCGTCGGCTACCGCCGGAGATGCGGCTGGCCTCCACATACCCTCGACCCCGAAGGACCAGCCCCTCCCCGCGGCTGAATCGTGCCGTGGAGGGCATCATCACCAAAGCAATCGCCAGGATCTGCACCCACATGCTGCGACCGAAGATGGTGATGAGAAAGAGCGCCAGCACGATGGTGGGGAACGACAGCAACACATCGACCAGACGCATCAAGATGGTGTCGGTGCGCCGACCGACGTAACCGGAGAACAGCCCAAGCGCCACACCGAGCGTGAACGCAACCGCCGCAGACGCGATGCTCACCAGCAGGTCGTTGCGAGCTGCGTAGATGCATCGACTCAACAGATCGCGGCCCACTTCGTCGGTTCCCAGCAGGTAAGAGCCCGACGGCGGTTGGAGCGGGATCGCCTCGATCTTGAACGGATCATGCGGAGCAAGCAGCCCTGGAAAGGCGGCCATCAGCAGGAACGGGATCAGGATCACGACACCGATGACGAGCGGGGTGGGCTGGGAACGGACCCACGACCATGCCGAGCGGAACGAAGCGCGGCCCGCCACCGCCACGTCTCCGGTCATGTCGGCCTCCGCGTGCGCGGGTCGAGCACGCGGTACAGCGCATCGACCAGGAACGCCACCACGACATACGCGACGGCCGTGATGAGCACAATCGACGCCACGGTGTTGTAGTCCTTCTTCTTCACGCTCTCCACGAGCAACAGCCCGAGCCCGGGCCAACTGAACACTGACTCGACGATGACGAGCCCACTGATCAGCGACCCGGCGACCAACCCGACGACGGTGATGGTGGGAAGCACGGCGTTGGGAAGCACATGCCGGTAGTCGACACCGCGGTTGGTGAGCCCACGTGCCCGCGAAGCGGTGACGAACGCGGCGTGCGACGTGTCGCGCAGGCCGGCGTTGAGATACCGGAAGAACAGGGCGAGTTGTGGCAGGGCGAGGGTGAGTGCCGGCAGCAGCAGGTACTTCAGATTCTCGCCGAAGTCATCGCTGATCGAGGTGAAACCTGCCGACGGCAACCACTGGAGTTCGGCAGCGAACACGATCACGAGCAACAGCCCGAGCCAGAAGGTCGGCATCACCATCAGGACGGTCACCGCACCTTGGATGCCACCCCTCACCACTCGCCATCTCGTTCGATAGGCGATCAACGACACGATCAGCGCACCGATGGTGCTCAGCAGGATCGATGCCACACCCAACTCGATGGTCGGCCCCAATCGGTCACCCACCACCTGCGACACCTCGAGGCCCTGATAGTTCAGACCGAAGTTGCCATTGGCAGCGTCCTTCACCCAGATGAGGTATTGGATTGGCAGCGGCTTGTCGAGCCCCATCTGCTTGCTCAGTGACGCGAGAAGTTGCTCTCGTTCCTCGGGTGAGAAGTTCGGAAGCGGACCGATTCGTGCATCGGCGGCGCTACCGGGCAACGCGTTGAGGAGAATGAACGTGAGCAGCGACACTGCGAGGAGCACCGCCAAGAGCTGGCCGAGCTGAGCCACGACGCCGACCAGCCGTGCCTTCCGCAGGGAAGGCACGGCTGGATCGACAGGGGCAGCCTCACGACCGGCCGCAACTGTCACGCAAGCGTTGCCTTTTCCCAGAAGAGGTCGCCGAAGCCGTTGGCAACGACACCGCTGCAGCCTGTCGGCAACACCAGAGAGACGGGAGCACCAAAGCCCATCAGCGACACGGCGTCCTCGACGATTGTTGCCTCCGCCTTCGCCATCAGATCGGCAAGATCGGGCGAGTCGAACGGGGTGGCGTTGATCTTCGCGTAGAGCTCCGCCACCTCAGGCACGACATCACCCTCCTTGTATGAGCTCTTGATACAGGCTGGGTTCACAAGGTAGTCGTAGAAATTCTTCGCCGGGAACGGAAGGTTGCCGGCGTTGAACGTGATCCCTTCCCAGGTGCCGTTGGTGTACGTGCGCTCCAGCCAGTCGGCGCCGGGCGTCACCTCCACCTCGCACTTGATCCCCGCAGCCTGGAACCCCTGCTGGATCACCTGTGCCGCAGAGATGCCGTCCTGGTACCCCTCGATACAGAGGATCGGGACCGTGATGTCGGACTTGCCGAGGTCGGCCAGCATCTGCTTCGCCTTCTCTGGGTCATAGGTCACGTCATCGGCGTCCAGCCCCGAGTTGGTGGTGTACAGCTTGAACGGGTTCCAAGAGTGGGCAATGCCCTTCCCCTTGAACGACGCATTGTTGATGGCGTCGTTGTCGAAGCAGTACCGCAGTGCCTTTCGAACCTCTGGATCATCCAACGGCTCCTTGCCCATCTGCAGAATCCACCAGTAGGCGTAGGTACCCATCTGCGACACCGCAGTTCCATCGGTACCGCTGACGGCCTCGAGGTTGGCCGGCGCCACGTCGTAGAGCGCATCGACCTGACCGCTGCGCAAGCCGGTCGCCGTGGTGGCCGGGTCGGCGAAGAAGCTGAAGGTGAGGTTGGTGATCGCGGGCTTGCCATCCCAGTAGTCGGAGTTGGCTTCGCCTTCGACTGCGCTGCCGCTGGTGAACTTCTTCAACTTGTATGGGCCCGAGCCGAGCACCTCGTTGGCGAAGTTCACCTTTCCGAACGACTCGTTCGGCACGATGAGCACCGGCTGCGGGTTGAGCAGGAACTCCACCCGTTCCGTGGTGGTCACCTCGACGGTTGCGTCATCAATCGCCTTGGCCGACACCCACTGCTCGGGGGTCATGATCGGGCGTCCGGCGGTGGATGCGATCAGTGCCTCATCGGCGCGGGCAGCAATCGAGTACGCCACGTCTTTGGCCGTGAGCGGCGTGCCGTCGTGGAACTTCACGCCCTGACGAACCTTGATGACTGTCTTCTTCGGATCGCTGGTGTCCCACGACTCGGCGATGCAGGGCACGAGGTTGCCGTCGGCATCCTTCTTGATCAGTGGGTCGTAGAAGACGAAGCCGAGCATCTGCGACCACTGATAGCCCTGGATCGCAAACGGCGTCAGGCTGACGATGCCAGCAGCATTCATGCCCACGCGCAAGGTGTCCTTGCCGCTCGACCCACCGCCGCCAGCAGCCGCCGTCGTTTCCGAGCCACCGGCTGGCGACGTTTCCGGCGAACTGTCTTCGTCGTCGCCGCCGCAGGCCGCAAGCACCATTCCGCCGGCCGAGACCGCAGAGAGCGCCAGGAAGCGGCGACGGCTGAAGCCGCTGAGAGCGGATTCGTTGTTCATTCGATTTCCCCCTGTCCCATCAGGGTGTCGAGCCCCTCGACACCGTCCGCTAGTGACCGTAACACTCCCTGGCAACGATTTCAAGGAATCCTTTCCAGTCCTCATCTGACGCCGCCATCTGTCAGGTCGTCGCAATGCGACACAAGACCGCCCCGGTGGCTACTTCGTCACCTTCTTCGACGAGACGTTCGATAACCACGCCTGCGACGGTCGCTTCAACATCAACTTCCACTTTGTCGGTCTCGACGCGGACGAGAGCGGTCCCCGGTTCGACGCTGTCACCGATGGCGACGAGCCATTCGACGATGACCACCTCGTCGACGGTGTCACCGAGTCGGCCCAGAATCACATCTTCCATATCGCTCGCTCCTCCGACTCCGGCTGGCAACTACGGCCTGGCGACAACGTTGCTGAACATGGCAGCGACACCTGCGGGCTCAGTCGCCATGGTCTGCTCAATGCATTCCTCGATACGTGCGCGAACTCGCGACTCGATGTGGTCCGCGTCGGCTTCTGCAATGGTGCCCTCCCGGACGAGCAGCTGGCGGTGCAGCTCGATGGGATCCCGAGCGAGCCAGGTGTCGAGCTCACCCGCTGGCCGATAGGTGGCTGCATCAGCTCGAGAGTGGCCGGAGTAGCGGTACGTCTTGCACTCGAGAAGGGTTGGCCCATCTCCGCCACGAGCTCGCTCGAGGGCACGGCGCATCGCATCCGCCACAGTGCCCACCACCTGACCATCGACGATCTCGGCGGGCATACCGTATGAGGCGGCCCGATCGGCGAGGTGCTCGACCGGGGTGGTCAAGTTGATTCGGGAGTACTCCCCGTACACGTTGTTCTCGCAGACGAACACTACGGGCAGCCGCCAGATCGCTGCCAGGTTCAGGCCCTCGTGGAACGCTCCGATGTTCGTGGCACCGTCGCCGAACAGGGCAATCGCACAGTCATCACGGCCCAACACCTGTGAGGTGAGCGCTGCACCAGCGGCGATCGGGATTCCCGCCCCCACGATGGCCGATGTGGGCATGAGGCCAACGGAGCGGTCACTCAGGTGCATCGAGCCACCAACCCCACCAACCGCACCGCTCACTCGGCCGGTGATCTCGCCCATCACCGAGGATGGTGTCATTCCGAGTGCCAATGCATGCCCGTGACCGCGATACGTGCAACACACGTGATCGCTCGGGCGCGCTTCGAGCGCTAGGGCGATCGAGACCGCTTCTTGCCCCTGGCAGGTGTGTGTAGTGCCGTGGATGAGACCCTGACCGAACAGTTCTTTGATCCGGTCCTCGAAGATGCGGATCTCATACATCCGGTCGAGTTGCTCGATCGGATCGGCAAGTGCTGCACGACGTTGCTGTGACACGTTCACGAGGCGTATCCCTCCGTTTCCCACCACGGACGCGGTCGGCGCCCCGTACTAATGAGTTCAGTGATGCCTGCTCGCACATCGGTTGCGTCGGGGAGATACCGACGCTCGAGATGCGCTGGATACGGCACCGGTACGTCCGGACAGGTGAATCGGATCACCGGAGCGCGAAGCGAGTGAAAGCATTCGCCGGCGACGTGTGCCGCAATCTCGGTTCCCCATCCCCCCGAGTACGGGCTCTCCTCGACGAGCACGAGGCGACCCGTTCGCTCCACGGATTCACATACCCGTTCGCGATCCCACGGCACGAGTGTCCGTAGGTCGATGATGTCAGCCGACCACTCGGCGCCAGCAGCAGCCACTCGGGCGATCTCAACCGTCTGGCCGAGGGCGACAATGGTGACATCATCGCCACGCGTCACGAGGCCGGCGACACCGAGCGGAAGGATTCCTGCGTCGCCGACCACCACCTCCTCACGTTCGGCGTACAACACGCGAGGCTCCAGCACCACCACCGGATCCTCATCGCGGATTGCGGCACGAAGGAGTCCGTAGGCCGTTCCTGCACCCGAGGGCACCACCACCTTCAGACCTGGACACGCATACATCCAAGTCTCCAACGTCTGCGAGTGCTGCGAGCCGAAGCCCAGGCCCGCTCCCACGCTCGCCCGCACCACGAGCGGAGCGGTGTAACTGCCACCCGATAGGTATCGCAGCTTGGCTGCCTCGGTCACCACCATGTCGAGCGCCACGCCGAGGAACTCCACGAACATGATCTCCACGACCGGGCGCAATCCCGTTGCCGCAGCACCCACCGCGGCGCCGCAGAAGCCCATTTCGGAAATCGGTGTATCGCGCACGCGGAGGGGTCCGAACTCGTCGAGGAGGCCCTCGGACGTCTTGAACGGGCCCTCGGCGACGGCGATGTCTTCACCCATCACCACCACGGTCGGATCGGATCGCATCTCGTCAGCTAGCGCACGGGCGATCGCCTGCCTCATTCGTAACTTCATCGGTCTCCTCTCAACCCCAGTCCGTGGGTGGAAACGTTACCACAGGAGGACGGGGTGCGTTCCGTTCAGGATTTCTCTGCCAACTGCGGCGCCGGATAGGCCGGCGCCATCTCGGCGACCGTCACCCAACCGGGGCGAGCAGCGAGGACCCGTTCAACCGAGTTGGCCACCATGTTGCTCGAGCCGACCTGGGCGTTCACGCCAGGTCGGAGGCTGATGTTCTGGAACGGCTGCCCCTTGAACAACAGGTCGATGTCGTCAGACGGCTCTCGGCCCTCGGCTCGGAGGGCGACGTGTCCGTGGAAGTAGGCGATGAACCACGGACGTCCCTCGACAACCGCCGTGTAGGTCTGATCCACTCCGGCGCTTTGCCCTTCTTCCACCCGAAAGCGACCAGGAATGTCGATGGGTGCCGTAGCCAACACCGGTCGCAAGATCTTGTCGATGCGCTGGATCCGTACGCCGGTGGCGTGGGCGACGATCTCCATCGATTGAGGGAATCCGGCGTGCCCTAGGATGCGCCCCTCACTCACGGCGGTGGTGAACTCCTCCTCCGAGAACCCGACTCCGATCCGCCGCAGCACATTCGAACCGAACCCTGAGATGTCGACGTTTCGGCGGACGTGAATGGTGCAGCCACGAGGTGCGGCTCCGAGCATCGTCAGCACGAGGGAATCGAACATCAGACCGGGGTTGACTCCAGCGCCGGCCACCGAGACGCCTCGCGCCCGTGCCAGTTCATCGATCCGACGAGCGACGTCGTTGTCGACCACAAAGGGAAAGGCTGCCTCCTCGGCCGACACCAGCACGTTCGAGCCAGCCCGGACAGCCTTCTCCACGTCGGCAGCGACATCGCGTAGGCGCGTGGTGGTGGCGATGATCACGAGGTCGGCTCCACCCTCGAGGGCTACTGTGCGCTCATCGCGGCGGTACGGGCCTCTCACCGTGTAGCGAGGATTGGTACGCAGCATTGCGGCAACCGAAGTGGCGAGTTGTCCCGCCCCGTAGATCGAAACTGTGGACATACGCGAACGCTAGCACCGGGCTGGAATCGTTCGCACCCACACGAGCAGAGCGAACTCAGCCGACGGATACTAGCTCCTTGAACTGCGCCTTCACTGGTGTTCATGAGGCGGAAACGTTTGCTGTAATGTCATCTGTGATGACCACGGAACTAGACCCAGACGCTGCCCGGCTGCTCGAATCATGGAGTGCGGCAGCTAGCGGCCCAGTCGAGATGCAGCCGATCGCCTCCCTTAGGAACTCGGGATTGATCAATGCATCGGTCACCGGCCCGACGCCGTTCGTAGCACTCGTGGAGAACCGCGAGATCATTCGCCCCGGCCGTGCAGCGATCCCAGTGCGGGTGTATCAGCCTGGACCCGCCGGCGGCCCTGTACTGGTGTACGCCCATGGTGGGGGGTGGACGCTGCTCTCGGTCGATGCCTGCGACACCCTCTGCCGCCATGTCGCGGTCGGGGCCAACTGTACGGTGCTGTCCGTCGACTATCGACTTGCACCAGAACACCCCTTTCCGGCCGCATTCGACGACGTGTGGGAAACGATCGAGTGGGCAGCTGCAGGTGGTGTCGGGTGGAGCCCGAGCCGCCTCGCGGTCGGTGGCGACAGCGCAGGCGGCAACCTAGCGGCAGCCTGCTCGATCCATGCCCGAGCCACGGGGCATGTCCGCATCCATCTGCAGGTGCTCCTGTACCCGGCCACCAGCACGGAACTCGACACCCCCTCGATGCGCACGCTCGGGCCCGATCCACGCTTTCGGCTCTCACAACCGACGATGAAATGGTTCTGGAGCAACTACCTCGACGGGGCCACCACCACCGACGACCCTCGGGCAGCACCGGCCGCCGAGACCGATCTGAGCGACCTTCCCCACGCCATCGTGGTCACTCCTGGCTTCGACCCATTGAAGGACGATGGACGCCAGTACGCCGAGCGCCTCGCGGCCGCCGGCAACAGCGTCGAGTTAATCGAACCGGCGTCGCTTCCGCACGGCTTCGCCATGATGCTCGGCGCGGTGCCTGCCGGACGACCGGTGTTCGACGACATCATCACTCGCATCAGGAGCGTCATGCACCAGACATCCCAGTACGCCAAGGCTCCCTCGCTCTCGCTCGCAGCCGAGTTCCGCCGACGACCCTTCGGCCAACACAGCGAGGAATTGCAGCAACTGCTGCACCTGATGCGTTCCCAGCCCATCGCAGGCAAGCATTTCCTCTTCATCTCCGACACCAATCGGGAGTGGGTGCTCGGTCGCTATTCCGATGATTTCCCACCCGTGCCGAGCGTCGACTGGTCGACGCGTTTCAGCGACCTCGAGTCGGCGGAGTGGCACGTGTTCAAACTTCGGTGGCAAGCACTGTTCGGTGAGGCGTTGTCCGAGACTCTCGGCGAGGAGGGCTGACATGGTCGAATCAATCGACGAAACGCGGCGGCAGGAACGGCTGGAGCGAAGCCCCTCCGTCATCGGCCATGCAGATCGGCGCGGCGTCAGGGCCGGTGAGCGAATCACGTTCTTCGTGAGCTCCGAGGGCAACGGTGACTACGACGCCCAACTCATGAGGTTGGCGTCGCCGTCGATCGGCCCGATCGGGCCGCCGTTCAAGGCGTACCCGATCGAGGCGCCCATCAACGGACGCCACCGCGGCACTCACCAGCCGATCCTGATCGGTTCCTGTGCACGTATTGAGGGTCCAATACCTCTGGATCGATACGCCGCGTTCGAAGTGACGGCCTTCCCGACCCTGATCGAGCCGGCCGCGCGCACCATCGCCCTACTCCGCGCCACCAACGGAACGACCGTTCAGCTCACGCTCGGAGCAACCGACGGCCTCGTTCTTTCGGCCGAACTTCCGGGAGGGCCGGCCGCAACAATCACTGCCCGGGCACCAGCCGAGCGGGCGTGGACCAGGATTCACTTCGAGATCGACGTCGAACGTGGCCTGCTCGGGTTGACGACGCAGACACTCCCAGCCACCGGCTTCCCCCCGACGCCCGACACCACACAGAAGGTGACGTTCTCGCCGAGCAACGCAAGCCTCGCTGGCGCAGAGTTGTTCCTCGCTGCGGCGCCAACCCACGGTCGAGATCGCCATGACCCCACCACGTGCTTCAACGGCAAGCTCGAACGTCCTCGTGTCTGGTCGACCTCCTCGGCGGGCGCACCGCCAGTCGCGGAGTGGGATTTCTCGATCGGCATCCCTACCGACACGATCAGAGACATCGGCCCCCATGGAATCCACGGAACGCTGGCCAACATGCCAACTCGCGGCACGCGCGGGTCGCGCTGGACCGGCGACGTGCTCACATGGATGGCTGATCCGGAAGGGTACGCAGCGATCCACTTCCACGACACCGACCTTGCCGATAGCGGGTGGTCGTCCTCCGGGGTGTTCGACGTCCCGGCCGATCTCCCATCCGGTTGCTACGCGCTCCGAATCGCCCCGGCCGACGACTCAACGCCTGAGTTCTACGTGCCGTTCTTCGTGCGACCGGCACAAGGCTCTGCCACCGCCGATGTGGCGTTCGTCGTTCCCACCACCACGTATGCGGCATACGCCAACATGCATCTCCGTGTCACCGCCCAGTTCAACGAGATGGCACACGGCAGATTGACAGTGCTCGACAGCACCGACTTCCTGCTTCTGCGAATGCCTGAACTCGGTCGTTCGACCTACGACGTTCATCGCGACGGAAGTCCCGTGGTGTATTCGAGCATGAGCCGTCCGGTGACCAACTTCCGCCCGACAGGGCGCATGTACAAGCTCTGTCTCGACTTGATGATCGTCGACTGGTTCGACGCACACGGGTACCACGTCGACATGGTGACCGAGGACGACCTTGACAGCGACGGCATCGAGGCAGTCGCTCCGTATCGAGTTCTGGTGACCGGGTCGCATCCTGAGTACACCACCCGCAAGCAGTTGGACGCCTACGAGGAGTTTCTCCGCCGAGGAGGCCGTCTGATGTACCTCGGCGGCAACGGCTTCTACTCGGCCGCCGAGGTGATCCCCGAACACCCCGATGCCGTCGAGGTGCGTCGGCCGGGTCAGGACAACCTCTGGCGTGTCAACCATGCTGAGGCAGCGTCGAGCAGTTCGGGGCTGCCGACGGGGATGTGGCGCAACATCGGGCGACCCGAAAACGCACTCACAGGGGTCGGTTTCATCACCCAGGGGTTTGATGCCTGCACCTACTACACGCGCTCCACCAACAGTACGAACTCACACGTGTCGTGGATCTTCGAGGGTTTGGACGCGGATGAAGTGATCGGCGACTTCGGCATTCTCCAGGGGGGTGCAGCGGGCTACGAGATCGACCGTCACGAGATCGCGAAGGGATCCCCGCCGCACAGCGTGGTCATCGCCTCATCGGGCGGCCACAGCAACCTGTACGACCTGATGGTTCCTTCGATTCTCGACACCTTGCCCAACCCGTCGCGCACGCAAGACCCGATCAGGGCCGACATGGTGTTCTTCGAAACTGGCCACGGCGGTGCCGTGTTCTCGGTCGGGTCGATTGCGTGGGCAGGGAGCCTCAGTCACGACAACTACCAGAACTCGGTGTCGACGGTGACTCGCAACGTCTTGGATCGATTCCTCGACCCGACAACCTTCACGCCTCCGGAACCCTGATTCAGGAAACGGTTGCAGGAACATGCGGAACGATTTAGAGTCACAGACTGGAAACGTATCCGGAAAGGAGCTCTCCGTGTTGCCCGCCCACGAGAGCCACGCATCATGAACACATCCACCCCCGCATACGCGGAGGCCGCAGGCCGCGCCCTGACGATCACCAAGATCGTGCAGACCCCTCTGATCGTCCCGTTGGGTCGAGAGTACAAGGGCAGCTACTACTCCATGACTCATCGAGTCACCATCCTCACCGAGGTACACACGTCGGAGGGTCTGATCGGCACTGCATATGCAGCCGACGAGGAGCACACCGTCTTCGAGATCATGAAGGTAGTCGATCGGGAGATCGCGCCTCGACTGGTCGGACAAGACGCGCTGGCAATCGAACGTTGCTGGGAGCTCGCCTACCCAGTCACGTTCGATCAGTTGCGCGACCGCCGAATCGGGCTCGTTGCTCTCGCTGGAATCGACACCGCACTCTGGGATCTCTTCGGTCAAGTGGTCGGAATGCCGCTGTACCGGGTGTGGGGCGGCTACCGGAACAGCCTCCCGGTGAACATCATCGGTGGCTACTACGGCCCCGTGGAGCAGATTCGCGACGAGGTGCAGGAGTGGCTCGACATGGGCTTCCGGGGCTGCAAGTTCAAACTCGGTTCGCAGCCAGTCGACGTCGACGCAGCTCGGGTGCAGATGTGCCGAGATACCGCTGGCGACGACTTCGTCATCACCATCGACGCCAACCAGGGATACACCCTGCCGATGGCGTTAGCCCTCTGCGACCGTGTCCGTGATCTCAAGATCCGATGGTTCGAGGAACCCTGCAGATGGGCCAACGACGCTCGCGACATGCGCGATGTCCGCGCTCGCGGCGGCATCCCGGTGTGCGCCGGCCAGAGCGAGTACTCGCCCGAAGGCTGTCGCAACCTGATGGAGGCCGGCGCGATCGACGTGTGCAACTACGACTCTTCGTGGGCTGGTGGCCCCACCAACCGGCGCCGCAACGCAGCAGTTGCCCACGTCTACAGCGTCGAACTCGCGCACCATGAGGAACCGCACGTGGCAGCGCACCTGCTTGCGAGCCAGCCTGGCGGAACCTATCTCGAGGTGTTCCATCCAGATCGGGACCCGATCTGGTGGAACCTCATCGAGAATCGGCCCACCGTCACAGACGGGCAACTCGTCCTCCCTGATGGACCGGGTCTGGGATGGCACTACGACCGGGCGTTCATTGAGAAGTATCGGGCCGACCGCTAGACCAAGGTCGATAACCCCCACGCTCACGCGGCAGACTGTGGGGGTGGCGCGAGCAAAGAGCACGACAAAGCCTGGGATCAAGGAGGTGGCCGAGCGCGCAGGCGTGGCCATCTCCTCGGTGTCGCGTGTGCTCTCAGGCCACCCCGATGTCAGTCCAGCGATGCGCGACGCAGTCAACAATGCTGTACGCGAGCTCGGGTATCGACCGAACGCGTTGGCACGTGGGCTTCGCCAACAGCGCAGCATGTCTGTCGGGTTCGCCGTCGCCGACATCGCCAACCCGATCTTCGCCGACATCGTGAAAGGCGCTGAACGGGCACTTCGCGAAGCGGGCTACTCACTGCTCCTCACCAACTCCGAGGGCGACGCGGAACTCGATGCGGACAACATCACCTTGCTGGAGGACCGTCAGGTCGACGGACTACTGCTGTCGCTCACACTCGAAGACCATCCCGATGTGGTGAAGGCCTTGCGGGCCTGCAAGTTGCCGATGGTGCTCCTCGATCGCGATCGGCCGAAGGGTGTGCGGGCAATGTCGGCGTACTTCGATCATCGCATCGGCATGCGTGCGGCAGTGGAGCATCTGCTCGACCTCGGGCACCGCGACTTTGCTCTCATCGTCGGTGGACCCGCACTTCCTGCTCGCTTTCGCCGTGAAGCTGTCGAATCGACCCTGTGGGCCCGAGGAGGCCGTTGTCTGGTGATCGAGGGAGGCTTCGGGGTCGAGGGTGGATACCGCGCAACGATGGAGGTGCTCGACCGAACGCCCAGGCCGACAGCACTGATTGCTGCAGGAAACACGCTGATGGCCGGAGCGTTGCGAGCACTGCACGAACGCAGCATTGACATCGGACGCGAGATGTCGTTCGTGGGTTGTGACAACGTCCCAATCGCAGAACTCCATCAACCGCAAATCGCCGTGACCTTCCGAGACCCAGGATCGCTCGGCGAGGTGGGTGCACGGATGTTGCTCGATTCGCTCACCTCAGCAGCACCTCAGGAAGAGCCAACGGCACCGACCGTCCTGCCCACCGGTTTCCTTCCGCGGCCGAGTTGCGGACCGCCACCGAGCCCGTGAAGTAGCGCTCGTCATCGCCTACTGCGTCGAACGACGCACCGACAGTTCGCGACTCGGCAGAGGCAGATCATCCAACTTCTTCGAGTGCCAGCCCGCCTGCCCTGACGACCCCCTGGTCGCCACGAGGTGATGCAGTTCCCATTCGGTAGCAGGTGCTCCACCCTCGCGCCCATCGCAGTGAGGCGTTGCGACCCTGACTAACCGTCCGGGCACGACTTCGACCCTGATCGGAGCGAACGCGTGGGCCGTCGGGTTGTGGTGGCCGGCGGTGGGGTTGCCGCCCGTTGGGCGGGTGCGGTGGGTGCGCCGCCGCCGGCTGGCCGGTCAAGCCCGCTCGCTGCGCTCGGGGCCGGGCCCTTCGGGTTGACCGGCCTTCCGGTCGGTGGCGCTGCCCGTGCGGGCAAGACCTGCACGGAAGGAGCCGGAGGGATGCGTGTCGAGGAGTTGTTCGAGAGGGTGACTGCGGACCTGATCGCAGCGATCGAGGCAGGCGCCTCGGGGTGGCGGATGCCGTGGCACTCGCTGTCGGTGCCACCGCGCAATGTGGATGGTCGGCCGTATCGGGGGTGGAATCAGTTGGTGCTCGGCATGACCGCGGCCGAGCGCGGCTGGTGTGGTGTGTTCGCCACCTACAAGGGGTGGCAGCGTCACGGTGGCCAGGTTCGCCGCGGTGAGCGAGCGACGACGGTGGTGTTGTGGAAACCGGTCGACGCGCGCAGCGACAACGACGGCGATGGCGACGACAGCCGGGTGGGATCGGCTGGTCGCGGTCTGGTGGCGCGGTCGTTCAGTGTGTTCGCGCTCGAGCAGGTCGACGGTGCCACGATCGCACTGCCGTCGGCACCGGGTATCGGGGTGCTCGAGCGGGTAGACGCGGCTGAGCGGTTCTTCGTTCGGGTTGGTGCCGACGTGAGGGTCGGTGGTGATCGAGCCTGCTATCGGCCGGGTGACGATGTGATCTGTCTGCCCGGGCTCGACCGGTTCGCAAGGATCGAGGACTTCTACGCCACCTCGGCGCATGAGCATGTGCATTGGACCGGTCACCGGTCGCGTCTTGCGCGTGTTCTGTCGGGTCGTTTCGGTGACCACGCCTACGGCGCGGAGGAGCTCGTCGCCGAGTTGGGCGCGGCGTTCTGGTGCGCGCAGTTCGGTATGGGGCAGGTGACTCGTGATGATCACGCCGCCTACCTCGCGGACTGGTTGAAGTTGCTGCGAGCCGACAGGAGGTGTCAGATGGTTTGTGTAAGCGGCGGGTCTGATCCCTGAAGGGAGAACACACTGTGGCTATGGCCAAAGCAGATCCGGAACGCGAGGAGCGTCGCCGGCAACAGAAGGAGATCGCGGACTCGTTGAAGTCGTCTGG
>JBEIIG010000023.1:0-49584 GCA_040380855.1 Acidimicrobiaceae bacterium | reverse complement strand
TGGCCGACGGATGTTCTTGTTCCACCAGACAACTGATCTCTGATCGACTTCGCCATGATGAAATGGTAGAAGGACTGAGTTGTCCGTCGAAGTCAGCCACGTTTCAGATCCGTGACCGCTCCTCCGCTCGCTTCCACCAACCTGTGCGGTTCGATGCCGAACACGTCGTTCCAGGTGCCCGCTGCCGCCCACACCTCGGGCCACTGCAACAGGTCGGGGTCGATGAACACGCGCAGGTGGGTCTTGTGGCCGAACGGTGGCACACCGCCAATGGGGAACCCGGTCACCTCGCGCACGGTGTCGGCATCCACGCGGGCGCATTTGGCCCCGCCGGCTGCGCCGGCCAGCTTCTTCTCGTCGAGCTGGTTTGAGCCACTCACGTACGCCAGCACCACTTCGCCGTCGACGGCGAAGATGAGACTCTTCACGATCTGGCCCACATCCACCCCGATGGCGGTGGCCGCATCGACCGCCGTCTTGGTGCCCTCGGGGAACGAGCGCGGCTCGATGATGAGCCCGCGGGCGGCACCAGCCTCGAGTACGCGGAGCACATTGGGATGCCGATCGGTCACAGCGCGAGACGCTACCCGCACCGGATCTCGACTGCGGAATGTTGTCGTCCGCGTTGGCACACTTGAAATCCACGTCTAGTATCGCCGACGAAGGGGAGTATCCCTCGACTCCATCGTCGTCATCACGGCACTCGTTGCCCGGTGGTGGAGGTCCGAACGGCTCGTGCGAGCCGAGCGGGCGGGAGAGACCTTCGGTTGCCACCACGACCGAAGGACACCGTCTGTGATCACCCTCCCCACTTCCGCCAGCCATACCCTCGACATCCCCGAGCCGCATCGCCGCGACGGCGCACACGTCGCCACCGTGCTCGGAGTCGATCCGGCGAAGGGCCTCGACCAGGCCACCGTCGACGAACGAACCGCCATCTTCGGCCCCAACGCATTGGCCGAGGAAGCCCGTACCCCCGCCTGGAAGCGGCTGCTCGCACAGTTCAGCGACCTGCTCATCCTCATCCTGTTGGGGGCCGCCGTGGTCGCCTTCGTGGTGAGCGACGACGTGAAGACCCCGATCGTGGTGCTGGTCGTGGTGGTGCTCAACGCCGTCATCGGCTTCGTGCAGGAGAACCGGGCCGAAAAGAGCCTCGACGCGCTGAAGAAGATGCTCGTCATCCAGACCCGGGTGCGCCGCAACGGCGGGCTGGTGAACGTGCCCGCCAGCGAGCTGGTGCCCGGCGACATCGTGATGATCGAAGCGGGCGACCGGGTGCCGGCCGACGGCCGACTGCTGGTGGCCAACACCCTCGAGGTGGAAGAGGCGGCACTGACCGGCGAGAGCCAGCCCGCCCCGAAGAGCACCGAGGCCGTCGACCGCGACGCGGTGCCGCTGGGCGACCGCCGCGGCATGGTGCACATGAACACCACCGTGTCGCGAGGCCGCGGCGAGTTCGTGGTCACCACCATCGGCATGGGCACCGAGATCGGCCGCATCGCCGGCCTGCTGCGAGCCACCGAGACCGAGAAGACCCCGCTGCAGAAGCAGCTCGACGGCTTGGCCCACAGCCTGGCCAAGCTCGCCGGCGTCATCGTGCTCGCAGTCGTGGCCATCGGCCTGCTGCGCGGCGACAGCTTCGACGAACTGCTCCTGCTCGCGGTCGCCCTCGCCGTGGCAAGCATCCCCGAAGGCCTGCCCGCCGTCACCGCCGTCACGCTTGCCATCGGGGTGTCGAAGCTGGCCCGCCAGCACGCCATCGTGAAGCGCCTCGCCTCGGTCGAGACCCTTGGCTGCACCAGCGTCATCTGCAGCGACAAGACCGGCACCCTCACCCTCAACCAGATGACCGCCATCGAGCTGGTGGCGCAGATGCGGCGGCACGCCGTGACCGGCGAGGGCTACTCGCCCGTCGGCACCATCGAGCACCTCGAGACCGACAGCCCGGTGTCGCTCGACAGTGCGCTGCTGCCAATGGCGCTGTGCAACGACGCCGTCGTGCGCACCGCCACCGACGGCAGCCACGAACTGGTGGGCGACCCCACCGAGGGCGCCCTCGCGGTGCTGGCTGCGAAGGGCGGCCTCGACGTCGACCACCTGCGCGCCAACCACCCCCGCCTGGCCGAGGTGCCGTTCGATTCGGCCAACAAGTTCATGGCCACGGTGCACGAAACCGTCGAGAGCGACGGCCGCCGCGTGGTCACCATGTTCGTGAAGGGCGCACCCGACGTGCTGCTCGCCCGGTCGAGCCGCGTCATCGACACCCACGGCGAGGCCGTTCCGATCGATCAGTATCTCGATGCGCTGCGCGACCACAACGATCGCCTCGCCAGCAACGGCCTGCGCGTGCTCGCCGTTGCCCGTCGCACCCTCGCCCTCGACGACTGGAGCGAGTTCGTCGACGACGGCGTCGACCCGATCGAGCTGGTGAACGACCTCACCCTGGTCGCCCTTGCCGGCATCGTCGACCCGCCCCGCCCCGAAGCAAAGGTGGCGATCGCCGAGGCCCATGGCGCCGGCATCAAGGTGAAGATGATCACCGGCGACCACGCCTCGACCGCTGCTGCGATCGGACGTGAACTGGGCCTCACCGGCCGCTCGGTCACCGGCGCCGATCTCGACACGATGAGCGACGAGCAACTCGCCGCCGAGATCGACGACATCACCGTGTTCGCCCGCGTGGCACCCGAACACAAGATCCGTCTCGTCGCCGCGCTGCAGGCAAAGGGCAACGTGACGGCGATGACCGGCGACGGCGTGAACGACGCTCCGGCGCTGAAGAAGGCCGACATGGGCATCGCCATGGGCATCACCGGAACCGAGGTGACGAAGGAGGCCGCCACCATGGTGCTGGCCGACGACAACTTCGCCACCATCGTGCGGGCCGTCAGCCGGGGCCGCACCATCTACGACAACATCGTCAAGTTCGTGCGGTTCCAACTGTCGACCACGCTCGGCTTCGCCGTGCTGTTCCTGCTGGCCGTCGCCTTCGACATCGCCAGCGGCAAGCCCTTCACGGCCATCGCCATCTTGTGGGTGAACATCATCATGGACGGCCCGCCCGCCATGGCCCTCGGCCTCGACCGCGGCGGATCCGACGTGATGACTCGTCGCCCCCGACCGGTCGACGAGAAGATCCTCACCAAGCCGCGCTGGGGCGCCACGGCACTCGCAGCGGTCACCATGGCCCTGGGCACCCTCGCCGTGCTGGCGTGGGCGCCGGGCGCCGAGACAGCTGAAGCCGGTGTCGCCACCGTGGCCGGGACGATGGGCTTCAACACCTTCGTGCTCTTCCAGTTCTTCAACATCCTCAACGTGCGCAGCGAGCGCCGGACGGCGCTCAGCCGCTACTCCTTCAGCAACCGCCTGCTGTGGCTGGCGCTCGGTGCGGTGATCGCGCTGCAGGTGGCGGTCACCCACGTCGGTCCGTTCCAGCGGCTGTTCGACACCACGTCGATCTCAGCCGTTCAGTGGCTGATCTGCATCGCGGTCGCCTCGTCGGTGCTGTGGCTCGAAGAAGCCCGCAAGTTCGTCGTCCGCCGCCGAGCCGTCAGCGCCGCTTGATCACCACCCCCAAGGAGGAACCATGAAGTGCCCCATCTGCTCCGACACCAACCTGGTGATGACCGATCGCCAGGGCATCGAGATCGACTACTGCCCGGCATGCCGCGGTGTCTGGCTCGACCGTGGCGAACTCGACAAGTTGATCGAGCGTTCCGCCGGCGCCGCCGCAGCAGCAGCCCCTCAGCCGTCGGTGATGACCATGCCGGCGCCGCCCCGCCGCAAGGACTGGGACGACGACGATGACGACTACAAGCGCGGTTACCCGTACAAGAAGAAGAAGTCGCTGCTCGGCGAGCTGTTCGACTTCTGACCCCCTCAGCCCTCGAAAGGAACCCCACGCACATGACTGCGAACACGCTGAAGACCGGCGTGCTGCTGGCTGGGCTCGGCGGCCTCATCGTCGCCGTCGCCGGCCTCATCGGCGGCGGCAGCGCCGCATCGCTCACCATCGGCCTCACCATCGCACTGGTGATGGTCGGCGGATCGTACTGGTTCAGCGACAAGCTGGCCCTGCGCTCGGCGCGCGCCACGGTGATCACCGAAGCCGACCACCCCGAGTTCTACGGAATGGTGCGTTCGCTCGCCGAGCGCGCCAACCTGCCCATGCCACGTGTGGCGATCTCGCCGAGCGAGCAGCCCAATGCGTTCGCCACGGGCCGGGGCCCACGCCATGCCGTCGTGTGCGCAACCAGCGGCCTGCTCGCCTCGATGCCGCGCGACGAGGTGGAAGCCGTGATGGCTCACGAACTGATGCACGTGAAGCACCGCGACATCCTCATCGGGTCGGTCGCCGCGGCGATCGCCACCGCCATCAGCTACATCGCCCAGATGGCCATGTTCGCCTCGATGTTCGGTGGTAACCGCGACGACGAAGATCGCCCCAACCCGATCGCCATGCTGCTCGTGTCGCTGCTGGCCCCGATCGCCGCGTCGCTCATCCAGATGGCCGTCTCGCGGTCACGCGAGTTCGACGCCGACCGTGGCGCCGCCGAGTTGCTGGGCACCGGCCGCAACCTGGCCAATGCGCTCGAGCGCATAGAGGTGCTGGCGGTGCAGCGACCGATGGCCGTTGCCCCTGCTCAGGCACAGGCCTACATCCACAACCCGTTGGCCGAGGCCCGCAGCAGCCAGGGTCGCCAGATGGCCCGCCTGTTCTCGACCCACCCGGCCACCGAGGAACGCGTCCGCCGCCTCCGCGCCATGTGACCCCCCGCACCCCGTCGCGATGAGCAACCTGCGCACTGGCTGCGCACACCGCTCATCGCGGCGGGCGTGGGTTCGGGCGCGATGAGCGAGACGCGCACCAGATGCGCACGGTGCTCATCGCGGCGGGGTCAGAGGCGGAAGAGGTCGTCGAGCGACGAGCCGGCGCCAGCCGCCGAGCCCGATGCGGAGCTGGTGTCGTCGTCGGTGAAGGCGGCATAGCCGTCGCGCTCGAGCTGGTCGGCCAACTCGGGCCCACCGCTGGCCACGATGCGGCCCTTCACCAGGATGTGGATGACATCGGGGCGGAGCTCTTCGAGCAGACGGTTGTAGTGGGTGATGACCAGCGCACCGAGCCCCTCGTCGGTCATCGCCTCGATGCGGCGGGCGCAGTCGCGCAGCGCATCGATGTCGAGGCCCGAGTCGAGCTCGTCGAGGATGGCGATGCGCGGCTGCAGCACCGCCAACTGCAGCGTCTCGTTGCGCTTCTTCTCGCCGCCCGACAGGTCGACGTTGAGCGCACGGTGCAACAGCTCGGGAGCGAATCCGATGCGGGCCGCCTCTGCCTCGAGCAGTTCCTCGAGTCCCTCGGTCGATCGGCCGCGGGCACGCAAGGCCTCGGCCATCACCTGGTCGAGCTGCACGCCGGGCACCTCACTGGGGTATTGCGACACCAGGTGCAGGCCGGCCTGGGCCCGCTGCCACGCCGGCAGCGCCAGCAGGTCGGTGCCGTCGAGGGTGACCGAGCCGCCGAGCACCTCGTAGCCGGGCTTGCCCATCACCACGGCGCTGAGTGTGCTCTTGCCCGCACCGTTGGGACCCATCACCGCATGCACCTCGCCGCTCGACACGGTGAGGTCGATGCCATTGAGGATCTGCTTGCCCACCACCGAGGCGGTGAGGCCGGAGATGCTGAGAGTCCTCACGACCCACTCCCCCGTGCCGACTCGATGTCGACCACTACGGCGCCGTCGACCACGCGGGCGACGACCACCGGCACCGGCACCGTGGCGGGCAGGGTGACCGGCTCGCCCGTCTCGATCGAGAACAGGCTGCCGTGCTTCCAGCACTCGATCTCTTTCGAGTCGCAGTACAGCTCGCCCTCGCTCAGCGACACATCGGCATGGCTGCACGTGTCGCCGATGGCGTACACGTCGTCGCCGATGCGGATGACGGCCACCTTGCGGCCGGCCACGTCGAAGCGGGTGGCACTGTTGGGTGCCAGGTCGTCGAGACGGCACACGGTGACACCGGATGCGGTGCTCATGAGGTCCTCCGTTGCAACTTGGTGCTGACCTGCTGGCGCAACTCGGTGGCGAGCGGGCCGACGGGCAACTGGTCGAGCACCTCGTCGAAGAAGCCCAGCACCACCAGGCGCTCGGCCACGTCGGGCGGGATGCCCCGACTCTCGAGGTAGAAGCGCTGCTCGTCGTCGATGGGGCCGACGGTGCTCGCATGGCTGCACTTCACATCGTTGGTCTCGATGTCGAGGTTCGGCACGCTCTCGGCCCAGGCGCCGTGGCTGAGGGTGAGGTTGCGGTTGGTCTGGAAGGCCGCCGAACCCTTGGCGTCGTGGCGGATGCGGATGAGACCCGTGTACACGCTGCGGGCCCGGTTCTGCACCGCACCCTTGAACAGCAGGTCGCTGTGCGTCTTGGGGGCGATGTGATCCTGCAACGTGCGGAAGTCGTGCATCTGGTCGCCGTCGGCGTAGTAGAGCGCGATCTGCCGGGTGCTGGCACCCGCACCCACCACACGGGCATCGGTGCGCATGCGGGCATAGTCGCCGCCGAGGGCCACGGTGGACAGCAGCGTGGTGGAGTCGCGCTCGCCGATGGCCCGCTGATGACCGAGCAGCCAGGTGCTGTGGCCGAGCAGATTCACCCCGAGGTACTTCACCCGGGCCGATTGCGCCGCGCGGGCTTCGAGACGGGGCACCACCAGGGCACGTACCCCCTCGGGCGACACGAACTGCTCGACGACGGTCACCTCGGAATCGTCGGCTGCGTCGATGACCACCCGCGGGAACACCGCCAAGCCCTCGGTCGCGACGTGATGCGTGACGACGATGGGCGTGCCGACGACTTTGCCCCTGCCCACTCGCACCAGCACGGCGTCCATGAACGCCGTGTTCAGTTCGTGGAACACGTCGACCGCAGGCTCGTGGTCGAGCAGGTCGCCCAGCGCTGCACCGGTGACGATCTGCGCCGCCGGATCGCCGCCGGTGACCGTGGTGACAGCGGTGCCGGGTGTGTAGGTGTCGAGGTCGAGTTCGCCGATGCGGCTGTAGCGCCACACCTCTTCGTCAGCCGTCGGCAACGGTGCCGTGGCAGCACGTTCGACGGCAGCAAGCCGGGCTTCGAGATCGGTGGACGCGAGAGAGCGGACCGCGTCGGGGGAGAACGCACGCACGACCGAAATACTACTGTCTGGATAGTGCTAATTCGCCAGCCGGTCACCTGACCACCCACCCGTTCGTGAGCCTGGACCACGCAGGCGGTGGTCACGGCGCACGAAGCCCAGTGATCCGTGAGCCTGGACCACGCTGGTGGGGGTCATGGCGCACGGAGGGGCGGGATGGGGCGTCGGGGCGTCAGTCGCGACGCCGGCGGAACAACCGGCCGAACCCGCGTCGCTGGCGCTGCTCGCGCTGCATGCGTTCGCTCTCGACCTCGGCGATCACCTGCGCACCGACCGAGTTGAGAAAGTCCTCGGCCTCGTCGAGCACCGCAGCCGCACTGCCGTCGTCGAGCCCCGGCGGCTCCTCGGGCGTACTCGGGGTCGCCATCTTGCCGTAGGTCCAGCCCATGTCGAGCCGCCGCTCGAACGCGCTGCAAGCCTCGGGGCAGCGCCACGGCGCATCGGGCGCCAAGTCGAGGTTGCACTTGCGGACGGTCTCGCCGTTCGCATAGGTACGGCTCTCGAAGTGCTTGCACTCCTGACGCATCGGCATGGTCCGATTCTGCCAGCCCACTCCGCCGCCGACAGCGCACCGACGGGGCGAACGCCGTGATGTCAGACCCCGAGCTCGGCCGCCCGCGCCAACACACCCGCTCGCTCTGCACCGATCGTGGTGCTGTCGCCGTGGCCGGTGTGCACGATGGTGTGATCGGGCAGCGTCAGCAGCCGATCGCGGATGGAGCGCAGAATGGTGGGCTCGTCGCTGAAACTGCGTCCCGTTGCACCAGGACCGCCACAGAACAACGTGTCGCCGCTGAACACCACGCCGCTGGCCGCATCGTGGAAGCAGCAGCACCCAGGCGAATGCCCCGGTGTGTGCAGCACAGCCACATCGTGCCCCGCGACGGAGATGACACTGCCCGGCTGCACCTCACCGTCGGTCGACTCGCCGGGCCACACCACGTCCCACAGCATCTGGTCGCTCGGGTGCAACAGCACCGGCGCATCGACTGCGTCGCGCAGCGGTACTGCCGCGTTGATGTGGTCGTTGTGGCCGTGGGTGAGCACGATGGCCCGCACCCGCCGGCCGTTCACGGCAGCCACGATTCGCGCCGCATCGTGCGCGGCGTCGAACACCACCACCTCGCGGTCGTCGCCGACGATCCAGATGTTGTTCGTCACCTCCCACTCGCCACCGTCGAGCGCAAAGATGCCATCCGTCGTCACCAGTTCGATCGCCATGGACCCCGAACCTACCCGGCCGGTCGATGGTCGACGGTTCTGCGATGACGGCTCCGACACCCCGGCCGCCACGTGCAGGCGGCCGCACTCGATCATGCCCGGCAGGCAGCCTCGTCGAGTTGGGCGGGAACCGCGACGTCAGATGAAGTAGCCCGTGACATCGAGAACGAAGTCGGTGCCAACCTCATCGGAGTCGGGACCGCAGTAGACGACAACCTGCCCAGGCGACGTGTAGGTCCCGATCGCGACCGTGCCGCCGTTGGCGAGCACCTGTCCCGAGAACTGCCAGTTCACCGATGAGGTGCCGGGCCAGACGGCATTTCCGGGGTAGACCGAGAGAAAGCCCGACCCGTAGGAGCCAGCAACGGTGAGGTTGTAGGTGACCGCCACTGCGTTCGAAGGAACCCTCGAGGCCCCATTGGCGTCGGTGAGCACATCGAAGTAGATCTCGTCGCCGCCGAGCAGGAAACCGTCCGTGTAGGCGCGGGTGTCGAGCGCCCGGAACGGAGTGATCGGCACATAGACGAACCCACCGGCAACCCCAGCCGGGCGCATCGTCGGAGCGAGGGACGAACCGTCGCGGCGACCGATCTCCTTCGCTGGGTCATCGAGCCCGGTGGCCGCTGCACGCCGAGCCGTTCCCGACTGGCCTGATGCGCCAGTCGGCCCAGCCCCCACCATCACCACCAGCAGCCCGATGCACACAGCAAGGGCCATACGTTCACGTCGCTTCGCTGCCATGAGCGCAACCTAAGGATCCGCCGCATCGACGGAAAGGCCCTGGGCGACATGTCGGAGCCGACAGGGCGGCGAGCCGGTTCGACGATCGGCATCGCGCTCGACACCCGACCGTCGGCACGGCGCCTCCGGACGAGATGCCGCAGCGTCAGCCGACGCTGCCCTCCATCTGCAACTCGATGAGGCGGCTCCACTCGACCGCGTACTCCATGGGCAGCGTGCGCGTGATGGGCTCGATGAAGCCGTTCACCACCATGCTCATCGCCTGCTCCTGCGAGAGCCCGCGGCTCATCAGGTAGAACAGCTGCTCGTCGGCGATCTTCGACACGGTGGCCTCGTGGCCGATCTCGGCATCGCGCTCGCCCACCTCCATGTACGGCAGGGTGCGGCTCTCGCTCTGCTCGTCGAGGATGAGGGCGTCGCACTGCACATGGCTCTTGCAGCCGTAGGCACCCTCTTCGACACGCACCAGCCCGCGGTAGGTGGTGATGCCACCGTCCTTGCTGATGCTCTTCGACACGATCTTGCTGGTGGTCTCGGGCGCGGCGTGCACCATCTTGGCGCCCGCGTCCTGGTGCTGGCCGGGGCCTGCGTAGGCGACCGACAACACTTCACCCGTGGCCCTGGGGCCCACCAAGTAGACGCTCGGGTACTTCATCGTCAGCTTCGAGCCGATGTTGCCGTCGATCCACTCCATGTGGCCGCCCTCTTCCACCCGGGCCCGCTTGGTGACCAGGTTGTAGACGTTGGGCGACCAGTTCTGGATGGTGGTGTAGGTGACGCGGGCGTGCGGCTTCACCACGATCTCGACCACGGCCGAGTGCAGCGAGTCGTTGGTGTACACCGGCGCCGAGCAGCCCTCGATGTAGTGCACCTGCGCGCCCTCGTCGGCGATGATGAGCGTGCGCTCGAACTGGCCCGCATTCTCGGAGTTGATGCGGAAGTAGGCCTGCAGCGGCATCTCGCACTCGACACCCGGCGGCACGTAGATGAACGAACCACCACTCCACACCGCGGTGTTCAGCGCGGCGAACTTGTTGTCGCCCGCGGGGATGACGGTGCCGAAGTACTTCTTCACCAGGTGGGGGTACTCGCGCAGCGCCGTGTCCATGTCGCAGAACAAGATGCCCTGCGCCTCGAGGTCTTCACGGTTGCGGTGGAACACCACTTCGCTCTCGTACTGGGCCGTCACGCCGGCGAGATACTTGCGCTCGGCTTCGGGGATGCCCAGCTTCTCGTAGGTGGCCTTCATCTGCTCGGGCAGGTCGTCCCACTCGCTCACCTGATCGGTGGCGGGGCGCAGGTAGTAGTAGATGTCCTGGAAGTCGATGTCGGGCATGTTGTCGGCGAACCAGGGCGCCATCGGCTTGCGCTCGAACAGCTTCAGGCTGCGCTGGCGGATGCTGGTCATCCACTGCGGCTCGCCCTTCCACCAGCTGATCTGGTCGACGACGCCGGGGTTCAGGCCCTTTTCGGGCGTGAACGCGTACTCGACTTCATCGCTCCAGCCGAGGTTGTACTTGCTGAGATCGAGATCGAACGAGGTCATGGCCGGGCTCCCTGGAGGTCGGTAGCGGCGAGGGGTATTTCCACTACCGGCATAGTAACAATTCGCTCCGCTCAGTCCACCCGGAGCGACAACCGCCACCCGTGTCGAGTTCGGGCCGCCAACGGGTCCGACGTCGACGGACGGCCTCAGGCGGCGGGTGATTCGGCGGCAGGGGCGACTTCGATGAAGATGCACTCGCCCGGGCACGCCTCGGCGGCGTCGACCACCGACTGATAGTTGCGCTCACTCACCCACGCCAGGCTGCCCGAGCCACCGGGATCGTTCAGCGGCATCCCGTCCTCGGCGACATAGGCGATGCCGTCTTCGAGTTGGATGAACACGTCGGGGGCGTGGTCGATGCACAGACCGTCGCCCGTACAGAGGTCTTGATCGATCCACACACGCACGGCGCCGCACGCTACTTGCACCGCCGACCCGGTGCTGTGGCGGGCAGCGTTACGCTCGTCACTGTGCAAGCTCCCGTCGCCAAACACGTTCCCCACACCTGGCACCGCCCCACCGGCGACACCCCCGATCCCTGGGCCTGGCTCCGCGACCGCAACGACCCCGACACCATCGCCTACCTCGAAGCCGAGAACGCCTACGCCGACGCCTGGTTCGCGCCCCACGCCGACCTGGTCGAGACCCTGTTCCAGGAACTGAAGAGCAGGGTGCAGGAAACCGACGTGGCCGTGCCGGTACACAAGGACGGCTGGTGGTACACCAGCCGCACCGAGGAGGGTGCGAGCTACCCCATCCACTGCCGCGGCACCAGCCGCGAGACCGCCACCGAACAGGTGCTGCTCGACGAGAACCTCGAAGCGGCGAACCACGAGTACTTCTCGCTCGGCATCTTCGATGTGAGCCCCGACCACCGTTGGCTGGCCTGGGCGGCCGACCTCGACGGCAGCGAGCAGTACACGATCCGCTTCCGCGACCTCGGCACCGGCCTCGACGTGGGCGAGACGGTCGAGGGCGTGTCGGCCTGGGGCGGCTCGGCCTGGGCGGCCGACTCGAGCACCTTCTTCTACATGCGCCCCGACGAGCAGATGCGCCCCGCCGAGGTGTGGCGCCACACGCTGGGCACCGACCAGGCCGACGACGTGAAGGTACTCGAGGAACTCGACGAGGCATTCTCGGCCGGGGTCGACCTCACCCGGAGCGAACAGTGGATCGTCATCGGTTCGGCGAGCAAGCACACCACCGAGATGTGGATCGTCCCCGCCGACGCGCCGACCACCCCACCCCGGTCGGTGCGCGGCCGCGTCGAGGGGGTCGAGTACCAGATCGACCACTGGGGCGACCGCTTCGTCGTGCTCACCAACCTCGACGCCGTCGACTTCCGTGTGATGACCGCGCCCATCGGTCGGCCCGACGAGTGGACCGAACTGCTGGCCCACGTCCCCGGCCAGCGCATCGACGGTATCGAACCCTTCGCCGATCACCTGGTGGTGCACGAATGGTCGAATGCCCAGCAGCGCATCCGCATCGTGCGCCGCGATGGCAGCATCGAGGTGCTCGACCTCGGTCCCGAACCACACCAGCTCGAACTCGAGGCCAACCCCGAGTGGAACACGAGCACGCTGCGCTACACCTACATGTCGTTCACCACGCCCAACTCGGTGTACCAACTCGACCTCGCCACCGGCGAGCACACGCTGCTGAAGCAGCAGCCCGTTCCCAACACCGACCTGAGCCGCTACGAAGCGAGCCGCGAATGGGCCACCGCGTCCGACGGCACCCTCGTGCCCGTCGACATCGTGCGTGCCGTCGACACACCGCGCGACGGCACGGCACCGCTGTTCGTCTACGGCTACGGCAGTTACGAATCGTCGATGCCGCCGTGGTTCAGCAGCGGCCGGCTGTCGCAGCTCGACCGCGGCTGGGTGTGGGTGCTGGTGCACCCACGCGGTGGTGGTGAACTGGGCCGCCGCTGGTACCTCGACGGCAAGCTGCTGAACAAGCGCAACACCTTCACCGACACCATCGCCAGCGTCGAACACGTCGTCGCTGGGGGTTGGGCGCACCCCGACCGGGTGATCATCCGCGGCGGCAGCGCCGGCGGACTGCTGGTGGGTGCCTGTGCGACGATGCGGCCCGACCTGTTCGCGGGTGTGATCGCCGAGGTGCCCTTCGTCGATGCCATCAACACGATGAGCGACCCCACCCTGCCGCTCACCGTCACCGAGTGGGACGAATGGGGCGACCCACGCGCCGAACCGGTCGCCAGCTACATGCTGTCGTACTCGCCGTACGACAACACCGTCGCCGCCGACTACCCCGCACTGTTCATCACCGCCGGGTTGAACGACCCGCGCGTGAGCTATCACGAGCCCGCCAAATGGTGTGCCCGGCTGCGGGCGGTGCGTACCAACGACGCACCGCTGCTGTTGCGCACCGAGATGGGTGCCGGCCACGGTGGGCCGAGCGGGCGCTACGACATGTGGCGCGAAGAGGCGTCGTACCTGGCGTTCGCCATCGTGGTGGCCGGCACGGCCTGAGCCCGAAGGGCGGCGTCGCTCAACGGGCGGCGATCGCCACGACCGCCAACCCCAAGAACGCACCGTTGCGGGCCACATGACCCCACCCGAGCGGGCGCGCGCTGAAGGCGCCGAAACACGCGCACGGCGGGTGCTCGCCGCGGCGCAGCACACCGATGAGCAACAGCGTGAACAGCGACAGCGTGGCGGCCGCAGCGATCGCGGGCCACGGCGACACCACACCCGTCACCAGTACAGCGCCGACGCTGATCTCCCACCACGGCACCAGCGGCACCACCAGCGACGGCGCACCGAGGCGGGCCGCCTGTGCCGGCCATTCGTGTCGTCGCGCCACCTTGCTCGCTCCTGCCGCCAGGAACACCAAACCCAGCGCGATGGATGCTGCGGTGGCGATCACCGGACCGACACGGTGAGGGCCTCGCGAGCCGCGATCACCTCGACACCCTGTGCAGCACCGACGGCCGCCAGACGTTCGGTGGTGGCATCGACGGCAGCGTCGTTGCGGCTCGGGTCGTGGTGGAACAGCGCCAAGCGCTTCGCCCCCGACTCGGCCGCCAGCCACACCGCGTAGTCGGCCGTGCAGTGCCCCCAGTTGTACTTCAGGGCGAATTCGTCGGCCGTGTACTGCGAGTCGTGGATGAGCAGATCGGCACCGGCCACCAGGTCGAGCACACCGTCGCTCGCCCGCATCGAACCGTCGTAGGGCTGCTGATGGTCGCTGATGTAGACCACGCTCAACCCCTGCCACGACACCCGGTAGCCGAGGGTGGGCCCCACGTGGGGCACGAGCCGCGACATCACCTCGACATCGCCGATCGAGAACGAGTTGTCGGTGAGTTCGTGGAACCGGAACGTGCCGGGGAACTGCTCGATGCCGATCGGGAACAGTGGCGGCCGAACCGCGGCGGCGAACACGTCGCGGAGCGAACGGCCGTCTTCCTGCGGTGGCCCGTAGACATCGAACTCGGAGCCCTCGCGCAGCATCGGCGTGAAGAACGGAATGCCTTGGATGTGGTCCCAGTGCACATGGGTGAGCAGGCACGTACCGCGGAACGAGCCGTCGTGCGCCTGCGTGGCGCCGAAGTAGCGCAACCCGGTACCGAGGTCGAACACGATGGGCGGGCGACCGGGTATGGAGACAGACACGCACGACGTGTTACCGCCGCACCTCCGGATGTCATCGCCATGGCAGGGGGTGGATCCCCGGACCCCATGGAACGTGACGTCGATCGATCGGTCACTCCCTATCTGCGTAACCCTACGTTCATGTCGAGCGGCGAGTAAACGGGGGCCGGGGTGACGTCGGTCGCAGGCGCTGGGCGTCGGGTGGCTACCGTGCACACATGGCAGCCGCACCCATCCGTCAGCAGACAGTCACCGTCAACGGCGTCGAGTTCGCATATCTGTGTGCAGGAACCGACGGCCCCTTGGCGCTGTGCCTCCACGGCTTTCCCGACAGCGCCCACTCCTGGCGGCATCTGCTGCCCGAACTCGCCGCCCACGGCTACCGCGCCGTAGCACCGTTCCAACGTGGCTACGCACCCACGGCCGTCGCTCCCGACGGCCGCTACCAGACCGCAGCCCTCGCCCTCGACGCGATCGGGTTCCACGACGCGTTGGGCGGTGGCGAACCGGCCGTGATCATCGGCCACGACTGGGGCGCGCCCGCCACCCACGGTGCGGCCGTGCACGAGCCCGACCGGTGGAGCAAGGTGGTCAGCATGGCGGTGCCACCGGGCGGCGCGCTGGGCATGGCCTTCGCCACCAACCTCGCGCAGATCAAGCGCAGCTGGTACATGTTCTTCTTCCAGCACGGCCTGTCCGACCTGGTGGTGCCCGCCAACGACCTGGCCTTCATCGACATGATCTGGGCCGACTGGTCGCCGGGCCACGACGGCGCCGCCGATGCCGAGCTGGTGAAGCAGTGCCTGCGCGACCCGGCGCACCTGGCCGCAGCCCTCGGCTACTACCGGGCCACGCTCGGCGACGGCTACAAAGACCCTGCCCTCGACGCCCTCCAGGCGGCCACCTCGGGCATCCCCACCCAGCCGATGCTCTACCTGCACGGCGCCGACGACGGTTGCATCGGCGTGGAAGTGGCCGAGAGCGCCAAGGCCATGGTGACACCCAACGTCGCGGTCGAGATCGTGCCCGGGTGCGGCCACTTCCTGCAGGTCGAACGGCCCGACGTGGTGAACGCCCGCATCGTGGAGTTCCTCTCGTGAGCGCCGCACCCGGCACCCGGCCCGCCCTGCCGAACGGCCTCGTCGTGATCGTGAAGGAGGAGTGCGAGACCTGCCGCATGGTGGCGCCCCTGCTCGCCCAGTTCGAGGCGACGGTGTTCACCCAGGACGATCCACACTTCCCCAGCAGCGTCGCCGCCGTGCACGACGCCGACCTCGCGCTCAGCTGGCACCACGACATCGAGACCGTGCCCACGCTCATCCGGGTGGTCGACGGCATCGAGGTCGAGCGCACCGTCGGCTGGTCGCGGGCCGAGTGGCAGCGCATCACCGGCCTCGCCCACCTGGGCGACGACCTGCCCGTGATGCGGCCGGGCTGCGGTTCGATGAGCGTCGACCCCGACCTCGTCGACCGGCTGCGGGCCCGCTTCGGCGGCAGCGCGTTGAAGGCCCGCCGCATCGAGTTGGCCGATCTCGACGACGAGATGGAGCGCCTCTACGACCTGGGTGTCACCGACGGCCTGCCCGTGGTGCCGCCCACCGAGGAACGCGTGCTGCGCATGCTCACCGGCACCACCCGCGCCGCCGACGACGTGGTGGCCGTGGTGCCGCCCGATCTGGTGGAGGTGACGGTCGAGAAGATCGCCATCAACGCCGTGATGGCCGGCTGCAAGCCCGAGTACCTGCCTTGGGTGATTGCCGCCGTCGAAGCAATCTGCACCGACGAGTTCAACATCCACGGTGTGCTCGCCACCACCATGCCCGTCGGCCCGGTCATCATCTGCAACGGCCCCGGCACCAAGGCCATCGGCATGAACGCCGGCGGTAACGCACTGGGCCAGGGCAGCCGAGCCAACCTCACCATCGGCCGTGCCGTGCAGCTGGTCGTGCGCAACATCGGTGGCGGGCGGCCTGGCGAGGTCGACCGGGCCACCCACGGCAACCCGGGCAAGATCAGCTTCTGCTTCGCCGAACTGGAGGACGGCTCGCCGTTCACGTCGCTGGCCACCAGCCGCGGTGTGCCCGCGGGGCGCAACGCCGTCACGGTGTTCGCCGGTGAGGGGCCGCGTGTGATCGTCGATCAGTTGTCGCGCACCCCCGAGAGCCTGGCTGCGTCGATGGCCGGATGCCTGCGTGCAGCCCACCATCCGAAGCTGGTGATGGGCTTCGACAACGTGCTCGTGGTCGGCCCCGAACACGCCCGCGTGTTCGCCGACGCCGGGTGGGACCGCGACCGCGTGCTGGCCGAACTGCACGCCCGACTGCAGATCGCCGGCACCGAACTCATCCGTGGCGCAGGCGGTATCGCCGAAGGCGTACCCGAGTGGCTGAAGGACGCCACGCTGGGCAAGTTCCGACCCGACGGCATCTTGATGGTGCACGCCGGTGGCGGAGCAGGGTTGTTCTCGGCAAGTATTGGGGGATGGGCCAACGGCGACGTCGGCTCGAAGCCGGTCACCAGGGAGGTACAACCATGAGCAAGGTGTTGCTCGACCCCACCAGCGAGCGCCGCGTCACCGAGCGCACGCTGCTGGCCCGGCCCGCATCGTTGAACGGCCAGACCATCGGCCTGCTCGACATCAGCAAGCCCCGGGGCGACGTGTTCCTCGACCGGCTCGAACAGCGACTCGTCGAGGCGGGCGCCACGGTGAAGCGCTACAAGAAGCCGACGTTCACCAAGCCGGCCCCGGTCGACCTGCGCCACGAGATCGCCACCAACTGCACACTGGTCATCGAAGCCCTCGCCGATTGAGGCAGTTGCACGTCGTGCAGTGTGCACGACATCGTCGATCTGGAAACCCGCGGTGTGCCGGGCGTGTTCGTCGCGTCGGCCGAGTTCGTCACGGCCGCCGTCGCTCAGAGCACCTCGCTCGGGTTCCCGTCGGTGGCGCGGGTGTTCACCCCCCACCCCATCCAGGACCGCACCGACGACGAGATGCGCGCCTACGCCGACGCGGCGTACGACGAGATCGTCGCCGCCGTCACGGCTCGCTGACCGCGTCGCCCGCGGCGGAGATGGGCGTCGCCAACCCGTCGACCACCTCGACAGCGGCGAGCGCCGCCAGGGCAGCGGGCGCCACGAGCAACTTCAGGCTGCGACTGCCTCCGCCGAGGATCACCTGTTCGCGCCGCATCACCTCGGCATCGACCCAGATCGGCAGACCACCGGGTAGCCCGAAGGCCGTCACCCCACCCATGATCATCCCCGTGGCCTCGGCCGTCGCCTCGGCGGGCGCAAAGCTCACCTTGCGTGCTCCGAGACGCCGACGCACGGTGCCGTTCACGTCGAGCCGGGTGGTGGCCAGCACCACGCACGCCACGTACACCGGGGGTTCGGTCTTGCTGGCGACGACGATCGTGTTGGCCGAGATGTCGGTCGAGTAGCCGTAGTGCGCACAGAACGCCGCCGTGTCGGCGAGCGCCGGGTCGCAGTCGATCAGTTCGAAGGGCACCCCGGTGGCCGACACGGCATCGCGCACCTGCTGTTCGAGACGGTCGAGTTCACGCTCCATCGCGGTAAGTGTGCCCGATCGTCGCGGCGCCCACCAGTCCGCTGCGCCTAGGGAAGCGCCACCGTGCCCGAGGGCTCGTCGAGCACGACGACGAGGCCATCGGCCACCAGGCCGGCGACGAGCCGCTCGGTCTCGCCCGCCGACCGACCGACCACCGCGGGCAGTTCGGCCGCGCGCACCGGCCCGACGGTGAGCGCCTTCATCAGCCGGCCACGGGCCTGGCGGTCGCTGCCCTCGAAGCGGGCCTGGCGGCCGCTCACCCCGGCCGAGCCCACCGCCGGGTCGGGGTGGGTGCCGCTCCCCCGCCAGGCGCAGTCGTCGCGCAGCGGGCACTCGTGGCACGCCGGCGACACCGGACGGCACACCATGGCGCCCAGATCCATGAGCGACTGGTTCCACACCCAGGCCTCACCCAGCGGCAACGCCTCGTCGGCAAGCGCCTGCACCTCACGGACCGTGAGCCGTCGACCGGCCACGCGGGCGTACACCCGGGCGATGTTGGTGTCGACCACTGCCGCGTCGGCCTCGAACGCGAACGCCAGCACCGCCCGTGCCGTGTACTGCCCCACACCCGGTAGGGCCAGCAGACCGTCGAGCGTCGACGGGAACCCACCTGCGGCCGTCACGGCACCCGCCGCCGCGTGCAGGTTGCGCGCTCGCCGCGGATACCCCAGGCCCTGCCACAGCCGCAGCACGTCGCCCAACGGCGCCGCAGCGCACACGGCAGGCGTGGGGAACACCTCCATGAACGCCAACCACTTGGGCAGCACACGCGGTACCTGCGTCTGCTGCAACATCACCTCGCTCACCAGCACCGCCCACGGGTCGCGGGTGTGGCGCCACGGCAGGTCGCGCAACCGGGGCAGGCCCCAGCCGAGCAACCGGTCGGGGTGGATCAGTCCCACACCTCGACGCCGTCGTAGGGGCGCTCGCGGCTGGGGGCGAACTCGCGCTTCCACACCATCACGCGGCGACGGAAGTAGCACACCTCTTTGCCGTCCTGGTTGAAGCCCTTGCTCTCGACGGTGACGATGCCGCGGTCGGGCTTGCTCTTGCTCTCCTGCACGTCGAGCACCCGGGTCTCGGCGTGGATGGTGTCGCCGTGGAACGTGGGGAACTTGTGCTGCAGGGTCTCGACCTCGAGGTTGGCGATCGCAGCACCGCTGACATCGGGCACGCTCATACCGAGCACCAGCGAGTAGACCAGGTTGCCCACCACCACGTTGCGGCCCTGCACGCTCTTCGACGCGAACCAGTCGTTGGTGTGCAGCGGATGATGGTTCATCGTGATCATGCAGAACAGATGGTCGTCGTACTCGGTGATGGTCTTGCCTGGCCAGTGCTTGTACACGTCGCCGACGACGAAGTCTTCGAGATAGCGACCGAAGGGGCGCTCGTGGGTGGTCATACCAGCGACGTTAGCGGGGCGGTGCCTTCGGACGCTCGGTGGCACCGGTCTGATCGGGTCGGTGTCCGAACCGCACGGCGAAGTCGAGCGGGCCCTCGGGGTTGCTCGCCTCGGCCGCGGCGATGTCGCGCAGTCGGGCGAGCTTCTCGCGGCGGTGGATGCTCCACGGCCCCACCCGCAACGAGGCGTACATGATGCCGCCGAGCACGATGGGGAAGAAGAACGCGGCGAGCCGCCACGATGCAACGCCCAGCAGCGCCACCGACCGGGTGAGGCCGAAGCCCACGAGTGTCGACGGCAGCGCAACGTCGATCACGCCCAGGCCACCGGGCGTGAGTGGGATGACGGCCAGCACGTTCACCAGTCCGTAGGCGACGAGCAACGCATCGATATCGGTGGAGGTGCCGAAGGCACGCAGGAACACCCACAGCGAGGCCGCGTCGAGCAACCAGTTGGCGGCACCCCATCCGAACACCCGCAGCATCAGCTGGCGGTCGGCGGCCAGTTCCTCCAATCGCTCGCCGATGTGGCGCACGCCGGCAGCCGCACGGTTCTCGTCGAGGCGCAGTTTGCGGGCAACCCAGCGGAACACCCGCTCGGCGCGGGTCTGGCCTTCCATCAGCGCGAACACCAGCCCGCCCGCCACGGTCATCAACACGACACCGGCGATCGCGGCCGTGGTGTAGCCACCGTTCACGCCACGGATCGGGATCGAGATGACCAGCGCCAGCCAGAAGATGATGTTCAGCACCACCGCCGAGGCGAGCCCGGCTGTGGCGATGGCGAAACCGGCATCGGGCCCGGGCACGCCCGACAGGGTCATCAACCGGTAGCCCAGCGCCGAACCGGCAGCGCTGCCACCGGGCACGATGCTCGACAGCGCCTTGGTGCTGAGCTGGATGCGGAAGAGCCGCCAACTGGTGACGATGCGGCCCGCATTGCCGAGGGCAGCACGGGTGAGCAACGAGTAGGTGTAGAGCGATGCGATCTCGAGCACGAAGCCGAGCGCGATCAGCACTGGGTTGACCCGCTGCAGTTCCGATGCCGCCTTACGCGCCCCGGGCACCACGGTGACCGCGGCGAAGTAGATGATGGCGAGGAAGATCAGCAAGCGCACGGTGAGACGGACGCGGTGGAACCGGCGTGGCCGCGGTGGCCCACCCGTGTCGTCGAACGACACGCGCGGGAGCTCGCCCGTCATCGAGGGACGCTCGTCGGATACCACCCCTCTTTGTTAGTCGATCCGGCCGCCCCGGCGCGACCACCCGATGTCGTCGCTGCTCAGTCGCTCGGGTAGGCGGCGATCACCCGATGGAGGTGCTCGACCAGGTGACCCCGCTGCTCGTAGGGGCTCTTGCCCAGGTGCACCACCACCAGTTCACGGTCTGGCGACACGATCGTGTACTGGCCCTCGTAGCCGTTCGCACTGAACGTGCCCGGGAAGGCAGGCCACAGCCACCAGTGACGGCCGTAGTCGAAGCCGTCGACCGGGTCGCTCGCCGTGAACGTGCGGGCGTGCTCGCGCCACCCCTCGGGTAGCAGCCGTTCACCGTCGGGGGTGAGGCCGTCGTCGAGGTAGAGCTGTCCGAAGCGGGCGAAGTCGCGCGCCGTGGCGTACAGGTACGACGACCCGACGAACGTGCCGGCCGTGTCGAACTTCGGGGTGGCGCTGTGCATGCCGATCGGCTCGAACAGGCGCTCGCGCAAGAACGCCTCCATCGCGTCGCGCCCACCGCCGACAGCCTCGCCGAGAATCCGGCAGATGATGTTCGTGGTGCCGCTGGCGTAGTTCCACACCTCGCCCGGTGCGTGCAGCACCTGTTGCGCCGCTGCGTAGGCAGCCATGTCGTCGGCCCCGGCACCGAACAGCATCTCGATGCAGTGGCTCACGCCTGCGTCGACGTAGTCCTCCACGAACTCGAGGCCCGATCGCATCTCGAGCAGGTCGGTGAGGGTGATGGCAGCCTTCGGCGTGCCTGCCCACTCGGGCACCGGCGCCGGTGCGTCGAGGTGCAGCAGGCCGTCGCCCACCGCAATGCCCACCGCAGCGTGGGTGATGCTCTTCGCCATGCTCCACGAGATGAGCGTCGAGTCGGCGGTGACCGTCTCGCCCGGCCCGAACAGCGTGTCGGGCTGGGTGCCGTAACGCTCGAGCACCACCTCGCCACGGTGCTGCACCACCAGGGCGAGCGACACGCCGTGGGGCGCATCGGGGGCGAAGAGGGCATCGGCCGAGTCGATCACATCACGGGGAACCTGTGGCATGGGTGCGACCGTACCCGAGCCGGGCAGACTGGGCGCATGGACGTCGCCACCGCACTGGGCACCTATCTCGAAGTCGTCGACTCGTGCGCTCCCGGCCTGGTGGAGGGCCTCTATGTGGTGGGCAGCTATGCACTCGGCGACTGGCACGAGGGCCGCAGCGACATCGACATCGTGGCCGTCACCGCCGAGCCGGCCACCGACGACGACGCGGCGCTGCTGGTAACGGCCCACGCCGTGCTGGCCGAGCACCAACCCACCCCGCACATCGACGGGCCCTATCTGGCGTGGGGCGATCTGATCACGCCACCGATGGGATTGCACCGGCCGTGGACCCTCGAGGGCCGGTTGCACCACGACGGCGACTGCTTCGAACTCAACCCGGTCACCTGGTACGTGCTCGCCACGCACGGGGTGACGGTGCGCGGGCCATCGGTCGACCGCCTCGGGGTGTACGTCGACGTCGATGCCCGGGTGCGGTTCGTGGTCGACAACCTCATCGGCTACTGGCGCCCGCTGGCCGGCGATGTGCGTGCCGGCTGCGAGGCGATGCCCGACGGCGAGTTCGCTCCCGACAGCTTCGAGTGGTGCGCCCTCGGTGCACTGCGGCTCCACTACACGGCGTTCCAAGGCGGCGTGGTCAGCAAGGCCGGTGCCGCCGAGTACGGGCTCGAGGTCGCGCCCGCCGAGTTCCACCCGCTGTTGCGAGATGCGCTGGCGGTGCGCCAGGGCACCTCCGCCGCCGCGTCGTTCGGCGTCGCGCCGATGCGCACCGCGGCCGACCTCATCGACTGGTGCGTGGGCGAAGCCGAAGCCGCGCTCCCCGTCGGCTGACGCCGCTGATCGAACTGTGTCTCCGGTCGATCAGCGCCGCTGATCGAACTGTGTCTCCGGTCGATCAGCGCCGCTGATCGAACCATTTGGCGGGGATGTCGGGCACCGGGGCGAGGGCCAGGTCGATCGCTTCCTCGACCGTGGAGGCACGCTGCGCGAGGGCACCGTGCGCCGCCCGCACGAACCCGGCCTCGACCGCATGGTCGACCCAGCTGAACAACGGCCCCCAGAACCCGGCCACGTCGAGCAGCACCACCGGTTTGCGCACCAGGCCGAGCTGGTTCCAGGTGAGCATCTCGAACAACTCCTCCATCGTGCCGAAACCTCCGGGCAGGGCGATGAAGCCGTCGGCCAACTGCTCGAAGCGAGCCTTGCGCTGGTGCATGTCGGCCACCACTTCGAGCGTGGTGACACCGCGGTGGGCCACCTCGGCGTCGACGAGTTGCTCGGTGATCACACCCACCACCTCACCACCGGCAGCCAGCACCGCATCGGCGATGGTGCCCATCATCCCCACGTGCCCGCCGCCGTACACCAGGCCGATGCCACGGGCGGCCATGGCCCGACCGAGGTCGACGGCGGCAGCGGCGAAGGCGGGGTCGGTGCCGAGGTTCGAACCGCAGTACACGCACAGGCGGGATGGGCCCGCACCATCGATCGCCGTCATGTGAGCGAGCCTGACACCCGGCATGTGACGCATGCAACGGCAGCCGAGCGGACAGGACACCACGGCGGGACGAT
Source organism: Acidimicrobiaceae bacterium (assembly GCA_040380855.1). Lineage (GTDB taxonomy): Bacteria > Actinomycetota > Acidimicrobiia > Acidimicrobiales > Ilumatobacteraceae > VFMC01. Next base: position 26,446 of record JBEIIG010000023.1, on the reverse strand, counting down.
CACTACAGTTCCGCACGTGACCGCACCTGATCTGCAAGCCGCCGCCGACGTCATCGAACTCGCCCAGAACGTGGTCGGCAAGGCCGTCCGCCACCTGGCCGCCAACGGTGGCCCCGACCGCCACCAGGTGCTGGCCTACGACCTGGCCCACGCCTCGGCCCAGGTCGAGACCGCACGGTCGCTGCTCGACTACGGCGTGAAGGGCGACGTCGAGGCCCGCATCACCTGCGCCTTCACCGCCGACATGGTGCACGACCTCATCACCCGCCTGGTCGGCCGCGAAGAGGTGTGGGGCCTCGAGGCCTCGCCGCTCGCCGCCGCCCAGTCGTTCCTCGCCACGTACCGCGACCCGGCGTTCGTGGCCTCGCTGGCCACCGTGGCCGGGCCCCGCCACCTCGACGACTCGATGGAGCAGGTGCAGGACGCCTTCCGTGCCTTCGCCGAGAACGAGATCAAGCCCCGTGCCGAGCACGTGCACCGCTACAACGAAGACGTGCCCGAGGAGATCATCAGCGGCCTCGCCGAGATGGGCGTGTTCGGCCTCAGCGTGCCGGCCGAGTACGGCGGCTACAGCGAGGGCGGCGACGACGAGTACCTGGGCATGGTCGTGGCCACCGAGGAACTCAGCCGTGCGTCGCTGGGCATCGGCGGTTCGCTCATCACCCGTCCCGAGATCCTCACCCGCGCCCTGGTGCGCGGTGGCACCGACGCCCAGAAGGCCGAGTGGCTGCCCAAGCTGGCCACGGCCGAGGTGATGGCCGCCGTGGCCGTCACCGAGCCCGACTACGGCAGCGACGTGGCCGGCCTGAAGGTGACCGCCACCCCCGCCCCGGGCGCCGACGGCACCCCCGGATACGTGATCAACGGCGTGAAGACCTGGTGCACGTTCGCCGGACGCGCCGATGTGCTGATGCTGCTGGCCCGCACCGACCCCGACCGGTCGAAGGCTCACCGCGGCCTCAGCCTGTTCATCGTGCCCAAGCCGCGTGGTGCAGGCCACGGCTTCGAGTTCCACCAGCCCGCCGGCGGCGAGTTCCCCGGTGGCCGCATGGAAGGCCGCCCGATCGACACCCTCGGCTACCGCGGCATGCACAGCTACGAGATCGCGCTCGAGAACTGGTGGGTGCCGGCCACCAACCTCATCGGCGAAGAGGCCGGCCTCGGCCGCGGCTTCTACTTCCAGATGGAGGGCTTCGAGAACGGCCGGCTGCAGACCGCTGCCCGCGCCGTCGGCGTCATGCAGGCCGCCTACGAGGCCGCCCTCGACTACGCCCAGAACCGCACCGTGTTCGGCCACTCGATCGTCGACTACGAACTCACCCAGGTGAAGCTCGGCCGCATGGCCGTGCTCACCCAGGCCGGTCGCCAGTTCGGCTACAGCGTCGCCAAGCTGATGGCCAAGGGCGAGGGCGCCATGGAGGCCAGCATGGTGAAGGCCTACGTGTGCAAGGCCGCCGAGTGGGTGGCCCGTGAGGCGATGCAGATCCACGGCGGCTTCGGCTACGCCGAGGAGTACCCCGTCAGCCGCCTGTACGTCGACGCCCGCGTGCTCAGCATCTTCGAAGGCGCCGACGAAACGCTGTGCCTGAAGGTGATCGCCCGTCGCCTCTGCGACAACGCCACCGCCGCCTGACACCAGCCGACACCCCCGTCGCCGAGCGCCCGGCGCCGCTCCGCCCGACCTCACCTGGCGCGTGTCGACTGGTTTAGGACGCGCTCTGACCGCCGATCAGCATCTCAACGGTCGGCTTCGGGTGGGCGGCGACGCCAGAACACCAGCCACTGCACGAAGACGAAGGCCACCGTTGCCGTCACGAGCCTGCGCCAGCCGTCCTGGCCGAGGGCCCAGAAGAAGTCAGGAAACCTGGTGCCACCGATGGCTGCGAACACAACTTCGATGGCATAGAACGACAACACGAGCCCCACCACGTAGCGACGCTTCGCCCTCGGGGTGCGCATCGCCTCCCGGTTGCGCCGAACACGAGCGGCCATCCTGCTGCGGAAACTCAATGAGGTGTTCATCGACCCTTGTATGTCTCCACGGCCGTCTTGATGCCATTCATCATTGCACCGCACGCCATCGCTCCGGGAGGCCCGGTGATCTCCCGTCGCCCGGAGTTCGATCGCATCGTCACTGCGATCACGACCCAGATGGGATAGAGCGCTAGCGCTGTCAGATACATGGACCGCTGAAACCTCGGGTTCCGTGCGTTGTCAGTTGCACTCATGGGTAGGCAGCTCCGATACCACCGCTATCGCCCAGCACATCCAAAGAGACGACCTGCTCGACAGCACCCCGCTCGACCCACCACGCCGACGGGATGAACCTCGGCGACGGACCCTCTGCGAGGTGTCCGGTCACCCGAAACGTCGGGCCACCGAGGCGCAGAACGAGCCGAGCGAACCCTCCGACCTTGCGCAACGCCTCGGCCAGCACATGTACCGGGAGGGCACTCGGTGACGTGCCGGAGGGCAACTCGTCTGGCACCGGCGACTGGAAGAGACTGCCGAAGACGAATACCCCGAGGCTGTACACACCGAGCACCACGCGCGCAATGGCTCGCCTGCATCTGTTCCACATCATCGGAGCAACACCTCGCCCTGCTCGCAGATCACTTCGACAGACCGAGGAAATCGAGCCAGCGCAGAAAGCGATAGTCGAACCGGAGCACGCGCTGCATCGCCGAGAGATCGCGGAGCTGATCGAGCGGAACCACCCGCGTTTCGTTGCCGGCCGCGACCACGACGACATCGTTGTCCCTGACTTCCACGACGGTCACCTTCCCGATCGGCTCGATCGGCTCCCCAGGTCTGGCGACGGCAACACGGAACGTCCTGCCTGAGGCGGCCGCCTCCTCGAGCGTGGAGCGATCCAAATGTGTCGATGAACCCATTGCGGTCCTCAGCTTCCCTCGGTTGAAGGCCCTCTACCCATTGCTCGTTCGATTGCTGGATGTGTCCGGCGCGCCAGATCCGAGGATGGCCATCGGGTTCGGATCGGATCGGAGCAGCAAACGGCTGGCGACGTACAAGACTCCGCCGACTGCCAGTATCCGGCCCAGGATCGCAGCAGGATGCGCCTGAGTCGTCGACGGTGATTCTCCGGCACCCAGGCCGAACCATCGAACGATCCATGCATTCCCCACACGTCTCACCAACCACAGCGCCGCAGTCGTCGGGCGAACTGTCGGTCGGTGTGAAGGCCGACGGTGCGAGGCTGTCGATGAACGCTGTCGACATGAGTGCGGCAGTCATGACCGAAACGAGAAACTCCCTGTTCTTCTCGAAGGTGACCATGTGGTGAGGGCCCAGGAGGACGCTTGTCCCCCACTTCGGCTGCTTCTTGCAGGCCTCACATTGTCGCAGATCAACTGACTCACACACAATGTTTCACGAGACATGTAGTCGATCACATCTGTCTGGAGCGAAGTGTCGGGATGGTCTGGGCAGCAACCGCTGCCTGCATCCCTGCGCGCGTCGACTTCGGGCCGCTCTGCGGCCGCAACTCGACACGCGCCCCGCACTGCAGGCATCGGAAGTCGAGGCGTCAGAAGTCGAGGTGCGAGTGGTCGGCAGGTTCGACGGGGAGGCCGGCGGTGATCCACGCGTGCACACCGCCCACCAGGTCGCTCACGGCGGTGAAGCCGATGCGCTGCAGGCTGGCGGCACCCATCGACGAGCTGTAGCCGCGGTTGCACACCACGACGAGCGGCTGGTCGAAGGCCGGTGCCTGCGGATGGCGGTAGCCGTTGGCCGGATCGAGATGCCACTCGAGCACCGTGCGCGGTACGTGGATGGAGCCGGCGATCACACCGAAGCGGGCCCGGTCGGTCTGCGTTCGGGTGTCGACCACCACCGGCGGGTTCGGCCCGGCGAGCAGCGCAGCGAGGTCGGCGGCGTGCACACGGCGGATCGACGACCGCGCCTCGTGCAGCGCGTCGTGCACGGTGAAGCGGTCGGTGCGGCGGTGGATCGACACGGCGTAGTCGCCACCCGCGTACGGCGCACCCTCCCACGTGGCGAACCGGTCGACCAGGGTGAGTTCGCACGCAGCGCACAACGCGTCGTACTCGGCCAACGTGAGCCCGCCGTTGTCGACCAGCGAGAACCCGGCCACCACCAGCCCACCCGGCTCGAGGTGCTGAACGGCGGTGTGCACCACGGCGCGGCGCTGGCGCGAATGACAGAAGATCATCACGTTGCCGGGCATGGCCACCACCCCGTAGCGGCGCGGCAGCTGCATCGTGGCCAGGTCGTCGTGGTGCCAGGTGAGGTGCGGGGCGTGGCGGCGGGCGTACGCCAGCAGATCGGGGTCGAGGTCGACGCCGTCGACATCGATACCGCGGCGGGTCAGTTCGATGGCGACCCGACCCATCCCGCAACCGGCGTCGAGCACCGGGGCGACGCCGAGCGCTTCGATCAGATCGGCCTCACCGTGCGATGCCTGGCCGGCAGCCTCCATGCGCACCCAGCGCTGGTCGTACTCGTCGAGGTCGACCCGGGTCCGCCAGTCGGCCCACCGTTCGCTCACCTGGCGCGGGTCGAACGCCGCCATCAGCCGGGTGCGTCCTCGATGGCGGTGCGCAGGTCGTGCCAGATGTCGTCGACGTGCTCGATACCCACGCTCATGCGGATGAGGCCGGGCGGCACATGGGCGTCGCCGGCGTACTTCTGGCGCCGCTCGATGGTGGTCTCGACCCCACCGAGGCTGGTTGCGGGCACCAGCAGTCGCACACCCGCGCACACCGCATCGGCTGCAGGTGCACCGCCCGCCATGACGAACGACACCATCGCGCCGGTGCCCGGGTAGCGCACCTCGGCCACCGCCGGATGGGCGCGCAGCAGTGCCACCAACTCGACCGCGTTGCGCTGCATCGCCTCGAGCCGCAACGGCATCGTGCGCAGTCCGCGCAGCGCAAGGAACGCTTCGAGCGCGCCCGGCGTGGCGCCCTGGAACGTGCGGGCCTTCCACAACCGGTCGTACGTCGCGTCGTCGGTGGTGATGCAGGCGCCGAGCATGAGGTCGCTGTGGCCACCGATGAACTTGGTGGCCGAGTGCATCACCACCGTGGCCCCGTGTTCGAGCGGGCGCTGCAGCAGCGGTGTGGCGAACGTGGAGTCGACCACCGTGCGGGCACCGGCGGCGGTGGCCCCGGCGATGATGGCCGGCAGGTCGGCCACGTCGAGGGTGGGGTTGGTGGGCGTCTCGATCCACACCGTGTCGGCACCATCGGCGGCAGCCACCACTTCGGCGGTGTCGGCGATGTCGACGGGCCTGAGTTCGAGATGGCCCTGCGCCCGGTACTCGTCCAACAGCGCCCTCACGCCGAGGTACGAGTAGCGCGGCAGCACGATCACCTTCGGTGCCAGCGCGTAGACGATCGCCGCAGCAGCAGCCATGCCGGTGGAGTAGGTGATGGCCCGGCCGCCCTCGAGCGCGCCGAGCGCGGTCTCGAGCGAGGCCCACGTGTCGGTGCCGTGGGTGCGGCCGTAGTCGCCGCCCTCACGGAAGTTCGATGCCAGCACGATGGGCGTGTTCAGCGGCGCACCGGCGCCCTCGGGCCGACCGGCGGTGACGGCGATCGTGTGCGGCGACAGCGGACGCTCGGCCTGGCTCACAGCAGGTCTCCCAACGAGGTGATGCGCTCGAAGTCGGCGCCCGGATGGTCGTCGTGCGGGTCGAGCAGGATGGGGTGCAGGCCGGCGGCTCGGGCGCCACCGATGTCCATCGTCACCGAGTCGCCGACATAGGCGATGCGCTGGCGGGCGATGCCCTCGAAGTGCGGCAGCGCATGGTCGAAGATGGCCGGATCGGGTTTGGCCACCCCCACCACGTGGCTGTCGATCACCACACGCACCGGGGTGCCCGGGCCCTCGCCCACCTGGCACACGCCGCTTCGGCGCAGCACCCCTTCGATCTGGCCGCTGGCGTTGCTGACCACACCCACCGGCATGCCCGCCGCGTGCAGGGCCCGCAGCGCGGCGACGCTCTCGGGGATCGGCCAGCGCCACAGGTGCGCGGTGCGGGTGGCGCCCAGCGCTGCGGCGGCCTCGTGCACCTCGTGGGTGTGCACGCCGATGGTGGCGACGTAGGTGTGGTTGTACTCGTCCCAGAACGCCTCACCCGTGCCCGCCGCGCTCTTGGCCGCCATGCCCGCGTAGTGGGCGCGGCGATGCGCCTCGACCGACGGGTCGCCGCCGAAGTAGGCGAGCAACGGGCCGAGCACGGTGGGATCGGGCAGCACGAAGATGCCACCCGCATCGAACAGGATTGCGTCGAATCGCGGCACGACTCGTACCCTTGCACATCGTGAAGAGCCCCCGAGATTTCTTCAAGCCGCTGGCTGCAGGTGCCCCCGAGCCGGTGCGCGAGATCCCCTTCCGGCCGAGTCGTGTCATCCACTTCTTCCCGCCGCACATCGACAAGGTGGTGGCGAAGCTGCCCGAGGTGGTGCCGACGGTCGACATCCTCCTCGGCAACCTCGAAGACGCCATCCCGATGGCCGACAAGGAGGCCGCCCGCGCCGGCCTGGTGAAGGTGGGCAAGACGGTCGACATGGGCACCACCCAGTTGTGGACCCGGGTGAACAGCCTCGACTCGCCGTGGATGCTCGACGATCTCACCACCCTGGTGGGTGAGATCGGCGACAAGCTCGACGTCATCATGGTGCCGAAGGTGGAGGGCCCGGAAGACATCCACTACGTCGACCGGCTGCTGGCCCAACTCGAGGCCAAGGCCGGGCTCACCAAGCCGCTGCTGGTGCACGCCATCCTCGAGACCGCCCGTGGCGTGGCCAACATCGAGGCCATTTGCGCAGCGTCGCCCCGCATGCAGGGCCTGTCGCTCGGCCCCGCCGACCTCGCTGCCAACCGGCGGATGAAGACTACCCGCGTGGGCGGCGGCCACCCCGACTACGTGGTGCGCGTCGACCCGCCCGCCGGCGCCGACGGTCCGCAGTACGACGCACCTCGCGCCACGTTCCAGCAAGACCTGTGGCACTACACCATCGCCCGCATGGTCGATGCCTGCGTCACCTTCGGCCTGCTTCCCTTCTACGGTCCCTTCGGCGACATCAAAGACACCGTCGCCTGCGAAGACCAGTTCCGCAACGCCTACCTGCTGGGCTGCGTGGGCGCCTGGAGCCTGCACCCCGTGCAGGTCGACATCGCCAAGCGCGTGTTCAGCCCGCGGCCCGAAGACGTGCGCCAGGCGCAGCGGGTGATCGACGCCATGGGCGACGGCACCGGCGCCATCATGCTCGACGGCAAGATGGAGGACGACGCCTCGGTGAAGCAGTGCAAGGTCGTGGTCGAACTCGCCCGTCAACTGGCCGAGCGCGATCCGTCGCTGGCCGTCGCCTACGGCTTCCAGGAGGCCTGAGATGAGCGATCTGCGTCCCCGTCGGTCCGTGCTCTACATGCCCTCGTCGAACGAACGCGCCCTCGACAAGGCCAAGACCCTGCCCGCCGACGCAATCATCTTCGACCTCGAAGACGCCGTGGCACCCGACGCGAAGGAGTCGGCCCGGCCGATGGCCGTGGCGGCGGCATCGTCGGGCGAGTACGGCAACAAGGAACTCACCATCCGATGCAACGGCCTCGACACCCCGTGGGGCACGCACGACATCGCTGCTGCAGCCCGCAGCGGTGCCAGCGCGGTGGTCATCCCCAAGGTCGCCTCGGTCGAGTACGTCGAGCAGGTGTCGCGTCTGCTCGGCGCCGCCGGCGCCCCCGACAGCATGATGATCTGGCCGATGATCGAGACGCCCACGGCCATCTTCGACGTGCGCCACATCGCCGCCCACCCACGCGTGGCGGTGCTGGTGATGGGCACCAACGACCTCGCCCGCGAGCTGCGTGCCGCGCTGGTGCCCGGCCGGCATCCGCTGGTGCCGCACCTCGCCACGGCACTCGCCGCCGTTCGCGAGGCCGGCAAGGTGATCCTCGACGGGGTGTACAACGACGTGAAGAACCTCGAGGGGTTCCGCGACGAATGCGTGCAGGGTGCCGAGATGGGCTTCGACGGCAAGACCCTCATCCACCCCGGACAGGTCGACATCGCCAACGAGGTGTGGGCACCCAGCGAGGCCGATGTCGAGCACGCCCGCAAGGTGATCGCCGCGTTCGACGAAGCGGTTCGCGAGGGCCGCGGCGTCATCACCGTCGACGGGCGGATGATCGAGAACCTGCACGTCGCCAACGCCCAGCGCACGCTGGCGGTTGCCGACGCCATCGCGGCGCTCGGCTGAGCCAGCGACGGCGGCCGCATCCGGCCGCATCGTTCGTTCACCATTCGTTCACCTACGGTTCACCCCGTGGCAGAGCGCGTCGTCGACACCGCAACCCCTGTCGCTGCGGCGTCGTCGTCGCTGCGGGGCACCGGGTTCTGGTACCTGTGGGTCACGGCGGTGTCGTTCGCCCTCATCGCCTCGGCCGACCGTTTCACGTTCATCTGGTTGGTCGAGGACACGCTGGGCTCACCGTCGTGGGCCGCCGGTGTGATCGTGTTCGCCCTCGGCGCGCCCGTGTGCGCGCTCGTGCTCACAGCAGGTGCCCTGTCGGATCGGCTCGACCGACGGCGCATGCTGCTCACCACCCAGGCCACCGGCCTGATCGTGGTGAGCGTGGGCGCTCTGCTGGTGTGGACGCACGTCATCAACCTGGCCTTCGCCGTGCTGCTGGCCATGTCGTTCGGCACCGTGGCGGCGTTCGCCATGCCGGTGCGTTCATCGCTCGTGCCGGTACTCGTGGGCCGCGAACGGGTGATGCAGGCCGTCGTGCTGATGACGATCGGTTCGAACATCGCCATGATCGCCGGACCGCTGCTGGTGGGCGGGGTGATCGAGGCCCACGGCGTGGGTTGGGCGTTCGCCGTGCAGGCGCTGTGCTTCACGCTCGGGTTCGCGTCGGCGGTGCGCATCGAGGTTCCGCCGCACCCGCCCGTCGCCCAGCACCGGCGCCTGCGTGCCGAGATCGCCGAAGGCATCCGGTTCGTGTGGCAGCACGATGTGCTGCGCGCCCTGTTCGGCCTGCTGTGCGTGGGCGGCGGGTTGATGGGTGGCGGTGCGTTCACCCTGCTGCCGCAGATCGCCCGCGACGAGTTCGGACGCGAGGCGTCGCAGGCCGCCCGTCTGTTCGCGCTGATGGGCCTGGGCATGGTCATCACCTCACTGATGCTGATGCGCTATCGATCGCGGCTGCGGCGGCGAGGCCTGGTGTTCATGTGCTTCATGGTGGCGGGCACGGCGAACCAAGTGCTCCAGGGATACGCGCCGACGTTCCTGTCGCTCGAGGCGCTGCTGTTGCTCTGGGGCCTCACCGGCGGCTTCTACATGAACCTCAACCAGGCGCTCATCCAGGAACTCACTCCTCCCGAGCGGATGGGCCGGGTGATGGCGCTCAACTCGCTGGTACAGGCCGGACTGTTGCCACTCGGTGGGCTGCTCGCAGGCTTGCTGGCCACGGCCATCGGCGCGCAGCACGCGCTCAGCGTGTTCGGTGCGCTCGGGCTGGCGTGCGTGCTGCTGGCGCGGTGGCGGGCCCGCGGGCTGCGCGCCCTGCCCTGACCGAACCGGTGGCCGACCCTCGGGTCAGAGCGTGCTGCGGAACAGGTCGAGCGTGCGGTTCCAGGCGAGGTCGGCAGCGGCCGCGTCGTACACTTCGGGGCGGTCGTCGTTGAAGAAGGCGTGGTCGCACCCGGCGTGGATGTGCAGTGTTGCGTCCTTGCCGAGGTCGCGCAGCGTCGCCTCGAGCGAACGCACCGCGTCGGGGCCGGCGAAGCCGTCGTTCTCGGCGTACTCGCCGACGATGCGCGCCTGCACCTTCGACCAGTCGGGCTGGGCAGACGCCCACGGGATGACGCCGTAGTAGGGCGCTGCCGCAACCACCGCGTCGGGCCGGTGGGCGGCGAGCACGAGGGTGAGGCCACCGCCCATGCAGAACCCGACCACGCCCACGTCGGTCCGGCCGCTGCGCTCCTGGAGCAGGGCGACGGCACCATCGAGGTCTTTCACGGCCTGTTCGAAGTTCATCGCCATCATCAGCTTGCCCGCGCCATCGGGTTCGGTGGCGGCCTTGCCGTGGTACAGGTCGGGAGCCAGCGCCGTGAAGCCGGCGGCAGCGAGCCGGTCGACCACGTCGCGGATATGAGGCACGAGACCCCACCACTCCTGGATCACCAGTACCCCGGGGCCCTCACCGGCGATGTACCCATCGCAGGTGTGACCATTGGACCGGAACGTGACCATCTCGCCGAGTGCTGCCATGCGCCGGAGCGTACTGCACCACTTTGTACGGGAACAATGAGCGGTCTGTACGGACGGAGGTGTATCGAATACCATCGCAGCCATGACCGCCTTGGAGACCCGCCCGTCCGACGCATTCACCAACGATCGCCAGTACGTGTTCCACTCGTGGAGCGCACAGGGTGCCCTCAACCCCGTGGTCGTCGCCGGGGCCGAGGGCAGTTGGTTCTGGGACGAGAACGGCAAGCGCTACCTCGACTTCTCGAGCCAGTTGGTGAACGTGAACATCGGCCACCAGCATCCCAAGTTGGTCGCGGCCATCCAGGAGCACGCCGGCAAGTTGTGCACCGTCGCCCCGTTCCACGCCAACGACGCCCGCAGCGAGGCGGCACGGCTGATCGTCGAGGCTGCGAACGCCGACCAGGACTACGGCTTGAGCATGGTGTTCTTCACCAACGGCGGCGCCGAGGCGGCCGAGAACGCCATCCGCATGGCCCGCCTGCACACCGGCCGGCACAAGGTGCTCACCACCTACCGCAGTTACCACGGGGCCACGGCCGGGGCCATCACGCTCACCGGCGACCCGCGCCGGTGGCCGAGCGAGCCCGGTATCCCCGGCACGGTGAAGTTCTGGGGCCCGTACCCCTATCGCAGCGCATTCCACTCGACGAGCGACACAGAGGAGACCGAGCGGGCGCTGCAGCACCTCTCGGAGGTGCTGATGGTCGAAGGGCCGCACACCGTCGCCGCGATCGCGCTCGAGACCGTCGTGGGCACCAACGGCATCCTGGTGCCGCCGCCCGGCTACCTGGCCGGCGTGCGGGCCATCTGCGACGCCTACGGCATCATGCTCATCTGCGACGAGGTGATGGCCGGCTTCGCCCGCTGTGGCGAGTGGTTCGCGTTCCAGAAGTGGGGCGTGCGTCCCGACCTGGTGTGCTTCGCCAAGGGTGTGAACAGCGGCTACCTGCCGCTCGGCGGTGTGGTCATCGGCAGCCATGTGGCCGACACCTTCCGCGACCGCCCCTTCCCCGGTGGCCTCACCTACTCGGGTCACCCGCTCGCCTGCGCCTCGGCGGTCGCCAGCATCAACATCTTCCGCGAGGAGGGCATTGTCGAGCACTCGCGGATGCTCGGCGAGAGCGTCATCGGGCCCGGCCTCGAGGCGCTCAAGGCGAAGCACCCGAGCATCGGCGACGTGCGCGGCCTCGGCACGTTCTGGGCCATCGAGTTGGTACGCAACCGCGCCACCCGCGAGCCGCTCGTGCCGTTCAACGCGGCCGGCCCCGACGCCAAGCCGATGGTCGAGCTGGCCAACGCCTGCAAGGCCGCCGGCCTGTGGCCGTTCACGCACTTCAACCGGATGCACGTGGTGCCGCCCTGCAACACCCCGGTCCACGAGGTGCAGCAGGGCCTGGCCATCATCGACGAGGCACTCAGCGTCGCCGACGCCTACGTCACGGGCTGATCCGCATGTGGCAGCGGCCCGGCCGCAGCGGTGCAGTGCTGTACGCACTCGCCGCCGCGCTGGTGGGTGCTGTTGTCGCGTTCTTCAGCCGTATCCAGGTCGAGCGACGCCGCGGGAACGACCGTGCGGCGCGGGCACTGCCACCCGGGCCGGTGATCATCATCTCCAATCACACCAGCCATGCCGACGGCGTGCTGCTGGCCCTCGCGTGCCGTCGCCTCGGGCGCGACGTTCGCATGCTGGCGACCTCGGGCGTATTCCGCGTGCCGCTGCTCGGCCGACTGCTGCGCCGACTCGGCTTCATCAGCGTGCAGCGCGAGAGCGAGCAGGCGGCTGCCGCACTCGACGAGGCCGCCGCTGCGCTCGATGCCGGCGAGGCCGTGGGGCTCTACCCCGAAGGTCGACTCACGCGCGATCCGCTGCTGTGGCCCGAACGCGCCAAGACCGGTGCGGTGCGGCTGGCGTTGCGGTGCAAGGTGCCGATCGTGCCGATGGCGATGCTCGGCGCCCATGAGGTGCTCGGCCGCAGCAGGCGGCTGTCGACCCTGGCCCGCAACGTGCTGCGCCGCCCCAAGGTGAGCACCAAGGTGGGTGCCCCCATCGATGTCCGCGCCCTGATGCACATCGGGCCCGATACCGAGCCGACCACCGACGAGATCCGCCTCGCCGCCGACCTGGTGATGGCGCAACTGGTCGCGTTGGTCGGCGAACTGCGCGGCGAGTCCGCACCGCACCCCCACGGCGCACCCCGGACCTGACCCGGCGCGGCTCGGGCCGGCAGGGCATGGCTTCGGTTCCGTCACGTCATTTCGATTTCGATTCGGCGCCCACGGACCTACCGGTCCCGACGACGGCCACGATGGCCCGAACGACCACGACCCCAGCGGCCCCGACCCCCGCTCTCGCAACCCGGACCACGACCACCACCACCCCAGCCATCATCCCCACCGCCACACCCACGAACCCCGACCACGACCCGGCCACGGACGTGACGCCGACCACGACGGCGAGGGTGTGGCCGGCAGCCATGACCGCTGGCGCCCGCCACATCGCCACTGCCGTGCGGAATCGAAATCGAAGTGAGGAGACGGAATCGAGGGCTGGGGGAGGTGTCGCGGGAGCCGGTCGTACGCAGTCGACACAGCCCGCGGGCAACGCAGTCCGGGATTCCGTGGTCGGTGGCGGCGGGTGGTTCCTGGGAGACTGGGTGGGTGATCGATCGCACACCGCAACCCGCCACACCGCACACCCACCACCACAACAGTGCACCCCAGCCCCGATTGGATCCCGCCGACTTCGAGCGGGCCAGCCGTGGCCTGGTCGCCACCCATGCCACGGGCGTGATCGACGGCCCGTTCGGACCGGCGTGGGACGTGAGCCGGTACGACTTCCTGCGCGACGGCAGCGAGTGCCCCGACACCGTGCATCCCGGGCTGTGGCGCCAGGCCCAACTGAACGCCGTGCACGGTCTGTTCGAGGTGGCACCCGGTGTGTGGCAGGCACGCGGCTACGACATCTCCAACGTCACGTTCATCGCGGGCACCGATGGCTGGGTGGTCATCGATCCGCTCACCACCGCCCCCACCGCCGCCGCCTGCCTGGCGCTCGCCAACGAACACCTCGGCGCCCGGCCCGTGACGGCAGTCATCTACACGCACTCGCACGCCGACCACTTCGGTGGTGTCCACGGCGTGACCACCCAGGACGATGTCGACGCGGGCCGCTGCCGCGTGATCGCCCCGCAGGGGTTCATGCACGAGACCGTCGCCGAGAACCTGCTGGCCGGGCCGGCGATGAACCGACGCGCCGGCTACCAGTTCGGCTTCACCCTCCCGGTGGGGCCACGCCAGCAGGTCGACGCCGGCCTCGGCAAGGGCATCCCGATGGCCCTGAGCGGCCTCATCGCCCCCACCGAGGACATCACCCACACCGGGCAGGAACTGATCGTCGACGGGGTGCGCATCGTGTTCCAACTCACCCCCGAGACCGAGGCCCCGGCGGAGATGAACTTCTTCTTCCCCGACCGCGCCTCGAACGGTGCGGGCTGGCTGTGCATGGCCGAGAACTGCACGCACACCATGCACAACCTCATCCCCATCCGCGGGGCACAGGCCCGCGACTCGCTGAGCTGGTCGCGCTACATCGGCGAAGCGATCGAACTGTGGGGCGGCCACACCGAGCTGATGTTCGCCTCGCACCACTGGCCCCGATGGGGTGGCGCCGACGTGCGCGACTTCCTCGTCCGCCAACGCGACCTCTACCGCTTCATGCACGACCAGACGCTGCGCTTCGCCAACCACGGCATGGTGGCCAGCGAGATCGCCGAACACCTCACCCTGCCGGCCGAGTTCACCTCGCAGGGCCACACGACGGGCTACTACGGCCACCTGGTGCACAACGTGAAGGCCGTGTACCAGCGCTACCTCAGTTGGTACGACGGCAACCCGGCGAATCTGCACAGGCACCCACCGGTCGAGGCCGGTCGCCGCTATGTGGCACTCGCCGGCGGGGCCGACGGGTTGCTCGCCAGCGCCCGAGCGGCGTTCGACGAGGGCGACTACCGCTGGGTCGTCGAACTGGTGAACCACCTCGTGTTCGCCGACCCCACCAACGACGGGGCCCGCTCACTGCAAGCCGCGGCACTCGAGCAACTGGGCTACCAGAGCGAGTCGGCCACCTTCCGCAACGCGTACCTCACCGGGGCCCGCGAACTGCGCGAGGGGCCTCCGCCACGCTTCCCCGTCGGCGGCCGCGGCCTGGTGCAGGCACTGCCGATCGACATGCTGTTCGACACCGTCGGCGTGAGGCTGAAGGCCGAGGAGTTGGGCGGCGTGTCGGTGACCATCAACTGGACGTTCACCGATATCGACCAGCAGTGGCTGCTCGGCATCTCGAACCGCGCGCTGCATTACGTCGCCCACCGCCACGACCCCGCTGCCGACGTGACGGTCACCACCACCCGGGCCGATCTGCTGTCGGTGACGTCACGTGAAGCCACCTTGGCCGACGTGCTCGGCGACGGCCGCTTCAGCGCAGCGGGCGACACCGCCGCGCTGCACACCCTGTTCGACCACCTCGACGTGTTCGAGAGCGGCTTCCCGATCGTGGAGCCCTGATCGTCGAACCCTGATCGTCGACCCTGATCAGCGCACGACCCGCTCGGCGCGCAGGAAGTCGACCCCGGCCTCGCTGACGATCAACTCCTGAGCAAGGCCGTCGGAGCCGAACTCGACGCGGGTCTCGAACGGCCCCGTCTGCTGGAAGAGCACCCCGGCTTCGTCGCAGAACGTCTCCTGCACACCGAAGCGCAACCCGGGCACCTGGCTGAACAACCTGCCGTGGTCGACCCACACCTCGATGAACGGCAACTCGATACCCATCTTGATGCGATACGAGCCGACGTAGGCCTGCATCTCGTCGGGTGTGAGCGCGCGCAACCGCTTCGGGGCGAGCAGGAAGTCGGGCCAGTCGTACACCTCGGCGACACCGTTGTGCACCTCTCGATACAGGAACAAGCCAGATGTGGCGTTCGTCAGCACCACCGCCCCGTCGCCCGACTCGAGGTAGGTGTTGGTCTCGCTCTGGTAGCCGTCGTTCGATCCACCGTGGTTGAAGCGGGTGGGACCGTTGCCGAGCACGCGCACCCCCAGCCCGAACTCGCCCCGGTCGTGGCGGCTCATCATCTCGCGGGCGATGCCCTGGCCCAGGATGGCCCCCGCCTCGCCCTGCCACGCGGCGCGCACACCGAGCAGGAACGTGGCGTAGTCGCGGGCTGTGCTGAACAGCCCACCGGCCGCCTTCTCGCTCGACAGCAGCCACCCGCCCGGGAACGGCCGCCCGTCGTCGCCGTGGCCGGCCGCCACATCGCCCTGGAATCGGGCCGGCAGCGGCTGGTGGTAGGTGGTGTTCCGCATCCCGAGCGGATGGAAGATCATCTCGTCGGCGAGGTCGGCGAAGTCGACCCCCAGCACGTCTTCGAGCACCAACTGCGAGATCACGTAACCGCCACCCGAGTAGCGGCTCGTGCCGTCGTAGGCCTTGTTCACCACCACGGGCGGTTGCGACGACGGAGGGGTGCCGTCGAGCAGGTCGAGCGTGGTGGCCACCGGGCTGCCGTCCTGTGGCACCGCACCCCAGCCGTTCACCGACAGCCCGGCCGTGTGGCTGAGGCAGTGCCTGAGCGTGACCGGTTGCTCGGCGGTGAAGTCGTTCATCGGCACCTGCCAGCGCCGCAGGTAGCGGTTCACGTCGACATCGAGATCGAGCACCCCGCGCTCCACCTGCTGCAGCACCAGCACTGCGGCCACCGGCTTGCTGCACGACGCCACCATGAACAGCGTGTCGGCCCCAACCGGATGGGGCAGGTCGACGTTGCGCCGCCCGTAGCCCGCTGCCCAGTCGATACGACCGTCGTGCATCACGGCCACGGCCACACCGGGGCACTCGTAGTGGGCGAGGCGCTCGGCCATCGTCCAGTGGGTGGGATGACCCGCGATGCGTACGATCGGCGTGAGCCCTGCCTCCACTGCGGCCCGGCGTTCGTCGGCTCCCGCTCCCGTCATCCCACTTCCCCTTCCGTTCCGCCGCCACGCTACGGTTGCACACCGTACAAGAAGGTGCCGTGCCGCACCTTGGAAAGATCAGTCGCATGCCTCTCGACCTCGACGCCATCCGCCAGCAGTTCCCCGCCCTGTCGCTGCCGCACACCGACGGCCGCCCGCGGGTGTACCTCGACAACCCGGCCGGCACCCAGGTACCCCAGCAGACGATCGACGCGATGCACCACGCCCTCGTGCACTGCAACGCCAACATGGGCGGCCAGTTCGCCACCTCGCGCGAGGCGACCGAACTGTCGCACCAGGCGCACGTGGCCATGGCCGACTTCTACAACGCCGCCTCCGACCGCGAGATCGTGTTCGCCGCGAACATGACCACGATCACCTTCACCATGTCCCGCGCCCTCGCACCCCGCTTCGAGGCGGGCGACGAGATGATCATCACGGCGATGGAGCACGAGGGCAACAACACCCCGTGGCGCACCATGGCCGCCGAGCGCGGCATGGTGGTGAAGACCCTCGGCTTCGACCGCGACACCTACGAGATCGACCTCGACGAACTCGACTCGCTCATCACCCCGCGCACGAAGTTCGCCGCGCTCAACTACGCCAGCAACCTGTTGGGCACCATCAACCCGGTCGCCGAGATGGTGCGCCGCCTGAAGGCCGTCGGCGCGCTCACCTACATCGACGCGGTGCAGTTCGCCCCGCACGGCGCCATCGACGTGCAGGCGCTCGGCTGCGACTTCCTCGTGGCCTCGGCCTACAAGTTCTACGGCCCGCACCAGGGCATCCTCTACGGCCGCGAAGAACTGCTGCAGGGCACCCGCGCCTACCACCTGCGCACCGTGCCCGACCTCACCCCCAACAAATGGGAGACCGGCACGCAGTCGCTCGCCGGTCAGTCGGGCACCATCGGCGCGCTCGACTACATCGCCTGGGTGGGTCGCGAGATGGGCGCCGAGCACCGTCCCACCGCCCCCGGCCTGCGCGAGCGCACCCGCGACCTGCATGCCGCGATGAACGCGATGGTCGCCTACGAAGAAGGCCTCAGCGAGCGGCTGATCAGCGGGCTGCAGCAGATCCCGGGTGTGCGCATCCACGGTGTCACCGACCGCGCCGCGTTCTCGCGCCGGGTGCCCACCGTGTCGATCACGGCCGAGGGCATGGACCCCACCGAGATGGCCACCTTCCTCGACACCCACGGCGTGTACGTGTGGAACGGCCACTCGTACGCGTTGCCGGTGGTCGAGTGGCTCGGTATCGCCGATCAGGGCGGTGTGGTGCGCATCGGCCCCACCCACTACAACACCCTCGACGAGGTCGACACCGCCGTCGGCCTGATCGCCGAGTTCCTCGGTCGGCGCTGAATGACCGGCGCCACCGCCCCGACTCTGCTCGGCATGCCGTGGCGCATCGACCATGTGGCGATGCGGGTGGAGCTGCACCCCGACCGCAGCGTCGTCTACACCACGTCGACCGCGGTGCGAACCGGAGTCGGTGAACCCGATGCGCCGCTCGTGCTCGACGGCCGCGGTCTCGACACCGTCGAGGTGGCACTGAACGGTGTGGTGCTGGGCGCTCGCGACGTCGACCTCACCGACCGGACGCTCACCGTCCGGCCCGGCACGGTCGACCGATGCGAGGTGCGCACGATCGTCACGGTGAAACCCGGTGGCGCCAACGACAACGGCATCACGGCCCGCGACCGGCTGATCAGCACCACCTGCGAACCCCAGGGGTTCCGGCGCATCACCTGGTCGATCGACCAGCCTGCCAATCGGGCCACCTTCGACGTCACCCTCGTGGCCGACCCGACGATGTACCGAACCCTGCTGGCCAACGGGCACCTCGTCGACCAGGGCGTGCTGGCCGACGGGCGCATCTGGGCCCGCTTCGACGACCCGGTCGCCAAGCCCAGCTATCTGTTCGCATTCGTGGCCGGCGACCTCGACATCCGCTCGGTCCCCTACACCACCCCCAGCGGACGCACCATCGAACTCCGCATCGCCGCGCTGCCCGAACAGATCGACGGCGCCGAGTTCGGTCTCGGCATGATGGCCGAGGTGATGGCGTACGACGCAGCACACGGCGGGCTCGAACACGACCTCGACGTACTCACCTTCGTGGCCATTCCCGGCTACCCCGACGCCACCGAGTACCAGGGCCTGATGTTCTTCGACGCATCGATCCTGGTGGTCGACACCCGCGGCTGGGTCGACGACGACCTGCTGCTCATCGCCGCCAACATCGCCCACGAATACGGCCACCACACCCGCGGCAACCGGGTGACCGTGCGCACCTGGGGGCAATTGGCGCTGAAGGAGGGACTGACGGTGCTGACGGCGCAGAACGATGTGCGCCGCCACCTGTTCGGCCCGGCCGCCCGGGTGATGGACGTGCTCGACCTGCGCCGCCTGCAGTTCCCCGAGGAGATCACCATCGGCGCGCCCGTGGTGCGCGGCGAGGTCGACGACCCGCATCAGCTCTACACGCGCACCACCTACCTGAAGGGTGCCGAGGTGTTCGGCATGCTGCGCACCCTGCTCGGCCCGGCTCGCTGGGCCGACACGTTCGCCGAGTTCCTCCGCCGCTTCGACCTCGACGCAGCCGGTGTCGACGACTTCGTGACCGTGGCGAAGGAGGTGTCGCCGGCGCAGACCGACGACATCGATGGTGTCGCCCGCTGGTTCACCCTGCGCGGCCGGCCGACCCTGGCGGTGTCGGTGACGAACGACGCCGGCCGCACCCTGGTCGATGTGCGCCGCACCGACGCGCTGGTCGACGACCCGCCGGTGGCGCTGCCGATGCGCATCGGCCTGCGCGCCGCCGATGGCGCGTCGCTGGGCGAACACACCGTGGTGCTGGCCGCACGCGAACAGCAGTTCGCGTTCGACAACGCGGCAACGCTGGTGGCGCCACTCCGGGGTTACGCAGCCCCCGTCGACCTCGCGGTCGATCTCGGCGACGAGGCGCTGGCCGCGCTGGTACTGCACGACGACGACGCCTACACGCGCTGGTGGGCCGCCGAGACGATGATGATCCGCGCCATCGACGCCCACCGCGCCGGCCGCACGGGCGATGCCGAGGCGAAGGTGGGGTTGGTGGCCGAGGCACTGGCGGCCGTGCTGGGCAGCGGCGAGAACGATCCGCTGCTGCTCGCCCAACTGCTGGCCGTCCCCGACGAGTTCATGCTCGGCGACCGCGAACCGCTGATCGACGTCGACGGGGTGGCCGACGGCCTCCACTTCCTGCGCGGCCGGCTGGGCACGCACCTGCACGATCCGTTGCTGGCCCTGCTGAACGCCACTGCCGACCCTGCGCCGCACGGCACCACACCGGCCGACATCGCCCGGCGCACTCTCGTCGAGCCCGTCCTCGGCCTGCTGCTCGCCACCCGCACCGACGAGGCCGTCGCCGCGGCGACGGCCTCGCTCGCCGCACCCGACCACACCCGCGCCGTTCGAGCCCTCGGCCAACTGCTGCACGTCGACACCGTCGATGCCGACGCCCTCATCGAGCGCACCTACCGCCGCTGGGAGGAAGCACCGAAGCTGGTCGACCGCTGGTTGCGGGCCCAGTCGGGTGCGCGCCGGGCCGACACGATCGGCCGGGTGGCAGCGCTCGCCCACGGCCCGCTCTACGACCGCACCGACCGCAGCCGGGTGATGGGCGTGTGGTTCCCGTTCGCCACCCGCAACCGCAGCGTCTTCCACCATCCCTCGGGCGAGGGCTACCGGGTGTTCGTCGACGAGGTGATCGAGTTGATGCCGGTGAACGCCGGCGTGGTGATCCGCCTGGTGGGCGACCTGCTGCAGTTCAAGCGCTTCGACCCGGCGCGACAGGCAATGCTGCGCGCCCAGCTCGAACGCATGGCCGACGCCCCGGGTATGCCGTCGTTCGGCGTCGACATCGTGCGCGGCCTGCTGGCCTGAGCGACCCCGCACCCCGCACCCCGCACCCCGCACCCCGCACCGGCGCCGCTCGCCGACCCCGGTCGCCGAACTTGCGACGATTCGCGTCGAATGCGACGCGTTCTGTCGCAAGATCGCCGGTCCGACGCGGTAGGCGGGCCAGCGGCAGGGTGGCCGGGGCAACAGCTAGTGGGCCGAGCGAACCGGAGGACGGGTGACCAGGGCGACGCCCATCAGGCCCACCACCAGGCCCACGACGGCCAGCGGGCCCAGCCGTTCGCCGAACAGCAGCGCGCCCTCGAGTGCGCTGAGTGCGGGGGTGAGGAAGAACAGGCTGCTCACCTTCGCCGCCGCCTGGCGCTGCAGCAACCACAGCATGATCAACACGGCGGCGATCGACAGCACCACCACGGCCCAGGCGAGCGCGAACCAGGTCTGCGCGGTGAACCGGATGTCGATGCGCTCGAACGCCACGGCACCGATGCCCAGCACCACCGCCGAGGCCGAGTACTGCACCACGGTGCCCCACAGCAGCGGTGCCTGTGCGGCGTAGCGGCGCTGCACCAGCGTGCCACCCGACATGCCCAGCACGCTCAAGCCCGAGGCCAGCAGCGCCCAGCCGGTGAGGCCGGTGGAATGGGCGAGCAGTCGATCGACCACGACGGCCACCACGCCGAGGAAGCCGAGCCCCACACCGACCCACTGCAGGCGCACGAGGTGCTCGCGCAGGAACCGGCGGGCGGCCAGCGCGGTGACCACCGGGTGCAGCCCGGCGATGAGCGCACCCACGCCCGACGGCATACCCATGTCGATGGCGATGAACACACCGCCCAGATACACGGCGTGCATGCCGAGGCCCGATAGCACGAGCCAGCGGGTCTGCACGAGCGATGGCCGGGGCGAGTGCGTGCCGCCGGCCACCGCGGCGAGCACACCGGCGGCGATGACCATCCGCACCGCCAGGAACGTGAGCGGCCCGGCGTCGCGTGTGGCGTAGCGGGCGACGATGAACCCCGTCGACCACAGCAGCACGAACAGCGCCGGGGCCATGGCGGCGACGCGAGAAGGGCGGGCCGCCGAAGCGACCCGCCCCTCCTGCACCGATGAGCCGGTTCGGCTCAGGCGCCGCCTTCCTTCAGTTCGACGGTGATGGGGGCGTAGCTGGCACCCTTCACGTCGACACCCGCAGCGGTGAGCTGCTTGACGGCTTCGTTCACGATGTCGTTGGTCCACGACGTGGCGTCGGCGGCCTTGGTGAGCACCGTCTTGCCGTCGAGGTTCTTGGTGCCGCTGGCGATGGACACCGTGCGGTCCCAAGCGGCAGTGTCGATGACACCCACGCCGCCGTTGGCCGGCCAGATGAGCTTGTTGACTTCGTTCATCTGCCACAGCTGGTGGCTGTTGCCGAGCTTCGAGCCCTTGGCGACGACGATGTCGCGGCACGCCTCGACGTTGTCGCGGCAGAACGCCCAGCCCTGCAGCGAGGCCTTCACGAAGGCGATCGCCTGACCGCAGTAGGCGGGATCCGACAGACGGGCCTCATCGGCCCAGATGGCGTCCTGCAGCATGCCCACGCCCTCGGCCTCGTACGAGACGACGTTGAGGTCTTCGGGCGTGTACAGCTTGCCGGTGGCGGGGTTCACGGCCTCGAGCACCTGTGCGTACTCGTTGTAGGTCATCGCCTCGGCAGCATCGATCTCGCCCGAGAGCAGACCGTTCATGTCGAAGTTCTGCTGGAGCAGGGTGACGTCCTTGGCCGGGTCGAGACCCGCCTTCGACAGCGCAGCGAAGATCTCGTACTCGTTGCCGAAGCCCCAGTTACCGATCTTCTTGCCCTTGAAATCGGCAGCCGTCTTGATGCCCTTGTCCTTGAAGCTCACCTGCAGCGTGCCGCTGCGCTGGAACACCTGGGCGATGTTGGTCACCTTCGCACCGGCTTCGCGCTCGGCGAGTGCCTTCGGCACCCACGAGATGGCGAAGTCGACTGCACCGGTGGCGAGCTGCTTCTGCGGAGCGATGTCGACACCACCCTCGACGATCTCGACGTCGAGGCCTGCGTCTTTGTAGAAGCCCTGGTCGACCGCGGCGAAGTAGCCCGCGAACTGGGCCTGGGTGAACCACTGCAGCTGCAGCTTCACCTTGTCGCCCGCCGGTGCGGTGCACTTCGCGACGTCGACGGCCAGGCCGCCGGTGGTACCGCCACCCGCTGCCGTAGTGGCCGTCGTGTCCTCGCTGTCGTCGCCACAGGCTGCGACGAGCAGGCCTACGGCGCTGAGCGCTGCCAGCACCTTGATGGTACGTGTGCGCATGTTCCTCCCCTTTTCGTTGGTGTTGTTGCTCACCTGGAGCGGCGTCGGCGTCGCCACGGGACGACGACGTACTCCAGGAGACTGGAACCGGCGAAGAACAACAGCCCCACGACCGACCCGCCGAGAACATAGGCGAAGCCGAGCGCTTTGTTGGAGCCGTTGAGGGTGCCGGAGATCTTGCTGCCGAGGCCGTCCTGCGTGCCGCCGAAGTACTCCGACACGAGGGCGATGATGACGGCAACGGGCGCGGCGTTGCGCACCGCGGTGAAGAAGTAGGGCATCGTGTTGGGCAGACGCACCTTCAGCAGCGTCTGGCGCGGCGTGGCCGCATACGAACGCATCAGTTCCATCTGCGTGGCGTCGTTCTGGCGCAGGCCCTTCACCACCTGTACGAACACGATGAAGAACACGGCGAGGGTGACCATGATGCGCCGACCCAACTGGCTGTCGAGGGCGTACATGTTGTTGAGCACCCCGACGATCACGACGGCGGGGATGGCGGCGATGGTGACCGCCAACGGGTTGATGAGTTCCGACACGACAGCGAAACGGTTGGTGAGCACGGCCAGCAGGAAGCCCACGACAGCGCCGGCCACCAGGCCCACCAGTGCGTTGGCGCCGGTGACGAGCGAGGCGTTCCACACCAACGTGAAGTCGTCGACGAACGACTGCCAGATGGCCGTGGGCTTCGGGATGACGAACGGCTGCACGTCGTACGTGACGACCCACCACTGCCACGCCGCGAGGAACAGCACGCCGAACACGATCGGCGGCACCACCGACGCGATCAGTTGGCGGGCGCGGGCGGTGTTCACCGGTCTTCGATCCCCCGGGCGTGATCGGACATCTCGATACCGCGCAGGGCTTCGCGCACCTCGGTGACCCGCTCGAAGAACGCCGATGCCTCACGGGTGAGTTCGTCGCGGTCGCGGCCGAGGCTGACGTCGATGACGTCGGTGATCCGACCCGGCCGCGGCGACATGACCACCACCCGATCGGCCAGGTACACGGCCTCGGGGATCGAGTGGGTGACGAACACCACGGTGGTGTCGGTGCCCGAGCAGATGCGCAGCAGTTCGGCCTGCATGTGCTCGCGGGTCATCTCGTCGAGCGCTCCGAACGGTTCGTCCATCAACAACAGCGGCGGATGGGCGGCCAACGCGCGAGCGATGGCGACGCGCTGTTGCATACCGCCCGACAACTGCCAGGGCATGTGCGTGGCGAACTCCGACAGCTTCACCAGTTCCAACATCTCGCGGCTGCGTTCGCGCCGGCGGGCCTTGTCCCAGCCCTTCAGTTCGAGCGGCAACTCGATGTTGCGCTCGACACTGCGCCACTCGAACAGGCCGCTCTGCTGGAACGCCATGCCGTAGTCCTGGTCGACGCGAGCCTGATGCGCGCTCTTGCCGTTCACCAGCAGCGTGCCCCCGGTGGGTTCGAGCAGATCGGCGAACAGCCGCAGCAGCGTCGACTTGCCGCATCCGGATGGGCCGATGAGCGACACGAACTCGCCGCGAGCGATCGACAAGTCGACGTCGACCAGGGCGTCGACCCGGTTGGGTGCATCGGCATTGAACACCTTGCCCACACCGACTGCCTCGACGGCCAGCGGTGCCCCGGCGGGCACGGTCTGGTCGTTGGTCATGACGCCTCCCTCGGACGGTTCCGCATCAGGATGCGGTCGATCACTTCCACCAGTACGGCCATCAGCAGGCCCAGTACGGCTGCGCCGAACACGGCGGTGTACAGCTTGGGCGGATCGCTCGACGCCTCCTGGCCGTACGACAAGATGAGCCGCCCCACACCCGAGCGAAGGCCCAGCGAGATCTCGGCCACCACCACGCCCACCACGGCGGCGGCGCCTGCGAGGCGCAGCGACGGGGCGATGAACGGCACGGCCGAGGGGAAGCGGAGTTTCACCAGCGTCTCGGTCCACGACGCGGCGAACGAGTCCATCAGTTCCATCGATGCGGCCGAGGTGGACTGCAGGCCGCGCAGTGTGCCCAGCGCCACCGGGAAGAACGACAGGAACACACCGAGGATGACGGCCGCGATCCACGTCTTCGCGGCCAGGTCGCGGCTGGCGAACGCCATGAGCGACAAGATGAGCGGGCCGAGCACGATGATGGGCACGGTCTGCGACACCACGAGATAGGGCATGATCGCCCGCTCGGCCCACCGGAAGCGGGCCATCAGCACCGCCAGCAGCACACCGAGCGCCGAACCGAGCACGAACGCCGTGAGTGCCACGCGCAGCGAGTACCACGTGGCCCGCAGCACGACGACGAAGATCGACTCGTCGCCGCCGCGCACCTCGGGTTCCCACAGTCGGTTCCACATGTCCCACACGTGGGGCATCGCCCGCTCGCCGGTGCGCGGCAGCAGGCGCACACCGAACAGCGTGCCGCCCTCCTCGGGCCCGACCGCTTTGTAGGCCTCCCACAGCACCGCCACCAGCACGAAGGCGAGCGGGAACATGGCCACGCGCCGCCAGCGCTTGGCGCTGCCCGAGGACGGTGCTGCGTCGCTCACCAGTGCGCCGACCGCCGGATCACGACTTGGCCCGCACGTGCTCGGCGACCGCAGGCATCACCTTCTCGCCGTACGCGGCGAGCGTGTGGTCCTTGTCGTCGTGCTGGAGGTAGATCGAGAACTGGTCGACGCCCAGATCCTTCAGCTGTCGCATCCGCTCGATGTGCACCTCGGGCGGGCCGACGATGCAGAACCGGTCGACGATCTCGTCGGGCACGAACGTGGTGTGGCTGTTGCCGGCCTGGCCGTGCTCGTTGTAGTCGTAGCCCTGACGGCCCTTGATGTAGTCGGTGAGGGCCGTCGGCACGAGCGACGTGTCGCTGCCGTAGCGGGCGACGATGTCGGCCACGTGGTTGCCCACCATGCCACCGAACCAGCGGCACTGCTCGCGGCCGTGGGCGAGGCCGGCCTCGGTGCCGTCGGTGACGTAGGCCGGCGCGGCGACGCAGATGGTGACGTCGTCGGGGTTGCGTCCGGCAGCCGCAGCAGCGTCGCGCACCGCCTTGATGGTCCACTCGGCGATCGACAGGTCGGCCAACTGCAGGATGAACCCGTCGCCCACCTCACCGGTGAGCGCCAGCGCCTTGGGCCCGTAGGCCGCCACCCACACCTCGAGCTCGCTCTTGGTGCTCCACGGGAAGCGGATGTCGGAGCCCTTGTACTGCACGCTGCGGCCGTTGGCGAGTTCGCGGATGACGTGGATGCTCTCGCGCATCGTGGCCAGCGTGACGGGCGCACCGTTGGTGAGCCGCACCGCCGAGTCGCCACGGCCCATGCCGCACACGGTGCGGTTGCCGAACATCTCGTTCAGCGTGGCGTACACGCTGGCGGTGACGGTCCAGTCGCGGGTGGCCGGGTTGGTGACCATCGGGCCGACGATGACATTGCGGGTCTCGGCCAGGATCTGGCTGTAGATGACGTACGGCTCCTGCCACAGGATGTGGCTGTCGAAGGTCCACACGTAGGTGAACCCGTACGTCTCGGCCCGCTTGGCCAGGTCGACCACGCGGGCCGACGGCGGTGTGGTCTGCAGGACGACTCCGAAGTCCATCGTGGTCAGCGGTTCTGCGGGAAGCCGAGGTCGACAGGGGACGTGCGCGGATCGGGCCAGCGCGAGGTGACCACCTTCGAGCGGGTGTAGAAGTTCACACCCTCGGGGCCGTACATGTGCTGGTCGCCGAACAGGCTGGCCTTCCAGCCGCCGAAGCTGTAGTAGCTGACCGGCACCGGGATGGGCACGTTGATGCCCACCATGCCCACCTGCACGTCGAACTCGAACTGACGGGCCACGCCACCGTCGCGGGTGAAGATGGCCGTGCCGTTGCCGAACTGGTTGGCGTTGATGAGCTCGAGGCCTTCCTCGTAGCCCGACACGCGGGTGACACCGAGCACCGGCCCGAAGATCTCGTCGTCGTAGCAGCGC
>JBEIIG010000022.1:0-49904 GCA_040380855.1 Acidimicrobiaceae bacterium | reverse complement strand
GGCTCGGTTCGGGCGTGCGCAGCGCCAGCAGCGCACGCGTGGGGCTTGCCGGCCCAGCCGACGGGCAGCGCTGGTGCGGCCACCACGGTGGCACCCTGCGCGCGGGCCAGCTCGGCGGTGCCATCGCTGGAGTGGTCGTCGACCACGATCACCTCGTCGCCCGCGCCCACCTGGTGGCGCACACCGGCGATCACGCGTCCGATCATCGCCGCCTCGTTGCGCGCAGGCACGATCACCGAGATGGGCGGACGCGACCGCGCAGGCACATCGGCGGCAACCGGTCGGCCGGCAGATGAACTGAGCACCGGGGGCCGGGCGAGCAGCAGCCACCCGCACACCCAGCCGATCGCGAACAGCACTGTCGACCACCACGACGGGCTGAGTTCGAACCAGTGGGTCATCGGCACCAGTCTGCCCGCTGCGGCTCTGCGCCAACGGAGACGCGACGTCGTTCACCGACCTCGCGACATCGATTCGCGTAATTCGGTTGACGATCGTCGACAGGCGTGATTGCCTTGTGACCGTCTCGTCAGCCGACGATCACATCCGCTCGAACATGGGAGTACCCGCCGACATGAAGCTCCGCACGAACGCACTGCAGCAGGCCGCCGTGGCCGCTGGCGCGCGCCCGTGCAACGGGCTCGGTCTCGTCGGTCACGGGTATGAGGCCATGGGCATGACGGATGGCGCCGGTGCTGCATGGTCGAGCAACGCCAAGCGTTTCGCCACCTGCACCACCATCAAGCGCCCCGCCCGGCACCTCGGAAGCCCAACGACGTAACAAGCGTCAGAACCGCTCCGAGGCCGCCGGGATCCCGATCCCGGCGGCCTTTTCGCTTTTCCCCCGCACAGAGAAACGACATCCCATGTACGTAGCACTCGAATCCGCAACCGATCTCCACGTGAGCGACATCACCTCGGTGCGCGCCCCGGCGCGGTGCGCCGACGGCAACGGCACCCTCACCCCACTGTTCTTCTCCGATGACGTGATCGACATCGCTCGGGCCAAGGCCATCTGCGCCAAGTGCCCGCGTACGGCGACCTGCCTGCAGGACGCCCTCGATCGCGCCGAGCCGTGGGGCGTGTGGGGTGGCGAGTTGCTCGACAACGGCCGCATCGTCGCCAACAAGCGGCCACGTGGTCGCCCACCCAAGCACCCGCGGCCGGTCCTGGTGATCGATGAGGTTCCTCTTCCTGCCCACCTGGTCGCCCAGTCGGCCTGAGCCCCCCGGTCGTGGGTGACGCTTCGACGAGCCCCCGACCGCAGACCCGTGCCTCCTGCCACTCGCCCCCCGGAGTGGTGGGAGGCGCCGGGTAACCTTCGGCCATGGCCGGACATCGTCGACTCTTCGTCGGATCGATCGTCGCGGCCATCGTCGTCAGCATCGTCGGCGGCTGGCTGCTCAGCCGGGGCGACGACACCAGCACCGATGTGGCCGCCGTCGACGACATCGTGCTCGACAAGCCGGGCACCTCGCAGATCCCCTCCATCGCGACGAACGCACCGGTGCAGGGCACGCCGCTCCCGGCGGTCGAGCTCACCACCAACGACGGCGCCACGGTGGTCACCGCCGACCTGCTCGGTCAGCCACTCGTGATCAATGTGTGGAACTCGACGTGTGGGCCGTGCAAGAAAGAGCTGCCGGCGTTCGCTGCCGTGCACGCCGCCCGCGGCGACCGGGTGCGCTTCGTCGGGGTGAACACCCTCGACGTGCCCGAGGTGAACGAGTCGTTCGCCCGCGAACGCGGCGTGCAGTACGAGTTGCTCCGCGATGTCGACGGTGCCTTCACCGATGCGGTGGGCATCGCCACCCAGCCGGTCACGCTGTTCGTGGCCGCCGACGGCACCATCGTCCGCCAGACCGGCGTGCTCGATGAAGCCACACTCCGGCAGTACGTCGACGAGCTGCTCGCATGAACCTGTCGCTCAGTTTCATCCGCGGCATGCTCGCCGCTGTGAACCCCTGCGGCTTCGTGCTGCTGCCCACGTACCTGCTGTATTTCCTCGGCCTGTCGAACGCCGAGTCGGGTGTGCGCACCGCGCCGATCAGGCGCGCCCTGGTGGTGAGCGCCGCGGTCTCGGCCGGGTTCCTCAGCGTGTTCCTGGTGGTCGGCGCGATCGCCGAGTTGTTCACCAACTGGGTCGTCACCAACGCCAAGTACCTCACTGCCGTCATCGGCATCGGCCTGGTGGTGCTCGGTGTCGCCATGCTGTTCGGCTACCGCCTGCCCATCGCCACACCCAAACTCGATGCCGGCGGTCGCGACCGCACGGTGCGCTCGATGTTCGTCTACGGCATCGCGTACGCGGTGGCCTCGATCGGCTGCACCATCGGGCTGTTCATCGCCACGCTGTTCCAGACCGCCGACCGCAAGGGCTACGTCGCCGGTGTGGCCAACGTGGTTGCCTACGGCCTGGGCATGGCGCTGCTCATCACTGCGCTCACGGTCACCCTCGCTGTCGCCAACGTGGGGTTGCTGAAGGTGCTGCGCTCGGGCATGCAGTACGTCGAGATGCTCGCCGGCGCGTTCGTCTTGCTGTCGGGCCTCTACCTGCTGTGGTACTTCTGGCAGGTCGACGTGCGCGAGGCCGGCGACCCGGTCACCGATGCAGTGGCCAGCTGGCAGACCGACATCCAGAACTTCCTCAACGACCACTGGGGATCGGTCACCATCGTCATGGTGGTCGTGGTCGGTGCTGCGTTCGCGGCAGTATCCCTGAGGCGCCGACCGCCCACGACGCCCTTGGGCGACGGAGTCGAGCACGGCTCATGAGCCCGTTCGCCGAGCTGCTCGCCACCGACGGGGTGGAGGAGGTGTGCGAGTTGCGCGGCCGGTTCGGCTTCATGGCGTACCACGGCGGCGCGCTGGAGGAGATGACCGATGTGATCGCCCGGGCGGCGGCCGATGCCACCGACGCGAGCTACTACGGCGTGCACCAGCCGAAGGGGATGGAGCGCCACATCCCGTCGACCAAGTTCGACCCGGCCCACTCGCCGGCGATGCAGCGGTTCGTCGACCACGTGCACACGGTGATCACCGTGCACGGCTTCGGCCGACGTGGCTTCTTCACCACCGTGCTCGTCGGCGGCCAGAACCGCGAGCTCGCCGATCATGTGGGCGCCTCGCTGCGCACGCATCTGCCCGCCTACGAGATCGCCACCGATCTCGAGCGCATCCCCACCGAACTGCGTGGATTGCATCCGCGCAACCCGGTGAACCTGCCACCCCGACGCGGCGTGCAGATCGAGTTGCCACCACGGGTGCGCGGCACCACGCCGCTGTTCTGGGACTGGGAGGGCCCGGGGCTCGCACCCCACGCCCAACGCCTCGTCGACGGCCTCGTCCACGCCGTACGCACCTGGCCCCACTGACCCGTCAGGCAGCCGGACGCGGGTCAGGGACTGAGGCGTTCGATCACCCAGGCGTCGCCGTCGCGACGGTACCGCAGGCGGTCGTGGAGCCGACTGGGCCGGCCCTGCCAGAACTCCCACTGGTGCACCTGCGCCAGCCACCCGCCCCAGAACTCGGGGCGCGGCACCTGCTCGACATCGGCGAAGCGCGCCTCCATCGCAGCCACCCGGGCCTCGAGTTCGGCCCGATCGGCCAGCACGCTCGACTGCGCCGATGCCCACGCGCCGAGCTGCGAGGCCCGCGGTCGCGAGGCGAAGTACTCGTCGCTCTCAACCGCCGAGAGACGCTCGACCGTGGCCGCGACACGCACCTGCCGGTGCAACTGCAACCAGGTGAACAGCATGGCCACCTGCGGGTGCGCCGTCATCTCGGCGCCCTTGGCCGAGCCGTAGTTGGTGAAGAACGAGAACCCTCGCTCGTCGGCGCCGCGCGCCAACAGGTACCGCGACTGCGGGAACCCATCGGTGCCGACGGTCGACAGCACGAACGCGTTCGGTTCGACGCATCCTGCTTCGGTGGCCTGATCGAACCAGACATGCCACTGGGCCATCGGGTCGGCCAGCAGGTCGGCGGCATCGAGACCGGCGGTCTCGTACTCCTTGCGTCGCGACGCGAGCGTCATCGGGGCGTGATGACCTGGTGGCCGCGCATGTACGGCTGCAGCACCGCCGGGATGAGCACGCTGCCGTCGGGCTGGCGGTTGTTCTCGATGATGGCCGCCCACACACGCGGCACGGCAAGGGCCGAACCGTTGAGCGTGTTGGCGACGTGCGTGCCCTTCTCGCCTGCCGTGCGGTAGCGGATGTCGGCACGGCGGGCCTGGTAGTCGCTGAACCAACTGCACGAACTGACCTCGAGCCAGTTGTCGCACCCGGGCGCGTACACCTCGAGGTCGAAGCTGCGGTGGTGGCTCTGGCCCATGTCGCCGGTGCAGATCTCGATGATGCGATAGGGCAGGCCGAGGCCGGCGATGAGCCGTTCGGCGCGGGTGACCAACTCGGTGAGCATTGCGGGCGCCTGTTCGGGCGTGGCCACCGACAGGATCTCGACCTTGTCGAACTCGTGTGCGCGCAGCATGCCGCGAGTGTCGCGGCCGGCCGACCCGGCCTCACGGCGGTAGCACGGCGTGTAGGCCATGAAGCGCAGCGGCAGCTGCGCATCGTCGATCACCTCACCGGCGTACAGCGAGGTGAGCGGCACCTCGGCCGTGGGGATGCACCACAGGTCGTCGCGCTCGATCGAGTAGGCGTCGTCGGCGAACTTGGGCAGTTGGCCGGTGGCCGTGAGCGTGGCCGTGGTGACGAGCGACGGCGGACGGATCTCTTCGAACGCATCGGCGTTGCTGTCGAGCGCGTACTGGCACAGCGCCCGGGCCAGCGTGGCGCCGAGGCCGCGCTGCATGGTGAACATCGCTCCGCTGATCTTGGTGGCGCGCTCGTTGTCGAGGATGCCGAGCGCCGCCGCAGTGTCCCAATGCGGCACGCGCTGATGCTCGGCGAACTCGGTGGGCATGTTGATGGGTCCCTTGACGACCGGGTTGTCGTGTTCGTCGGCGCCGTCGGGTGCATCGGGATGCGGCACGTTGGGGATGCGCAACAACAGATCGCGCAGGTGGGCCTGCACGGCATCGTGCTCGGCGGCCAGGGCACCCTCGCGCTCGCCCAGAGCCCGGCTCTCGGCCTGTAGGGCCTCGGCTTCTGCGGTGCGGCCTTCGCGGCGCAGCAGACCGACCTGCTTGGAGATGTCGTTCACCTGGGCGCGAGCCGCATCGCGCTGGGCGACGATGTCGCGCGCCTGCTCGTCGAGTTGCGTCGCGCGGGCGATCTGGTCGAGCAGGTCGGGTTTGCCCCGCCTCGCCATGGCAGCACGCACGAGGTCGGGTTGGGTACGGAGCAGGCGGACATCGATCACAGTGCCTGCAGGCTAATCGGGCCTGCCCCTGTGGGCCGGTTCAGTTGTCGACGAGCAGCGTGTCGCTGTGCTGGTTGCGGCGCACCAGGCTGCCGAGGAGGTGCCAGTCGCCGTAACGGCCGAACCGTTCGCTCGACATGACGACCGGCGTGTCGACCAGGTTGATGTAGCGCCGGGCCGAGTGCCGGCCGTACTCGCGCAAGCGGCGGCCGAAGTCGCTCTGCTCGGCGGCCACGAGGTCGTCGTTGAAGCCCTCGATCGCGTCGAAGTCGCGGCGCCGGCACCAGTGCAGCGCCCCACCGAGACCGGTGACCGCCATGCCGAGTCGGCGCATCCCCACCGCCAGTCCGATACCGAGCGATCGCCGTTCCGGCACGAAACCGGCCCCACCGCCCACACACGCCGTGTCGTCGAGATGCTGGGCGATGTCGCTGAGCGCACAGATGGGCACCATGCAGTCGGCGTCGACATGCACGATGTAGTCGCCGCTGCTCTGCCAGGTCCCGAGATTGCGGGCCATGGCGAGTGTGCCGGCGGGGACGTCGACCACGCCGGCATCCATGAGGAGGGCAACCGCGGCCGTGGTGTCGGTACAGCGATGAGCAGCGACGATCACCTCGCAGCTGTCGCGATCGGGAAGGGTCTGGGCCGAACGGGCGATCGAATCGAGGCACTGGGGCAGATAGGCGGCGGCGTCGTGGGCCGCGACGACAACGGAGAAGCGAGCCATGTTCGGTCATCGTCCGGTCGGGCGGTTTGCTTGAGCGCGCTCACCCGCGGATCACCATCTGCACCCGAGCAGCAGGGCGTTAGGGTTCCCAGCGTGACGACGTACACCGAGGCAGCAGTGGTGGTCGAGGGCTTGACCGTGCGGTACGGAGATCTCGTCGCGGTGAACAACGTGTCGTTCAGCGCGATCGCGGGCGACGTGACAGCGGTGCTGGGGCCCAACGGAGCGGGCAAGACCAGCACCATCGAGGTGTGCGAGGGGTTTCGGCGGGCCGCTGCGGGAACCGTGCGGGTGCTCGGCCTCGACCCGGCCACCGACCAGGCACGCCTGAGCGAGCGCATGGGCGTGATGCTGCAAGACGGCGGGCCGTATCCGAGCGCACGGGTGCGCGACACCGTGCGGCACTACTGCCGGCTCTACGGGCGAGGTGTCGACCCGCAGGCGCTGATTGCGCAGGTGGGGCTCACCGACCGGGCCACCAGCACCTATCGGCGCCTCAGCGGCGGCGAGAAGCAGCGACTGTCGCTCGCCCTCGCCCTGGCGGCGCGGCCGGAGGTGGCGTTCCTCGACGAACCGACCTCGGGGGTCGACGTTCACGGCCGCGACACCATCCGCGCCATCATCGGGTCGTTGGCAGCCGAGGGGTGCGCCGTGGTGCTCGCCACCCACGAACTCGACGAGGCCGAACGCCTGGCCGACCGTGTGGTCATCTTCGATCGGGGTGAGGTGATCGCCGACGGCACCCTCGACGAACTGCGCCGTGGCCACGACGAGATCCGGTTCCGCAGCGCACCCGATCTCGACCTGTTGGCCATGGCGGCATCGATCGGCTTCGTGGTGAGCCGAGTGGGAGCCGACGAGTACGTGGTCGATGCACCGCCACATCCGCGGCTGATGGCTCGACTCGCCGGCTGGCTGGGCGATCATGGCTATCCGCTGCACGATGTGCGGGCCGGAGCCCAGCGCCTCGAAGACGTCTTCCGTCGGCTCACAGCGCCCGACGCTTCAGCCGACCAGGGCGGTGCCGCATGAGCCGCCTGCTCACCCAGGTGCGTGCCGAGTTGCAGTTGGTGGCGCGCAACGGCGAGCAGTTGCTGCTCACCCTCGGCATCCCCGTGATGCTGCTGGTGTTCTTCAGCCTCGTCGATGTGCTGCCCACGGGCACCGACGACCCGATCGATTTCCTCGCCCCGGGGGTGCTGGCGCTGGCGGTGATGAGCACGGCGATGGTGAGCCTCGGCATCGCCACCGGCTTCGAGCGCACATATCTGGTGCTGAAGCGTCTCGGGGCGACGCCATTGGGCCGTGGCCGCCTGATCGCTGCCAAGATCGTGGCGGTGATGGTGGTCGAGGTGGTGCAGTTCGCCGTGCTCGTACCCGTCAGCTACGCACTGGGCTGGAGGCCCGACGCACCGAACTGGGCGCTGGCCCTGGCGGGCGTGTTGGCGGGGACGGTAGCATTTTCCGGGATCGGCCTCACCATGGCCGGTCGGCTGCGGGGCGAGATCAACCTGGCCGCGCAGAACGGGCTCTACCTCGTGCTGCTGCTGCTCGGGGGCATGGTGGTGCCGTTCGACGAACTGCCGTCGCCGCTGCGGTCGATCGCCCTCGGCCTGCCCAGCGGGGCGCTGGCCGACGTGCTGCGCGACGCCCTCACCGGGATGGGCGAGCGACCGGGCACGTCGTGGATCGTCCTGGCCACCTGGGCCGTGGTGTCACCGCTGGTCGCGCGGCGCCTCTTCCGCTTCCACTAGGGGCGGCGCGCTGCGGTCGAAGGCTGCACTGACCTGATCGAAGGTGAGGGGATCGTCGTCGTTGCCGACGATCTCGGCCGACGGGATACGACCACGACGCACATAGGTGTTGTCGCGCTCGACGCCCGCAGCGAACTTCTTGAAGAACAGGTAGATCGTGACCGACCACAAGAAGGCGGCGCCACCGATCTTCATGATCGCCCCGGCCCACTGCTGGTCGTCGGTGACGCTGATACCCCACACCCGCACCGGCTGGCTGTAGTGCTTGTACACGACGCCTTCAGCGAAGGTGAGCCAGCCTGCGGGCACCGTGGGCACCACGCTCATGAGGAACAGGTAGACGCACTTGCCGGCTGGGCCCATCTGCCATTCGGGGATCGGCCCGACGACGGGTGTCCACATCAGCAGCGCGAGGGTGACCACCAGGAGGTGCAGCAGATAGTGCAAGGGGCCGTTCTCGGTGGAGGCGTTCACGATCATCGGGATGTGGGTGACCATGACGATGAGGTTGAACAACACGCCGGCCACCACCGGCTTGGCGAACCACGCGGCCACCCGCCAGGTGCGGCCGGTGCCCAGCAGGGCGCGGGCCATCCACTCGGGGATCGACATCAGCAACAACGGCGGCACGAAGTAG
This sequence comes from Acidimicrobiaceae bacterium, assembly GCA_040380855.1. Lineage (GTDB taxonomy): Bacteria > Actinomycetota > Acidimicrobiia > Acidimicrobiales > Ilumatobacteraceae > VFMC01. The sequence goes on along the minus strand of JBEIIG010000022.1, from coordinate 41,458 downwards.
CTGAACACCATGTGCTGGAACATGTGCACCGAGTAGAGGTACTGCTCGCCGATGTCGTGCACCGGCCAGTCGGCACCGAACCACAGCAGCGCCATACCGCCTGCGAAGCAAGCGATCTGGCCGCGGCTCACCGGCCGTTGGCCGGCGGGCACGGCCTTCGGCCCGATGACCCGGGCCATGTAGATGTACGCGCCCACGAGGAACGCGACCAGCAGCCACACCTCGGGGTGGGCTTGGAACCGCCAGGGGTTCGCAAAGGGGGTGTTGTCGGCGAACATGGTCGCCCTCCGGGGGGATCAGCTCGAGAAGAACTGGAAGCAGGCGAGGAACGCGCAGTACACGAGCACTGCGAGCACCAGGCCCGAGTAGAACAGCCAACTGAAGATCTTGTTGTCGAACTTCAGGTGCATGAACAACGACACGACCATGACGAACTTGATGGCCATCATGCTGAACAGCGTCACCATCGCCAAGGTGTGCGCGCTCTTCGGCCACCAGTAGGTGGTCGTCTCGAGGGCGGTGAAAGCCGCCAGGATGAGCGCCACCTTGACGTAGTAGCCGGTGGACTTGTGGCTCGAATGTGCGTCGTGTCCGTGCGCTTCGGCTTCGGCGTGCTCGACGTGTTCGGTGGTGGTGCTCATGGCGGTGGCCTCGCTCACGACGGGATCAGGTAGACGAGCGTGAAGATGATGATCCACACGACGTCGACGAAGTGCCAGTACAGACCGACGAGTTCGACGACTTCCGACTTCTGGCCGGGGATACGGTTGCGCCGCACCATGCCCACCGTGGCCAGCAGCATGATGACGCCGACGGTGACGTGCACGCCGTGGAAACCGGTGAGGGTGTAGAAGCTGGAGCTGAACAGGCTGGTCGTGAAGCCCAGGCCCTCCTGGTAGAAGGCGGTGAACTCGTACACCTGGCCACCCACGAACGTGGCGCCCAGCAACGCCGTGACGGTGAGCCACAGGTTGGTGTTGCGGTCGTCGTCCTGCGCCGCGGCGCTGACGGCGAGCACCATGGTGAGCGAGCTCATCAGCAGCACGAAACTGCTCACCGAGGTGAACGGGATGTCGTAGATCTGGTCGGGGCCGAGGTTCTCGGAGTGACGACCGCGGTAGAGCATGTAGGTGGAGATGAGGCCACCGAACAGCAAGCACTCGCTGCCCAGGAACATCCACATGGCCATCTTGTTGTTGCTCAACCCGGTGGACGTGTGGTGCGCACCGTGGTCGTCGTGGCCGCCGTGATCGTCGTGGCCGTGGTCGCCCGTGTCGGGCGCATGGACTGCGATGTCAGCCAAGGGTCGCCAACTCCTTCGTGGCACCGCCGGAATCGGCGGGCGGGTCGTAGTCGCTGTCGTCGGCCACCGAGGGTTCGAGCGACCACCCGAACATCGACAGCAGGACGATGAGGCCACCGATGACGGTGAGCAGCAGGTTGTAGATCAACCCATAGGCCATGATGGGCAGGCCGAGGGCCAGCAGGATGGGCCAGTACGACGGCGACGGCAGATGGATGTGCTTGTCGGCGTTGGCTTCCATCTCGGCGAGGATCTCCTCGGCCGAGGCCACCTTGGTGATCTCGCCGGTCTCGTGGTTCTCCTCGTACTTGCGGTGGAAGAACTCGTCGAGTGCGTGCACGGTGGGAATGCTGTCGAAGTTGTGTTCCTTCGGTGGGCTGGCGGTCATCCACTCGAGACTGCGGGCGTCCCACGGGTCGAGCGGCGCCTTGGCGCCCTTCCGGGCGGTGATCCAGACGTTCACGATGAAGAGGAACACACCGACGGCCAGGATGAACGAGCCGATCGAGGCGACCAGGTTCCAGAAGCCGAGGTTGAAGAAGCCTTCACCCGCACGGGCCTCGGTCCAGTTCATCATGCGTCGGGGCTGGCCCTGCAGACCGATGATGTGCATCGGCCCGAAAGTCATGTTCATGCCGATGACCATCACCCAGAAGTTCCACTTGCCGAGGCGCTCGGACAGCATCTTGCCGAACATCTTCGGCCACCAGTAGTAGAAGCCGGCGAACAGGCCGAGCACCGCACCACCGAAGATGGTGTAGTGGAAGTGGGCCACGATGTAGTACGTGTCGGTCTGCTGCGTATCGCTGGGGGCGACGGCGTGCGTGACACCCGACAGACCACCGATGGTGAACTGCACCACCAGGCCGATGGCGAACAGCATGGCCACCGTGTACTGCAACTTGCCGCCCCACATCGTGAGGGTCCAGTTGAAGATCTTCACGCCGGTGGGGATGGCGATGAGCATCGTGGCCACCGAGAACACGGCCACGCTGACAGGCCCGAGGCCGCTGGCGAACATGTGGTGCGCCCACACACCCCAGCCCAGGAAGCCGATGGCGGCGCCCGAGAACACCACGAAGCGGTAGCCGAACAACGGCTTGCGGCTGAACACCGGCAGCACCTCGGAGATGATGCCGAAACTGGGGAGCACGAGGATGTACACCTCGGGGTGGCCGAAGATCCAGAACAGGTGCTGCCACAGCAGCGGATCGGCACCGGCGCTGACATCGAAGAACGTCGCCCCGAACTCGCGCTGGAACATGAGCAGGAACAACGCCACGGTGATGACCGGGATGGCGAACAGCAGCAGGAACTGCACGACCAGCACCATCCAGGTGAAGATCGGCATCTTCATCATCTTCATGCCCGGAGCGCGCATGTTGAGCACCGTGACGATGAGGTTGATGGCACCGGTGAGCGAGGCGATACCGGTGATCTGCAGGCCGAGGCCCCAGAAGTCGATGCCGTGGCTGGGCGAGAAGAGCGCGTTGGCGTTCGGCTGGTACATGAACCAACCGCCGTCGGCGGCGCCGCCGAGGAACCACGAGGTGTTGAGGAAGATGCCACCGAACAAGAAGCACCAGAAGCCGAAGGCGTTGATGCGGGGGAACGCCACGTCGCGAGCGCCGATCTGCAGCGGCACGAAGTAGTTGGCGAACGCTGCAGCCATCGGCATCACGAAGAGGAACACCATCGTGGTGGCGTGCATCGTGAACATCTGGTTGTACTGGTCGGCGCTGAGCACCGTGCCCTCGGGCCCGGCGAGCTGAGCACGGATGAGCAGGGCCTCGAGACCACCGATGAGGAAGAACACCATCGCGGCGACGCCGTACATGATGCCGAGCTTCTTGTGGTCGACGGTGAACAGCCACGACCGCCAGCCGGTGCTGCTGACGGGGCGCTTGAACACACCGTAGGCCTCCGACGGGGTGACGACCGCAGGGGCCGCCGTTCCGGCACCGGCGACTGCCGGTGTGGAGGAAGGTCGTTCGATGATTGCCATGGTCGGTTCCGCTCCCTTACTTCCGCTCGAGGAGGTAGGCGATGATCAGGTCGATCTGCTGCTCGTTGAGGCCCAGTGCCGGCATGCCGCGCACCTTGCCATCGAGCTCTTCCTTCGCTGCTGCGTCGGCGTACATCGGCTTCTTCGCCGGTGCGTTGCGCAACCACTCGCGGAGGTCGACTTCGTTCAGGCACTCTGCGGTGATGCCCTGCAGGTAGAGCGCCCCGAACTCTTCCGGCGAGGCGTTCCACACCCGGTCGCGGCACTCGGGCGTGAGCAGGTCCCACGTCGCGCCGGCGAAGGTGTTGCGGGTCATCAGGTGGCTGAGGTTCGGAGCCGCACCCGACACGACGTACTGGTCGGGGTTGGCCAGCACCGGGGTGACGGTGCCGTCGGGCGCGGTGTTGGTGAGGCCGTTCACCTGATGGCAGTAGGCACAGTTGGCCTTGAACAACGACTCGCCCTCGGCGGCAGCCGTGCCTGCCGCGGGTGCCTGGTAAGCGGCAAGCTGACCCGCCTTCCACGTCTCGAAGTCGGCCGGGCTGAGGGCCACGGCTTCCATCTTCATGTTGGCGTGGCTGAGACCGCAGAACTCGGTGCACTGACCGGCGTAGATACCCGGCTCATCGGCCTCGAGGCGCAGCGTGTGCACGCGGCCCGGCACCATGTCCTTCTTGCCGTTCAGCGCCGGGATCCAGTACGAGTGGATGACGTCGCGGCTGGTGCCACGCACGAGCACCTTCGTGCCCGTGGGGATGACCAGCTGGCCGCTGGTGACGATGGGTGCACTGATGCCACCGCACCCGTCTTGCGCCGGGTAGTCGTACTCCCACCACCACTGCTGGCCGGTGACGTTGACGATGCACTCGGTGTCGTCGGTCTTGGCGAGATCGAAGATGGTGCTGACCGTGGGGATGCCCACACCCACCAAGATGAGCGCCGGGATGATGGTGAGGGTGATCTCGAGCTTCTGGTTGCCGTGGCTCTGCTTGGGGATGGGCTGACCCCGGTCGCGGTACTTCACGAGGACGAAACCGATGAATCCGAACACGAGCACCCCCACGATGCCCGCCGTCAGGAAGACCGGCCACTGCAGATCGTGGATCTTCTGCGCGTTCGGCCCGGCAGGCTGCCAGGTGTCCTGTGGGGCGTCCTTCGCACAGCCGGCGAGCGCCAACGCGAGCGCTACACCGGCGAGGGGCAGGACACGACGAACTGATCGACGACCGTTCACGGTGGGCACGTTCCTTACGGTATCCAAGTTGGTCTCGCTCCGCCTCATGACTCAGGGCACCACGATTTCGATGGAGCTGCCTTCGACACCGGGCACCGTGAGGGTGTAGGGCGTCTGCGAGGCAGCCGAACTCTTGGCGAAGTTCAGGGTGAGGAACTGACGCCCGTCCTGCTCGACCAAGGCGGTGCACGTGACCGGCTTCTCGGTGACCTTGGTGCCGTTCACCTCGGTCTCGAAGGTGCCGAGGTTGGCCGTGAGCCGTGCACGTTCGGCGTCGAGGTTGCGGAACACGATGTGCGAGGCGTTGCTGCGCGGGATGGTGATGGACTGCTGGCGGTCGGTGATACCGAGCACCTGAGCCGACAGCTTGCCATTCTCGAGGTAGATCGTGGCCGTGGTGTTGCTCTTGGCCGCCACGCTCTGCGACGACTTGTAGTCGATCTCGGTCTCTTCGGCGCTCGCGCACACGCCCGGATCGTTGCTGACGGTGGCGTATTCGTGGATGTGGCGCTGGCCGCTGAGCGCCATGGCGGCACCCGTACCGACCAGGGCCAGCATCGCAACCGTGCACACCCCGGCGACCAACCCCTTGCTGAGCTTGGGCTTCACGGCGAACAGGATGCCGATGGCGAAGATGAGGCTGGCGACGACGATGAAGGCGACCGGCCCGGCTTCCTTGCTGAGGTACAGCATGATGCGAGAGAACGAGTAGACGACGACAGCACCGATGACCGCACCCAGCACCGGGAACTCGAGGGGGAACAGGATGCGGCGGCGCACCTCGGTGTTGTACGACGCACTCGCCGACGCCCGTTCGCTCCAGCTCTGCACCATCCACTCCGCGGCGCCGGCGAGCAGCACTACCACACCCGCTTTGAACACCACCGGCGCCGTGATGAGACCCACACCCACCAGGGTGAGGCCCACCACCGACACGAGCGGCCACATGCTCGCCTTCGGCGCAGCCTGTGCCGCAGGCGCCGAGGTGGTGGCACCCGGTTCGGTGCCGCGCACATTGGCGTCGCGGACGAAGGCGACCATCCCGGTGAGGAACGCCAAGGCGACCGTCAACGAGATGAGGCCGATCGTGGCGAGCGAACCCGTGCCACCGCCGGTGGTGGCGCCCACGACGATCGTGGCAGCCAACGACACCGCTGTCGCCCCGATGAAGAGTTTGGATCCAGTAGTGAACATGCGTGCGTTACCCGATCACTTGGTGACGTAGACCACGAACCAGAGTGCGACAAATGCCGCACCCACGAAGTACCAGTAGATGGCGTGTGCCGTGACGATCTCGCGATCGTTGGTGCGCCCGCCGAGATAACGGAACACCGTGACGAGCGAGAACACCACACCGATGATCATCAGCACGGTGAACGTGCCGGTGAGCGCATAGAAGAGGGTCTGATAGGTGCCGTCACGCACACCCAGGTTCATCTGGAACCAGGTGAACGCCTGTGCGTTGATGACGGCGATCGCGATGACCACCGTGAGGCCGAGCGAGAGGCCGACGTACGACTTGTGGTTTCGCCGAGCGGCGTAGACCGCCCACTGGACGAACACATAGATCGCCAGGAACGAGATGAGCATGATGTTGGTGGCCACCTCGGGCACCACCGACTTCGCCGGCTTCCACTCGCTACCGGGCACCGCCAGGGTGATCTTGCGGTACCGCACGAACATGGCGATCATCGCCCCGTACAGCATGAGGCCGGCCGCGCAGGCCAGCGACGTACCGACGAACAGTTGCCGACGTGGTGCGGGTGCCGGGGCCGGGGGCAGGGCGTGCATCAGGCGGTCCCTTCAGTGACGGCGGTGCGGGCGGGCTTGAGGTCGAGCAGCGGCTCGGGCGACGAGATGATGAACACCTCGGCGAAGTTGTCGGCCGGGGGCGGCGAGGTGGTGGCCCACTCGAGCGTCTGGCCGTCGACCGGATCGTCGCCGGCGAGGTCGCCCGTGCGGAACGACGAGACCGCCAGACCGATGAAGGCCAGCACCGTGAGCAGCATGAGGATGTGGCCGGCTGCCGACAGCGCATTCCACAGGTTCTGCGGGCCGCTGTAGTCGAACTGCGTGGCACCGGCGGGTTGCTTGGCGAAACCGGCGATGTAGTACGGCAGCGCGGCGAGCACGGTGGCGATGAAGGCGAGGCCGACGAGCGGCAGCGACTTCTTGTCGTCGATCCGACGGCCCCACAGCTTGGGCCCCCAGTAGGTGAGCGCGCCCAGTGCGGCGATGACCAGGCCGTAGCTGACGTACAGCCAGGCGCCCTCTTCGAACACGGTGCCGGCGAGCTGGGCGTCGCCGACCTGGTAGAGCGCGTTGCCCGCCATGCCCGTGAACACCATGCCAGCGCTCAGGATGCCGGCGACGAAGGCGGCGCTGATGCGGGGGCGCACAGGCGGCTTCAGTGCCAGGCCGATCACGGCGAGCAGCACGACCGGGCCGAGCAACGGCAGCGCCTCGAGCAACAGGTAGGGCAGCACGTCTTGGATGAAGTCACCGACGCTCTGCTGCAGCACGTCGCGAGGCAGCGCCGCATCGGTCTGGGTGACGCCGGCCAGCAGCCCGGTACCCACGAGCGCGATACCGGTGAGGGCGACGCCCCGCATCGGCAGCCGGTTGCGGCTGGCCGTGGCGACGGCCTCGGCCGCGAAACCGAACACCGGCACGGCGTAGACGAACGTGGCGGGCTGCGTGAAGGCGAAGCCCACCCAGTCGGCGATACCGGTGTTGCCACCGAACGTGGTGCGCCCGTAGTAGTGGTCGATGGCGACCATCACGAGGGTGGCCACCAGGACGGGCAGCAGCAGCAGCATGCCGAGCGCACCGATGAGGGCACCCCAGGCGAACAACGGCACGCGGCGCATGTTCATACCGGGTGCACGGGTGGTGAGCACCGACGTGGCGACCGAACCTGCGGTTGCGATGAGGCCGAGGACGAGCAGGATGTGGGCGATCAGGAACAGATCGACCATCTCGGGGTCGCCGCCACCGGGGCCGCCGTTGAGGGCGATCGAGATGATGACCAGGATGCCGCCGACGAGCCAGGCCCAGAAACCACCGAGGGCCAGACGAGGGAATGCGAGCGAACGGGCACCGAGCTGCAGCGGCACGACCGCCACGGCGAGGCCGAGCCCGAGCGGCGCCACCACACCGAAGGTGAGCACCACCCGGTAGAGCGAGAACATCTGCGGCATCGCGCCCGAATCGAGCAGATCGGAGGTGGCGTCGATGCGCTCGATGCCCAGCAGTGACGCCACGACGGCGACCGCGAGCAGCAGGAGCATCGAGGCCCCGATGTAGAGCCGACCGATCTTCTTGTGGTCGCTGGTCGTGATCCACGCGGCGAGCGAGGACAACGCGCCATCGGCGCGATCGCCGGTTGTGCCGGCGGTGGCGAGATGGGGATCGATGGTGGTCATGGGCAGCGAACTCGATTCGTCCCGGGCCGCGCGTGTACGCGCCCGAGGGTGAGTGAGGACGGGTTGACCCCCCGACATTACCCATAGGGCGCCGCAAAGTCGGAAATCAACCGACCCGGTACCCGATCAGGGCCGCTCAGACGCCGTATCGCACCAGGACGTCGACGGTGAGTGCGCCGAAGAGCAACGTGACGTAGGTGATGCTGAAGCCGAACACCTGCATCGAGCGTTGCGGGGTGGGCCGCCGACCCAGGTCGACCGTCACCGCGATGAACGCCACACCCAGCACCACCGCTGCGACCGAGTAGATCCACCCGAGATCGGCCACCGGGATGAGCACCAACGTGCCCACCACCAGCGCCACGGTGTAGGCGACCATGTTGCGGACAGCTTCGGCCATGGGCACGACCGCAGGCAGCATCGGTACCCCGGCGGCCCGGTACTCGTCGACGTGGCGGATGGCGAGCGCCCAGAAGTGCGGGGGCGTCCACAGGAACATCACGACGAACAGCACGACCGCCGACCAACTGACGTTGTCCTGCACCGCAGCCCAACCCACCAGGACGGGCACGGCGCCCGCCGCACCGCCGATGACGATGTTCTGACGGCTCGTGCGCTTCAACCAGATGGTGTAGACGACGACGTAGAAGAGCATCGCGCTGAGCGTGAGGACGGCCGACAAGAGGTTGGCCTGCCACCACAGCAGGGCGAAGGCGAGCACTTCGAGGGTGACGGCATACACCATCGCCGCACGGGGCGTGATGAGACCGGTGACCAGCGGCCGACCCTGCGTGCGCGGCATCAGCGCATCGATGTCGCGGTCGATCACCATGTTGATGGCGTTGGCGCCACCGGCCGCGAGCGTGCCGCCCACCAACACCCACACGACGAGCCAGGTCGACGGCCACCCCTGCTCGGCGAGCACCATCACCGGCACGGTGGTGATGAGCAGCAGTTCGACGACCCGCAACTTGGCCAGCGCGATGTACCCGCCGACTTTCGATGTCGGCGTGCGCTTCGACCCGTGCACCACCCCGCCTGGTGACAGCCGGGAAGGGACGAGGGGACGCGAGCCGACAGCCACCGCGTCATCGTACGGGCGCACACTTGGAGCGACCAACCAGGCAGACTGTAGAGATGGTCACGTCGTCCATGCCCGCCGAGATCGCCGAGTCGTCGACCGACGAGTCGACCGCGTCTGATCGTCCCTGGGTGGTGCTGGTGTGGAACGATCCGGTGAACCTCATGAGCTACGTCACCTATGTGCTGCAGAAATTGTTCGGTTACTCGTACGAGAAGGCGACGCAGTTGATGTTGCAGGTACATCACGAGGGTCGAGCTGCGGTGAGCAGCGGCCCGCGCGAAAAGGCCGAGCTCGAAGTGTTCCGCCTGCACGAGTTCGGGCTCTGGGCCACGATGCAACAGGACGACTGATGGCGCGCTGGCAGTTCCGGGCGCCGGTCGAACGCTACAAAGACGGGTACCGCATCAACCTCGACAACGACGAGCGCGAGTTGGTGCTGCGCCTGCTGCGCGAGTTCCGCGGCCTGCTGCTCGGTTCGTCCGACAACCCGATGCTCGTCCGGCTGTTCCCGACCGCGTACCACCTGCCCGACGATTCCGAGCTCGACGCCGAGTACCAGCGGCTGATGCGCGAAGAGATCGTGGCGTCACGTCTGTCGGGGATCGACCTCGTGGTCGATGCCTTCGATGCCAAGCCACCGCTCAGCGAGAGCCAGATCATGGCCGTCGTCCAGGCCGTGAACGGGATCCGCCTGGTCATGGCGGCGGTGCTCGACGTGAGCGAGGACCACGACCCCGACGACATCGACGACGACCACCCCAACGCCGGCGACTACCACCTCTATTCGTTCCTGAGCTGGCTGCTCGAATGGTCGGTCAGGGCGCTCGCAGATCGCTGAGCCACTGTGGCAGACGCACGGGTCGGCCCTCGGCGTTCACCGCGCCGTGCGCCGTGGCTGCTGTCGCCCGCACCTCGCCCGCCACAGTGAGCAGATAGGCCATCTGGAACGTCGCCCGCGACACAGCGGCGAGCACGAGGTGCACGTCGACCTCTTCGTCGAACGCGAGCGGCTTGCGGTACTGCACGAACGTCTCGAGCACCGCGTGGTCGACACCGTCGGCACGCATCTCGGTGTACGGACGATCGAGTGCTCGCAGGTAGGCCACCCGCGCCTCTTCGAGATACAGCAGGTAGTTCGAATGATGGACGATGCTCATCGCGTCGGTTTCGGCGAACCGCACCCGGATTCGATGCCGGAACGGGTAGTCGCCGGGGTCGAGGCTCGGTTCGACGGTCAGGCGCATCATCGGCACCGTAGTCGGCCCGACGCGAATCCGGCTGGTGGCAAACAGCGAGACCGGTGCTATGGTTCTGACGCTCTCAACCGGAGACGTCCCTAGCCCCCATCGTCTAGTGGCCTAGGACACCACCCTTTCAAGGTGGCGGCACGGGTTCGAATCCCGTTGGGGGTGCAAGGCCAGTTGGTCAACAACTTGGTCCCGTGGTGAAGTGGAGTTCACGCCGGCCTGTCACGCCGGAGGTCGCGGGTTCGAACCCCGTCGGGACCGCTGCGAGCACTCGATGCTCGTGCGGAGGTCGGGTAGCGGTCGGTCGGTCCGGCCCCGCTGCCCGGTGCCATGGTCGCGTAGCTCAGTTGGCAGAGCGCACGCCTGAAAAGCGTGAGGTCACCGGATCGACGCCGGTCGCGACCACCAGTGTCCGGCGGTGATCATGCCGCGCCGTGCCCTCGCGCACCCGCTCCGTACACTCGCCCCATGACCCTGCGGGCCGGCACCCCCACCGCCGCGGCGCTGCAACTCTCCTGGCTCGATGGCGACATCGTGGCCTGGCAACCCGGTCGTGGCGCCTACGGTGGCAATCTGCACGCCACGGTGGTGCGCGCCCTCGGGGCCTCGGCCGGCTCCACCATCGGCTCACTGCGCGTCGCACGTCTGTTCCTGCCCGACGGGCCCGCCTCGGTGATGTGCCAGCGCATCGATCCCACAGCACTCGTGGCACTGGCCCGTTCGGGTTCACTCGACGGCGCTCCCAGTCCGTCGGTGGCCTGGTTCGCAGCTGCAGCCCGCCTGGCCGACCACCTGGTGCGAACCGGACGGTTCATCGCCACCCTCGAGGCCGACGGCGACGAGTGGTGGCAGGCACGGTGGCAGCCGCTGCGCGGCGATGTCGAGGCCGTGCGCGAGGCGATGGCGGCCACCATGCCCGCAGCAGTCATCGGGGCCGAGCGTCCCGACGACATCGCCGACCGGCGCCACCAGGTGGTGGCCGAGGTACTCGACACCTTCGTCGATTCCCTCGCCCGCCTGGCGCTGCAGTACTCGGGCTGGCGGGCCGACCTCACCGATACCCGACGCGGCTCGTCACGCGCCGTGCGGCAGGTGGCCCGCGCCCTGGCCAACCACACACCCCGCTTCCGGCCCGGCATCGACCTCGGCGAGGCCACCGACACCGTGGCCCACGCCCTCGACCAACTCGCCCGCCGGGCCGAGGGTGAGCCGGTGGTGCACGCTCGGTTGCGCCTCGACCTGCCCGACGAGGTCGACCAACCGTGGCCGCTCACCCTCGAACTGGCCGATATGGCCGACGCAGGCAGGTGGTGCACCGCACTCGACGTCACCACTGCGTCGCCGCTCGCGCTCGACCTGGCGGGTGCCGAGCGGTGGATGTGGCGACTCGCGCAGGCGCTGCAGGCCGCCCGTCAGGGGCTCGCCCAGACGGCACCGTGGCTGGCCGACTGGCTCGACGACCCTGGCACCGGCATCACCCTCGACCAGGCTGCGGCCACCATCGCCGCCGTCGACGACCTGGCCGATGTGGGCGTGCTGCTGTTGTCGCCCGCCCGCCTCACCCGACGCCGCCCCGGCACGCGCGGAACCGCCCGCAGCGCCGACCCAGCGGGCAGCGCCCCGCTCGAACCGAGTGGACGGTTCGGCCGGCAGGCCATCGTCGACTGGGAGGTCGTCGTCGACGGCACCCCGATCGACGAGGCAGCGCTGCAGCGGGCCGCCGAATCGGCGACGAGTCTCATCGATGTCGGCGGCCGCTGGGTACAGATCGACCGCGACGACGCCCGTCGAGCGCTCGAGAACCTCGCCGAGCACCGCCGCGACCACGCCGAACTGAACGCGATCGAACTGTTGCGGCTCGCTGCTGAGTTCGACGGCGTCGACGAACCTGCCGACCCGAGCGATGGAGCGGGCCCGGGGCTGCGCGCCGACGACGGCTGGGCCGGTCAGTTGTTGCGCGGCCTCCCCGACGACAGCCTCCAGGAAGGGCACGAGCCCGACGGCTTCGTCGCCACCCTGCGGCCCTACCAGCGGCGCGGGCTCGGCTGGCTGCAGTTCCTGCACCGTCTGGGGCTCGGTGGCTGTCTGGCCGACGACATGGGGCTGGGCAAGACGCCCACCACGCTCGCTCACCTGGCCGGTCTGCCCGGCCCGCACCTGGTGGTGTGCCCGCTCAGCGTCGTGCGCAACTGGCAGCGCGAGGCCGCCCGATTCGTGCCGTCGATGCGTGTGCTCGTGCACCACGGCGGCGACCGCGCCGACGCTGCCGGACTTGCCGACCTGGTCACCCGTCACGATCTGGTCGTCACCACCTATCAGGTGGCCACGCGCGATGTCGACGTGCTGGGCACGATCGCTTGGCAGTGCGTGGTGCTCGACGAAGCCCAGGCCATCAAGAATCCGGCGACGCTCACGGCCAAGGCGATGCGACGGTTGCCGGCGGTGCAGCACCTGGCGCTCACCGGCACACCGGTCGAGAACCGGCTCGCCGAACTGTGGTCGATCCTCGACACGGTCACCCCCGGCCTACTGGGCAACCAACAGCAGTTCCGCCGACGCTTCGCCGTGCCCATCGAGCGCGAGCACGACGAGACGGCCACCGCTGCGCTGCGACAACTCACCTCGCCGTTCCTGCTGCGCCGCACCAAGGCCGACCGGTCGCTGGTGCCCGACCTCCCCGACAAGGTCGAGCAGATCGCCTGGGCACCGCTCACCCGCGAACAGGCCACGATGTACCAAGCCGTGGTCGACCAGTTGCTCGCCGATGCACAGCAGACCTCGGGTATGCGGCGTCGCGGCCTGGTGCTGGCTGCGCTCACGCGGCTGAAGCAGATCTGCAACCACCCGGCACATGCCCTGGGCGACGGCTCGCGCCTCGCCGGACGGTCGGGCAAACTGGCGCGCTTCGACGAGCTCGTCACCGATCTGCACGAGGCGGGCGAGCAGGCGCTGGTGTTCACCCAGTTCCGCGAGATGGGCCTGCTCCTGCAACGCCATCTCTTCGAACGCTTCGGCCAGCACACGCCGTTTCTGCACGGAGGCGTGCCCAAATCCGCCCGCGACCGCATGGTCGACACGTTTCAAGCCGACGGTGGCCGGTCGGGCAGCGGCTCGCCCCTGCTCATCGTCTCGTTGAAGGCGGGCGGTACCGGGCTGAACCTCACCGCCGCATCGCGGGTGGTGCACTACGACCGGTGGTGGAACCCTGCGGTCGAAGACCAGGCCACCGACCGGGCCTGGCGCATCGGCCAGCAGCAGGCGGTGTTCGTGCACAAGCTGGTCTGCCAGGGCACCATCGAAGAACGCGTCGACGCGCTCATCAACGACAAGCGGGCCCTGGCCGACGCAGTGGTGGGTACCACCGGCGAGACCTGGCTGAGCGAGTTGAGCACCGACGAACTTCGCGACCTGGTGGTGCTCGACCACGCACTGAGGCCCGCATGAGCCTCGTCGTCATCCCCGCGCCGCCAGGCACCCGGCACACCACCACCGAGCCGGGCCCCATCGGCAAACTGGCCACCACGTTGCTGTCGGTCACCGTGGCCGGGCTGGCCGAGCCGGGCCGCTTCCGTCGCGGAAGGGCGTACGCGGCGCAGGGAGCAGTGGTGCGCCTGGTGCTCGACACCGGAATCATCCGCGCCGAGGTGCAGGGCTCCGATCCGGTGCCCTACGACGTGGAGGTGCGCGTGCCCGTCCTGGCTGCATCGGCGGCGATGGGGCCGGTACCCGAACGCAGCCAGGTGCCCCGCCTGGTGCCCGACGCCGACGAGTTCGACACGTGGTGCAGTTGCCCCGACGGCGACTCGACGTGCAAGCACGCGGTCGCCGTGCTGGTGCGCCTGGCCACCGAGTTCGGCAACCGTCCCGGTCTGCTGATGCTGTGGCGCTGCGGCGAACCGACCACCAACCCTCGCGCCGAGGTGGGCAGTCGGTCGCGCCCCGGACGCCACCTGCAATCGGTGCCCGGCGGCGGGCGCCCGACGGGCCTCGCCGAACGCCGACCCGACCCGCCGTCGCCGTTCGAGACCGAGGCGTGGCAGGCCTACACCGGTCGACACCTTCCCGGTCCGGGCGACTGGACCACCCTCGTCGCCGATGCACGGGCACCGGTGTTCACCTCGCTGGTGGTCGACCGCACCGACGTGGGGGCGATGGTCGCCTCGATGATCGATGCCGTCACGCGCGCGTTCGGCTCGTCCACACGCTGAGGCGGCCGTAGCCTGGCCCGATGACCGGTCCGCTCGCGCTCGAGTTCGTGAAGTCGGCGCGGCGCCTGGCCGAGTTGCCGCCCACCGATGCCGAGGTGGCCTTCGTCGGCCGTTCGAACGTGGGCAAGTCGTCACTCGTCAATGCGCTCGCCAATCGCAAGCAACTCGCAAAGGTGTCGAACACTCCGGGCCGCACGCAGTTGATCAACCTGTTCCAGCGCCGCGAGGGCGGCACGTTGGTCGATCTGCCCGGCTACGGCTACGCCAAAGTGCCCGACCGCGAACGCAAGCAGTGGCAGGGGATGATCGAGGGCTATCTGCTGGGGCGTGACGAACTGCGGGCCCTGATGCTGCTGCTCGACGGCGAGATCGGCCCCACGGCACTCGATCTGCAGATGATCGACTGGTTGAACGCGAACGAGATCCCGGCCGTGCTGGTGGCCACCAAGCTCGACAAGGTGCGCCCGTCGCGCCTCGCCGGCCGCAAGCAGCAGGTGGCCAAGGCGTGCGGTGTTGCCGAACGCGACGTGCTGTGGGTGAGCGCCGCCAAGGGCACGGGGATCGATCGCCTCCGCGAGGTGATCGTCGACCTGCTCACCGATCGCTAGACCCGGGGCCGGCCCGGGCCGCCGGTCAGCGACGGCGGAGCCGACCGCGCAACTTGGCCACCGAGTCGCGCGGATCGCCCAACGTCATCCCGCGCTTCACCAACTTCTCCTTCTTCGCCGTGTACGGCGGGTACATCAGCGACGGATCGAGCTTGGTGCTGCGGGTCAGCACGCTGCGTCGGTGGCTCATCGTGTCGAAGCCGACCTTGCCGTGATAGGCGCCCATGCCGCTCTCGCCCACACCGCCGAAGGGCAGGTTGGGATTGCTGATGTGCATCAGCGTCCCGTTCACACAGGCGCCACCGCTGGTGGCGCCGGCGAGCACCCGGTCGTTGTCGTCGTCGTGTTCGCTGAACGAGTAGAGCGCCAGCGGCTTGTCGTCGGCGTTCACGAACTCGATCGCCTGCTCGAGCGAGTCGACGGTGATGATCGGCAGCACGGGCCCGAAGATCTCCTCGTCCATCACCGGGTCGGCGCGGGTGATGCCCGTCAGCACCGTAGGGGCGATGTAGCGGGTATCGGCGTCGGCCGTACCGCCGTGGGCCACGGTGCCGTTGTGGAGCAACTTCTCGATGCGGTGGAAATGTGCGTCGTTGACGATGCGGGTGTAGTCGGCGCTGGCCTGCGGGTCGGCGCCGTAGAACGACTCGATCTGCTTGCCGAGCGCGGCGACCAACTGGTCGTGCACCTGGCGCTCGACGAGCACGTAGTCGGGAGCGATACAGGTCTGGCCGGCATTGACGAACTTGCCCCAGGCGATGCGTCGGGCCGCCACCTCGATGTTGGCGTGGCGACTGACGATGGCCGGGCTCTTGCCACCCAGTTCGAGCGTGACCGGGGTGAGGTGTTCGGCCGCGGCTCGCATCACGATGCGCGCCACCCGACTGTTGCCGGTGTACACGATGTGGTCGAAGCGCTGGGCCAGCAATTCGGTGGTCTCGGCCACACCGCCGAGCACGAGGGCCACTGCCGGGTCGTCGAGGTCGGCGACGAGCGCCTGCAGCGCATCGCTGGCGGCGGGGGCGAGTTCGCTGGGCTTGCCCACCACGGCGTTGCCGGCGGCGATGGCAGCCACCATCGGCAGCACCAACAGCTGCACCGGGTAGTTCCACGGGGCGATGACGCACACCACACCGAGGGGCTCGGGCACGATCAGCGACTTGCCGGGCTTGAACGCCACCGGGGTCATCACCTTCTCGGGCGCCATCCAGTTGTCGAGGTGCGCCAGGGTGTGGTCGATATCGCTGAGCACGAACCCGATCTCGGTGCCCCACGCCTCGAACCGAGGCTTGCCGAAGTCGGCGGCCAGTGCTGCCAGCAGGCGGTCTTCGTGGGCGAGTACCAGTTCGCGGAGCCGACGCAACGTGGCCACCCGCCACTCGCGCGAGCGCGTGCGGCCGGAAGCGTAGGCACGTCGTGTGTCGGCGACCACGCCGCCGATGCTGTCGAGTGGGGTGGTGGTGAAGGTCATGGACGGAACTATAACACTGTTATCGCCACTGTCAACGCGGACGGCGGATCAGTCGAGCACGATCTCGTGGGTGATCGACCGGCGATGGGGTTCGAACCCGAGGCTGCGGTACAGCCGCGCTGCCCCGGTCGGGCTGTCGGCGT
Organism: Acidimicrobiaceae bacterium; assembly: GCA_040380855.1. GTDB lineage: Bacteria > Actinomycetota > Acidimicrobiia > Acidimicrobiales > Ilumatobacteraceae > VFMC01. The sequence goes on along the minus strand of JBEIIG010000022.1, from coordinate 24,730 downwards.
CGACCCCGATCGAGGCATGGCTGATCCCCTCGGCGGCGAACCGGTGGAGTGCCTCCACGATGAGGGCCGACGCGACACCGCGGCCGCGCCACTCGGGCAGGGTGCCGAGGTTGTCGATCCAGCCGTCGCGTCGACCCAGCAGTTCGTCGTCGGCGGGATACCGCTTGCACAGGCAGTGGGCCACCACTGCGCCGGAGGCATCGATCGCCACGACGCTCAGGTCGGGGCGTGAACCGTACCCGTGCACCATCTGCTGCCAGTGGTACTCGCTGGTGGGTGTGGCACCCCAGTGGTCGGCGAATGCGGTGTTCTTCACTGCGCGGATCTCGTCGTCGCGATCGTGGGGCCAGGCGACGATGCTGATCCCGTCGACCACGCGGCGCTCGGGGAGCTCGTCGAGGGGACGCAGCAGCTCCTCGAACCACCGCACCGGCGTGAACCCCATCCGGCCGAACAACCGGTGGGTGTCGTCGCGTTCGGCGAGCGCGTCGACACGGATGACCTTGGGGAGGGCCGACGTCGACGAGCGCAGCTGTTCGGTCGCTCGCTCAATACCCCACGCCATGAGCGTGCGGCCGATACCTCGACCACGGTGTGCCGGATCGACGGCACCGAACAGGTAGCACCGCTCGAGCATCACCTCGGAGGGCAGGTGGTATGCGTACAGGTACCCCACCAACTCGCCATCGGCTTCAGCGAGTCGCACATCGGTGGCCAGCACCACGTGCTCGTCGTCGAGTTCCTCTCGCATCTCGTCGATGGTGGTGACCACCGGACGCTCGTCGTAGGTGTCGGCGCGACACTGCAGCCCAACGACTGCCTCGAGATCGTCGGCACACATCGGCCGCACCACGACACCGCTCATCGGATCGACGGTAGCGAACCGGCGCCGGCCTCGACGCCCCCATTTTCGACAGCCGTTCATGTTCGCGACACCCCCGGTTCGACCAGACCTACCGGGGGTTCGCGAAGCATCTCTACCGTTCGGCCATGCACGATCACGACACCGAACCCAGCAACACCTCTGCGAATCCCTGGTTGAGCGATGTCCGCGCCACGCGACGCGTCGTCCTGAAAGGCGGAATCGCAGCCGCACTCACGATCCTCGCTGCTCCGGCGGCGCAGGCCCTCGCCGGAACAGGCACGCCGACGACGACCCGGCAACCGAGCAGTCGCCCGACACGGGCAAAGGCTCCCGGACCGATGTCGTTCACACCCGTCCCGGCCGGAACCCGGGCCGACACCATCACGGTTCCACCCGGTTACTCGTGGCAGGTGCTCGCGCCCTGGGGTGAGGCGATCAACCCGGGAGGCCCCGGCTTCACCCCGGGCAGCGCCAACGTGGCGGCGCGACAGAACCTCCAGGTGGGCATGCACCACGACGGCATGCACTTCTTCCCGATCAGGAACAGCAGCACCAACGGTCTGCTGGTGATGAACCACGAGTACATCGATCAGAACCTGCTGATGGGCTATCCGGCATCGGGCACCCGGCCGGCGATGACGAACGAGCAACTCGCACTTGCGCTCGCGGCCCACGGTGTCTCGGTGCTCGCAATCCGCCGCAACCGGGCCCGCCAGTGGTCGATCGCCAAGTCGGGGTACAACCGTCGAGTCACCGGCGACACGCCCATGACCATGTCGGGACCGGTCACCGTCGATCATCCGCTGCTGGCCACCGGCGCGCCACTGCGCGGCACGCTGAACAACTGCGCACACGGCTACACCCCCTGGGGCACGTATCTGGCGTGTGAGGAGAACTTCAACGGCTACTTCGGTGCCACCGCAGCATTCACGCCGAATGCGCTGCAGGCGCGGTACGGCATCACGAAGGACGGTTTCGGGTACAACTGGCACACCGCACCCGGCTCACGATTCGACCTGAGCACGAACCCCAACGAAGTGAACCGGTTCGGCTGGGTGGTCGAGATCAACCCGTGGGACCCGACGTCGACACCGGTGAAGCGCACCGCACTCGGACGCTTCAAGCACGAGGGCGCCACCGTGCATGTGACCAAGGGTGACCGTATCGCTGTGTACATGGGCGACGACGAGAACGGCGACTACCTCTACAAGTTCGTGTCGTCGGCGAGTTACCGCGTCCTGCGCAAGGCAGGAAAGAGCCCGCTGGACGAAGGGACGTTGTTCGTCGCCAGGTTCAACGACGACGGCACCGGCACCTGGCTGCCGCTGGTGCACGGCACCGGCCCGCTCACGGTGGCGAACGGATGGGTCGACCAGGCGGATGTGCTCATCCGCACCCGCCAGGCGGCCGACGCGGTGGGTGCCACGAAACTCGACCGACCCGAGTGGACGAGTGTCGATCCGGGCAACGGTGTCGTCTACCTCGCTCTCACCAACGGTGCGGGCGGCCGTGGAGCCACCTCGGGCAGTCGGGGCGGAACCAAGGGCAACCCGTACGGGCAGGTGCTCGCCTTCTTCGAGAACGACGGCGACCATGCTGCGATGTCATTCGTCTGGGACGTCTTCGTGTTCGCGGGCGACCCCACCAAGACCGACATCCCGAACACATCGGTGAGCGACGACAACCGGTTCGGATCACCCGACGGCCTCTGGGTCGACCAGATGCGACGGGTGTGGATCCAGACGGATGTGTCGAACTCGACCCAGAACAAGAACTTCTACGACCGGATCGGCAACAACCAGATGCTGGTCGCCAACCCGGACACCCGCGAGATCAAGCGCTTCTTGAGCGGGCCGGAGGGATGTGAGATCACCGGCGTCATCACGACACCCGATATGCGCACGCTCTTCATCAACGTGCAGCATCCGGGCGAGTCGCCGCAGGTCTCGACCTTCCCGTTCGGCGACATTCCTCGCTCGTGCACCGTGGTCATCCGCAAGAACGACGGCGGCATCATCGGGAGCTGAGCGGATCGGCTCGCCGCACGACCCGGTCGACGAACCCTGAGGGCGAACCGGTTCGCCGGTTCGCCCTCAGCCGAACGCAGCCGACGGCACCATTGTTTCGCCGTTGACGATCGCCTCGACGATCCGCAGCGCGACCGCGGCCGGCTCGAGACCCAGCGGCATCGACGGGGCGACCCCGCTGAGCGGGCGCGTGGCCAGCCCCGTCTCGGTGTGCGGTGGGCGGGCGTCGAGCACCTGCACACCGCGGCGGCGCACCTCGCGCTGCAGGCCCGCCAGCCCGTTCGACAGCGCGGCCTTCGACGCGCCGTACGCCACCAGGCCCGGGAAGGCCTGCTCGGCCACCACACCGCTGATGGCGGCGAAGAACCCCTTCGACTCGGCCAGTGGGCCGAGCACACGCTGGGCGAGCCACAGCGGGCCGAGGGCGTTCACCAGGAACAACTCCTCCACCACGGCCGGGTCGGCATCGCAGAGCTCGCCGAACGCCACCGCCCCCGATGCCACCACGACACCGTCGAGGCGGCCGTGGGTGCCGAGCGCGACACGGATGACGGCATCGCCGGCGTGGCTGTCGCGGATGTCGAGCACCAGGTCGGGCCCGCTGCGGCCGGCGCCGATCACCACCGCGCCACGTCCGGCCAACTCGGCGGCGATCGCCGACCCGAGTCCTCCGGAGGCACCCACCACCACCACTACCGCGCCTCGCACATCACGCACCTGCCCAGCATGGCCGCCCGAACCGCACCGCCCCAAAACCCGACCGAGGCGCACCGGTGCGGCCGGGTATCGGTCGACCCTCGGTTCACCCCTAGGGTCAGAGTCGTGCACGAGTCACCCACGGCACACGCGCTCGACGGACGCAGGAGGAACCAATGGGCACCAGATTCCCCGAACTCGGGTTCTACGGCTTGGCCGGCGCACCGAAGTCGCCCGCCGACCTGATCGACGAATGCCGCGACGGCGAGGCCCTGGGCCTCGGCACGGTGTTCCTGAGCGAACGGTTCAACATCAAAGAGATCGCCACGATCAGCGGTGTGGCCGGAGCGGTGACCACCGACATGCGCATCGCCACCGGAGTGACCAACCACAACACCCGCCACCCGGTGGTGACCGCGAGTTACGCCACCACGATGCACCGCCTCACCGGTGGTCGTTTCGTGCTCGGCCTCGGCCGCGGGATGGACCGCATGTTCGACGCCTTCGGCCTGCCGCGCATCACCACCGCACAGATGGAGGACTTCGCCGGGTTGATGCGCCGGTTGTGGCACGGTGACGTGGTGATGGGTCACGACGGGCCTGCTGGGAAGTGGCCGGTCCTGGCCCTCGACCCCGAGTTCCGCGAGGACATCCCGCTCCTGCTCAGTGCGTTCGGCCCGCACAGCCTGGAACTGGCGGGCCGGTGCTTCGACGAGGTGCTGCTGCACACGTTCTTCACCGACGAGACCCTGCAGCGCTGTGTCGGCACGGTGAAGCAGGCCGCCGAGCGCGCAGGCCGCGATCCCGACACCGTGAAGGTGTGGAGTTGCTTCGCCACGATCGGCGACTGGCTGCCCCACGACGTGCGGCTGAAGAAGACGGTCGGCCGCCTGGCCACCTACCTGCAGGCCTACGGCGACCTGATGGTGCGCACCAACAACTGGGACCCCGCCGTGCTGGCCGCGTTCCGCGCCGACCCGTTCGTGTCGTCGTTCCGGGGCGCGCTCGACGGCAAGGCCACCACCGAGCAACTCGAGCACGTCGCCACGCTCATCCCCGACGAGTGGCTCGCCCCCGCCGGCTATGGCACACCCGAACAGTGCGCGGCAGCGGTCGCCCGACAGATGGAGCTGGGCGCCGACGGCGTGATCCTGCACGGCGCCGCACCGCGCGAACTGGCACCGATCGTCGAGGCCTATGGCGCCCGACTGGCACCCGGTACGCCTGGCATGTGACGCTGAGGGCGTGTTCCTCGCCGTCAAGGAGATCCGCCGCGCCAAGACACGCTTCGGCCTCCTGGCGGGAGCGGTGGGCCTGCTCGTCTACCTCATCTTGTTCCAGCAGGCGCTGCTGGGCGGCCTGGTCGAACAGTTCATCGGTGCGGTGAAGCACCAGTCGGCCGATGTGCTGGTGTTCAACGACCAGGCCCGCAAGAACCTCGAGGGCTCGATCATCTTCCCCGAGCAGCTCGAGGCGGTCGGCCAGGTCGATGGCGTCGACACCGCAGCACCCCTCGGGCAGGACACGTTCACCGTGAACGCCGATGGTGTCGAGACCGATGCCGCCGTGTTCGGCTACGTGCTCGGCGGGCCGGGTGAGCCCACCACGGTCACCTCCGGTCGGCTGCCCAGCGGGCCGTTCGAAGCCGTAGCGAGCAGCCGCAACGCGGCCGACGGATTCGACATCGGCGATGTGGTCGAGGTCGTGCCGGCGCCGGGCACCGACCCGGTGTCGTTCAACGTCGTCGGCCTGGCCCGCGAGATCAACTACTCGGTCTCGCCCACGCTGTTCACCGACTTCGACTCGTTCGTGGCGGCGAAACGGGTCGTCAACCCCGATGCACCCGCTGTGCTGGCCTCGGTGGTCGCCGTGAAGGTAGCGGCGGGCGCGTCGGCCGCAGGGGTCGCCGATGCGATCACCGCCACCGTCGAGGGCACCGAGGCGCTCACCCGGCAAGCGGCGGTCGACGAAGCGCCCGGAGTGTCGGCGGTGCGCTCGAGCTTCTCGGTGATCCTGTTGCTGTTCTACCTGGTGGTACCGCTGGTGACGGGTCTGTTCTTCCTGATCGTCACGTTCCAGAAGGCCGGTGCGCTCACCCTGCTGCGGGCCATCGGCTCTCCCGCCGGGCCACTGGTGCGGGCACTGCTGGTGCAGGTGCTGGCCGTCGTCGTGGTCGGCGGCCTGATCGCCACCCTGCTGTTCTGGCTCACCTCGGGCGCCACCAACTCGCTGGGGGTCACCGTGCAGGCCCGTCCGGTGCTGCTGACCGTGGGCGTGGTGCTGGTGCTCGCCATGCTCACGTCGTTGGCTGCCGTGCGACGCGTCCTGCGGATCGACCCGATCGCAGCCACCACCGGCGCCGGGGTGCAGGTCTGATGGGCCTCGCACTCCGGGAACTGCGGCGGCGTCCGAGCCGGTTCACGGTGGCCACCATCGTGCTCACCTTCCTCAGCCTGCTGCTGCTGCTGTTGGGCGGTCTGCTCGACGGGTTGTTCCTCGGCTCCACCGGTGCCATCCGCAGCCAGCCGGCCGATGTGATCGTCTACTCGTCGAACGCACGCGACTCGTTCCTGCGCAGCCGTATCGACGACACGATCCGCGCCACCGTGGAGGGCGTCGACGGTGTCGACTCGGTCGGCGGCGTGGGCGTGCTGCTGCTCGGCGCCGACCCGACCAGAGGCGGCGACACCGTGAACGTCGCCGTGATCGGCTACGAGCAAGCCGCCGACGGCGTGCCGGCACCACCCGCCCCGGGCACCGCCTGGGCCGACGACAGCCTGCGCGACCAGGGTGTGCACACCGGCGACACGCTGCTGGTGGGCCCGGCGCGAACCCCCATCGAGGTCGTCGGTTTCGTCGCCGACACCAACTTCTTGCAGCAGAGCGGGCTCTGGGTCGATCTGCCCACCTGGCGTGCAGCGCAGAACGCCAACCGGCCCGACTCGTTCGTCACCGACGACGTCGTGCAGGTGCTGGCCGTGCGCGGCAGCGGCGATCTGGTCGCCGCCATCGACGCAGCCACCGGGGGCGCCACCTCCACGCTCACCAAGGACGAAGCCGTCTACGCGCTGCCCGGTGTCACCGAGCAGGAGAGCACGTTCAACGCGATCATCTACTCCACGTTGCTCGTGGTGCTGGCCGTGGTCGGGTTGTTCTTCTCGCTGCTCACACTCGAACGCACCGCCCTGTACGGGGTGCTCAAGGCGATCGGCGCCTCCACCCGGCGCCTCTTCGCCGGGGTGGTCGCACAAGCGGTCGTGGTGGCCGTCATCGCCTTCGTCGTCGGCTCGCTGCTGGCGATCGCCGCCGGCGCCGCGCTGCCTGCCGACGTGCCGCTGCAGTTGACGGTCGGCCGATTCCTGTTCACGTTCGTCGCGCTCGTGATCGCCGCCGTGCTCGGCAGCGCCATCTCGTTGCGCCGCGTCACCCGCATCGACCCGGCTTCGGCCATCGGGAGTGCCTCATGACCAATCCGTCCACCAGCGCTGCCCCTGCGACCGACAGCCGAGCAGCACTCGAGATGCACGCCGTGCGCAAGGTGTACACGAGCGGCGATGCCGAGATCGTCGCTGTCGACCACGCCGACCTGACCGTGTCCCGCGGCGAGATCGTCGCCCTGCTGGGTCCGTCGGGATCGGGCAAGACCACCCTGCTGTCGATCGCCGGTGGTCTGCTCACCCCGACCTCGGGCACCGTGGTGGTGGGCGGTGTCGACATCAGCAATCACTCACCCAAGGAGCTCACCGAGTTCCGCCGCACCACGGTGGGCTTCGTGTTCCAGAGCGTCAACCTCGTGCCGTTCCTCACCGCCGAGGAGAACCTGCTCGTGGTGAACGAGGTGGCCGGCGGCAAGGCGGCGATGAGTCGCAAGGCTGCGCGTGCCCGGGCCACCGAGTTGCTGGGCGAACTGGGGCTCGGCCACCGAACCGGCAACCTGCCCGGCCAGTTGAGCGGCGGCGAGCGCCAGCGCGTGGCCATCGGCCGGGCACTGTTCAACAGCCCTGCGCTGGTGCTGTTCGACGAGCCCACCTCGGCGCTCGACACCAAACTGGGCGAGCAGGTGATGGATCTCATCCAGCACGAGATGCGCAGCCGCGGCACGGCGGCCGTGATCGTCACCCACGACACACGCATGACCCATTACGCCGATCGCACCGTCACGATCGTCGACGGCCACCTCGGCGCCGACCTCGCCGCCGCTGGTCACTGACGTTCGCCCGTCACCACCGGCAATGCTGCGGGAGGTGGGCGGGATACGGTGAGCGTGATGGCAGGTGAACTCGGCCCCGATCACGACCCGTGGCAACAACTCCTCGACGGGGTACACCTGCCGTTCGACCCCGACCTCCGCGTGCCCGAACTGCACCCGGTACGCCTGCCCATCCCCCAGCCTGCGCCGGTGGCCGACGTCGCCGCGACGGCCTGCGCCGAGGTACTGGCAGTGCTCGCCGATTCGGTGACACCCGGCATGACCGTCGCCGTCGGGGCCGGGAGCCGGGGCCTCACCGACCGGGTGGGGCTGTTGCGCGGCACGATCGACGGGCTGCGTCGCCTGGGCGCCGAGCCGTTCGTCGTTCCGGCGATGGGCAGCCACGGTGGCGCGACGGCCGAAGGGCAGCGGGCGATGCTCGAGACACTCGGCATGACCGAGCTGGCCATCGGGGCCGAGATCCGCGCCACGATGGACACCGTCGAGGTGGCGCGCACGCCGGCGGGGATGCCCATCTACCTCGATCGCCATGCGGCCGCCGCCGACCGGATCCTCCCGGTCAACCGGGTGAAACCGCACACCTGCTTCAAAGGCCCGATCGAGAGCGGCTGCACGAAGATGGCCGTGGTGGGCTTCGGCAAGCAGCCGGGTGCTGCACAGATCCATGCGTGCGGTCCGATCGAGATGCGCGACCGACTGATGGCCGGTATCGACGCGCTCCGTGCCACTGGCCGACTGCTCGGCGGGGTGTCGTCGCTCGAGTCGACCAGCGGCGACGTGGTACGCGTGCGCGCACTCACCGCGGCCGACGTGGGCGGCGACGCCGAACGCGAGCTCACCGACGAGGCGCGAGCGCTCGTGCCGGCGCTGCCGTTCGACGAGATCGACGTGCTGATCATCGAGCGCGGCGGCAAGGACATCAGCGGCACCACGATGGACCCCAATGTCACCGGGCGCTTCTGGGTGAACGGTCTCGCCGACGGTGACCGACCGAAGGTGGCGAACATCGTGTTGCTGGGCATCACCCCCATCTCGGGCGGCAACGTGCTGGGTATCGGATTCGCCGACTTCATCCCCGTGTCGGTGGCCCGCGGCATCGACTGGAACAAGACCTACATCAACTGCTTCACCGCCGGTGCCGCGGGTGTGCGCCGCAGCCGGATGCCGATGGTGCTGCCCACCGACGACGACTGCATCAAGGCCGCGCTCAGCATGTGCGGCCGTGGCCTCGACGAGCCCAAGCGGGTGGTGCGCATCCGCAGCACCCTGCACCTCACCGAGTGCTGGGTGAGCGACGCGCTGCTCGATCAGGTGCCGTAACCGAACCCGAGGTCGGGTGCGGTGAGCATCGGCCGGAACGGAATGCCGGCACCCTCGGCCATCGCGCCACAGGTACCGCCGCGGTCGACGATGACGGTGATGAGCACGGGGTCGGCACCGAAGGCTCGCACCACCTCGACGGCCTCCATGATCGAGGTGCCGCGGGTGACCGTGTCTTCGGTGATGATCACTCGGTCGCCGGGCTGCAGCGCGCCGGCGAGACGACCCGTGACACCGTGGTCCTTGGCTTCCTTGCGCACCGTGAAACTGCGCAGCGACCGACCACGAGTGGCGGCGATTGCAGCCACGGCATAGGCGACAGGGTCGGCACCGATGGTGAGTCCGCCGATGGCGTCGGCCTCGTCGGGTATGAGCGACAGGGCGACGTCGGCCATCAGCAGCATCCCCTCGGGTCGACAGGCGGTCTGCTTGGTGTCGAGGAACCACGAACTCTTTGCGCCCGACTTCAGCGTGAAGTCGCCCCGCTTCAAGCTGTACTGCAACACGTGGTCGCGCAGTGCCGAACGAGCGGGATCGAGCGGAGGCAGGTCCATGACGGCGACGGTAGCCCGACCGGTGGGATCAGGCCGTGCCGCGGGCGCGGCGCAACAGCACCTCTTGGGCCACGGTGGCGGCATGCACCCCGTCGGCCGTGAACACGTGGCCCACCGAGAGCCCGCGACCGCCGACATAGCCGTGACAACTGAAGTCGTAGAGGTGCCATTCGTCGGCGCGCAGCGGACGGTGGAACCACACGGTGTGGTCGAGGCTGGCACCGTAGGCGATCCCGTCCCATGCCGAATCGTCTTCGGCGCTCGTGGCCGTCGGCCATCCGGGCAGATTCGACAGCGCAATGGCGCGGCGCACGGTCTCGGTGGGCATGTCGTCGGACAGGTATGCGAGCCAACAGCGATGTACCAGCGGGTCGTCGCCGAGTGGCCGATTGACCCGCATCCACACTGCCATTCGGCCCAGACCGGTGCGATCGGCCTGGTCGAGCTGGCGAGGTGGCACGACCCGCCGATCGAAGGTCTCGCTCCATGAATCGGCAATGAGGTCGTCGGGGGCCGGCAGGCCAGACGGCATGTGCACGGTGGTGAGATCGATTGCTTCTTCGGCCACCTGGAACGACGTCTCGAGGTTCAGAATGGCGCCGATCGCCTGGCGGGCCACCACTCGGCGGGTGGCGAAGGAGCGGCCGTTGCGAATGCGGTCGACCTCGTAGCGCACCGGCTCGGCGTTGTCGCCGCGACGGATGAAGTAGGCGCGCAGCGAGTGCGGCGCCAGGTCGGCCTCGACGGTGGCAGCGGCCGCACGCAGGGCTTGGGCGACGATCTGGCCTCCGAACAACCCTCCCCATGGATACTGCGGTCCGGCGCCCACGAAGGTGTCGGGGCCGTGCCCGGCGAGGTCGAACAATGAACCGAGTTCCATTGCGACGACCCTACCGGCACCGTGGGTCGACGGCCCAGAGTCGTCGCAGAACGCTCCCAATGGAGACTATGAAGCACACAATGTTGCCGCGTACGACATGTCGCGCCTAACATCAGCCGCATGGCAAAAAAGGGTCCGAAGAATCCGCTCTCGAAAGAACACAAGGCAGCCATGGCTGTTGGCCGCGTCGAAGGTCGTGTCGTACGCGATTACCTCGAGGCGTTGCGCAACAACAAGCCCAAGCGTGGCCGGAAGCGGACCGCCGAGACCATCCAGGCCCGACTCGACGCAATCGAAGAAGAACTGCTCGAGGCCGACCCGATCGACGAACTGCGCCTCGTTCAAGAGCGCCGCAATCTCACCGTCGAACTCAACTCAATGGGCGACGGCGTCGACATCGCCGAGCTCGAGGCCGAGTTCATCAACATCGCCAAGAGCTACAGCGCTCGCCAAGGCATCTCGTACGCCACCTGGCGCGATGTCGGCGTCGGCGCCTCGGTGCTGAAGGCCGCCGGCATCGGCCGCGGCGACTGAGCACCGCAGCGTCGTACAACGAACCCCAGCACTAGAGCAACAGGTCGTCGAGTGCATCGACGGCCTGTTGCGCGTGACGCAACGAACGCTCGAGCGAGAACGCCTCGTCGAGTGCCGCCGCGCCGAGTGCTGCCACCGCAGGATCCTGCTCGAGCAGGCCGCGGAAGTCGCGCCGTTCGTCCCAGGCCCGCAACGCCGTGGCCTGCACGATCCGGTAGGCGTCGTCGCGCTGCATCCCGGCATGCACCAGTGCCAGCAGCACGGCCTGGCTGAACACCAGCCCGTGGCTCGACTCGAGGTTGACCCGCATCTGTTCGGCTCGCACCTCGAGGCCGGCGAGCAACCGTTGCCCGCGGCGCAGCACGTAGTGGGCGAGCAGCGACGAATCGGGGAGCACCACCCGCTCGACCGAGCTGTGCGAGATGTCGCGTTCGTGCCAGAGCGCAACATCCTGCAACCCGGCCTGCAGGTTGCCGCGCAGCACCCGCGACAGACCGCTGATGGTCTCGGCCGAGATGGGGTTGCGCTTGTGGGGCATCGCCGACGAACCCTTCTGGCCCGCCTTGAACCCCTCCATCACCTCGCGCACCTCGGTGCGCTGGAGGTGGCGGAGCTCGACGGCGATCAGTTCCATCGTCGCCCCCACCGCAGCGCACGCCCACAGATACTCGGCGTGGCGGTCGCGGGCGATCACCTGGGTGGCAGGAACCGGTGTGAGGCCGAGGCGTTCGCCGACGAACCGTTCGACGGCCGGGTCGATGTTCGAGTAGGTGCCCACTGCGCCGCTGAGCTTGCAGACACTCACCGCCCGGCGGGCTGCCTGCAGCCGGGTGCGGTCGCGGTCGACCTGCAGCGCCCAGAGCGCCACCTTCGCACCGAACGTCGTCGGCTCGGCGTGCACACCGTGCGTGCGCCCGATGGTGACCGTGTGGCGCTGGGTGCGGGCGAGGTCGACCAGCGTGCGCAACAACTGTGTCGAGGCGTCGACGAGCAGATCGGCGGCGTCGCGCAGCATCCAGCACCACGCCGTGTCGACCACATCGCTCGAGGTGAGCCCGTAGTGGATCCAGGCGCCGGCGGGCGCGCCGATCGAGGCCTGGACCACATCGACGAACGCAGCGACATCGTGGTCGGTGATCGCTTCGCGCTCGGCCACGGCTACGACGAACGCGTCGTCGACGACCGGTGCCCGGTCGCGGCAGGCACGGGCGTCGGCGACGGGCACCACACCCAACTCGGCATGCGCGTCGGTGGCCAACAGTTCGATCTCGAGCCACCGGCCGAAGCGGGCGGTGTCGGCGAATACGGCGGCCATCTCGGGCAGCGAATACCGCGGGATCATCGCATCACTCCCAGACGACGTAGTCGTCGCGCTCGGGTCCGACACCGACCACCGAGATCGGCACACCCACCTCGGCCTCGACGAGTTGGACGAAGGCACGAGCCGCCACCGGCAGGTCGCCGTGACGGCGTGCGCCGCGGATCGACTGGTGCCAACCGGGCAGCTCGACGTACTCGGGTTCGACCCGGGCGAGCAGGTCGGAGCGGTCGGGGTAGGTGGTGAGGCGCTCGCCGTCGAGGCGATAGCCGACGCACACCTTCACCGACTCGAACGTGTCGAGCACGTCGAGTTTGGTGAGCGCCAACTCGGTGAGCGAGTTCACCCGCACGGCATGGCGCAGCATGGCGCAGTCGATCCAGCCCGGCCGACGCCGGCGGCCGGTGACGGTGCCGAACTCGTGACCGATCTCGACGAGACGATCGCCGTCGGCGTCGAGCAGTTCGGTGGGGAACGGCCCGGCGCCCACACGGGTGGTGTAGGCCTTGGTGATACCGACGATCCGGTCGAGGTGTCGTGGGCCGAGGCCGCTGCCCGCACAGGCACCACCGGCGGTCGGGTTCGACGACGTGACGTACGGGTACGTGCCGTGATCGAGATCGAGGAACGTCGCCTGGGCGCCCTCGAGCAGCAGGTGCCGATCGGCGGCGAGCGCATCGTGCAAGAGGCTGACCGTGTCGTCGACATAGGGCGCCAACCGGGCCGCGAGCGCAGCGAACTGCTCGACGATCGCGTCGATGTCGAGCGCCGTGCCGCCCGCAGCCACCAGCGCCAGGTTCTCGGCCTCGCCCCGTGCCCGCACCGCAGCGGCGAACGAAGCCGGATCGAGCACATCGCCGGCACGGATGCCCACCCGCCGCGCCTTGTCGGCGTAGGCGGGCCCGATGCCCTTCAGCGTGGTGCCGATCTTCGAGTCGCCACGCCCTTCTTCGGTGACGGCGTCCCACGCCTGGTGCCACGGGAAGATGAGGTGGGCGTGACTGCTCACCTTCAGCCGGGCACACGACACACCCCGACCCTCGAGCGTGTCGATCTCGCGGAACAACGTGATCAGGTCGACCACCACCCCGTTGCCGATGACGGGCACGACGTGCTCGTACAGCACACCGCTCGGGATGAGTTGCAGGGCGTACTTCTCGCTGCCCACCACCACCGTGTGGCCGGCGTTGTGGCCGCCCTGATAGCGCACCACGTGCGAATGCTCGTTGGCGAGCAGGTCGATGATCTTGGCCTTGCCCTCATCACCCCACTGGGCTCCGACGACGACGGTGACAGGCATGGCACGCTCCTCACGCTGCAGGTGATCCGCGGTGGCAACGGAACGTGGGGAAAGCCTAGTGGCTGGTGCACCGCCACGGCCTGCCGATACCGTGCCCGCCGTGACGAGCGACCAATCACCGGTGCTGCGGCGGATGACGTGGGCGACGATGCCCGAGGCCGAACGAGCAGCACTGTGCCACCGTGGTCTCGACGACATCTTCGACCCGGCACTGCGCGCGTCGATCGGCCGGATCATCGACGAGGTGCGTGTCGACGGCGACGAGGCGGTGTGCCGGGCGCTGCGGCAGTTCGACCGGATCGACCTCCGGCCCGACCAGTTGCGGGTGAGCGACGACGAGATCGCTGCGGCTCGGGTGTCGCCCGAGGTCGACGACGCGATCGACGACGCGATCGCTCACCTCCGGGCGTTCAACGAGCGGGTCGTCGATCGCGTCCCCCACTGGTCGTTCGAGAGCGAGACCGGCCTGGTGGTGGGCGAGAAGGTGACGCCCATCGCCTCGGCCGGACTGTTCGTGCCCAGCGGCAAGGCCTCGTACCCCAGCGTCGCCTACCAGCTCGGCGTCCCCGCGGTTGTGGCCGGCGTCGCCGAGATCGCTCTGGTGGTGCCACCCGTACCCGGCGGCGCGGGCGAGGTCGACCCGGCGGTGCTGGTGGTGTGCCGCAAGCTCGGTATCGATCGGGTGTTCCGGGTGAACGGGCCAGCAGGCATCGCGGCGCTGGGCTTCGGCACCGAGCGCATCCCGAGGGTGCGCAAGGTGGTGGGCCCCGGGTCGCCTGCGGTCACCTGTGCACAGGTCGAGATGCAGCGCTACGGGCTGGCGACGATGATGCTGCTCGGTCCCACCGAGAGCCTCGTCATCGCCGACGAGTCGGCCGACCCGGTGCGGCTGGCCGCCGACCTGCTGATCGAGGCCGAGCACGGCACCGACTCGGCGGTGGTGCTGGTCACCACCTCGGTGCCGCTCGCCGACGCGGTCGATGCCGAACTGGCGCACCAACTCGCCGATCTGCCGACCGTGCGGGCCGAGGCGGCGCGGGCATCGCTCGGCGTGAACGGGGGATGCGTGTTCGTGGACTCCCTCACCGAGGCGGCAGCGGTGTCGAACCGCTACGCCCCCGAGCACCTGCAGTTGGCCGTGGCCGACGCGGCGACCGAATCGACCCTGGCGATGCTCACCGAGGCGGGCGAGATCCTCATCGGCCAGCACACCCCGTTCAGCGCCGCCAACTTCGTGATCGGCTGTCCTGCATCGTTGCCCACCAGTGGGTTCGCGCACGTGTCGTCGGGCATCACCGCCGATGCGTTCTTGAAGCGCACCGCCGTCGCCCGCTCCGACGAGCAGGCCCTGCGCCGCATGGGCCCGAGCATCACGGCACTGGCCGACCACGAGGGCTTCCCCGCGCACGCAGCAGCCATTCGCCGTCGCTTCCCCACCTGACGGCACGGCATCGCTGTCGCACGACACCTAAGGTTCAGCCATGTCGTCACGGCCCCGCCTCTCCGTCCCCGCCGCGCTGCTGGTGTTCATCCTCGGTGGCGCCGGGGTGGCGCACTTCGCCAACCCGGGGTTCTTCGATCCGCTCGTGCCCGACTGGATGCCGGGCTCGAAGCGGCTCATCACCTACCTGAGTGGTGTGGTCGAGATCGCCGCTGCGGTGCTGGTGGCGATTCCCCGTACCCGTCGGCTCGGCGGCTGGGTGGCGCTCGTCACGTTCATCGGGGTGTATCCGGCCAACATCCAGGCTGCACTCGACGGCGGGATGAAGGACATGGAACCGCCATTCGATTCGGCGCTCGCTGCGTGGTTGCGCCTGCCGTTGCAGTTGCCGCTGTTCTGGCTGGCGTGGAAGGTGGCGCGGCCCACCAAGCCCACCGCATGACCGCGACCGTGCGGGTGCTGCTCGTCACCAAAGGGCACCCGTTCGAACGCGAACCATTCCTGGCGATGTTCGACGCGTTGGCCGATGCATCGCCGTCGATCGTCTCCGAACACGTCGAGCATCCCGAGGCACAGCAGCGACTGCACCCCGATCGGCTCGGCGACATCGACGCGGTCGTGTTCTACGACATGCCGGGGTTGCGGTTCACCCGCGCCGATCCACCGGTGGAGCTGGTCGCGCCCCACCCGTCGTTCACCGATGGCATCGAGCGTCTGCTCGAGCGCGGGGTGGGCATGGTGTTCCTGCACCACAGCATCGCCGGCTGGCCGGCCTGGCCGAGATGGGCCGACATCGTGGGTGGTCGGTTCCACTACGTGCCCGGGCGGTTGCGCGGCCGCGACTACCCCGACTCGGGATACCTGCTCGACATCGAGCACACCGTCGAGGTGCTCGCCCCCGATCACCCGCTGTGCGCCGGCCTCCCGTCGTCGTTCGCGTTGCGCGACGAGTTGTACCTGGCACCCGTGCTGATCGACACCACCGCACCCGGCACCGTGCCGCTGTTGCGCACCACGCATCCCCTGGCGCCCGACCACTTCTTCTCGGCCGATCGTGCCGTACGCGGCCACCGCAACGACCGCAGCGGGTGGACGCACCCGAGTGGTGCCGCACTCCCCCACGCCGATCTGCTCGGCTGGGCGCGCCAGGTGGGCAACTCGCCCACCGTCTACCTGCAGCCCGGCGACGGCCCCAGCACCTACGCCGACCCGCACTATCGGCGACTGCTGGCGAACGCGATCAACTGGGTCGCGGCAGCATCGCGTACACGTGCGTCGGCGTGAGCCGCCCGATGGTGCGGCGATGATGGACAACGAGTCGGTGTGCCCGCGAGGATGGCCGCCGTCGACCGGGGAGGGGGCAGGCGACCGTTGATGGAACAGGGACTGAACCTCGTCGTCACCGCTGTCGTCGCCGGGTCGATCGTCGTCTGGGGCATGGTGTCGGGGCGACTGCAGCGGTGGAACATCTCCGCCCCGATGTTCTTCGTGCTCGCCGGGTGGGTGCTCACCAACGGCCCCACCGGCGTGGCCGAGGTGCGCCTCGACAGCGCTGGGGTCCGCGACGTGACCGAACTGGCACTCGCGCTGGTGCTGTTCGGCGACGCCGCACAGGTGCGTGCCCGCGACCTGCGCCGCGACGCGGGCCCACCCATCCGATTGCTGCTCATCGGGTTACCGCTCACCATGGCACTGGGCACGCTGGTGGCGAAGTGGGTGCTGCCCGATCTGTCGTGGTGGGTGTGCGCGGTGGTGGGCATCGCGGTCGCTCCCACCGACGCCGCACTGGGGGCAGCGATCGTGGAGGACGAGCGGGTGCCCGAGCGGGTGCGCCGCATCCTGAACGTCGAGAGCGGCTTGAACGACGGCATCGCCACCCCATTCGTGAAGGTGGCGTTGGTGGCTGCCGTTGCGGGCACCGCGTTCGAGACCGGGTCGGAGACCGGTGCGTTGCGTGAACTGCTCATCGGCGCTGCGGGCGGTGCACTGATCGGACTCGTCGGTGGCTGGTTGCTGGTACGGGCCCGCGCCAGCGGCTGGGGTACCCCGGCGGCACACGCGCTGGCCGTGGCCGGCGTGGCGGTGGGCGCGTTCGCCGCACTCGACGAGATGGGCGGCAACGGGTTCATCGCCGCGTTCGTCGCCGGCCTGGCGTACGGGGCCGTCACCCGTGCCGCGCCCGACGCAGCGCTGCACTTCACGCACCAGATGGGTGGGTTGCTGTCGATGCTGGTGTGGTTCATCTTCGGCGCGGTGATGCTGCCGGTGCTGCAGTACGCCGGATGGCGCGAGGCAGTGTTCGCAGTGCTCGCCCTCACCGTGGTGCGCATGGTGCCGGTGGCCCTGGCGCTGGTGGGCGCCGGCTTCGACCGGTTCACCGTCGCGGTGATGGGCTGGTTCGGGCCGCGCGGGCTGGCCTCGGTGGTGTTCGCCCTGTTGGCGGTCGATGCGCTGCCGTCGGCCGACACGCTGCGGGTGGTGGCCGCCATCACCGCCACGGTGCTGGGCAGCGTGGTGCTGCACGGTGCGTCGGCAGCACCGGTGAGCAGCCGCTACGGCTCGACCGACGGCGCCTGACCGCTGTCGGAGTGGCGCAGCCAGGTGGCCTCCATCGTTGCCCAGCGTCCGCCGAGCGCCCGCAGTTCGGCGGGTGATCCGAGTTCGACGATCCGTCCTGCATCCACCACGGCGATCCGGTCGGCACGCATGGCCGTGGCCAGACGATGGGCGATGACGATGGCGGTGCGGCCCTGCAGCACGGCGTCGAGCGCTCGTTCCACCACGGTCTCGCTCTCGAGGTCGAGGCTCGACGTCGCTTCGTCGAGCACGAGCACCCGTGGCCGGGCCAGGAAGGCTCGGGCCAGCGCCAGCAGTTGGCGTTCACCGCTCGACAACGACACACCGCGCTCGTGCACGAACGTGTCGATGCCGGCCGGCAGTCGGGCCAGCACCTCGCCGAGGCCGACCGCCTGGCAGGCGTCGAGCACCTCGTCGATCGTCGCATCGGGCCGTCCGAACGCCACGTTGTCGCGGATCGACGCTGCGAACAGGAACGGCTCCTGCGGCACGACGCCGAGTTGGCGGCGCAGCGAGGCCAGCGTGACCCCGCGCAGATCGTGCCCGTCGATCAGCACGGTACCGGCGGTGGGGTCGTGGAAGCGGGTGACGAGTTTGGCCATCGTCGACTTACCGCTGCCGGTGGCGCCCACGAACGCGAACGTCTCGCCCGGCTCGACGACGAGGTCGATGTGCTGCAGCACCGGCACACCGGGCAGGTACTCGAAACTGACGTCGCGCAGCTCGACCCGGCCCTCGACCGGTGGCAGATCGGAGGCATCGGGCCGCTGCTGCACCGAGGGCTCGGTGGCGAGCAGGTCGCGGATCTTCCCCACCGCCGCCTGACCCGACTGGTAGGTGGTGTAGAGCTGCACCAACTGCTGGATGGGCGCGAAGAACGAGGTGAGGTAGAGGAGGAACGCGGCGAGCGTGCCGATCGACAAGTCGCCGCGCAGCACCATCCGGCCGCCGATGAGCAGCACCACCACCTGCCCCAGCGCACCCAACAGGTCGGCGGCCGGGCCGTACACCGCACCCTGGCGGGCCGTCACCACGTTGGCGTCGCGGTAGCGGGCGACGATGCCGCGGTGCACCATCACGTTCTGGCGGCGACGGTTGAACGCAGTGACCACGCGCACGCCCTGCAGCGTCTCGGACAGATCGGCCAGCACGTCGGCGATGCGGTCGCGGACCACGGCGTACGAGCGATCCGACGCTCGCCGGTACCAGAGCGTGATGAGGGTGAGCGCCGGTACGACGACAGCCACCGTGACCAGTGCCAGGGTGGGCTCGAGGACGAACAGGATGACACCGACCACCACCAGCGTGAGGCCCTGCACGACGATGTTCACGAGGCCGTCCTGGAACAGCTGCTGCAGCGCATCGACATCGCTGGTCATGCGGGTCAGCAGGCGCCCGGCGCGCTCGTCGGTGTAGAAGTCGATCGACTGGCGCTGCAGGTGGGCGAACACCCGCAGGCGTAGTTGGTAGAGCAGCCGCTCGCCGAGACGGCCGGTCCACGACACCCGCCAGGCACCGGTGATGGTGGCGACCACCACCGACACCAGGTACAGCACGGCAACCGTCACCACCACGTCGACCCGGCCAGGGGTGATGCCCCGGTCGATGGCCTGCTGGGTGAGCAGACCCCCTGCCTGCAACGCCAGCGTCTCGAGCACCACCAGCACCAGCGCCCCGAACAACGCGGCGCGGTGCCCCTCGAGGAACCGGCGCAGCGTGAACGGTCGACGGTCGGTGCCCACCGGGTCGAAACGCACGGCCGGGTCGGGGTGCTCGGGCTCGGTGGCGAGGATGGCGTCGGCGCGTTCGCGCAGTTCGGCCGGCACCCCGGCGAAGGGCAGACCGGCAGCCGCGCTGGTCTGCGTGCCGCCCGGCCCGAAGCCGCCACCACCCGGCCCGAACATCATGGCCGACCCTCCTCCACCGCATCGTCGTCGCGCACATCGCTGTCGAGCACGTCGGCGTCGACGCTGTCGTCGATCGTGCGGGCCAGCACAGCGGCGTAGCGCGGTTCGGTGGCGAGCAGGTGTCGATGGGGCCCCTCGGCCACCACCCGGCCGTCCTCGAGCAGCACCACCCGGTCGGCGAGCGCGATGGTCGACAGGCGGTGGGCGATGAGGATCATCGTGCGGGTGCCGCGCATCTGGTGCAGCGCTGCGTGGATGTGCTGCTCGACCTGCACGTCGATGGCCGAGGTGGCGTCGTCGAGCACCAGTACGGCGGGATTCACCAACAGCGTGCGGGCGATCGAGATGCGCTGACGTTGACCGCCCGACAGGTCGTAGCCACGTTCGCCCACCACGGCGTCATAGCCCTCGGCCAGCTGGTCGACGAACTCGTCGGCCTGCGCAGCGCGGGCGGCGGCCACCACCTCGTCGAGGCTTGCCTCGGGTCGCCCGTAGGCGATGTTGTCGCGCACCGAGGCCGAGAACAGGAACGGGTCGTCGAGCACCACGCCCACGTGGTGACGCACGCTGGCCAGCGTGAGGTCGCGCACATCGTGCCCGTCGATGGACACGGTTCCGGCGTCGACGTCGTAGAAGCGGGTGAGCAACCGGGCCACGGTGCTCTTGCCACTGCCGGTGCGGCCGACGATCGCCACGGTCTCGCCCGGGCGCACGTGCAGCGAGAACCCGTCGAGCACGGGCTGGGCAGCCCCGCGATAGGTGAAGGTGACCGACTCGAAGCGCACCTCTCCGGCCGGTTCGATCAAGTCGACCGCACCCGGCCGGTCGTGCACGGTGGGCCGCTCGTCGAGCACCTCGAAGATGCGGCCGGCCGACGCTGCCGCACGCTGGGCGAGGATGAGGATGAAGCTGAGGAACCGGAACGGTGCCTGCACCAGCACCACGTAGGCGTTGAACGCCACGATGGCACCCACGGTGATGTCGCCGTGGATGACGAGGATGCCGCCGTACAGCAACACGCCGGCCAGGCCGAGCCGGGGCAGGTTCTCGGTGAGCGGCCCCCAGCGGGCACGGGCGTCGTTCAGGGCGACGTTGGCCCACTGCAGCCGCTGGGCCACCCGGGCCAACTTGCCGAGTTCACGCTCTTCGGCAGCGAAGCCCTTCACCACCCTCACGCCCTGCACGTTCTCGTCGACGATCGTGGTGATCTCGGCCTGGCGCCCCTGCACGATCCACGACATCGGGAACGAGATGTTGCGCAGGCGCGAACCGGTGACGTAGGTGAACGGCAGGGTGCACAGCGCCACCAGGGTGAGGCCCACATGGATGCTGAGCATCAGCCCCACGGCCACCACGAAGCTGAGCAGGTTCAACGAGATGAGCGGTGCAAACGTGAGGAACATCTGCACCGAGCGGATGTCGGAGTTGGCCCGGCTGATCAGTTGGCCGGCCTGCACCCTGTCGAAGAAGGCGAAGTCCATCCGCGTGAGGTGCCCGAACATGCCGAGCCGCAGATCGGTCTCGAGGTCGTAGGCCACGCGGTAGAGGGTGAACCGGTAGACGTAGACGAGGACAGCGCGGCCGAGCGCCAAGGCGAGCAGGATCCACACGAACGTCGACAGCGGGGCGTCGCGCAGACGCAACCCACGATCGA
This sequence comes from Acidimicrobiaceae bacterium, assembly GCA_040380855.1. Classification (GTDB taxonomy): domain Bacteria; phylum Actinomycetota; class Acidimicrobiia; order Acidimicrobiales; family Ilumatobacteraceae; genus VFMC01. The sequence continues at coordinate 3,447 of JBEIIG010000022.1, read as the reverse complement.
TCGCATCCATCGTGATCCGCGGGATGAGCACACCCGCCACCATCGACACCAGTGCCAGCACCAGCGAACCGAAGAAGGCCACCCATCGCACCCTGAGCAGCGGCCACATGCGCCGCATCCAGCCGACCGACCGATCGGGTTCGATCGATGCCCGTGGCGCACGTGCCGAAGCACCGTCGAGCAGGTCGCGCTCGGCACACGGCTCGAACGTCGACCACGGCCCGTCAGGATCCCCCATTGGCGTCCGACACTACGCCCGGCCGTATCGACCGGCAGCAGCCGACCGACCGGGTCGCCGAGCGGGCAGGGTCAGACGCTGACGGTGAGGTGCTCGCCGGTGGCGTCGGTGCCTGCGTCGCCACGCACGGTGTCGACGGTGACCGTATCGCCCTCGCCCACCTTGCCCTCGAGCACGAGCATTGCGACCGGGTCGCTGATCTCGCGCTGGATGACCCGCTTCAGCGGCCGGGCCCCGAAGCTGGGGTCGTAGCCCTCGCGGGCGAGCAACGCCATGGCCGCGTCGGTGACGTCGAGGGCGATGCGCCGGTCGGCCATGCGCTTGCGCAGCAGGCCCAACTGGATGCCGACGATCTGGGCGAGGTCGGCCTCGGTGAGCGATCGGAAGCGGATGATCTCGTCGACGCGGTTGATGAACTCGGGCTTGAAGAACCCGAGCGGGTCGCCCGGCAGGTTCGACGTCATCACGATGACCACGTTGGTGAAGTCGACGGTGCGGCCCTGGCCGTCGGTGAGGCGGCCGTCGTCGAGCACCTGCAGCAGGACGTTGAACACGTCGGGGTGTGCCTTTTCGATCTCGTCGAGCAGCACCACGCTGTAGGGACGGCGACGCACCGCCTCGGTGAGCTGGCCACCTTCGTCGTAGCCGACATAGCCGGGGGGCGCACCGATGAGGCGGCTGACCGAGTACTTCTCCATGTACTCGCCCATGTCGATGCGCACCATCGCCTTGTCGTCGTCGAACAGGAACTCGGCGACGGCGCGGGCCAGTTCGGTCTTGCCCACACCCGTGGGCCCGAGGAACATGAACGAGCCGATGGGGCGGTGTGGGTCGCTGAGGCCGGCGCGCGAGCGGCGGATCGCGTTGGCCACGGCGTGCACGGCATCGCCCTGACCGATCACCCGCTGGTGCAGCAGGTCTTCGAGGTGGACGAGCTTGCTCATCTCGCCCTCCATCAACCGGGTGACGGGCACGCCGGTCCACTTGCTCACCACCTCGGCGATGTCTTCGGCGTCGACCTCCTCTTTCAGCATGCGGTTGCCGTGCTGCAGCACGTCGAGGTGCGCCGTGGCATCGACGATGCGTCGCTCGAGTTCGGGGATACGGCCGTAGCGCACCTCGGCGGCGAGGTTCAGATCGGTCTCGCGCTCGACCATCGTGCGCAGCTGCTCGAGCTCTTCTTTCAGCACACGGATGGCGCCGATGGCCTCCTTCTCGCTCTCCCAATGGCCACGCATCTCGGCCGACTGGGCGCGCAACCCCTCGAGCTCGGCGCGCAACACCTCGAGTCGCTCGATCGACGGGGCGTCGGTCTCTTTCTCGAGCGCCACCTGTTCGATCTCGAGCTGCAGGATGCGCCGCTCGACGATGTCGATCTCGGTGGGCAACGAGTCGATCTCGATCCGCAGTTTGCTGGCGGCTTCGTCGACGAGGTCGATGGCCTTGTCGGGTAGGAAGCGGTTGGTGAGGTAGCGGTTGCTCAGCACCGCGGCACTGACGAGCGCCGAGTCCTGGATGCGCACCCCGTGGTGCACCTCGTAGCGCTCCTTCAGGCCACGCAGGATGGCGATGGTGTCCTCCACGCTGGGCTCGCCCACGTACACCTGCTGGAAGCGGCGCTCCAGCGCAGGGTCTTTCTCGACGTACTTGCGGTATTCGTCGAGCGTGGTGGCGCCGATCATGTGCAACTCGCCACGGGCCAGCATCGGCTTGATCATGTTGCCGGCGTCCATGGCGCCCTCGGCGCCGCCGGCACCGACGATGGTGTGCAGTTCGTCGACGAACGTGATCACCTCGCCGGCGGCGTCGGTGATCTCCTTCAGCACGGCCTTCAACCGCTCCTCGAACTCGCCGCGGTACTTGGCACCCGCCAACATGCTGGCGATGTCGAGTGCGACGAGTCGCTTGTGCTTCAAGCCCTCGGGCACGTCGCCGTCGGCGATACGCCGGGCGAGGCCCTCGACGATGGCGGTCTTGCCCACGCCCGGTTCGCCGATGAGCACCGGGTTGTTCTTCGTACGCCGGCTGAGCACCTGGATGACGCGGCGGATCTCGTCGTCGCGGCCGATGACCGGGTCGATCTTGCCCTCGCGTGCACGGGCCGTGAGGTCTTGGCCGTACTTCTCGAGCGCCGCGAACTGCTCCTCGGGGTTCTGGCTGTTCACCCGGTGGCTGCCACGCACGTCTTTCAGGGCGCTGAGCAGCTCTTCACGGCCGACGCCGAGGCGGTCGCCCATGGCCAGCAGCAGGTGCTCGACCGACAGGTAGTCGTCCTTCAGGTCTTTGCGGTACTGCTCGGCCGATTCGAACGTGGCGGTGAGTTCGCGGTTCATCCGCGGGTCGTCGCCGCCGTAGGCCTTGGGCAGTCGGGCTACGGCCTCATCGGCCTTGTTGCGCACCATGAGCGGGGCGAGGCCGAGCTTCTGCAGCACTACCGGGGTGAGCGTGTCGTCCTGGCGGGCGAGTGCTGCGAGCAGATGGTCGGGGGTGAGCTCGGGGTTGTTGAGTGCACGAGCCTGGTCGACGGCGGCCCCGACGGCCTCCTGGGTCTTGATGGTCCACTTCTTCGGATCGATCGCCATGGCCGCCACCCTACCCCATGCGCAGAAAACCTGCTACGGGTCGTATCAACCTTTTTCGACCCACCGGATGTCGACCTCGTACCCGGCGAAGGCTGGGTCGGCGGTGACGATGGTGAGATGTTCGTGCTGCGCTTGGGCGATCATCATCCGGTCGAACGGGTCGGCGTGCACCATCGGCAGACGGCCGGCTCGTTCGGCGTGCTCGAAGCTGATCGGCAACTCGTCGAAGCCCAGCCGAACGCACTCGGCGGCGAAACCGTCGGGAGCGGCGAGCGTGCCGAGTGCCCGCTTGATCTCGACTTCCCAGACCGCTGCAGCCGAGACCGCCGCCACATTGCGGGGGTCGGCGAGTTCGCGTTGCAACGCCTCGTCGAGACGTTCGGGCGTAGCCAACGCCCACAGCGCAACGTGCGTGTCGAGCAGGAACTGCTTCACGGCAGTGCACCAGAGAACGCTGCCGCAAGGTCATCGGGGAGCTCATCGAAATCAGCAGAGAACTCGACCCGGCCGCGCCACGATCCGAGCTGACGCGGTGGCACGACCGGTCGGAACGGGACCAGTTTGGCGACGGGTACGCCGTGACGGCTGATGGTCACCTCGGCACCGGTGCGCTCGACCTCGGCGACG